>DGSN01000025.1 GCA_002393575.1 Prevotellaceae bacterium UBA4361 | reverse complement strand
CATACGTTACATACTTGAAGCACCCTTCGGTGACGAAGCCGAACCATCGTGCGGGGTCGCCCTCGCGCTCCAGCTGGTCGCCCTTGCGGTAAGTCACCTCCTTGCCCTCGCGCTCGCAAAACTCGCGCAGCGCCTCAATGTCAATACTGTTTTTCCCGAATTTCTGTTCCATATTGTTGTCACGCTATAGGTCTTAATTGCTTATTTTCCTTGGTCAATTCTATCTTCCAATTCGTAAACAGAATTCTGTATCGAGTAATAGTTTACAATATAATAGATGATGCCAGCAAAAAGACAAATAACCATGAAAAAATGACAGCTTATTCTGATTGTCACATCACGTATTTGGGCGATATTAAGTATTTCTTTATTATTGTCAATTGGAAGTACAATATAGAAGATTGTCAATATTATGAAAGTGGCGATAAATCGAAAACGAATATCTGATAGTTGCTTTCGGAAAACACTTCTTGCTTCCTTATTCTTCACACCTGATGTAGATACAGATATAATAAGACTCATGCCAACAGAGAAAATTATACCAACAATAGTAAACAAAGTGGAAATAACAGATTCATCAACTACGATACTACTTAGAAACGTAGGAAATAAAACAGATATTATCAAAGATACAAAAAAGACTATGATTTTTTTCATAATTGCAGTAATCTTCCCAAATACTCGTTCATTACCGTATAGGCATTTACGACGTTCTCTTTGGATCGTTCATCATTATCATTAAACACATATGCATATTTTGCTTGGATAGTCATTGCCTTAATCTCTTGGCCATTAGCTAATTTGAATGAAACGCCTTCAACATCACTTGCTGCCAATGGCCTTAGGAAAGCAGACAATTCCTGCCGGTAGTCATCATCTGACATACCCTTGGGTTGTGTCAACTTAAGTGTCATTGTGGCTGAAAGAATCTTTTTGTCTATCAGTTCATTTGTGCTGCCAAAATCATCAAAAAAATTCTTTAGATTCGATATGCCAGTCTTAAGTATACCGAATTTACTCTTTCCTCTCTTGACTCTTCCATTCTCCATAATTGGTTTATCACTAAAAGATATCGCAGCAATGTCTGATAGTTTAATATCCGAAGGAAGAATAATAAGGGGATCAAACTTATAGACGTATGTACCTCTATAAACAACCAATAACTCATTGAGATATTTTGCGAAAGCTGAAGTTCGTGTAGGAGGGAATGTTGCAATAAGTATATTGTCTGTAATCATGAAAAAATGATAGTCCAACCGAGACTTGTCTGTTGGAGATACATTTGGGTCATCAGGAACTTCATCTGACCTTACAGTAGTTTGAGCAAATAGAGCCTGAGGTATTTTAGGCATATCCTTTGACGGAGCTATACGCCACATTTCACCAGCTACACACATGGGAGTTCTATCAAGAGGTACGAAGCATGCTAACACATCCTGAGTATCTGAGCCATCAACTATAGCTTTACAACGATTGCCAAAGTTGTCAACATCAGACGTTAACTTCTGTATGAGATCAGACTTTAACCTTGACGTTGCATTTGAAACTGTCTCATTGATTATCTTATAAGCGTAAAAAGTTCTTTTCTTTGTTGCCATGTTCAATTATAATTTAACTAAAGTTTCGCAAGTGATGGCGCACCTGCATAATTTAACATAAAATAGGAATAAAAATGGCCTCGATGTTTGGTTAACTCACAGAAAATGAGCGATTTTACAATCGCCAAAAAGTAAAATTCAAACATCAAAGCCGTGAGCAAAGGTACAACAATTATTTCAGATTTGAGAAGTTTTTTCTCAGAAAATGAGAATAACCGTGCAATTAATGCGATTATGAGAGTGATGGAGTGCATAAACATACGTCCGGACCAGATAGGGACAGAGAAGAAAGAGAACTGCAAGTTCACGAACGTGCAGGTCCTGAATCTTCTGGTGCTGTTCCCATTCTTCGTCATCAGGAATGCATACCGGTATTCGGGTTCTTCATTAAGCCGCCTGTTCTGTTGTGAGAAGGACATGTTCTATCGTTTTATGAATGATGGTAATATCAAGTGGCGCAAGCTGCTGTATGCGATGAATATCCAGTTGCTGCGTAAGATCAGCCGCAGCACAGAGGCTGAGCATGACAAGCCAGTCTGCCTGATTATCGATGACACTGACGCTCCAAAGAGCGGACGTAAGAGTGAGCTTATTGGCAAGGTGTTCTCTCATATCCAGCATAAGAGTATCCTCGGCTACAAATGTCTGACGCTGCTTCTGAGTGATGGCATGAGCCAACTGTTCCTCGATTTCTCGCTTCATGGTGAAAAAGGCAGTAATCCAGACAAGAAACAAGGGCTGACGGATAAACAGCGGAGCGAGCGTTTCTCTGCCGACTATACGGGACAAAGTGTCGAAGAGCGCACCAAGGAGTACACGATGTCGAAGATTGACAAGGCCATCGAGATGGTGAAGCATGCCATCAAACGCGGCATCCGTTTCGACTATCTGCTCATTGATAGCTGGTTTACCTGTGCAGACTTTGTGAAACTCATTACCAGTCGCCACATCAAGTGTCATCTGATAGGCATGATCAAGCTGGGCAAGACCAAGTACCACACCAAGTGGGGTGACCTGACGGCCAACCAAATCATCAAAAAGCTCCAGAAGCAGGGACTCGCCAAGCACAACAGGACGCTTAAGTGCATCTACTGCACCATAGACGTGAAGTTTGCAGGAACTACCGTGCGTCTGTTCTTCTCGAAGCGTGGCAGGAAAGGACAGTGGAACGGCCTGCTCACCACGGACCTCTCGCTCAGCTTCCTTAAGGCATATAGGACGTACGCTACCCGCTGGACTACCGAGGTGGCTTATCACGATTGCAAGCAACTGCTCGACTTCGGCAGATGTCAGAGCATGCACTTCTCTGCGCAGATTGCCAGCTTCACGCTGACCATGATGCGGTACAATATACTTTGCACAGTGAAACGGTTTGAGGCCTACGAGACCGTCGGAGCACTCTTCCGTGAAGCAACGGGGAATACTCTCGAACTGTCCGCCGCGGACAGGATATGGGAACTGATACTGGATACCATACTGGAAATCGCAGAGATAATCTCTGCTGATGCCAGCGAACTGCTTTCTGCGGTCATTGATGGGAATCCTAAGTTCCATAAACTCTATCAAATGTATAAATTAGTCGCTTGATGAATGAATATTCACTTGCGAAAGTTCAGTAATTTAATTCGATTGCAAAAATACACAGTTTTTCTCAAAATTCCAAGAATAACAACCTAAACAAGATAGTTTAAGATGATATTGCATTGTGTTTTGGAATAAAATGCTTAATTTTGCAAGCAAAAATAAAGAAGAATTTATATGCAGATAATTGAGATTAACAATTTCGGTCCAGTTAAGAATGCACGTATAGAGTTGCATCGATTGACTGTATTAATAGGTGAGCAAGCAAGTGGAAAAAGTACTATCGCCAAGTTAATATATTTTTTCAAGTCTATTAGTGATGAGTTTTTCTCTCATTATTATCAAAGTAGTTCTAAAGCCGTTGATTTTACTCAAGACCTCATTGTGCCGATTAGGGAACGCTTTTATGATTTCTTTGGTTCTACCCACCATCTCCCTGATTTCAAAATTGTCTATACTTATGCTCCACAGCGTACATTGACTTTGTCTTTAAATGAAAAGAAAAGACTATATCCCGAATTTAACAAAGACTTCTTCTCTTTAGAAAATCGCTCTCTCCTAAAAAGATTAAAGAGTCAGATATTGAGAGTAAATGAAGATTTAGCAAAAACCACAAATGCCCAAAGACGCTTCACTCTAGAAAGGGATCGTATGGGATATGTTAATAGTTTGTCAAAAGCTATCAATTCCATTTTCACAAATCAACAAAATGATTCTCTTTTTGTGATTGCAGGTAGAAATGCTACTGTTGGCTACACAGATTTCTTTGAGAAGCAATTGTATTCTGAGATACAAAGCAATATCGTAAAAGCTTATCAAAAAAGAAGTCAAACTATAGACGAAGCCTTGATGCAGCGCTTTATCGAAAGGGTATCACGTATTAAATCCTTATTAATGAAACATAAGGATTTTGAAGGCTTGTTGGAAGTTGCTCCCAAAACTGCTAAGCAATCTTTACGTGATGCATTAGAATTAATTACACATATATTGCGTGGAAAATATCAAACATCTGAATTTGGAGAACGCTTGCTAGTAGGAAACGACCAGTTTGTATATTTACAGAATGCATCTTCTGGCCAACAAGAAGCAATACGAATATTACAAGATGTATTTGTAGCGCTTTTCGAAGGTAATTCTGTTTTTAGAATCATTGAAGAAACAGAAGCCCATCTTTTCCCGATGGCACAGAAATATGTTATCGAGTTACTTGCACTTTTGTTGAATTCAAATAATAACAATGAATTGATTCTGACGACTCATAGTCCTTATGTACTATCGGTTCTGAACAATCTTCTTTTTGCAGATAGAGTGATTAGCAAAAACGGAGACTCCCAAGCAGAAGTAAATAATGTAATTCCAAATTATTGTCACTTAAAGGCTGATGATTTTTCCGCTTATGCTGTTGGCGATTCTTTTATTAAACGAGAAGATTATTGTGTGTCAATTGTAAATCAAGAAACTGGCATGATAGACCAAAGCTACTTAGATGTCGTTTCTGAGTTGTTAAGCCAAGATTTTGATATATTGTATCGTATCCATGCCAAATCATTTGCAAAATGACAACAGGACAAACACAACTAATCCAAACTTTGGATCAGGCATTTAAAGGGCGTAATTTTAAAAATTCCATAAGTAATCATCAGCAAGACGAATTCTTTGTTGATGACAATGAAACCGTTAAGCATTGTGTTTTTGTAGACAAGGCGAATGGCAATAGCAATTTAATGCTTCATGTTCTAAATCCGAACACAAAAGACATCATACTCTGGGCAATTGATGGAAAATTCTTCGGTTTTGGAAAAGGACCGTCAAAATGTGATGCAGCACTATTTGACGATAAAGAATTTTGTTTGATGGAATTCAAATTCAATGCGACATCTAGGAGTCCGAACACAATTCTTGAAAATCAACAAAAGGCGACCTTACAATTAGAGAAAATGGTAGTTTTTATTAATAAAGCATTAGCATCTGCTACCCTATCATTTCCTCCATACAGAAAAGAGGCTTTTGTTTGTGCACCATCTTTCTATCCTCGTAACAGCAACCATATTCAATCAGAAAGAGTTCGTTTCTTGGAGAAATTTGGAATTGAACTCTTTGACGAGAATGAAAAGACATTTGATATGTAGTTGTTTTATGGCAACCGTACCAGAAGCAGGACGATGCTCTACGATTCCTCGTCGTCGTAGAGTATCGTCATCGCTAACCGTATCATTCGGTTGTAGTGTTGACGGAAAAGCCGTTCTATCTCTATTTCTATCATCTATTCTAATAGACAGGAACAGGGTGCAGAATGCAAACCAAAATCCGAACTTTTTTCAAAGGTATTTATTTCTTCCTATATATAGTAGGCAGAAAGCGGAAATGTTACAGTTCATTGTTCATCAGTTTCGTTTGGCAAAGGTACGAAAAACGACACAAAAAGCCCTCGGCAAAGCCTGGAAATCGGGTGCCGAGGGTGAAAGTCTTAAACTACTTAAATGAAGTGGCGCTATTTTTCTTGTTCTTGCGTCCTTTCTGTAGCAAGCGATTTTCAATTGAGCGCATGTTCATTTATCATACACCATAAGCCAAAAAGTACTAAAGGAATGCTCAGCAACTGTCCCATATCAAGACACATGCCTTGTTCGAAATCCACTTGTTCTTTTTTCAGAAATTCAACGAAGAAACGAAAGGTAAATATTGTTGCGATACAGTATCCGAAATAGAATCCCGACCCAACAGCGATAGGTGGTGTCGTCCTCGAGTGTTGGGATTTGCGCCAATACTGATAATGGAAAACGCCAATGGCAAAGATTAGAAGGTAGGCCAAGGCTTCATAGAGTTGTGCCGGATGACGTGGAACCAGTTCTCCGCTTACCATCGCCTCTTGGCTATGGAAGATAAAAGCCCACGGCACATCGGTAGTCTTTCCGATGATTTCAGAATTCATCAGGTTGCCCAGACGAATACAACAAGCCGTGACAGGAGCGGCAATGGCGACATTATCTAACACCATCATGGGTTTGAGATTTTCCTTCCTCCAATAGAATGCCAAAGCGACGAAAAGGCCTATAGTGCCACCGTGTGAAGCCAATCCCCGATAACCTATATACGACCATGAGCCGTTATCCTGTATATGAATGGGCAGGAACATCTCGATGATTCCCTTTCCGCTGGCTAGGAAATAATCTGGCTGATAAAAGATACAATGCCCCAGGCGTGCACCAGCCAGCACACCTATAAAGCAATAAAAGAACTGAGGGTAAAACTTCTCTTCAGGTATCCCCTGTTGTTTGTATAGGCGTTTAACAATCATATAAGCAATCATCAAACCAAACATCCACAACAGAGAATACCACTTTAAAGAGAATATCCCTACACGAAAAACCTCTATCGAGGGTTGCCAGTCAATATAAAGCATAGTCTTCTCGGATTATTTGAATACGTTGTCCGTGAAAAAACAGGTCTTTCATCGGGACCAATGACTACCTATCATGTTTATCAATTGAAGACTCATGAATTTCTCTCTATAAATATCATTCTTAGGGAGGGCTGTCTTTGGCAAATTACTCTTACATTCCTCTTTATTCGTGACATTTGCCTTTAAAAGAAATAGTTTGTCCAAAGGACAGTTTACAGTATCGGACTTGGCTATTCTTTTTTGACAAAGTGAATCCTTTGGAATAGAGCAACTATCTTTTGGTATCTGCCCTTGTCCCGCCACCCAGACGATGGCGAGCAGAATGGTGATGATGGTTTTCTTGTTCATTGATTTATATTGATTATGCTTTATCTTGTTTCTTTTGTCAATACGTAAATGAGCAAGTCAGAAACATTCCCATCCTTTATGACAGCATTTGGTATAGTACCTTTATACTTGAAGCCATTCTTCAGTAGCACCCTTATTGAAGCAATGTTTGGCTGAAAGACATTGGCCGTTATTTGTTCAAACGATAAGACCTTGAATGCAATAGTGCATACCTGTTTTACAGCTTCCGTTGCTATACCTTTGTTTTTATATTCGTTGAGAAGCATATAACCGATTTCTGCATCATCATCTTTCTTCTCAACCGATATGCTGCCTATGAGTTTCCTATCGCATACAATAGCCCGATAGATACCGGTAATTGTATCATTATCGGTAACCATCTTCAACCATTCTTCCGCATCCTTTTCTGTATAAGGATTGGGCAGGCGGTCTGAAAGGTGATGCCTGTCAACTGCATTACACAGGCTTGTCAGTTCCATTGCGTCTGACAGCGTCCAATGTCTTAGTTCCATTTTCAGATATTCATATAGCTTATTTGAGCCACAAAGTTACAAAAAAGCACAAAAAAAACTCTTGGCTTAGTTCGAAATGTGAAAGCCAAGGGGAAATGTCTCAACTTAGGTTGAGAGTTTCTATCTGTTATAGACTATTATTTGTCGCCATATGTAATGTCACGCCGTATTTTGCTGACAGTATTTGGATGGACGTTCAAGAACGAGGCGATGTCTTGTAAGTCAAGAAACTCCATGATACCAGGACAACGTTGCAGCAACATCTCGTAGCGTTCACGGGGCGTAGTACAATGGAGGTCAAGATAACGCGAACGGAATTGGCAGAGAATGTGCTCGCCAATCATGACTCGTAGTTTCATCGTTTCCATGTTTTGATTGAAGAATTGTTCCAGTTGCTGGCCCGTAACCTTCAGTACGCGACTGGGCGCCATAGCCTCAATTGTGGCCTGTGACGGACGGCCATAGAGAAATGTGGGGTAGTCGCACACGAACTCACCCTCAAACGAGAACCACGTGATATGTGCCTTGTCATCGCTCATACCATATTTAACATATTTGAAACATCCTTCAGTGACAAAAGCGAACCACCGTGCCGGATCACCCTCTCGTTCCAGTTGGTCACCCTTGCGGTAAGCAATTTCCTCACCCTCCCGTTCGCAGAACTCCCGTAGCACCTGCAAATCCAATCGATTATTGTTGAATTTCTGTTCCATTTGTATCTTTTGGCTACAAAGGTACAAATAATCATCGAGAAACACAAAGATATTTATTTCTTTCCTCATTAGTGTCCCGTTAAAATTGGGACGAGTTAAATATTAATCAAATAGACCCGGAATAAGGGGACCAAATTGTTCTTTGATATCGTTGAATTTAGTCTTTTCAAACAACTCTTTCAAAGGGGTTTTGTCTGTCAGTGAGATGCTGAGGATTTGCAAGACCTCGTAGGTCGAACGCTCCAGTCGCATATCATGTTGCACGATGGCAACCAGACAATAGGCAATGATGGCTGCACTGATTTGAATCCTGACGGCATTCTCTGTTTTGCCCCAGAATTTCTTGATCTTCAGATGCTGCTTCAGCCACTTGAAGAAGAGCTCTATCTGCCACCTGTTCTTATAGAGGTTGGCAACCTCAAGCGAGGACAGATGAAAGGCATTGGTGAGGAAAGAGAACTCACGTCCTTGCTCCTCATCATAGAACTTGACCAGTCTGAGCTTCTCTTTGTACTTCTTTGAAGTGATGTAATCCGTCAGCATAATCTCGGAATCAGTTAACACGTTTCGAGACATCCTTCTCCGCCATTTCATACACTTGTACTGCAAGTTTTTCTTTGCCCGGACTATGAAGAATGACTCATGCTGATGGATGTGATAGAGTTCCCCGAAGGCATTGTAGCCACGGTCGAACACGTAGTAAGAGCCTGATTCATAAGGAATTTCATTCATAGCCTTCGAATCGTGGACAGACGCTGTGGTGATGTGGAAAAAGCAGGGACCTGTGATTCCAAATCATACAGGACATGTGCCTTGATGCCACCTTTCTTCTTGCGGAACTTTGCCCACCAGAAGACTGACAGACAGAGTGGAATCGTCGTTGAGTCGAATGCATATACCTTGCCTTTGAGCTTGAAGATGTCTACGACACGTTTACTGCGAGCCAGATCCATCATTTAGAACGCAAACTCTTCGAAGATGTGATAGTCACGATTCTGGTTGGCTGTGGCAAAAGTCGTCTTAGCGATAGGCTCCCGGCCTAAGCCGAGATGATAGCGTTTTGACTGATGAGCCTCCAAGGCAACAATCAAGTCACGCAGGCTCTCACGATTACTGAGTTGTCCGAACATCAGAGCGAGGAGTTGATTCCAACAAGTGAAATGCTTGACGTAGCGATTCCCATCGTACTTGTCAACAAGGTGACGGAACTTGTCGCTATCCAAAAACTCTATCAATTGAGCGAAGACGTATTTTGATTTGTTCATATGCAGCCGTCTGTTTTGACTGCAAAGATACGAATTCAAATCATCGCACCCTCAAAAGTGCTTGTAAAAGACTGAATTTCAATTATTTCAAAGAGCGATTAGCCCGATTTGACGGGACAGTAGTGTTCTTTTCTATTTATATGGTAGGTAGAAAGCGAAAATGTTACAGGAGAAAGTTAAGAATTCGCTCGGCCAAAGGACGCTTGTTATCAAAGGGTACAAGAATGAGCGACAGAGATAAACCACAAATTATCCGAATTTGTAAAAAAGACATAAATTTGGCGTTCCTTCCGTATCAAATTGAAGAATTGTATATCATATAATATACTCCTAATACAGATTGGTTTGCCTATTATTTGCGGAAGTAGTGGGTAAAACTGCAAATAATTGATAAAAGTTATGGGTAATGAATTGATTTTTGCCGTTTTATTACTAAATTTGCAACTGAATAGAATGGGATTATGTTTTTGAAAGCGTAATGACTGATATTCGTTACGTGAAACGTTGAAAAATAGTGGTCTAGTTGGAGAAAAGGTGGCTGGAGTGAAGTGAAGGAAAGGGTAGTGAGATCGTTTTGACGTTGTAACAAACGGGACAAGAAAAGTCGTGGCAGAATCGCTACAGACAAGAAACCCAATAAATGTAATAGTAGTAAAGATAAATAAAAAAATACAGACTATGTCAAATCCAAAGTTAGAATTTTTCAGATTTAAACTTAACCACAAAACTGAGCAATATAAGACATTCAGACAATTCATGGTGGAGAATGGAAAGGCTACGAGAAGGCAGCAAGATAATACAATCTTTGCAGCTCTATATAAGTATGTAATGGAAAAACCTCTGAAAGACTTTGAGAAAAACGATAGTTTGAAGAAAGTTGTAACACTTATTGGGAACAAAAGAATAAACAAACATTTTGATGAACGTCCTCAGCCAAAATATCCAGACTGTATTATATCGGGAGTAGTGAACGGAGGACCTTTTGGAAAAGAACGTATTCTTACAAATCTTGTTCAGAAGGACAACGCATCTAACATTTTGTCTACTCAGCCAGTACTGCAATACTACTATGTGTTTCTTTATTTGCCATTAAACCATAACGAAGGTTTTGTGATGGTACATTCTGACAGTTCCGAAGACACTATTACGCAGGCATACAGGAAGTATGTGGCAGAATTATTCCAAATGGGAGACTACAAGAAGCCTATTATGAAAGCATTCGTTCCTAAGCATTTTAGAGATGAGTATAAGGATGGGGCTGTGCTGAAGTCAATGACTTTTGTGAATAATGAGCTTAGTGCTGATTTGGAGGATGAAGACCCGTTGAAAGAATATGCAAACGAGTATGAAGTAAAAATTATTTTAACACCTAAAGGTGAGGCTAAAGCAAATCTTGAATTACTTGATAGTATCCGAAATTTCTTTGTAAGAAGACGATTTGGCACACAAGCTATAAACCGAGGGCTGGATGAATTTGAAAAATGTACTGTAAGTACCAAGAACGATGACGCAAACTCTACTAAGACTTTTGATTGGAACAATAGAGACGAAGAACTTCTTCCAGCAGTCTTTTTGAAGGATAGGGTACCAATAGGTGATGACGGTACACCTGTATTCAACAGTCTGAATACGTTTTGCCATAATTTGTTTAACACTCAGATATTGCCTGAGATAAGACCAGACATGAATGTTGAAAGAGTGGATGATAACGCTTAGACGCTATTTCCAAAGAGCCAATAGCGTATTAGCGAAGGACATTAACGGAAAGTCCTTCCCAAAAGGGAACCTGATTGTATATAAGTTGGCATTCTGGGGGATTGCCTGTGTCATAGTGGCATTCCTTCCACAAGGGCTAAGCGATGGTTTCATTGACTATATCAAGGATATCTTTGCCATTTTTGTTGGATTCTTTGTGACAGTGTTATGCTTTGTGTTTGACAAATTAGATACGGAACGTATACTTACACCAGCTGAAGAAGACAATGTGCCTGCAGAGCAGAGAAGAGATTCTAGAAAGAATGTCAAAATCAAACAAGAGCATAACTATACCGTTAGGTTTTTCTATACAATAGGACTTATTATACTTCTCTCAACATTGGTGATATTGCTTTTGATACCCAATATTTTCTGGAAGGGATGGTTTAACCTTGATGTGAGGGATTACGAATTCGTGGAATCCATTAGTGGCCTTTCATGGAGCAATATTAAACTATTCTCACATTTGATGTTATGTGTGTTATATAGGATAGTAGTCATCGTACTAACAATAAAGGTGTTTTATTTTACGACATACTCAGTGAGTAGTTTACTCCAAGTATTAATTAATAAAAAGAAGTTTGAAATATGGAATTAAAAGAGGCGTACATAGATAAGATAATTTGCCATCATTTTAGTATTGACCCGACAAAGAGTTTGCTAAATAATGCATTGATGAATATTTTGGAGTTGGATTCGAATGTTTTAAAAGAATTCTTTATCAAACCATTTGCAAATGTGAAGGCAGAATATAGTTTTTCGCATCCAGTAGATTTGTCGTATAATATTATCTATCAGACAGCCTTGAAGATGCTGAACAACGAGAATTTTGTGAAATGTTCACAGGATGTATTTCGTCATCTACAGGCAGTTTCTACATTACCATCGATTAAAGATGGGGATTTATTTGTGGCGAAGATTTCGGATGTAGTAATGGGAGACTCTTATTATGATGGATTGGGAATCTTTAAAATTGAGCAGAAAAGTGAGTTTATTGAAACTTATCTGGATGAAAAGGGAAATATGCAGTTTGCAATTAAGAATGGCTTCTCATCGAACAGAATAGACAAGGCTTGTATGATTGTATTTGCGGAGAAGATGCCTAAATGTTATCTGATAGATACGAGTAAGGAAACTAAGTTCTGGAAACAGGACTTTTTAGGGGTAGTTCAGATGTCAAATTCTTACAGTCAGTCGAAGGCCGCAATACTAGTGTTCCAGTCGTTTGTGAACGAAACACTCAAAGATAGGGTAGAGATGACAAAAGAAGAACAGGTTAGTCTGCTTAACAGATGGACGGAACAGGTAAAATCATCTGAGGTGTTCCAAATTAAACTAGCAGCCGAAAAGGTCTTTGAGGATAAGGATGTGGTTAATATGTTCTCTGAGTATTGCCGAGTTTATGAAGAAAAGGAGGGTATAAAGTTCTATAACAGTTTCGATGTAGATAAAAAGGCAGTGGTCTTGCCCAAGAAGGTACAGACTATAAAATTGGATGATACGGCAGAGATAAATCTATTGAAAACAGGCGGCTTTATAGAGAGAGGATTCGATGAAAGTAAAGGACTGAACTATTATAAGTTATATTTCTCAAAGGAGAAATGATGATAATATAAAAACAGAAGCAGACGATTTCGCCTGCTTCTGAAAACTTTCCCGTTTTTACGGTTTGAGCCATGCACTTTGTGGTTTCACAATCAGCCTGGCATTGTTATATGCCATCTTGAGAGTAAGGCAAGTTCTGGCTGTATAAGTGTCAGGACTTAACTTATAGATAGCAAGTGCCAGATCAGGATTGGGAGAACCTGGAGTGAGATTCAATGGTAGGAGCAATTGAATATGGTTGTTATAAAATTGAGGAACAGCCAGCTTATAGTTGGTTTTAACTCTTTTCTTCACTTCCTCAATGGCTCCCTCCAGTCTTCTACGCCTTTCGTTCTCATCCAATGCTTGAATGTGAACAGGAAAACGTGCAAGGTTATCGCCTATGATATGGTCTATCTGGGGAATTAACTTGCAACTAGGATTGAAAATCAAATCCTCTGGCTTTTGGAAGAAGTCTGCAATCTCAGGGTGGTTGTCTGGAAAGATCTTCAAGAACTGTATGTCACTTTCTTTCACAAAAGCTTTGAAACAGAACTGAGGATTACTTTTTCCTGCCTTTGGCTTTTTATATGTCTCAAAGAGTGCATATATCGGTTCAAGGTTTTTTGTTACCAATCCAGTGTTGAAACAGGCATGGTCATTCTTAGTTGTGTAAGAAATCTTACCTTCTGACTGTACTTTCCTAAAAGTATGTTCTAGGTAGTTCTTTAGAATGGAATAAGTTTTCTTGCTAGCATCTGAGAAATCCCAATCTTCTGGATCTGCCAGTTTCTCAGCCAAATACTCAACCGCCTTATCGTAGGACGGGAAGAAGGCAAATGTAAAGAGTGCCGAAACAAAAGTTTTTTTTGTCATAGTTGTAAATAATTTATGTTAATAAAAAAGGACCCTCAATTTTCTATGAGAGTCCCACGTATCTTTCTTTTGTTTATTTTACTAGTTTGTGGATAGACCCACATGTCTATATGTTAAATATTTATTTACGGGTGCAAAGTTACACAAAAAAATGTTTTCAACCAAATCTTTCTATAGTTTTTTTGTTTTATTTCACAAATAAAAGATTAATTACAATATATAGGTATTAGAAAAGAGGTTCATTTCATTGCAGTTCCACCTCTTTTAATATTATAGAGTAGGGGATTATTCGTTGCTCCAATCCTCAGCAGCCTTGCGGATGTAAGTCTTGTAGCGGATTTGAGCCATCTTCTGAGCCTCGGCGAAGAGCCCCTCGGCCTCGTTAGGATAAGCCTTCTTGACAGAGTGGCACATCACCATTACTGTGGATGATGAGGCTGCTCATGATCCTCTGGCAGCGTAATCGCAAATGTCCGTTGCGCCACTGGTCGTGTATTATCAACCATCGTTCATCCTGCATAATATTCCGACCGTCCTAACTACTGTAATTCTGCGCCTCTCCAGAAGTCACTCTTCCATCAGCCACTTCCACACAGGCACCACGGGTATTCCCTCTTCCGTGCCCTCCTCATCATATGTAATCAGCTGGCACTTCCAGTCCTCGTGCGCCTTGGCATACTTCACCAGTGGCGGCACCTCCCTGTTGTAAGTGGTCTCCTCCCTGATGCTGTAAGATACCTGTATGGCCAGCTTCTCGTCAGGTACTATGAAGTCAATCTCCTTCTCCGCGTTCAGGAAAAACACATTCTTTTTGCCAAACCGCCTGCACAGCTCCACCGCCACCATGTTTTCCAGCAGCGACGTCTCAGAGTTCATCAAGAACAGGTTTAGCAAACCATTATCAACAAAATAATATTTCTTCTGCATTTCCTTCTCCGTCAGCTTTCCCAATTCGTTCTCCATGGGAAGTATCAGCCAACTGTCAGAGGCGTAATCCGCATAGTCTATCGTTGTAGGCACACTGATGGGCGACCCTGTTGCCACTATCACGTTTTTCAGCCTGTTATACGACAGCGGTTGCTTCACGCTCTCTGCCATCTTCTTGATCAGAATATTCAGCACCCTGTCATTCTTAATGTTGTTTCGTGCGCAGATGTCGCCTAGATAAATCTTTTGATACAGACTCGACAGCATAGCCCTTTTATTCTTAAACGACAATATCTCTGGCAGACCACCATAATAGAAGTATTCATTCAGATGCCGCTTCACCTCGCTTCTCTGGATGGTGTCATACACCCAATGTTCCTTCAGTTCCACCTGCTGCGCTGCCAGATATTCTTTGAATGAATATGGGTACGCATCATAGATAAAGAACCGCCCGCCCAACGTAGTTGCCACCTCCTTGCTCAGCATCTTCGCATTGCTGCCCGTCACATACACCTTGTATTTAGCGTCAGCCAACCTCCGCACGAACTTATCCCAGTGCGGAATGTTCTGTACCTCGTCCAAAAACACCACCGGCTTTTTACCATATAATTCCAGATGGGCCTCCAGCAGACTATTGAAGTCCTCTGTCTGAAATTCCGCCAAACGTTCATCCTCAAAGTCTACAAACAGTATTTCGTCCCACCTCATTCCTGCAGCCTGCAGTTGGCGCACACGCTGGTACAACAGGTAAGACTTACCAGCATGTCTTACACCAACTATCACATAGTTTCCATTCTCCTCAAAGTCAATGGGCCGAGGTACTATTACCGCCTCATCCACTTCACGCTGCTTACTGATTAGACACTGCTTTATGACATCTTTACTAATACTCATATAAATTATATTTAATAAGAATCACGCGATTTTATTAAGTTCTGTTTGCAAAGTTAGTCATTTCCTATAAAACAAAATTAATAAACTCCATTTTTTTGCAATATTTTCACACTTTTTTATCGCAAATGATTGATTTTACCATCTAAGTGAATTATCTCCATATTATCCTTGTCAAAATATAGCTGCATCATTCTTTTTTTTGTTTCGAATCTATGACTACGTCGTAAAACCATCTTATCTCATAATAGATACTATTCAATACACTTATGCACGTTATAAAAAGTTAAATACGTTAAATCTTCATCTTTTTCTCTATCCATAGAATCTTCGTGTTCACTTTTCTACCATTTTAACTAAAAATCGCTGATACACAATAAGTTGCAAATACAATGATTGTAATAGTTTGGAATCTGTCACTTCTTATATTACGGATGTTTTTGAAACAGGATATGGAGCTTTTTATGAAGTTGCTACAGATGCAACTCTTTATGTTCCCAAAGGATTAGTTGAAACATATAGGGCAACAGCCGATTGGAACATGTTAACGAATATTGTTGAAATGTCTGAAGCGAAAAAGGGTGATGTGAATGATGATGGCAATGTGGATATTTCGGATGTGGTTGCTTTGGTGAACCATATTCTTGATAATTCATCATCAGCATCATTCAACTCAACAGCTGCCGATTTGAATAATGACGGCAATATCGACATTTCCGATGTGGTTTCGCTTGTCAATTCGATTTTGGGGCAATAAGTTTTATCAGACATGATAAATAATAGGCAGGGAAGAAACTTGGGGGTCTTCCCTGCCTTCCTTTTATTCATCTTCGTAAACAATTTGTTGGATAAAAGAATAAATGCGTAACTATGTTGCGATAACAAATCCAATTAACTCGATTTTGGTTCGTGTTAGCTCTTTTTGGAAATATATGCTTAAATCGAGTGCAAAATATCAAACTGACGCCTTGCTTTCGATAAAATTGAGTACCTTTGCGAGGTAATGTACGAGAATTCATAAAATGGAATTAAAGACTCTGATAGCGGAATGTACTGCATACGACTTCAAGGTGATGCTTGAACTAAAACCCTTATTTAAGTCAACGGCAAGCCAGTTTATGACTACACTATACTCAATGGAGTATGCTTCAGAGACTAAATTAGAAACCAAGTTAGTCACTAAGCAGTCGTTAAGTAATCACCAAGTAATCGTTAAGTTATCCCTAAGTATTCCTAACATTTGTGAACTGCTACAAATGATGGTTTCTCCAATGTCTGCAAAAGACATGCGCAATTTTTGTGGGCAGAAAGACTCTACCTATTTTAAGGCAAATGTCATAAATCCTCTTATTGAAGAGGGATTGGTGGCCATGACCCAGCCCGATTCTCCTAAAAGCCCCACGCAAAAGTATTACTTGAAAGATTTTGGGAAAGCACTACTTAAAAACGAAACGATAGTTCCTGCCACCACAAAAGATGAAATAAAAAACATAAGCAATCTCATCGCAAATTTGACCGAAGATGAGAAATCTCTTGTGCTGGATTTGCTTCAAAAGAAAAAGTAAAGTATTCATCAAACTATACTATTTCTACATCAGAAGATTGTCATGAATAGTAAACACGGACGGGGCTTGTTGAATCAACAAGCCCCGTCCGTGTTTTGCTTCAATACAAGTGAAAAAGTAAACAATCGTTTATTGTCGCTTCACGTTTCGTTCTGCATCCATTCGCAGGAAGATGAAAAGGAGGATGGTGAAGCCCCATAGGGAGGAACCGCCGTAGGAGAAGAACGGAAGTGGGATGCCGATGACAGGGGTGAGTCCGAGCACCATGCCCACATTGATGAAGAGATGGAAAATGAAGATGCAACAAACGCTATAGCCATAGACTCGTCCCAAGGTATCGGGTTGTCGCTCTGCCAAGGAAATCAATCGCCAAATAAAAATGAGATACATGATGAGCACGCCTGTTGCACCGATGAATCCTTCTTCCTCGCCCACGGTGCAGAAGATGAAGTCGGTGTCCTGTTCAGGCACGTACTTTAGCTTGGTTTGCGTTCCTTTCAAGAAACCTTTTCCTGCCAATCCTCCCGAACCAATGGCAATCTTTGCTTGGTTCACGTTGTAGCCTGCACCGCGCAAGTCTTCCTTCTTGCCAAGAAGCACTTCGATACGTGTGCGCTGGTGGTCTGCCAAATGGTCAAGCACCGTGTCGCATACATAATACATGCCTGTGGAAAGGATGGCGAAGAGGGCAATGAGTACATAGTTCTTCGACTGATAATAGATGGCAAGTCCGATGATGTAGCAGGTTTGAAGAATGCACAAGCCCAGCATAATCCAGCACATATTGAACGGAATGACAAATGCGGAGAAGAGGAATGCCAAGAGGGAAACGCCTAATCCTCCCAACAGCATGATTTGCGGTGCCAAGCGGTCCTTTCCATACATATATGTCATGCCTGTGATGAAGATTTGTGCCAAGAGCAAAACTGAAAATTCTCCGATGGATACGGGCATTTTTGGAAAAAAGTCACTTGAGAAACGCACTCCCACCACAAAATAGACGACGGCGGCAAAAGCTGTGAAAAGCAAAGAACCCGTCATGCCCTCGCGATAGAGCACGAGGAAAAAGGCGAGATAGACTAAAGCCGAACCTGTTTCCTTCTGCATCACGATGAGGAGCATGGGCAAAATAATGATGCCAACGACACGGACGAACTGCTTGGTGTTGAGCATACTGAAGCCGTATTGGTCCATGTATTTAGCCAAAGCGAGTGCCACGGAGAACTTGGCAAATTCGGCAGGCTGGAGTTTCACGGGGCCGAGGGGAATCCAAGAGCGGGAACCCTTGGTGTCGGGTGCAATGAAAATCGTCACAAGGAGCAACAGCATCATCACCGTGTAGAGCACGAACGCCGACTGGTCGAACACACGTTTCTCAATGAAAATCAGCATACAGCCCAACACGATGGAAGTGCATATCCACACGAACTGCTTGCCCGAATTGGTGGAAAAGCTGAGTATGTCGGGATTGTGAAAGTCGTAACTGGCACCACAAATCGAGAACCAGCCCCACGTGACGAGAATCAGATAGAATCCGATGGTCATCCAGTCGAGCGAGAGGAAAATGCCCTTGGGTGTCTGTTCGTTTTGTACTGGCATTTATTAAGTTGAAAATTAAAAGTTAAAACTTAAAAATGAAGAAAAGGATGGAAAATGGAAAGTGAAAAGTGAGAAGTGGAAAGTGAAAAATGCCATTCGGAAGAATTGCTTCACTCTTCATCTTATTCTCTCATTTTCTGAGATTGGGGTTCCACAGCATTCAGAGAATCAACCACGACACTACTGTCATTTGAAACTGGAACGGGTGTGGTGGTTGGAGCATTTTGCACTGCATTACGTTTCTTTTCTTCAGCTGCTTTCTTGGCTGCTTCAGCCTTCTTCTTCGCTTCCTCTTCCGCTTTCTTCTTCGCCTCTTCTGCTGCCTTTTTCTTTGCTTCTTCAGCTGCCTTCTTAGCAGCCTCAGCTTTCTTCTTGGCTTCTTCTTCGAGTTTCTTCAGTTCCTTAGGGTCCTTGGTCTTGGCGGAGTCCTTCTTTTCTACCACAGGGAGTTCCTTGCCCATCTTCTTCAGCTCCTTCTTAATCAGGCTGGCGTAGGAAATGTGCCTATGCTGGAATGCCGTTGCCTTTCGTTCACTGGCTGGAGAGAGTTTGCCGTTGATGTATTGCTCCATCATCAATGCACCGATTGGCACACCATAGGTAGCTCCCCACTTACCATTCTCCACATAGACGCAAATGGCAATCTGAGGATTATCCTTCGGAGCAAAACCCATGAAGGCTGAGTGGTCCTGACCGTGGGGATTCTGAGCCGTACCCGTCTTGCCACATGTATCAAACCAAGGATTCCGAGCACCCTTACAGGTACCGCCCAACACAGCCTTGCGCATACCCTCGACTACATAGCCGTAATACTCCTTAGCCACTTTCGTCTTGTGTTTCTGCAAAAGGCTATCGGCAAGAGCTCCACCCTTCACTTTCTTCACGACATGAGGGGTGATGTAATAGCCTCGATTGGCAATGGTGGCTCCCAAATTGGCAATCTGAAGCGGCGTGAGCAGCACTTCGCCTTGTCCGATGGAAATGGAAATCACGGAGAGCGGCGACCAAGTCTTGAATGCCTTGTCGTAGAACTGTGCGTTTGGTATCAAACCGCGTGATTCGCTGGGAAGATCGACTCCCAACTTATAGCCAAAACCCATCGACACCATGTAGTCTTTCCATGTGGTCATGGCATCCTGAATGGTGTGGTACTTCTGGCGGTCGTTGAGCATGTGATAGAGTCCCCAACAGAAATAGCCATTGCAGGAAGTGGCGATGGCAGGAATGAGCGGAAGAGGGGAACCGTGTCCGTGGCAACCGACTTTCATTCGACCAAAGCGGAAACCACGCGAACAAGGATAGGCGGTCTTGTAGGTGATGACACCTTCCTGCATGAAGGTGAGCGCCTGTGAAGTCTTGAACGTGGAGCCTGGAGGGTAGGTTCCAAGGACAGCTCGGTTGAGGAGAGGCTTCAGCGGGTCTTGCCCCATTTCCACCATTTTCTTTCCTCGCTCTTTTCCTTCCAACAGTCGAGGGTCGTAGGTTGGTGATGACACCATGCAAAGGATTTCGCCCGTTTTGGGTTCGATGGCAACGATGGCACCAAGTTTTCCTTCCATGAGTCGCTCGCCTAATGCTTGCAACTTGATGTCGATGCTCAGTGTGAGGTCCTTGCCTGGCTTTGGTTTGCGGTCGAAAGCACCGTTCTGGTAATGCCCTTGAATACGTCCACGAGCATCACGTAGCAGGACTTCCACTCCTTTCTCTCCACGCAAGTCCTTCTCGTAACTGCGCTCCACGCCTTGTTTGCCCATGTAGTCGCCAGCCATGTAGTAGTCGTCCTTTTCAATGTCGTAAGGCGACACTTCTGCCACATCGCCCAGAACATGCGCCAAATTAGGATAAGCGTATTGTCGGATATTTCTTTTTCGCACACTGAAACCACGGAAACGGAACAACTTTTCCTGCAAGACGGAATACTCCACTGAGGAAATCTGATTCATGAAAAGCTGTTGTGTATAGGATGAATAGCCTGGATTCTTGCTTGTGTTCTTGATGAGCGCCATCCTGTCGTCAAACTGCTTGCGCGTCATTTTCAGAGTTTTGCAAAAATCCAATGTATCCAAGTCTTCTATCTCGCGCATTGTCACCATGAGGTCGTAGGCAGGCTGGTTGAACACCAGCAATTCGCCATTGCGGTCGTAGATGTTGCCACGCGAAGGATAGATGATGTTGTTGTGGAAGGCGTTGTTGTCGGCACTTGCCTTGAAATCCGAACTGAGCAACTGCAAATAGGCAAGACGAAGGATGTAGGCAACGACGATGACGAAAGCGATGCTGCCAATCACATATTTCCTATTTTCAAGTATGTTTTTGTTGCTCACAGAGAATCTCAGTATGTCTTAAAGTTGTCGGTTCTGCTTAGTTTTTGCTGGGTGAGAGGATTTGTGCAAAAACCACAATGATAAATGCCATCAGTCCGCCGATGCCCATTGCCATGAGCGTGAGTGTCCAGTTGGAAAGCGTGAACGCATCGAGCGCATAGAAAACGGCATGGAAGATGAGCATGGAGAAAAAAGCATAGAGGATGTATCGGTGCGTACCCATCGTGCGCATGGAGGGCACCATGTCGTCAGCAGCGTCGCGAGGAGTGAAAAGACTCAGCAGCAGGGGTTGCATCATTGCCAACAACGTGGCAGAGCACATGCCAAGCCCCATTGTGTTGGAGAAAACATCGTAGAGCAATCCTGTCACAAATCCCCACAGCAGCAAGCCCAGACGCGAGGCTCCACGCTGAAAATTCATCGTCACGTAAGCAATGATAACAGGAGTGGCATACGTCAGTACATGAACATGATTGAGGATGATGAGTTGCAACAGCAGCACCACCAACAATTTCCATAACCTATGTATAATCGCTCTACTCATGAGTCCTTAATTTAAGTGAAAAGTGAGAAGTGAAAAGAGAGAAATGCCATCTGGCTAAAACTCATAAACACACAAACTCACAAACTCATAAACTTAAAAACTTAAAAACTTAAAAACTCAAAAACTTAATTAACACTTATTCCTCCGTTGATTGCATCAAGGAATCCGCCTTTGCTTCCAGCGCTTGTCGCTCAGGCTTGGTGTAGTTGGTAATGACCGACACGTTGCGGAGCGTCTTGAAGTCGGTGAAAAGTGCAACTTCCAGACTGTAGGACATACCGTCGGACGAGTCTTTCACCTTTCTCACCTTGCCAATCGGGATGCCTTCGGGGAAGATGTCAGAATAACCGTTAGTTTCCACCATTTCGCCTGGCTTCACCTTGGCATGACGAGGGATGTCGTTGACGTAAGAGATGTCGGGGTCGCCACGCTGCCACTGCATCGTGCCGAAGAATTCGGAGTTCTTCATGCGGCAACTGATTTGCGAACTTACATTCAGCAAAGGAATGACAATGGAATAATGGCGGGACGTGAGATAGACGATGCCAACCACGCCTTGAGAGCAAACCACACCCATTTCGGGACGAATGCCATCCTTTGAACCCTTGTCGATAGTCATCAGATTGTTTGTGCGGTGCAAGGTGGAACTAATCACTTGTGCGCCGACGAACTTGTAGCCAGAGAACAGCGTGTCGTGGATATTCACCGAAGTGAAGTTGCGTTGCCGCTTGCGGAGCCTCTTCTTCAGCTCAATCACTTCGCTGCGAAGCTGTTCGTTCTGCTGCTCAAGGTAGGCATTCTCCTTGCCTAAGTTCAGATAGGAAGTGACATCGCTGGTCAGTTTGTAAGCACCACCAACCACCTTGTTGGCTGTGGTGAAATACACGCTTCCCTGATAGCTGTTGTACTTAAAAAGCAAAATTAGGCTGACGGCCTCTAAAAGGAGGAACACCAGCCAATATAGGTTCTTTTGTATGAAGTCTATCAGATTACGCATCTATCTTCAATATAAATGAAAAACCTTAGAAAGTACAAAGTACAAATTACAAGGTACATGAATGTCCGTTGTCCTTTGTTCTTTATACTTAATTTCGGTTTTTCACTTTTCAATTTCACTCTAAAGCCAAAGGCTTATTTATCGCATCAAGAACGAGAAATTGTGAACATTCTTCAGGGCAATGCCTGTACCTCTTGCCACGCTGTGGAGCGGATCCTCTGCAATGTGGAAAGGAATCTTGATTTTGTCTGTGAGACGCTTGTCAAGGCCACGGAGAAGTGCGCCACCACCTGTCAACCAAATGCCGTTCTTCACAATATCGGCATACAACTCAGGTGGAGTGTGCTCAAGGGCACTCAGCACGGCAGTCTCAATCTTAGCCACCGACTTGTCGATGCAATGTGCCACTTCCTGATAACCGACAGAGATTTCCAGAGGAAGCGCCGTGATGCGGTTTGGACCATGCACAATATAGTCTTCAGGAGCAATGTCCTTTGGCAGTTCCACAAGGGCAGAACCCACGTTGATTTTAATACGCTCAGCCATACGCTCACTGACCTTCACATTGTGCTGACGGCTCATGTATTCCTGAATGTCAGCCGTGAGGTCGTCGCCAGCCACACGAATCGAGTTGTTTGAAACAATACCGCCGAGGGAGATGACAGCGATTTCAGTGGAACCACCACCTATGTCAACCACCATGTTTCCTTCAGGAGCTTCCACGTCGATGCCAATACCGATGGCAGCAGCCATTGGCTCAAAAACCAGATAGACATCGCGTCCGCCAGCGTGCTCTGCACTGTCGCGAACGGCACGAAGTTCCACTTCCGTACTGCCCGAAGGAACACCGATGACCATGCGGAGCGACTGCGAGAAGAGGTGACGACCCGTCTTCACCATCTTAATCAGTCCACGCATCATCTGTTCACAAGCATTGAAGTCAGCAATCACACCATCGCGGAGTGGACGGCAAGTGAGAATGTTCTCGTGCGTCTTTTCATACATCATCTTTGCCTGGTGTCCCACAGCCATCATCTTCTTCGTGGTGCGGTCCATGGCAACGACTGATGGCTCGTCAACAACAATCTTGTCATTCATCGTGATGATTGTGTTGGCGGTTCCCAAGTCTATCGCAATATCTTGTGTTAAACTAAAAAATCCCATGTTCTTTTGTCTTTAATTCCAATTCTGAAGCACCCAATTAAGTACAAAGTACAATTTACAAAGTACAAATTCCGAAGCCTGCACATTGTCCTTTGTACTTTTCACTGAATCAAGGCTTATGCGAATCCACTTCTCTCTTTCCCTAATACAAATAATTACTTTTCAAAGTAAGCATGAATGGCAGTATCATAATGCGAGCTCACGTCGAATGCCTGCTTGGCAAACCATTTGCGCTGCTCCTTGGTTGTAACAGCTCCCTGTTTCTTCACAATGTCAAGCAGTGGGCCATATTCAGCCTTGCTTGGAACAATCACCACATCGTTGAAATTCTTGGCTCCTGCACGGATAAGAGAAATGCCACCGATGTCAATCTTTTCAATAATCGTAGGTTCGTCGTTCGTGTTTGCAACCGTCTCTTCGAATGGATAAAGGTCAACTATCACAAGGTCGATTTCAGGAATCTCGTACTTGGCCATCTCCTGCTGGTCGCTTTCCAATTCGCGACGACCGAGGATGCCGCCAAACACCTTTGGATGCAGCGTCTTCACGCGTCCACCGAGGATAGATGGATAAGTCGTCAGGTCTTCCACCTTCTGGCAAGGATAGCCCAAGCTCTCAATGAAAGCCTGTGTGCCACCCGTGCTCAAAAACTGAACACCATTCTTATGAAGCTCTGCAAGCAAGTCGTCGAGTCCGTCCTTGTGATAAACCGAAACCAAAGCTGTCTTAATCTTCTTGTCACTCATATTCTTACCTTTTCTGTCTGTAAAAAAACTATTTGGTTGTTTTGGGGTTGCAAAGTTAGTCAAATTTAACGACACTGAATTACTAATGTGTCAACTTTTTTGCTATCAAGACCTAAAAAACCAAAACTCACACTCTTTTTTCACTTTCCACATTACAATCTTACAGCAAATTCCCGAATCCGACGAAAGAATTTCACTTTTTCTTTTCAGAAAATTCACAGTTCGTGATAAGAGCGTGTCTGAAACGATTATTTGATTGGCGTGCGCCGAGCTTAGGGTTCAACTAAATGACCGAGGGCTCGTTATCGAAACAGCGAGCCCTCGTCGTAGTTCAAACGAGCCCTCGCTTGAAAAACAACGAAGGCTCGCCATTTCAGTACAATCGAATAAATGATTGGCTTTCGCGCTTCTATCGTGTCATTTTTTCGCCTTTGTTTTCCCTTTTCTATCAAAAAAGCACTACCTTTGTCGCCAAAACACGTATCACCATGATAGAAGACGCCATTCAACTCCTTCGGCAACTCATCGCCACTCCCTCCATCAGCAGGGATGAGCAGAAAGCCGCTGACATCATGCAGAACCATCTGCAAATCAACGGATTCCAACCACAGAGAAACGGCAACAATGTATGGGCACTTTCTACTGGTTTCAGCGAGCAAAAGCCCACCATCCTCCTCAACGCACACATCGACACGGTTAAACCCGTGAACGGATGGCAACACGACCCTTTCCAGCCCTCATTGGAAGGCAATCGGCTCTACGGTTTGGGGTCGAACGACTGTGGAGGCGGACTCGTTGCGCTCTTGCAAGTGTTCATGGCTCTTTGCAAGGAGGAGGAGAAAGCCACGTCGCGTCCCTACAACCTCATCTATTTGGCTTCGTGCGAGGAGGAAGTGTCGGGCAAGAACGGCATCGAGAGCGTACTTCCTCTGCTGCCGCCCATCAGCTTTGCCATCGTGGGAGAACCCACGGGAATGCAACCAGCCATTGCCGAAAAGGGACTGATGGTGGTTGATGCCACAGCGCACGGCAAGGCGGGACACGCTGCCCGCAACGAGGGCGACAATGCCATCTACCATGCACTCACCGACATTGCTTGGATTCAGCAGCACCAGTTTCCGAAACAGTCTGCATTGTTGGGACCCGTGAAAACAACCGTCACCATCATCAATGCTGGTACGCAACACAATGTGATTCCCGACACCTGCACTTTTACCATCGACGTAAGAAGCAACGAGTGCTACACGAACGAGGAAATCTTCGACATCTTACAAGCCAACATGCAGAGCGAACTTCATGCCCGCAGTTTCCGTCTGAGCAGTTCGAGTATCAGCGAGGAACATCCATTCGTAAAACAATGTAAGGCATTGGGAATGAAACCATTTGGAAGCCCTACCCTCTCCGACCAGGCTCTGATGCGTTTTCCTTCGCTCAAGTTGGGACCAGGCGAATCGAGCCGTTCGCACACGGCTGACGAATTCATCCTCGTTTCCGAAATCGAGCAAGCCATTGACACCTATCTCCAGCTTTTATCCGATTTCCGTTTTTGAATCATTACACATTATAATATAAAGTAGTTCACATGAAAAAAGAAGAACAGAAGGAAGTGCAACTTCCAGAGAACGCCTTTCGAGAACTGAAGGAAGGCGAAGAATACGAACCGATTATGCTGCCCAACCAAACCTACCCCGAAGTCAACGGGTGGTCGGTCACTTGGGGCATCATCATGGCAATGATTTTCTCGGCTGCCGCTGCCTATCTCGGACTGAAGGTCGGTCAGGTGTTCGAAGCAGCCATTCCTATTGCCATCATCGCCGTGGGTGTGTCTTCCGCTGCCAAGCGCAACAAGGCACTTGGTGAGAACGTCATCATCCAGAGCATCGGCGCTTGTTCGGGTGCCGTGGTAGCAGGTGCCATCTTCACGCTCCCTGCCATCTACATCCTGCAAGCCAAATATCCCGAAATGTCGGCTTCGTTCCTCAATGTTTTCATCAGTTCGTTGCTCGGTGGCATCATCGGCATCCTCTTCCTCATCCCTTTCCGCAAGTATTTCGTGAAGGAGATGCACGGCAAGTATCCGTTCCCCGAAGCCACTGCCACCACGCAGGTGCTCGTCAGCGGCGAGAAGGGTGGAAGCCAGGCCAAGCCTCTGCTCATTGCAGGATTGGTGGGTGGACTCTACGACTTCATCGTTGCCACCTTTGGTTGGTGGAACGAGAACTTCACCACTCGCGTCATGTCGTGGGGTGAAACTCTTGCCGACAAAGCCAAACTGGTGTTCAAGGTCAACACGGGTGCAGCCGTTCTCGGTCTGGGCTACATCATCGGTCTGAAGTATGCCATCATCATCTGCCTCGGTTCACTCTTCGTGTGGTGGATACTCGTGCCAGGCATGGCGCTCATCTTCCCCAACACCATCCTGAACCAGTGGAATCCTGCCATCGACACCCCTGTGGGTGCCATGAGCCCAGAAATGATTTTCACGTCTTACGGCAAAAGCATCGGCATCGGTGGCATCGCCATGGCTGGTATCATCGGCATCATCCGCTCTTGGGGCATCATCAAGAGTGCCGTGGGATTGGCAGCCAGCGAAATGAAGAACAAAGGCGGTGAGAAGAAGGTGGAGAACCGCACCAATCGCGACCTCTCCATGAAGGTCATTGCCATCGGCACCATCATTACGATTATTGCCACTTTCGTGTTCTTCCACTTCGGTGTATTCGAAGGCAACCTTGTTCAAGCTCTCGTCGGCATCCTCCTCGTGGCTGTCATCGCCTTCCTCTTCACCACCGTGGCAGCCAATGCCATCGCCATCGTAGGTTCTAACCCTGTGTCGGGCATGACGCTCATGACGCTCATTCTGGCAAGCGTGGTGATGGTGGCAGTCGGACTGAAAGGTCCAAGCGGAATGGTGGCAGCACTCATCATGGGCGGCGTGGTCTGCACAGCCCTCTCTATGGCAGGCAGTTTCATCACGGACCTCAAGATTGGCTATTGGCTTGGCACAACTCCTGCCAAGCAGGAAACGTGGAAATTCCTTGGCACACTCGTTTCGGCAGCGACCGTGGGCGGCGTGATGATAATCCTCAACAAGACTTACGGCTTCACCAGCGGACAACTCGCAGCACCTCAAGCCAATGCGATGGCAGCTGTCATCGAACCGCTCATGAACGGCGTGGGTGCTCCTTGGATTCTCTATGCCATCGGCGCAGTCCTCGCCATCGTCCTCACACTCTGCGGCGTTCCTGCCTTGGCATTTGCTCTCGGCATGTTCATACCGATGGAACTGAACATTCCGCTTGTTGTGGGTGGTGCCATCAACTGGTACGTGACGACTCGCACGAAGGACGAGAACATCAATAAGGAACGCGGCGAAAAGGGCACACTCATTGCATCAGGCTTCATCGCTGGTGGTGCGCTCATGGGTGTTGTCAGTGCCCTGATGCGCTTCGGAGGACTCAACTTCATCCACGACGAATGGCTCCAGAACAGCCTGTCGGAAGTAGTCAGCCTCATCGCATACATTCTCCTCATCATCTACTTCGTCAAGGCAACCAAGAAGTAAATGAAGAATAAAAAAAGAAGAATGAATTTTACACAGCACATTGGATGTAAAATTCATTCTTCTTTTTTGTACGCTTCAGTTTCGCCGAAGCGATTTTTCATTTCTTACCTCACCCAGCTTTCAGGATTCAGTCGTTGTGAATTCTGTCGGAGCTGGAAGTGGAGGACATAATTGCCGTCTTCGTTCGTACCGACATTGCCGAGTGGTTGACGAGTAGAGACCTTCGAGCCTTTGCTCACAGCCACAGACGACAAGCCTGAATAAACAGAGATATAGGCTCCGTGGCGAATCATCACGATGTACTGACTACCATACATGAACACCTGTGAAACAACGCCATCGAACACGGCACGTGCCTGTGCGCCAGCCTGTCCTCGGATGTCGATACCCTTATTGTCGAGTTGCACGTTTCTCAGTCCAGCCACGTTGTAAGTGCCATAGTGTCCAACCACACTATACGAACCAGTGATTGGCATTGGCAGGCGACCCTTATTGGACGCGAAGTTCGACGACAACTTGCGGTCGGCATCTGCCTCGGCAATCCAGCTGGCATTTTCCTCCGCAGTCTTCTTCTCGTATTCCTTGGCAGCAGCCTTTTCTTCCTTCGCGGCTGCTTTCAACGTGGACTCAGTTCGCTTCATTTCAGCCTTAGCAGCTTTCTTCTCTGCATCGGTCTTGGCAAGTCGAGCACGCTCAGCGGCAGCTTTGCGTTCAGCCTCAGCACGTTCGCGTGCAGCCTTAGCCTCAGCCAATCGTTTTGCCTCAGCCGCAGCCTTCTTCCTTGCTGCTTCCTCGCGTCGTTTGCGCTCCAGTTCTGCCTTGCGCCTTGCCTCGGCTATCTCTGCCTGAATGATGCGTTCAATCTGCGCATTCAGTTCCGATTCCTTGCGCTGATATTCCTTGATTTGCTGCTGAACTGTGGCAAGGTTCTGGTTGAGGAATTGCACTTGCTTCTGGCAACTGCCTTTCACCACTTCCAACTGCTTACGCTTCTCTTCCATCGCCACGCGGTGGGTTTCCAGTTTGGTCTTGGCTTCCAACAATTCGTTTTGCTTTCTACGCACTTCAGCCTGCTTCTCCTTGATGATTTGACCTTGGGCACGCTGAAAAGCCGAATACTCTCTCACATAGCGCATTCGGCGAACCATCTGCTCCAGGTTTTTGGCTGAAAAGATGAACATCAGTTTCTCCTGAACAGTCTTGTGCTTCTGCAAATACACCATAGCCTTGGCATACTTGTTCTTCTTGTCTGCCAATTCCTTTTGCAATTGCTCCAGTTCGTCTTCGAGCAAACTGATTTTCTTTTTCAATTCCTGTATGTCGGAACTCAACGAGTCAATCGATTTCTGCTGCTTGCCGATTTGGTTGTCAAGAATCATCACAGAGTCCAGACTGGTCTTAATCGACTTGTTCAGACGCGCTGCCTGAGCCTGCTTTTCTTTCTTCTGTCGAGCAGCCTCCTGCATTTCCTTCTGCAACTGCGACTTCGATTTCTGAGGCTGTGTCGCCTTCGTCGTAGCAGCCTTACTGTTCTTCGTAGCCGCAGCAGAGGTCTTCTTCGTCGTTGTGGTGGTTTTCCTTGTCGTGCCTCGACGGGTGCGTGGTCTCTGAGCCGACAGCTCCACCGCCATGAGCAACGACAACAATATGATGAGATAGCGTTTCATTAGATATTTAAATTATGTGCGCTTCGGTTCTGCCAAAGCCTTTCTCCATTCTTCACTTCACCAGCGACTTGAACACCTTGTCAGCATCTGCCTTGGTGTATTTCGATGGGGCTGTAGTGCGTGTGTTCCACTTCGAGTTGTTGTCCATCGAACTGAGGGAAAGCGAAAGGCTGGCATTCTTATTTCCCATCACGAAAGTCATCACCATCTCGCTTGGGAACTGAGTCTTTTCAAACTTCTCGAAGTCGGTATAGTCGAAGGAGAACTGAGCCGACTGGTCGTCATTGCTCGAAATGACGGTCTTTTCGAGCTGTCCCGTAGGTTGTTGGGTTTCGAAGCGGTAGTTCAGCATCTTGTCCTTATATCCGATGTTCACCTTGCCTTGATTGTCCGTTGGCACGCTGCCGTCAGCTTTCGAGTAGGTGAAAGCGTCGGCGTTTGGCTCGTTCGTGCCAGGCTGGAAAATCTCGTTCCAGAAGAGCGACTGAAGCGTGTTGAAATCCACGTTTGCTCGTCTCAGGAAGGACACTTCCTCATAAGGCACATCGAAATACTGCTTATTGAAGCGGTCGATGACCAGCACATGCTCTTTCGTAAATTCCATCCTGCCCACTTCGGCGATTCCCACGATGGGATCGACCAAGGAAATCTGAATCACGTCGTTCTTCTTCATCTTCAGACTTCCGCTCGTACTAATCGACTTTCCATTCATCTGAATCGTTACCTTCAGTTTTGCGGTCAGGTTCTCCTCTTTCGTCTCGTTGTTCTTCACCATTTGGAAATAGTTGGCAGAGGAGAATGAGCCTGTGGCATAAGCCGTGTTGTTCTGTGTTGTCACGTTTGTGTTCACGTTGCCTTTCTCAGCCGATTTTGTGGAACGGCATGAAGAAAGTGTCAAGGTCATCGCAATAATCAACCCTAAAAAACCTGCAATCTTTTTCATTTATAATCTATGTATTTTTTCTTTCTGATTTTGTCGTCAATCGTAGCGGAGTCGGTGCCCAACTGCTTGGCTCGTTTCCACAGTTCGAGCGCACGTTCCGTTTGTCCACATTTCATGTAGATGTCGCCAGCGTGTTCCACTAAGTTCGCATCGTCAGCCGACACGGAGTCGCCCAGCAGCACCAGCACTGAGTCGATAGCTACGCGAGCTTCTACGTAGCGTTTCTGCTGGAAGAGAATCCACGCGTAGGTGTCGAGATAAGTAGGATTATTGGCTTCTTTCTCCAACGACCGCTTCGACATTTCCTCAGCTCGTGCCAAGTCCTTCTTCTGCAAGGAGAGGTAGTAGGCATAGTTGTTCAGCACCAGTGCATCGTCAGGACGATAGAGCAAGCAGGAGTCGTAGTTCTCGAAAGCCTTCTTGTCGTTGCCCAACAGATGGTGAAGGTCACCACACACAGCGTACATATTGGTGATGAGCGAGAGGTTGCTCTTGTCCGTCACCTTCCCCAGTCCCTTTTGCATCGACTCCAGCGCCTCCTTGTTCTTCTTCAACTGGTAGTAGGCAATGCCCAGATAGTAATAATAGACAGGGTCGGACGAATTATAATCGACAGCCGTCTTGCAGAGACGCACGATTTCCATCGTGTCTTCGTCTTCTATGGCATACGAAAGCAACTGATTGCGAGCCAATTCCTGCTCTGGGTCGATGTCTAACATTTGCTTCAGCACGGGTTTCACAGCCGATTTCGGCGCATCCCGCGTAATCATGTAGCGGGCACAGAGTTCAGCCACACGTGTGTCTTTCTGAGGATAGGTAAGCAACTTGTGTAGCAGTGGCAGCACCTGAGCCGTGTCGGTGTTCTGCTGAACGCTTTGATAACAAATGCCCTGCAAGAAGCGCACACGGGTGTCATCATCCAACTGCTCATTCACGATGAGTCGTTCCATCGCCTCCTGATAGAGCGAATCCTCACCCCTCATCTGGTAGTAGTTGGCAATGGAAAGCTGGAGCGACAAGTTGTCGGGATGCTCCTTCTCGATTTCCTTATACACGGCGAAAGCCTTGTCGTACTTGCCATTGTCGGCATAGAGGTCGCCTATCAGCACTCGGTAGCGCACATCGTTAGGATATTCCTCAGCCAGTTCGGTCATTTCCTCGAACGCCTTCTTCTCGTCCTTCATCTGCACATAGTTGCGGAACTTCTGCATGGAGAGTTCTTCACTCTTGCCTTCGAGCAGCTCCACACGGTCGAGCGTTTTCACCACATTGGCATAGTCCTGCTTCTTGTTATACATCTCGCCCAGCATCCACAGCACCTCGGTCTTGCGAGGAAACTGCTTCGACAGGCGTTCCAATTCAGCAATCGCATCCTCGTCGCGGTTCTTATTGGCATAGAGCGTGACGAGAGCCTGACGCACCCAGTAGTTGTCCGCATCCTGCTGCGAAGCCTCTTCCAGCAATTCGACAGAAGCGGAATCATTGTGGAGGAAATACTCATAGTTCGATAACTTATAGTAGGCTCCCACCAACTGCGAATCGAGAGCCAACGCATGATGAAACAAGTCGTAAGCCTCGGCATGTTTCTCCTGATGAAACATTCTGAGTCCTTCCAGGAAGAAAGCATACGCCTTCTCCTTGGCAGTCTCTGCCTGCAAGCTACGTCCATCCTGCACGTCCGTCACCGCCTGCACATCATTCCTTTGCAGTTTTCCACTCTTCTTTTGAGCCATCATGTCCACAGCCCAAAAGAGCAATACCACCACAAATATATTTCGCTTTAACATCATATTTCATTTACCGTGCGCTTCGGTTTTGCCGAAGCCCTTCTTCCTTCTTCATTTACTTCCCTGTATGTCCAAATCCACCTGCACCGCGTTCCGTTTCGTCGAGCACCTCCACCGCGTTCCATTCCACCTGCTCATGCTTCGACACCACCATCTGCGCAATGCGCTCGCCATCGTTCACGACGAATTCTTCCGAACTCAAGTTCACCAGCACCACGCACACCTCGCCTCGGTAGTCAGCATCAATAGTTCCAGGCGTGTTCAGCACCGTGACACCCTTCTTGATAGCCAAACCACTGCGAGGACGCACCTGCGCCTCATAGCCCTTTGGCAATGCCATGAACAGTCCTGTTGGCACCAAGCAACGCTCCAAAGGTTTCAACACAATAGGAGCATCAAGATTTGCCCTCAAATCCATTCCTGCCGACTGTTCAGTCTCATATTTCGGTAGTTCGTGTTTCGAACGATTGATAATCTTTACTTGCATTTAGACTATTTCTTTTAGTGGACTCTTAACCTATACATTATTAAATAAGTTGCAAAATTACGCATTTCCAATGATTTTTCCGCTTTTTTCCCCTTCGAATTGCAAAACTTAATGTAAATTTGCATTTCTTAAAACAAATACACTCCATTCTCCATCGGCTTTCGCCGAATTAAAGGCTCTACAGTCTATGCCAGCTTCGGTTTTGCCGAAGCCATTCATCATTCTTCATTCATCATTCATCATACATCATTCACCCATGAACTGGCAACAACTCATATCCAATAAACGCCTCGGACAAGAGCATCTCCACCTCAAGCGAAAAGACGACCGCACAGAATTCAAGCGCGACTACGACCGACTCATCTTCTCTGCCCCCTTTCGCCGGCTCCAAAACAAGACACAAGTATTTCCACTGCCAGGCAGCATCTTCGTTCACAACCGCCTGACGCACTCGCTCGAAGTGTCCAGCGTGGGACGCTCATTGGGCGACGACGTATCAATGCGCCTCCTTCAGCTCCACCCCGAACTAACCCACTCACACATCAGCGAATGCGGAGCCATCGTCAGTGCCGCTTGCCTGGCGCACGACATGGGTAACCCACCCTTCGGGCACAGCGGAGAAAGAGCCATCGCCACCTATTTCAGCGAGGGAGAAGGACAAAAGTATCGCTCCATGATGACCGACGAAGAATGGAACGACATCATCCACTTCGACGGCAATGCCAACGCCTTTCGCCTCCTCGTCCATCAGTTCAAAGGTCGCCGCCCAGGAGGATTCGTCCTCACCTACTCCACCCTTGCCTCCATCGTGAAATACCCTTACCCCGCAACCCAGGCAGGCAAAAAGCAAAAATTCGGCTTCTTCTGCACAGAAGCAGAAACCTACCACACCATCGCCAACGAACTCGGCATCGTGCAACACCCCGACGGTTCCTTCGCCCGCTATCCACTGGTCTATCTCGTCGAAGCAGCCGACGACATCTGCTACGAAATCATGGACATCGAAGATGCACACAAACTCAAGATACTCAGCACAAAAGAAACCACCGACATCCTCCTTCAGTTCTGCGACCCAGCACGAAAGGAGCATATCCAGAACGTGCTCAACAGCGTCGATGATGCCAACGAGCGCATCGTCTATCTCCGCTCCTGCGCCATCGGCGAACTGGAGCGCGAATGTGTCAACACCTTCATCCAGAACGAACAAGCCATCCTCGACGGCTCCCTCCAAGGCTCACTGGTGAAGAACCTCTGTCCACGTCTGCGCGACGCATACGCCAACAGCGCCGAGATTTCCGCCCGACGCATCTATCGCTACAAAGACGTAGTCGATATAGAACTGGCAGGTTATCGCATCATCTCCACCCTCATCGACCTCTTCACCCAAGCCGCCATGCATCCCGTCCGAGCCTATTCCAAACTGCTGCTCAACCGCATCAGTCAGCAATACGAAGTCGATGCACCCGACCCCTACCACCGCATCATGGCAATCCTCGACTACATCAGCGGCATGACCGACGTATTCGCCCTCGACCTCTATCGCAAAATCAATGGCGAAAGCCTGCCAATGATTTAAGAATCCAATTAGTAGAAGGAAATAAAACTCCCTTTCCCCTCAACTTCATAGAAAGAATCTCTACGGAAGAGATGAGAAAAGGAGTTTTATTTTGCCTCAGACTTAATGGACTATCTGGAGCGCATGTAGGAACCTAATAATTCTTTCTTTCGATTCATCTAAATGTCCGAGGGCTCGTTATTGTTCAAGCGAGCCCTCGTCGTAGTTCAAACGAGCCCTCGCTTGAAAAACAACGAAGGCTCGACTTTTGGCTTACACCGAACTAACGATTCAGTAGAATCAAAAGAAAAATTCCGTTCAACCAAAGGAGAACGCCAGCACTGTCGAAGGAGAGGTCGAGTTCGCACAAAGATTGCACTTCAACTATTTGGGTACTTGTCGAATATTTCTTAACTTTGCGTCAAGTATCAATACATTTATCCAACAACAGAAGATATTGACAGAATCAAAGTTGTCTCTGTCGAAAATCAAAATTGCACTATTTGCGGTCGAAAATTTCGTTCACAAATGTTTCGCTCAACTTTTGCAAGCATACGAAGCCACTGATAATTACTAACTAATACCCATAAATCGCTAAAATAAGGAACATGAAACACGCATTCATTACATATTTGTTGACGATGGCAGGGCTGGTGCTGGCATCCTGCTCCACGAATGCTGAGCATGGGCATTCGGGGACGACGGATGAGAAGAGCATCGCGATAGTCTTTGAGGGCGATACGCACTGCGAGACGGGCGGATATAGTCGGTTTGCGGGTCTGCGGGATGCCATGAGGCAGGCGGACACGACGCACGTGGTGACTGTCAGCTTGGGCGACTTCATGGTGGGTGGTGCTTTGGGGGCTATCTCCAAGGGGAGCTACATCACCGACATCATGCGCAACGTGAACTACGACATCATCACGCTTGGCAATCATGAGTTTGACTATGGTGGGGACCACATGGAAAAGCTACTGAAGAAGCTGGGGGTTCCCGTGACTTGTGCCAATTACTATCACTGTGGGGAGGACAAGCCTGTCTTTGCTCCTTATATTGTCAAGCAGTATGGCAGCAAGCGTGTGGCTTTCGTCGGCGCACTGGCTCCTGAAACGATGGAGCTTCAGCAACATGCTTTCTACGATGAGCATGGGCAACAGCTCTACGACCTACATGCCAACGACCTCTACAGGTTGGTGCAGCAGGCGGTAGATAAGGCTCGCAACGAGGAACATGCCGACAACGTGGTGCTTCTTTCGCACATCGGCGAGAAGGAAGCGATGGGTGTCAGTTCTCACAAGCTGATTGCAGCCACAAGGGGCATCGACGCGGTGATAGACTCTCACAGCCACACCAGCATAGAGGGCGAGAGGGTGAAGAACGCCGACGGGAAGGACATCATCATCACGCAGGCTGGAGCCCACATGGAGCATGTGGGAAAGATGGTCATTGGCACTGACGGCACCATCACCACCAGTCTCATCGCCATCGACGACATCACGAACAAGAACGAACGCGTGGCTGCAACGGTGGATAGCGTGATGCGCATGGCACAAACCGTGTCGGAGTCGGTGGTTTGCACATCCGACTACGAGCTGATTGTGGCTGATGCCAACGGGACGTTGCTGGTGGAGCACGAGGAAACGAATGGGGCAGACATGGTGACGGATGCCTTACGCATAGAGACGAAGGCTGAGATAGGTTTGCAGACGGGCAACGGCTTTGTGAAAAACATTGCTGCTGGGAAAATCACATACGGCGACGTCGTTGCCATGCTGCCCTATGAGAACATCATGAGTGTCATCAGCGTGACGGGACAGCAACTGCTCGACGTGCTGAATAAATGCACGCAACAGACTCCAAAGAACGACCACCAGTTTCCGCAGGTGTCGGGAATGCGCCTGAAGGTGCATACCGACACGCATAGCGTGAGCGATGTGGAGGTACTGGACACGGCTTCGAACAGCTACAAGCCGATTGAGCTTCAACGTACCTACTCCGTGGCTATTTCTTCCTACTACAAGGGAGGCGGTTTCTACAACATGCTGAAGGATTGCCCTGTGGTGCGGGCTACGATGCTTACGGTACGCGATGTGGTCATCAACTATCTGAGCAAGACGCTCGGCGGCTCACTGGGCGAAAGCTATCGAAAAGTGCAGGAGAGAATCACCATATTGTAAGATAAAAATATCCTCAACCAAGAATTTAACGATTACCAAAATATGAAAGAGAGAATAGCGTTTGTGGATTACATCCGTGTGTTGGCTTGCCTAATGGTGATGGTGGTTCATAACCCATTGCTTCCCGTTTGGCTTGCCATTCCTACCATCGGTCTGCTCAGTTTCATTTGCTGCGCGATAACGACAAAGCTGTTGTCGTTGCTCCCTGGCAGCAAGTATATCGTTGGATGCTAAAAGAAAAACAAAGCCCCGAAGATGCTGTGATGTCATCTTCGGGGTTTTGTTTTGATATTTGTTTTTGCAATCAATTCTTCATTCAACCGAGTCCGTCGTTCTTGAAGGTGTTGATGTGGCGGTCCCGTCGGTCCGAGAAGATTTCGGAAATGGTGATGAGAATGCCTGTTTCCTCCACGTCGCCAAACTCGTCGTTGATGGCTGTACCAAAGAATTTCATCGTTGGAGAGATGTTCATGTAGCTGTTCACGAGCGGCGGAATGTTGAGTCCAGCGGCACGTACTTCGCGGTTGAGAATGCGGTAGTCTTCCTTGAACTCTGTCTCGCAGAACAATTCATCGAATTCCTTGCTGTCGGTGTCCATCTTAATGGGATGGAAAGGATAGACAAGATGTTCGGTGTCCTCGAAGTGCTTGCCGAGGAAATAGAGAATCATGTCACGGCAACGACGGTTGTAGGTTGGGTACATGGTCATCTTTCCGAAGAAATACTTCACGTCGGGGAGAATGACGGTGAGGGCACCGATGCCATCCCAAAGGTTGTCGAGCGCAAAGATGGCTTTCACACCAGCGCGAGTGGATTGATAATTGAGGGAAACGAAAGAGCGTCCCAGCTCAATCATATTCGGCATGTAGTCGCGAATGAAATCTTCGGAGAAATGGAACATGTGGCTGGTGGCAAGGATAGGCTGGCCATTCTGGTCATAATCCACATCGGGACCGTAGATATAGCGATAGCCACCAATGATTTCGTTGGCATCAGGATTCCAAAGCACAATTTGTTTGTAACAGTTCTCGCAAGTGTCGAAATCGTCGAGGTCGCAAGACAAGCCCGTGCCTCCACCGTCGCTACGGAATGCGATTTCGCGCAAGCGACCGATTTCGCGCAGCACATTTGGGGCGTTGTGCCAAGTGACTATGTAAATTTCGTTGTTGCCCTTGTTTGTTTTACGAAGAAGCTTGTCCTCCGTAAGCTCTTGCTTGAGGAGTTCTACGGGGATAGGCGCAATGATTTCTTCTTCTCTTTCCATATCTGATTGTTGATTGTTTTCTGAATTACAGTTCATAGACTCTGTCCTGTACCCATTGTGCCCACTCGGCATGGCTTTTCGACTTGTCGGTGAACGTCTGCCAAGGGATTGGCTCGCCAAAGGTAACAGTGAATTTCTTGCCTACGTTCTTATACATCTCATCGACGAGGAAGAGCATGGCAAAGTTGAACTTCAAGTTGAATTTCTTGCAAAGACGAGCGATGTTGTAGAAGCGGTCGGAGTTGTGTCCGCTGAAATGCACAGGAATCACATCGCGCTGGTATTGCACACTCTTCGTGATGAAAGTTTTCTTCCAAGGAAGGTCGCGAATCGTGCCGTCGTCCTGCTTACGCGAGCAAAGTCCAGCAGGGAACATCACCACGTTGCGGTCGCTCTGGAAAGCCGTCTCCACCATCTTTGGGAAGTTACGGCTCTGCGCCCCCGTCTTGTTGATGGGAATGCAGAGTGGAGCCAATCCTTTGAGGTTCATCAGAATGTCGTTCACAAGATAGACCATCTTGCTGTCCCACTTGTGGCAGACCAACTTACCGAGCGCCACGCCGTCTTCTCCACCGAGTGGATGATTGCTGACGATGGTGAAATAGCGTCCACCTTCGTTCGTAGGAAGAGAGTCCAATCCATTCACGGTGAGGTCCATCTCCAAATAATCCACACATTCATCGAGGAAATCGATGCCATACTTTCCTGCTGCGCGACCCGTGATGAATCGGTTGACTTCGTCCTGATGGAGAACCTTCTTCAGCCAGGAAGTGACAAAACCTGGAATATACTTCGCCTTTGCACCTGCCTTGTCGCGTACAATGGCATCAACATCAATCTTGAATTCTTGACCTTCTATTTCCATAAATGCACATTTTTGCAATTTGACCGCAAAATTAGCACTTTCTTTTGATTTCACATGAAAACTCGTCGGTTTTTTGTCTTTTCAAGGGAAAAACGACTCAAATTGCAAGCAAACCACCTCAATCGAAGACTTCGCGAAGGACAGCGATGGAACGCAACTGTGGAAATTGCGGGAAGTGGACAGAATAGTAGTTGTTGATGACTTCAAGGCACCGCCACCGCTGCTGACGAGAGAGACGGAACAAATGCATATTCGCAAAATTCATGCGAAAAAGCGTTGGGAGCAGTCGTGCCTCTTCGGGAGACAGGAACGACGAGTGCGAAGGCTGTGACGAGCAATAGGTGCCAGCCACGAGGTCGAAGAAACGAAGCGGTGCGGAGTCGGCAAGATTGGGATAAATGCCCACAAAGCGAGTGAGTTGCATCATGAAAACCAAGTGGAAATTGGCAAGGTGCTGGCTTGCAGCATCCAACCATCGGAGCGAGTATTCAATGTAATTATATAAGGTGGCATCGCTCTGCGTGTCGCGCAGCACATTACTCAAGAACTCGGACAGGAAGAGCGCTAAAGTGGATTTCACGGGATTGTAAGGAATGTCGGCATAGTTTTCATAGACGCGCACATCTTTCGGACGCGGCAAACGTCGAGCCGTCGCCACGGGCAGTTCGGCTTCGAACTCCAACAGATTGAGCGGACGCCAGAACGACACACCCTGCGAGGATTTGCGCGAAGAGTGCGACACATGCGTCACAAACGAAAGCCGTCCGTGAGAAAGCGTGAAAAAATCGACAATCAATTCAGCGTCTCGATATTTCACCGTGCGAAGTACGATACCACGAAAAATCATATCAAGAAAGTACCGCAAAGATAAGAAAAACCCCTCAGAGTATGGCCAAAAAGATAGGTAAAAAAGGCTCGAAGCAAAGAAAATGACATTTTTCTAAGATTTTTTTGACGAAAAATTTTGTCAGTATTCAAAAAGTGCTTACCTTTGCAACCGCATTTCCGACCAAGAGTCGCGAAACGCTGGCGATTACGCCTTAGGCTGGCCCATTCGTCTATCGGTTAGGACGAGAGATTTTCATTCTCTAAAGAGCAGTTCGACTCTGCTATGGGCTACCCAAACGACAGGAAGATGGGTGCGAGGTCTTCAAAGCCATACCACATCGTACTTCCTTTTTTTATGTTTATATCATTCATCTAAAAAACAAAACAAAGAAATGGCAAATCACAAATCAACCATCAAGCGCATCCGCCAGAACAAGACGCGCAAGCTTCACAACCGCTACTACGCAAAGACTATGCGTAACGCTCTCCGCAACCTTCGCAACACTAAGGACAAGGCAGAAGCAGTTGAATTGTTCCCAAAGGTGCAGAAAATGCTCGACAAGCTTGCTAAGAAGAACGTCATCCACTGGAAGAAAGCTGCAAACCTCAAGTCGGGTGCTGCTAAGCTCATCAACAAGATGTAATCATTCCGCAAGGAATCGTATCATAAGTCATAGCTTAAGGACTTGGCCGTGTTTCAATCGAAACACGGCTTTTTTGTTACTCCTAAGTCCGTATCTTCATCCTGCCACTTCGGAGGCTGAGCAAGCACACAACCAAAAGAACAGGAAAGACGGACGCTGCGAGCAGACCGTTCTGGATGTCGTTTCCACCCGACTTAGTGCAAAGTCCCACAAGGGATGGCCCCAACGTTCCACCCACATCGCCAGCCAAGGCAAGCAGCGCAAAAAGCGCAGTGCCACCCGTAGGCATTCGAGCCGAAGTGAGGCTGATAGAGCCAGGCCACATGATACCAACAGCCAAACCACTCACCATGCAACCTGCCAGGCTGACCATCGGAACAGAAGACAATGCCGCAGTCAGATACGCCACAAAGCACAGAATCCCCGCCCCAGTCATATACGCTGACAAGTCCAGTTTCTGACCTTTCTTCCCATACCACAGCCTGCCAAGCCCCATGCAGAAAGCAAAGCCGCACGGTCCTGCCAAGTCGCCGACAGCCTTGTCAACACCCAAAGATGCCTCTGCAAAGGCAGATGTCCACTGAGCCATAGAACTCTCAGAGGCTCCAGCAGCCACCATCAGAAGCAGGAACACCCAGAACATCCGATTTCCAAGCAGTTGTCCCATGCTCATGCCATCGGCATTCTGAACAATGGGTTCGATGGGGCAAGTGGCAAAATTGACAATGTTATAAAGCGGAATCAAAGCCCAAATGCAAGCAAGCAGTCGCCAGTTGTCCAGTCCGAAGAGCATAAAGAAAAGCGTAGAGCCCACAATCACTCCAACCGCTCCCCAGCAGTAGAACGAATGTAGCAGACTCATCATTCCTTCCTTATTAGGGAAAGGACATGCCTCGATAATAGGACTGCACAAAACCTCTATGAGTCCACTTCCAACAGCATATACGCAGACGCAGATGAGAATCCCCACCAGCGGATTGCCGAAAAGTGCTGGCACGAATGCCAAACCAGCCAATCCAAGAGCCGCCGTGATTTCCGAAACGATGATACTCTTTCGGTAGTCAATGTTTTTGAACTTGGCACACAGGAAATCCGTGACCAACTGCACAACGTAGAAAACAGCAGGAATCAGCGCCAAGCTTGCTATTGGAATCTGATACTCGCGGTGAAAAGCCATGAACAGCAGCGGAGTGAAATTCGCAACGATGGCTTGCGTCACAAAACCAAGGTAACAAGCCTGTTTGGTTTTTCCATAGTTTTTTGTTTGATTCATCTTGTTCATCTATTCAACCTTCTGTCACCCCTTCAATGATTTCACCTTTATTTACATACCTCACGGCTCCACCACTACCAAAAGGACAATTAGATACATCTTTATCAAGAAACGGAGAATCGTCCACAAGTTCACCCTCAAACACGCATCGCTCAGAATTAAACCTTGTGCCATCTTCTGCAACCGATGTCCACAACCATGACTTAACCTCTATCACGCTACAGACAACTCCTTTATACACTCCGAGTACATATTCTATCTCTTGCGGTCTATTCTTGCCTATTTTCCAATACTTACGTGTTGCTTCATAAATGTCAGGTCTGCGATATACCCCACAGGCTTTAGCTTGGTTAAAACTTTTGTTTAGATTAACTAAAAGCAATACTTTTCTATAATTTACTTCTTTTATCATAATATATTATAATACGTTTGTTCCAATTTATCTGTTTTGTTAATCCTTTGCAAAGTTACGAAAAAGGGCAGAAGAAAACCAATTTTCCCTTGTTTTTCTGAGCAAACCCATAGATGTAACAGGACATTCTCAGCTGGCAATGGGAACTGCGGACAGCGGCGAACCTTCGTTTGAGTTCAGACGAGCCTTCGTTGTTGTCTCGACGAGCCTTCGCTTGAATGCAAACGAGCCTTCGTTGCTTCAGTAGGTCCTTTATTTAGCTTCTAACGCACAATTTCTGCCATAATTTTCATCCTAATTTCCTCTGCTTTCCGACTCCAAAAACAAAAAAAACTTAAAGGCAAAAAACGTCCGAAAATCGAGTTCGAAAAGTTTCGGTTTTCGGGGATTATTTCGTAACTTTGTATCGATTTTAAACAAGGATTAATGGAAGACGAAAACATCCTCGCTGGGGAGAATTACTCAGCGAGTAACATACAAGTCCTGGAGGGCTTGGAGGCAGTGCGCAAGCGTCCTGCCATGTATATTGGTGACATCAGTGAGAAAGGACTTCATCACCTCGTTTACGAAGTGGTCGATAACTCGATTGACGAGGCATTGGCTGGCTTCTGTACGCACATCGAGGTGACAATCAACGAAGACAATTCCATCACGGTTCAGGACAATGGCCGCGGTATTCCTGTAGATATGCACGAGAAGGAACACCGTTCGGCTCTCGAAGTCGTGATGACTGTGCTGCATGCCGGTGGTAAGTTCGACAAAGGCTCTTACAAGGTGTCTGGCGGTCTGCACGGTGTGGGTGTGAGCTGTGTGAATGGTTTGAGTAGCAAGATGATTTCGCAGGTGTTCCGCGATGGTAAGATTTATCAGCAGGAATACGCTTGTGGCAAACCGCTTTACGACGTGAAGGTGGTGGGCGAAACGAATTTGCGCGGTACACGCCAGCAGTTCTGGCCCGACAAGTCCATCTTCATCACGACCACATACAAGTACGACATTCTGGCAAACCGTATGCGTGAGCTTGCTTTCCTGAATGCTGGCATCACCATCACGCTGACCGACATGCGTCTCGACGTGAATGCAGAACAGGGCATTGATGGCATCCGCAAGAAGGTGTTCTACTCTGAGGGCGGTCTGCGCGACTTTGTGCGCTATTTGGACTCTACCCGCACGCATCTCTTCGACGATGTGATTTACCTCAACACGGAGCGTAACAACACACCGATTGAGGTTGCTATCATGTATAACACGTCGTACTCCGAGAACCTTCATTCTTACGTCAACAACATCAACACGATAGAAGGTGGTACCCACCTCACTGGTTTCCGCACGGCACTCACGCGCGTACTGAAGAAGTATGCCGACGACAACGGCGTGACAGAGAAGCTGGAGAAGCAGCACATCGAGATTTCGGGCGAGGACTTCCGCGAAGGTCTCACAGCCGTTATCTCCGTGAAAGTGGCAGAGCCTCAGTTCGAGGGACAGACAAAGACCAAGTTGGGCAACAGCGAAGTGGCAGGTTCTGTCGGTTCAGCTGTTTACGAAGCTTTGTCGAATTACCTGGAAGAACACCCTAAGGAGGCAAAACTCATCGTTGACAAGGTGGTACTCGCTGCCACGGCACGTATCGCAGCTCGCAAGGCTCGCGAAAGTGTGCAGCGCAAGAACCCAATGACGGGTGGAGGTCTGCCAGGCAAACTGGCTGACTGTTCCGACCGCGACCCAGCCAACTGCGAGATGTTCATCGTGGAGGGAGATTCCGCAGGCGGTTCTGCCAAGCAAGGACGCGACCGCCACTTCCAAGCCATCCTCCCTATCCGTGGTAAGATTTTCAATGTGGAACGCGTGATGTGGCACAAGGCATTCGAGCACGAGGAGGTGAACAACATCATCCAGGCTCTCGGCGTTCGCTTCGGACTGAACCCAGAGGACACGAAGGAAGCCAACTACGAAAAGCTCCGCTACTACAAGACCATCATCATGGCAGATGCCGATGTGGACGGTGCGCACATTGCCACACTGATTATGACGCTTTTCTTCCGCTTCATGCCTCAGCTCATCCGCGACGGCAGACTTTTCATCGCCAATCCCCCACTCTACAAGTGTACGAAAGGCAAGGTGAGCGAATACTGCTACGACGACGTTGCCAAGCAACAGTTCCTCGACAAGTACGGCGATGGAACCGAGACGGGTGCTGGCGTTCACATCCAGCGTTACAAAGGTCTTGGTGAAATGAACCCAGAGCAGCTTTGGGAGACTACCATGAACCCAGAAACGCGTCTGCTCACACAGGTGACCATCGACGATGCCGCAGAAGCCGACTATACATTCTCCATGCTGATGGGCGAAGACGTGGCTCCACGCCGTGAATTCATCGAGCGCAATGCCACTTACGCCAACATCGACGCATAAGCCCTACAGAGCGCATCAGAGGCTTTTTCGGGGCTTTGCACAGCGTGAGTGCATGACTTGAAAAGCTCGGAAACGGATGATAGAGAAAGAATCATTCAATTCTTACATATTTTTAATTATCTATTCACTGAGTTGGCTGGATGGAAGAGATTTTCAGAATGCCAACAGTTCACAAATAAAAAAGTGAGAACAAGAAAAGGGAACCAGAGCGATTCTGATTCCCTTTTCACTTGTTTATATGTTTGGATTGCGCCTAAAACCGTTTCCTATTGTGCCAAGAGCTTCTTCACACAAGCAGAAATGGCGCGTCCTTCGGCAAGTCCGGCAAGTTTCTTGGTGGAAACACCCATCACCTTGCCCATGTCCTGTGGACCCGAAGCACCCACTTCGGCAATGATTTCCTTCAGCTTTGCCTCCAATTCTTCTTCGGTCAACTGCTTTGGCAGATACTCTTCAATGACACGCACCTGTGCCATTTCCTCTTCTGCCAAGTCGGGACGGCCTTGTCCCTTGTAGATTTCGGCAGACTCGCGTCCCTGCTTTGCCAATTTCTGAAGAATCTTCAACGCAGCATCGTCTGTCAGTTCATCGTTTGCCCCTGGGGCAGTCTTTGCCTCCAGAAAGTATTTTTTCACGTTGCGCAGTGTGTCACGGCGAACAGCATCCTTTGCCTTCATCGCTGCAATGATGTCACTGCTGATTTGTTCAAAAAGTGCCATATTTAGGATTTTAAAGTTGTTTTACTCTTCATTAAACGAGATTGGTTCTCCAGCCACTGGTGCCTGTTCCTTACTTTCTGCACGCTGCGAAAGCATACGGAGCGTGTTCTTGTTGCGCTTGTAGGTTGGAGAAGTCTCAACGCTGCTGATGACATCGTCGTTGTCGAGGTCGATGTCACGGAAGATGTAAGGATAGATAGGACGATGCACATAGCCGTTCTTGTTGTTGGAGCCATAGATGCCTTCGCGACGTGAACGGCGTTCAGCCTCGCGCTCAGCGGCTTCGGCTTCGCGACGGCGTGTTTCCTCGTCACGCTCTGCAAGACGGTTGTCCATTTCGACAGAGTTGATGTCCTTCACACCAAAACCAGATGCAAGGATGGTGACTTTCACCTTGTCCTGCAACTCAGGGTCGCGGGAAAGACCCCACTTGGTCTCCACGATGTCGATTTGCATACGGTCCATGAACTCGTTGATTTCGTTCATTTCCTCCATCATGAGCGGAGCCGAACCTTCTGGTCCTGGTTCGATGATGTGGATAAGCACCTTCTTGGAGTGGTAAATATCGTTATCATTGAGGAGAGGAGAATGGAGAGCATCCTGTATAGCCTTGGTGACACGTCCTTCACCCGCACCATAGCCTGTACTCATGATAGCCACACCGCCATCCTTCAGGACGGTCTTCACATCCTGGAAGTCGAGGTTGATGACTCCGTGCATCGTGATGATTTCACTGATACTCCTGGCAGCGTTGCAAAGCGTGTCGTCGGCACGAGCAAAGGCATCGGTAACCGTCTGGTCCTGATAAATCTCACGCAGACGCTCATTATTGACTACCAAGAGTGCATCCACATTCTTGCTGATTTCCTCCACGCCGTCGAGCGCCTGGTCAATCTTGCGATTACCCTCCCAGCGGAAAGGAATGGTGACGATTCCCACAGTCAGGATGTCCAGGTCCTTAGCTGTCTTCGCAATGAGCGGAGCAGCACCCGTTCCTGTTCCACCACCCATACCAGCTGTGATGAATGCCATCTTCGTGCCGTCATCGAGCATGGAGCGCACTTCATCAAGCGATTCCTCTGTGGCTTTCTTGGCAGCCTCTGGACGGTTGCCTGCGCCAAGTCCCTCTTTTCCCAGCTGGAGCTTGAGAGGAACGGGCGAGTCGCCCAGCGCCTTGCTATCTGTATTGCAAACGACGAATGAAACGTCGTGGATTCCTTCGTTGAACATGTGGTTCACGGCATTTCCGCCGCCACCACCTACACCTATGACTTTGATAATGCTTTTGTTGGCCGTTGGAAAATTAAACGGAGCAAAGTTGTCGTTCTGTTCTGACATATTATGTCCTTTCTTTTAACGTTCTTGAAATAAATCTTTGTGTAACCCTGAGCATGGATGCATCAGCCAATTAGTCGTTCACTACGTCGTTGATGATGTTCTTGAGTCGGTTGAGGAGACTGTTGGCTTCCTGCTGTTCCTTGATTGTGCCACGGAGGGCTGAAATGGCAGCATCCAACTTCTCGCGAAGTTCAGAGGCTTCCTTGATGATTTGCTTGTTCTTGTCTTTGGCGGAGAGAATGTTGACGCTTTGTTCGTATTCAGGCGTATAGAGGTTCTCGACCTCATTCGCCAAATCCGATGCACGCAGACGGAGTTTCTTGTCCTTGCCATAGTCAGCCACTTCCTGCCGCTTGTTATTCACATTCTCAATCGCCTGACGGATAAGATTCTTGAATTCCTCCAACTTCTGAAGAGCCTCGGCTTCGAGTTTGTTGTCGAACTCCTCCTTCGCGCGACGCTCTGCAATTTCCTTCTCCTTCTTGTCGTTATCGAACATATTGCCGTTAGGGTCGTACTTATCATCACCCACACAGTTCTGGTCGCCAGAGATGAGGAGGGAAATGATGCTGTTGCCCATGCCATTGTCGATGGAAAGGTTTTTCACATCGCTATTCTTGATGACAGGTTGATTCAGCGTGCGAGCAATGCGCACCTTGTCGATGTTGAGTTTGATGTTGGCAAAAGCCTTCTCAATGTTCTTCATGTTGGAACCGCCACCCGTAAGCACGATTCCACCGAGCAACTGATTGGCGTATGGCGTGTTGCTGATTTGATTCTTGACATTGGAGATGATTTCCGTGAGTCGCGCCTCGATGATGTGCTGAATCTCGGAGATTTTCACCTTGCGGTCGAACGAAGTGGTATAAACCTGGGAGAAATAGTCGTCGGAGCTATCAATGTCCTCAACGTAAGCATTGCCATACTTCAGTTTCACTTCTTCAGCCTCGTTTTCGTCAATCTCAAGTGTCATGAGGTCCTGAGTGATATTGGCGAAGCCGATTGGAAGGGTGACAAGATGGCGAACGATGTTGTTCTTATAAACCACTACGGTTGTTGTGCCTGCACCCAAATCAACCAGTGCGCTGCCAGCGCGCTTCTCCTGGTCGGTCAGCACATTCTTGGCAAGTTCGTAGGCAGAAAGCTTGGTCTCGGCAATGCGGACATCGGTGTTGTTGAAGCAGTTTTCGATGTTGCCACTCAACTTGCGGCGAGCAATCACGTTGAGGTATTCGCCCTCAATGTTTGTACCCATCACGCCCACAGGGTCATCGACCACGTTGGAATCTACGACGAATCCCTGCGCGAAGTTTCCGAGCAACTCACAATCAGGAACTGTCACATTGTAGCTCTCGTCGTTCATAGCATCAATGTGGTCGGCATTGATGTAGGTTTGAGTCATCATGTTGCGGCGCACCTTGCTTTTCACAGAGCGCACCGACTGACCTCCAATGCCCACATATACCTGATTGATGTTCAACTTCAGCGATGCTTGTAACTTACTAATGACGCTCTTGATGCTCTGCGTCGTCTTGTCGATGTTATGAACAATACCTCGTTTCACGCAGGCGGTTGTCTTCTCTTCTGCATAAGCAAGAATCTGCATGGAGCCATCTTTTCTCTTGCCTGCAATACCTGAAATGCGCGATGTACCAAGTTCAATAGCAACGATAATAGAATCCTTGTCTGCCATATATTGTTGTTTTATTTTATTTCACAAAACTTTTGAGAAACTGGTATTTTGTGTATGATGTTTATGTTGTTATCGTTTCTTTCGCTTCGTGCATACCACCTGGTTGTCGTATTCCAGATTGAAGCGAGAGTATTTGTTCCAGCCCACCTTGGGAAGCGCCTTGTCGTAGAAAATTCTCATGCGACGCAATTTCTTCCCAAACTGGTCGAGCGAACCCAAGTAGATGGTTTGGTCTCCCACTCTTGGCACGAGCGTCACAACGGGCTGGCGCTTTGCATCGAGCGACACATAAATCTGTTCGATTTGATTGTCCCAAAAAGCGTCCTTCTGAATAAAAGCACCAAAAGGAGCCAACTGCTCAATGGCATATTGCTGGGCGATGTTTCCTGTGGCTGTAACAATGTTCTTGGCATAAACCGTGTTAGGAATGATGGTGCCTTCGCCATCCACGTAGTAACCGTTGCCGTTATCGGGCAACACATAAACCACGGGTGTTCGCTGCGTGACACGCACACACACCTTTCCGCTACCCACTTCCATGCCGTTGTTGGTCTTGAAGCATTCCACCTGCTCGATGAAATTGTCGGAAGCCAACACATTCTCAATCTGGCGTGTGTCGATGTCGCTCATCAACTTGCCTTTCGGATAGACATTGGCATCTTTCAGCATCTTCTCCACCTGCTCAGCATTGATGAAGTCGGCATGTGGGTTTTCCTCCACCACGAGTGAAAGTTCCGTACATATTTCCTTTGGGTCTCCTCCCGAAAGGTCGAGCATCGCGTAGGTGATGTAGGCGATGACTCCTATGAAGAGCACCACAAAGAGAATAATCTTGAATATTTGCTTTGCTTTCACTGTTTTGTCGTTTATAATGCAATTCTATGCTTTCGTTTCGAGAATATGGGTAATTTCTGGCACAAAATTTTCAATATCTCCAGCACCCAACGAGATAAGTACGTCGAAACCTCCCTGCTTCACAACATCGAGTATCTGCTCCTTATGAATCAGGTGCTTCTCGATGCCAGGACGAAGACGGTCGTAAATCAGTTCGCTGGTCACACCAGGGATAGGCTGTTCACGAGCTGGATAGATGTCGCAAAGGAACACCTCGTCGAGCAACGAAAGAGCATCAGCGAAGTCCTGATAGAAGTCGCGAGTGCGAGTGTAGAGATGTGGTTGGAAAATCGCTGCAATTTTCTTGTCTGCATAAAGTTCACGAATCGACTTCACGCTCTGTTCGATTTCCTTGGGATGATGACCGTAATCGCTCAGGAACACCATCTTGTCCGTCTTCACCTTGAAGTCGAACCGACGATCCACACCACGGAAGCTGCGCATACCTTCACGGAGTTCATCATCAGTGGCTCCAGCCAACTGCGCCAAAGCCATTGCAGCCACACCGTTCTCGATGTTGATACTCACAGGCACTCCGAGTTGCACATCCTTCACGATGCCCTTTGGCGAAACAAAATCGAAGAAGATTTCTCCATTGCCAATGCGAATGTTCTCAGCATGGAAATCACCCTCTGTACGAGAATAGTCATATACAGTCACACCTTCCTGCACATCCGCCTTCATTTCGAGGTTCTTGTGAATGACCAATGCTCCACCCTTCTGGATGAGCGTGGTATATTTTCGGAAACTCTCTAAGTATGCTTCCTTTGTTCCATAAATGTCGAGATGGTCAGGGTCTGTTGCAGTAATCACCGTTGCCCACGGACGGAGCCAATGGAAAGAGCGGTCGAACTCGTCAGCCTCGATGACTACATAGTCACTCTGGTCGGAGAGAATATAGTTGGTGCCATAGTTCTTGGAAATGCCACCGAGGAAAGCATTGCAATCCACGTGCGACTGGTGCAGAATGTGTGCAGCCATCGTCGATGTGGTAGTCTTGCCATGCGTTCCAGCCACGCACAACCCCTTGTGCTTGTTGGTGAGAAATCCCAACACCTGCGCACGCTTCTCAATCTCAAAACCATTCTCACGGAAATAGCAGAGTTCCTTGTGCTCGGCAGGAACGGCTGGCGTATAGACCACCAGTGTCGATTCCTTGTCCTTGAAGCAATCTTGAATCAGCTCCACGTTTTCCTCATAATGAATAAGTGCCCCTTCCTTTATCAAGCACTCGGTCAGTTCGCTCGGAGTCTTGTCGTAACCACCCACATGGTAGCCCTTGTTGAGGAAATAACGAATCAACGCACTCATGCCGATGCCACCAGCACCGACAAAGTAAACCGAACGTATATTATCAAAATTCTGCATCGAATTATGTGTCTTGCTATTTTGTGTCGTTAAAAATAATTCAAAAAAATCAACTGGAGAACAGAAACGTGTCTGTATCCTGTTATCTGCTCATTTTCCTCCCTGATACTCTACCGCTAACTTGTAAACTTCATCAGCAATCCTCTTGGCTGAATCGTGGTAAGCCAACTTTCCCACATTCTCGCTAAGCGACGACAACTGGGCATCGTCCATCACGGTTTTCAGCGCAAGTGGAATCAATTCGTTTCTGGCATCACTATCTTTCACAAAGATGGCAGCGCCTTTCGTCGAGAGTGCCTGGGCATTCTTTGTCTGATGGTCCTCTGCCACATTTGGCGAAGGAACCAAGATGCATGGTTTCTTCAGCAAGCAAAGCTCAGAAATGGAACTGGCACCAGCACGTGAAATCACGAGGTCGGCAGCCATGTAGGCATTGTCCATGTTCGAAATGAAGTCCATCACCTTCATGTTATCCACGGGGGCTTCCTTGGCAAGAGCCTCACCTATCTCCTGGCTATAGTATTTACCAGTCTGCCAAATAAACTGCACCGCTTTCGACGAACGAATCTCCTCAAGGTGCTGCAAGATGCTTTCATTCACGGTTCTTGCTCCCAGACTTCCACCTATCACCAGCACTGTGCGCTTCTGAGGGTCGAGGCCGAAACTTTTCGTCGCCTCCTCCTTGGTCACCTTCGCATCCAACAGATTCTGGCGAACAGGATTGCCTGTCTTGATGATTTTCTCAGCAGGAAAGAAACGCTCCATGCCATCGTAAGCCACACAAATCTTCTTGGCAGACTTCGCCAGCAACTTGTTGGTTACACCAGCATACGAGTTCTGCTCCTGAATCAGCGTTGGAATGCCCATCTGTCCTGCCGTCTTCAGCGTTGGACCACTGGCATAGCCACCAACACCCACCACTACATGCGGTTTGAAATCCTTGATGATTTTGCGGGCTTTCCACTGGCTTTTGGCTATCTTGTAGAGAACAACCACGTTCTTCAACAGGTTCTTGCGGTCGAAACCAGCTATGGGCAAGCCGATAATCTTGTAGCCAGCAGCGGGAACTCGCTGCATCTCCATACGTCCCTCAGCTCCCACAAACAGGATTTCCGCATCGGGATGCTCTGCCTTCACAGCATTGGCTATCGAAACAGCAGGGAAGATATGCCCCCCTGTTCCACCACCACTCACGATAACTCTCAATGGTTCTTTCAATTCCATATCTTTTCCTGTTCTTGTCTTAAAAATGCAAAAATACGAATTTCTCGTGATTTTTCCTTTTTTTTCACCAAGAAATTACGCATCTGTCTATAAATTTGATATTTCGTATGAGAATCGGACTACTTTTCAGTACAATCTTTTCTAAGTAAAAACATTTGCAACAAGAGGAAAGAACGGAGAGAGAAAACAGCTTTTCCCTCTCCTTCACGTCCGTTATTGCATTCCTTCCGAACTGGCAAATTCTTCCGTTTCGTTGGCAGATGCCATCTGGAGTGCTTTTGCTTTCTCTGTCACACTCTGCGCATAGCGGCTCACACTGAGAATCATGCCCACATTGAAACTCGTGATGATGATAGAGGTGCCACCATGACTGATGAGCGGAAGGGTCTGGCCTGTCACAGGGAACAAACCGACCGACACAGCCATATTCACCAAGGCTTGAACCACCATCATCAACCCCAAGCCTATCACCAAATAGGCAGGGAAATACTTGTCGCACTTCTGCGCTATCTTCCACACTCTCACGAGCAGCATCACATAGAGCAGCAGCACAAACAAACCGCCGAAGATGCCTGTCTCCTCCACAATGATGGAATAGATGAAGTCCGACTCGGCATGAGGCAGGAAGTCACGCTCAATGGAGTTTCCAACGCCCAAGCCCACCACATTTGAATTGGCAATGGCAATGTGCGCCGTGTTCTCCTGCCACTTCTCCTCCATGTTGGCGATCGTCTTTTCGTCGTCCGAGTCAGAGTGTGAGAACTTCGCCTCGATGCGGTGCTTCCAAGTCAGTGCGCGCCGATAGTCTTTCAGCGTTTCCTCAGGTGTGGCGAACATCAGTATCAAAGCCGTTGCTCCTAACACGAAAATCACAGCAAATCCCTTGCATAGATACTTCAGCGGTATGTTTCCCACGTACATCATCGTGGCAATCACCAAGAAAAGCATACCTGCCGTGGAGAAGTTCTCAGGGGCAATCAGTCCGCAAGTGACACAGACGTATGCCGAAGCCACATAGAAAGCCTTCCGCATACTGTTGTCAATCGTTGCGCTTGCATTCTTTGCGCCCGACTCCGTCAATCGCCTCTTGCGCTGGTTCACTTTCGACAGCACAACGGCAATCTGCAATATCAGCATCGACTTGGCAAATTCTGACGGCTGAAACTTCACGCCGAAGATGTCAATCCAGCGGGCAGCATCGTTCACGCCATTCTGCTTCAGCAGCACGTATAACAACATGCCCAATGCAAGCGGCATACCAAAGAGCGGAATGAGCTTGAAGAACTTGCATGGTATGTTATTGACGGCAATGATGATGAGCAAGCCAAACAGCAGGAAACCAGCCTGGCTCACCACGGGTTCCCAGTGATTTCCGCTCTTGAAGGTCAAGTTGCTCGAAGCACTGTAAATGGCCACGAGCGACACCATGCACAGGAGGAAATAAATCATCCAAATACCACGGTCGCCCTTGAAAATGTTGAGCTTCAGATAGTCCGATATTTTCTTACCCATTTAGTAAGTTAAAAGTTTAAAGTTAAAAGTATAGAGTTTAGAACTTGGCAAGTTAAATATTAAAAGTTAAAAATAAAAGTGCCAACAAGTTGCATCTTATTAACTTTTAACGATTAACTTTTAACACTCAAAGTTTTTACTTCATTACAGATTCCTCACGCATTCCTTAAACTGTTCGCCACGGTCCTCCATGTTCTTGAAGAGGTCGAAACTTGCGCAGCAAGGACTCAACAACACGCACGAACCTGGCTTTGCCATCTTGTAGCATTCGTCAACGCAGTCTTTCATGCTCTTCACGTCAGCAATCGGAATGCCGAAGTCATCGAAAGCAGCATGGAGCTTCGAATTATCCACTCCGAGGAAGACCAGTCCGATGCACTTCTCTCGTACCAAATCGAAGATGTGGGAATAGTCGTTGCCCTTGTCCTTACCACCCAGAATCAGTACCGTTGGCTGTTTCATACTCTCCAGTGCATACCAGCAAGCATCCACGTTCGTTGCCTTGGAGTCGTTCACGAAATCCACGCCACGCACTCTGCCTGCTCGTTCCAAACGATGCTCCACACCAGCAAAGCTACTCAGTCCCTTGCGAATCATTTCGTTCGACACACCTGCAATGTTCGCCGTGATACCAGCAGCCAGCGAGTTATAGAGGTTATGCTTGCCCGTGAGTGCCAGTTCTTCCTGTTCCATGTTGAATGGCGTAGGTTTCTCAATCACATATTCACGGTCCTCGATGTAGGCGATGGCATCGCTCTCATGGAACTCAGAGAACGGATAGAGCTTGGCTTTCAGGTCGTACTTCTCCAGTTCTCGCTTCACGATAGGGTCGTCGTTCCAGAAAATGAAGGCATCGTCCTCCGTCTGGTTGCGAGTGATTCGCATCTTCGAATCAACATAGTTCTGCATCTTGTAGTCGTAGCGGTCCAGATGGTCGGGCGTGATGTTCATCAGAATGGCAATGTCCGCACGGAAGTCGTACATGTTATCCAACTGGAAACTCGACAGCTCTATCACATAGTAGTCGAAATGCTCCTCTGCCACTTGCAATGCCAAGCTTCTGCCGATATTGCCAGCCAAGCCCACATTGTAGCCAGCCTCCTTCAAGATGTAGTAGATGAGGGACGTTGTCGTCGTCTTACCATTCGAACCCGTAATGCAAATCATCTTCGCATTTGTGTAGCGTCCAGCAAATTCTATTTCAGAAATCACATGGATACCCTTCTCACGGATTTTCACCACCATCGGTGCCGTGTCGGGAATACCTGGACTCTTCACCACCTCGTCCGCATTCAGAATCAGTTCTTCTGTGTGATGTCCTTCCTCCCAAGCAATGCCATGCTCATCAAGTTGTTTCTTGTATTTGTCCTTGATGACCGACATGTCGGAAACAAACACATCAAATCCTTTCACCTTTGCCAAGACAGCAGCTCCTGCACCGCTCTCAGCTGCTCCTAATACCACAATCCTTTTCATAATTTTCGTCGTGTCTTATTTGTGAATTTTTAGGTCGAAAGTCTAAGGACTAAGGTCTGGGGGCGCCTTTTAACCTTTGACCTTTGACTTTTTGAGTTTTTGAGTTTTATCTGATTTTCAATGTAATAATCGTGATAGCTGCCAACAGGATGGTGACAATCCAGAAACGGATGGTAATCATGTTCTCTTGCAGCACAGTTGTTGGTCGCTTAATCAGGTATTTTGTGTTTGGATCCAAGTCGCTCTGCAGCACTCGATAGTGGTCGTGGAACGGAGCACGCTTGAACACGCGAAGTTTCTTGCCACGCTTGTTACCATACTTGGCATAGCTGGTTTGCAGAATGACCGAAATACTTTCCATCAAGAAAATGCCGCAAAGAATTGGTAGCAACAGCTCCTTGTGAATCATCACAGCCGTCACAGCGATGATGCCGCCAATCGCCAAACTTCCGGTGTCGCCCATGAAAACCTTCGCCGGATAAGCATTGTACCAGAGAAAACCAATCAACGAACCTACGAACGCACAGATGAACACCACGATTTCCTCCGAGCCAGGTATATACATCACGTTCAAATAGCTCGCAAACTGTATGTGACCTGACACGTAGGCAAGTATGCCCAAGGCTGTTCCGATGATGGCAGAATTACCGGCGCACATGCCATCCATACCATCGTTGAGGTTAGCACCATTGGTCACTGCCATAATCACGAAGGTCGTCACCAGCACAAACAGAACCCAACCCAAAGCACGCTTCACTCGTCCGTTTTTCACCCAGTGGAAAGCTTCGTAATAGTCCAAGTTGTTATTCTTCACGAATGGCACCGTCGTCACCGTCGATTTTCGGGCTTCACTCTTGTGATACACCTCCACCGAGTTGTCTATTTCACGAGTGACGTTCTCACGCACCACTGCGTCAGGGCTCAGCCACAACGTCACGCCGATAGCAGCACCCATCAAGAACTGCCCCAGCAACTTCCACCTCGGACGCAATCCGTCCTTGTTGCCCTTCAGCTTGATGTAGTCATCCAAGAAGCCCAACAAGCCAAACCACAGCACAGTGGCAATGAGCAGAATCATATACACATTCGTCAGCTTGCCCAACAAGATGGCAGGAATCACAATGGCAGTGATAATCACCACACCACCCATCGATGGCACACCGATTTTCTTCACCCCAAACGGGTCAATCGCAGCATCGCGCGACTTCTCCAAATGACGTTTCCGCTTCATGTAGGTGATAAAACCCTTGCCCATCCACATAGAGATGACCAACGAAAACATGAGTGCCATCAGCGAACGGAACGACACATACGACCACATTCCAATACCTGGGATGTTCGATTCTTTCAACAGTTCAGACAAATGATACAACATATTCAAAAAAGTTTTAATGTAGAACGAAGAATGTAGAATGAAGAATGAAAATTACAAATTCCATTAGCCGTGAAACATAAATTCTTCATTCAGAGCGAAGCGACTATTCTTCATTCTTCATTTAATGATTCCCAATAGCGTTTCTCACCTCTTCCCTGTCATCGAAGTGGTGTTTCACGCCTTTCACTTCCTGGTAGTCCTCATGGCCCTTACCAGCCACCAGCACCACGTCGCCCTTCTGAGCCAGCAGACATGCAGCCTTAATAGCTTCTCGACGATCCACGATGCTCACCACCTTCTTGCCTTCGTCAGCCATCAGACGTTGCATCGTCTCATCCTCCAGTCCAGCCAACATGTCGTTGATAATGTCTTGTGGTTCTTCGAAACGAGGATTGTCGCTTGTCACGATGAGCACATCACTCTGCTTCAGCGCTGCCCGTGCCATCTTCGGACGCTTCGTTTTGTCACGATTGCCACCTGCACCACAAACGGTAATCACCTTACCATTGCCTTCCAGCACGGAGTGAATAGCTGTCAGCACATTGGTCAGCGCATCGTCCGTATGGGCGTAATCGACAATCACGGTGTAACCGCCTTTCTGCGAACGGAAAGCCTCAAATCTTCCACTCACTGGCTTCATCTCGCTCAAGCCAACAAGCACCGCGTCGGAATCAAGTCCCAACAACACAGCCGTGCCATACACTGCCAACAAGTTCTGCACATTGAATCGACCCACAAACTGCACACCCACTTCCTTGCCGTTCATCTGCAAGTACATGCCCTCGAAATGACACTCCAGAATCTTTGCCCTGAAATCAGCCATACGCTCCACGGAGTAGGTCTTCACCGTTGCCTTCGTGTTCTGCACCATCACTCCGCCGTTCTTGTCGTCAGCATTTGTCAGAGCAAAAGCATCGCTTGGCAGCGAATCGAAAAAGCTTTTCTTGGCATTGCGATAGTTTTCGAAAGTGCCGTGGTAGTCCAAATGGTCTTGTGTCAAATTGGTGAACACACCACCTGCGAAATACAAACCGCCAATGCGGTTCTGCACCACCGAGTGGGAACTCACCTCCATGAAGGCATACGAACAACCTGCCTCCACCATCCTTGCCAGCAGCGCATTCAGCGTCACTGCATCGGGAGTGGTGTTCACCGTTGGCAAAGCCTCGCCATCCACATAGTTGCACACCGTAGATAGCAAACCAGCCTTATAGCCTAAATGACGGCACAGGTTGTAGAGCGTTGTTGCCACGGTAGTCTTACCATTCGTACCTGTCACACCGACCAGTTGCAGTTGCTTCGATGGATAGCCAAAGAAAGCTGATGCCACCTCACCCACGCACTGTTCCGTGTTGGCAACACGCACGTAAGTCACCCCTTCAGCACAATCAGCAGGCAGTTCCTCGCAGAGTACAGCCACGGCACCCAGTTCCACTGCTTTTGCCACAAATTCATGGCCATCCACGCGAGAACCTCTCACTGCCACAAACAGATGTCCTTCCTTCACTTGGCGCGAATCAATCACCACGCCATTCACTGTCACGTCGGCATTTCCCTTCACTTCCAGAGTGTTTACCTTCGCCAGCAGTTCCGACAACTTCTTACCTTCCATATATTTTTTCAATTTAGAATAATCATTTTTAGTTTTCTTCTCATCCTCAGTCCCGTTTTAGGCGCATCTCCGCCTAAAATCACCCGCTCAATCCATCTCTATCACCACCATCTGCCCACGCTTCACCTTGCTACCCGCAGCCAGACTCTGCTTCTTCACCTTACCGAAGCCTTGCACGCGTGCCCTCATGCCTCTGCGCTCAATGGCGTAAATAGCATCGCGAGCACCCATGCCAGAGAGGTCTGGCATCATCGTGTCGGCAGCAACACCAATGGCATCCATCGACACGCGGACAGAATCGTGATGGAACTTTCCATAGCGGGCAGACCAATCGTTGCCCTTTCTGACAGGCACCTTGAGCGATGCCAGCACCTTGCGCGTTGATGCCATCTCGCCCGTCTTCACATTGGGCACAAAAATCGACAAGGAGTCTGATGCACGTGCAATGTCTGTCACCACATTCTTCGAATACACCCTTTCTGCAATCTTCGCAAACACCGTTCCCGCCATAGCTCCACCCGAAGCACCAGGAGCAGCCGTGCGTATCGACACGATGCAAGTGTATTGAGGGTCTTCGGAAGGATAATAGCCACAGAAGCTCACTAAGTGCTCCATGCGTCCGCTGCGGTAACCGCCCTTACCTGCCACCTGTGCCGTACCCGTCTTTCCCGAAACACTGAAATGCTTGCTTCCAGCACGTTTGCCTGTTCCGTATTGCTTATTGTTCACCACCTGCTTCAGGATGCCCTGGATTTCCTTCAAGGTCTTCTCCTTGCAGATATGTTCTTTGATGACTTCCACAGGAAACTCTTCCACCATCTCGCCATTCTTCGAAATGCCCTTCACAAAACGAGGCCGAACCATTCGTCCGTTGTTGGCAATAGCATTGTAGAAAGTAACAGTGGAAATCGGAGGTATCTGCGTGTTGTAACCAATCGACATCCAAGGCAACGAAGTCTTCGACCAATACGTTTCCTTCTCGTCAGGACTCAGGATGTGCGGATTGGCAGCACCATAGAACGGCAAGTTCAGCGGTGTACCAATACCCACGCGCTTCAGGCCTTCGATGAATTTCTCAGGCTTGTTGTGATAGTGCTCATCAATCAGTCGGCTCACACCGATATTGGAAGAGCGAACCACAGCCAAAGTCACATCGAGCACACCGCAACCACCTCTCGACCAGTTGGAGTCGCGCATCTTGGCACCATACATATTATAAATACCACAACCCGTGTCCACCTTGTCATCGAGTTGGATTTCTCCATCGTCGAGCGCCACCATGATGGAAGCAGTCTTGAACGTAGAACCAGGCTCCATCATGGCTGCCAAAGCATAATTGCGAGCTTCGTAATACATGCCCGAAACGGAGTCTCTTGCCAAGTTCACGATGGCTTTCACATCGCCCGTATGCGTTTCCATCAGGACACACACACCGAATTCCGCATTCAGTTCAATGAGTTTCTCCTTCAGAGCCGTCTCACAAATGTCCTGCATACTCACATTGATGGTACTCACCAAGTCGTAGCCATCCACGGGTTCCAAATCCACAATATCCACATTCTTCGAACGGATGCGACGCTGGTGCAGCAATCCGCTCTTTCCACGCAGCAGTGTGTCGTAAGCCAACTCCAAGCCCGAACGAGCCGAGTCCTTTGCACCATACATCTCGCCCAAAGTACGGCGAGCCAACGAACCAAACGGTTTCTTGCGGTTGTTGCGTTCATCCACAATCAAACCGCTCCTGTACTTACTCTTAATATTGAGGATGGGAAGCTCACGCAATTTATTATACTGAATATAGTTCAGAATATACCGAGGGCACAAATCGAAGTAGCGAGCATGTTTCTCCATACCCGACTTGATGTGTGCATAATAGCCAGCAGAATCAAGAGCAGGACAAATCTTAGCCAGTCCACCACTGATGACAGGCAAATTTGCCAACAGCGTAGAGTCTTTCACCCGAATGAGAGAGTCGCGTATGGCAACAGCCTTCGCATATTCCCTCTTATCCAGCGTGTCCTTTGGCATGTTGGGAATACCAGCCAAGAAATCGAAGTGTACCTTATAGTTAGGCAGACTGCTCGACAGCAATTCCCCTTCCGACGAAAGGATATTACCGCGGTTAGGCTTCAGTTCCACGCTGTCCTTCTCAAACTTTTCAATGCGCATCTTGATATATGTTTCCCTATCCACCGTCATCGTCTTGAGCATGGAATACACGATACCCACGCACACCAGCACCACAGGTACAATCACAAACGGAAACTTGTTTGCGCTAATCGTGCGAGTAGCCGTCTTGCCAGCCATACTGCCGCTCTTTCCTTTATTATTTTCCTTATTCTTACCCATTTGCTTTGCTTAAATCGTGCTTAGAGTTTAGTGTTTAACGTGAAGTGTGAAGCGTGGAGCGTGAAGCGATAGAGCCGGATGGCATTTTTCACTTTTATCTTTTCACTTTTCACTTTTAACTCTCAAAGTTTTCAACTTACTCAGAATCCCTTTAAAATCCTTAAAATCCCTGATTTATCTCACCTCAAACGGTGGTGTGGTTGGATTCACCAAGGCACTGTCACCATTCTCCTTCAGCTTCAGTTCGATATTCGACTGCCTACTCAGGTTGAGCAGTTCACCCGACTGAGTGAGCACGTTGTATCGTTCCTCCTGTAATTTCAGTTTCAGACTGTCAATCGTGATGATTTCCTGCTGACTATTGTAGCGATTAGCCGTATATGTAAGCATCAGCATCACCACAAACAGCACAAACACCACCTGTCGCAAGAAAAACCTACTCTGCAAGATGTCGCCACCAAGAATCGACTTCAGCGAGATTTCACCAAACTCGTCCTCATCCTCCTCATCCTCCACATACCGCTTGATGGCCTCCTTGTCCGATGCCACCACCTCTTCCTCCTTCTCCTGAAGAGACTCTTCATCAATATGTATTTCTTCCTTTTTCATTCTTCAGTCAACGAATTATTTTTCAGTCAACAAATAGCCACAAATAAGGCACAAATTAAGATTTTACTTTTGAGTTAATTCGTGATAATTGGTAGACTCGCATTTCATTTTTCACTTCTCACTTTCCACTCTTTTCTCAGCAATCCTCAGTTTCGCACTTCGGCTGCGTGGATTCCTTGCCAGTTCCTCCGCGTCGGGTACAATCACCTTGCTGTTTACCAAGCGGAACGGGCAATCCACCTTTCCAAAGAAATCCTTGTTCAACAGCCCTTCAGCGTTTCCCGTCTTCATCACGTTCTTCACCATGCGGTCCTCCAACGAATGATAAGAAATCACCACCAGCCGTCCACCAGGTTTCAGCACCTCAGTAGCCTGCGCAAGCAGTTCCTTCAACGCATCCATTTCCCCATTCACCTCGATGCGCAGAGCCTGAAACACCTTCGCCATGTCCTTCTTCTCGCGGTCGGAAGCAAAGAACGGCTGCACCACCTCCAGCAAGTCATCAATCATCAAGATGGGCTTCTGGCGACGTGCCTTCACGATGGCAGCAGCTATCCGATTCCCGTTTCTCAGTTCGCCATACAAGCGGAAAATACCCGCCAGTTGCTCCTCGCTGTAACGGTTCACCACGTCAGCCGCAGTCTTTCCGCCCTTCTGGTTCATACGCATGTCCAAATGCCCGTTGAAACGGAATGAGAAACCGCGTTCAGCATCATCAAAATGATGAGAGCTGACACCCAAGTCTGCCAGCACACCATCCACTTGCTCCACACCATAATAACGGAGGAAATTCCTCAGATAACGGAAATTGCTCCTCACAAACGTGAAATGCTTTTCCAGCCAGTTCTGCCGCTTAGCGTCAAACCCCTGCCATCTCGTCATGTAGTTCTGGTAAGCATCCGCGTCCTGGTCAAAACCATAGAGATGCCCCTGCTCACCCAGTCGGCTGACGATTTCATGACTGTGACCGCCTCCGCCAAATGTGGCATCTACCCACACGCCGTTTCCATCACCGATATTCAGACCTTCCACACTTTCTTGCAGCAGGACAGGAACATGATAAGGAAGATTTCCTCCCTCATCGCGCATTTCCGTGGACATCAGTTTCGACGTATGCATCTTCATTGAGTGTTTGTTTTTTTCTGATGTTGGCGTTGGCATTGTATAAAGTTAAAAGAAATAGTGTACCTTGTCCTTTGTACTTTGTCCTTTGTACTTCTTTGTCCTTAGTACCTTGTCCTTTGTACTTTATACAATGCCTTCACCTTCATCGTCGTGTTTACTTCGTGTTCGTTTCGCGTGTCGTGTCCTATTTTGTAAATTAAAACTCTTTAAGAGTTAAAAGCTTATAATTTAATGTGAAGAGTAAAGCGTTTAGTGTGGTTCGATTTAGCCGGACGGCATTTTTCACTTTTCACTTATCACTTTTCTCTTACCCTTTCGTCGCTCATCAGTTCCTGCAAATCCATGCCAGTTGTCGTCATGCCGTTCAGATGTTGGTCAAGCACTTCGTTGTTCCATATTTCGATATGGTCCAACATGCCCATAAACCTCACATCGTCAGTAATAGCAGCAGCATCCATCTTCCGCTTGGTCAGAAGCAGTCGCCCACTCTTGTCCAATTCCACAATCTCGATGCCCGACATATAGCTGCGCAACAGAGCCTGATGATTGCCATTCCAAGGATTCATCCCCGCATGGAGCTGACGAACCCTCTGTTTCCACAACTCCTCAGGATATAGTTGAAGGCATTGCTGGAACAAGTCAGCACGCAGCACAAAACGCTGACAGCACCCTTCCGTCTCCAGCACTCTTCTGAATGCCGCAGGAAGGAACACACGTCCCTTTGCATCGGTCTTTGCTGCATAATCGCCGTAAAATTCCATGAGCCTTTTCTTACTATTTTTGCAAAGATAGGCATTTTCCCCACAATTCCCCACATCATTCTCCACTTTTTTTCAAAAAAGTTTTCAACACCCTGTTCATAACATCTACAACATACTAACTATCAACTATTTATAAATTATCCTTTTTGGTGGGGCAGAATTTCTATTTTCAGTCAACAAATGGTCACCAATAAGGCACAAATTAAAATTTTACTTTTGAGTTAATTTGTGATAATTTGTTGACTCAAAGAGAAAAAAATTGGTTGACTCACTTTTCATTTTTCACTTTTCTATGCCTTCTTTGTGTCCATTTGTTGACTAATAAGTTATTTGTTGACAAGTTTTTACATGGGGTAATGTTTTTTTCATACATTTGCAATGAAAACAAACACTACTAAGTCATGCAGGTCATCAACACAAATGAATTCAATGCCAACCAGAAAAAGTATTTTGATTTGGCAGAAAAAGAGCCCGTGTATGTCACAAGAGAAAATGCACCCACTGTTGTTATCAATGTGGTCAACGATGAGGACGCACTTTCATCAGAAAAACTCTCGGCTATACAAAAAGGGTTGGAAGACATCAAAAACGGGAACACCACTCCTATAGAAGACATCAACAATATATGGGAAAGTATTCTATAGAGCTGGCAGGAACCTCCCGTAAGGACTTACAGAAAACACATCATTCAGGGAACAAATCTCTCATCAAGAAAGTGGAGACCATGTTCTTTTAACTATCTGAGCATCCCTATACAGGAACAGGAAAACCAGAACAACTAAGATATTATTCTAATATCTAGTCAAGGCGATTGGATAAGAAAAACAGACTTCTTTACACAGTAGATGAAAATGTCGTAAGAGTTTATGTCATCTCACTTTACGGTCATTACGACGACAAGTAATCGTAAAAAAATAAGTTGGTACGATTTTATTAAGGAAAGAAATTAGAGTGAGATTTCTCGCGAAGCGACTCCTTATACCGAACTGACGTTGATATGGACAATATTGAAGCGTATATGTGGACGAGCTGAAACGTTCATTGGATGGGCTTGCACCGAGCTAAAGGATTAAGCGAATCGCCGAGCCCTCGTTGTTTTTCAAGCGAGCCCTCGCTTGAGCTACGACGAGGGCTCGCTTGAACGATAACGAGCCCTCGCTTATTTAGTAGTTCCTTTAGCTCGGCACAAACCAATCGAAAGAACAATTTGGTGAATCCCCACACGCAACTCAGTTCATCCTCTCAAGTGATTCAGTCAAAGAGTCAGCATAGCAAAGCGACATCAACATCTATTCTTTCGACTGAATTTACGAAGTGGAATGATTAACTAAACATTCCCATCATATTGGGATAGTGTAACCCTCTGACGCTGAAGGCGTCATCGCTCAGTAACCGTAGGTCGGAACGACCTGCGGGTGGTATGTATTCGGTCTATATGCACTCTGGAAGAGTGCCCCAACAGCCACAGATGGGCGACTCTTTCAGAGTCGATTGAGCGGACAGACAGCTATCCGGGGGTGCTTCGCACCCTCGGTTACTGAGCGGTGACGCTTTCAGCGTCTTCTGATACATTTATTCCAGAAATGGGAAAGTTTAATGATTAATTTGGCAACTGCCTCTTTCCAAACCAACATAAAGATTTGTTTTCTGCATAGTTTTTACATACCTTTGCAGAAGATTCAACGCGAATGACCATGAA
>DGSN01000026.1 GCA_002393575.1 Prevotellaceae bacterium UBA4361 | reverse complement strand
TTTGGCCAGCACATAGCGACCTTTTCCCACCTCGGCATACTCCCAATACTCACAGTCGTAGATGGCATAATCATCGAATAGCCCTATAAGCCATTCGCCCGTCACCTCGTCCCTCAGGCAGAGGTCGAGACCAGATTTCACTTGTGCCTGCCCCACCATCGCAACAAGGGCAAGCAGGATACTCATAATAGTTTTCTTGTTCATATTCATTATTTCTTTGTGCGCTTCGGTTTTGCCGAAGCCATTCTTATTTTTGGCAAAGTTATTCAATTCTGTTGTCATGGGAAAGCATTTTCCTTGACAGTCACTGTCTTTCGCTGAAAATTGTCAAATAATTGGACACCTTCCGCTCAAGCCCTTGTTACATTGCTTCATCAAAACCCACCACTCGTCATCACGACGAATGGCAGGATGTGCGCACCTAATTATACTATTTGACTAACTAAATTTACGTATGTAGTTATTATCTTTACAGATTACGATAACTTCTATCTACATATACGTAGGTTTTACCAAAAATGTTGCATCCAAAACCGTTAAATTTACTTAAGAAAAATCAATTCCCCATTGATATAGCTTTTCAACTTCCGCCATTCCCGTGGAACCCACAATTCGCCCTTGGTCGTGAAAGTGAGGAAGTAGAAACCCTTGTCGTCGGCAGAACTCGAGAGTGAGTAGCCCGAATCTCCTTCAATATCCTGTCCACTCACCATTTCCCCCAGATTCCTATAGGAAAAGCCTGGAGTGAAATGATACTCATAATACTGCTCTGGATGCTGCTCCACATAGTCAAAAGTCAAAGAATCGAGTTGCTGGTATAAGGCTTTGGCTTCCGCATCATACTGCTTAGGAATGAAGTATAAGGTGCCAGTTGTCAGTCCATAATGCTTATCAGTGTAATCACTCAGACGAGAAGTTTTTGAAATAAGTTTGCCATCTGTTCCCACATTGTCATCAAATCCCTCATCGTGCCGCCAATAGATGGGATATGTCTTCGTACCCTTCAATTTCTTCACAGATTTCAGCACAGGAGCAATCCGTTTCTCGAACGCAACATAGTCAAACGGACGCATGTCCTCCCATGCAATATCGTTGGGAACAGAGTAGATATGGTTATAGTCTCCATGTTCCGACGGACTCCCTCCATCAGCTCTATTCTCACGAACATAATCAAAGTTGGCAGCCTCGCGAGCATTGTGGAAATAGACCGCATTGCCACTTCGATAAGAATAGAATGTATCGTTATCCTTCTTGAATGACAAAGAATACTTAATGGTATCCGTACCATTCTTATGAAACTCATAGAGGTAGCTTTCCGAAGCATCCTTGCCCAAACGGGCAAAGCAGAGACGGATAGAATCGACAGCATTGAGCATACGTTGCCGACGCTGCCTGTTGATGCTATCGGCGACGTGTACCCGTAGCTGATTCTGTTCCGCAGTCAGCGTACTGTCATACATCGATTCGGGATTCACACCAAACACATAAAGCAAAGCACTAAATCGGTGGGTGACACCCTTTTCTTCATGACCGCTCGACTGAACATGTTCCACACTGAAGCCTTGCTCCTGCAAATACTTTTCCAACTGGCGGAGTTGTTCATTAGACTCCTGACCGCGAATGGCTGTAGCAACAAATGCCAACAGCACGATGACAAATATTTTTTTCATTGCAAACAAGAATTGATACGATATTATTTTTTTTAAAACCACGAATTTCACGAATTAGACTAATTTTTATTAGAAAATTATTTAAACATATTTCACGAATAAAAATGCCAGCATTTTTTTTATTAGATTTCTGCCTCGTAGAGGCACTACAAAAGAACATCTTTTGTTATATCGAACTCACGTTTTCCTTCGATTTTACAAATTCATTCCTTCGATTTCACTGAACCATTCCTTCGATTTTAGTGAAACATCGAGCCCTCAACGTTTTTCAAGCGAGCCCTCGTTTGAACGCAACCGAGGGCTCGCTTGAACGAAAACGAGCCCTCGGTAACTAGTTGAATCCCCAAGCAAACTTCAGTTAGTCCCCAAATGCGCTCATCATAGAGTGAAGCGTGAAGAGTGAAGCGTGAAGAGTGAAGAGCGAAGAGTGAAGAGTGAAGAGTGAAGAGTGAAGCGACTACGTTGTCCTTTGTTCTTTGTACCTTGTACTTATCTTCATGGTTCCAGCTTTTGAATGCTGAGCGAGAGGATGTCGCGCACATAGTCGTGCTTGACGGAAGAATGGATTTTTTGCAAACGACTCACACAAAGTTCCCGTTCGTCTAAGTCGAGCTTCGATGGCACATTCTTGCAGAGGTCAAGCACCAGTCCTGCTGCCACAATGAGGTCACGACTGTCCTTGTCGGTGTAGTTGGCAATTTGTTCTGTCAGCAGTCCGAAGAGGCGCAACCACTCCGACGGATTCAGTTTTCCCATCCTCTTGATGGCTTTCTGCGTCCAGTCCTTACCGCTTCCGTTCAGTGGCACGTCGGCATCTGAACCGAAGAAGAAGGAATCGTCAGGAAAAGTGGAAAACACACCTTCCGCCATTTTCGTCCGAGGCAGCAATTCTGCAATGGAATCTGATATGATTTTCAGATTTCCTTTGTCGTCAAGATACTTCATCGTTGCACTGTATTTTCTCAAGATGCTGTCTGCATCCACTTGAGGGGTGAGCCGTCCCTGGTAGTGAATGGCAGGACTTGGAGCAGTTTGTGCCTCTGGTTTCTTCCCATAGCTATACACGAATCGTCCCCGCTTGTAGTTGGGGTCCTCGGCTTTCCACCACTCTGCTGAATAGACCGTCCTGCAGTCCTTACGCTTTGCATCTTCGAAACACATGATGACGAAACTGGAGTTTTTTTCCTCACCGACTATCACGTCATCCCCCAGTCCTCGCTGTATTCTCCAAATGGCACGCGTGTTAGTGCTCGACATCGGGTCGTAGCACGACCATTCGAAGTACGACTTTCCACTGTCCTTCTCGAATGCCTCCCTGATACGATCAAACAATCCCCACAGTCCCTGGTCGAGGAGAAAGTCCACGATTTTGGTCTCTTCCTGAACACTGTCCTTTTCGCTATGAATGTTCGTTTCCGACTTCCTGTAGCCGTCCGCTTTCCTGATTGATTCAAACACTTCGCTGATTCTCTCCTGTCCCCAAGAAACGAGCGGAAACGCAAGCAGCATGGCTGCACACAATAATTGTTTTCTTTTCATAATCGTTGCATTTTTAGTGATTACTAGTTTTTTCTCAACCACGAATTTCACGAATTTCACGAATTAAACGAATTTCTGGTTTATTATTTTCTAATTTCTCTAATTAAAAAAATGCCAGCATTTTTTGTTCGTGAAATCTGATTAAATAATCTGTTTTAAATAATTCGTTTAATTCGTGAAATTCGTGGTTTTAAATATTTGAATGGACCTAAACATTTATTTCGTTGTTTATAATTCTATGATTCGTTGTCTTTCTCTGTCCACCACGTCCAAGTCACCGCTTATGTCCTTCACGAGGATGGCACTGCCCGAAGGAGGAGCTACGCGGAAGGTGGCGTCAATCACATTGTTGCGCACTTCCTGCAATTCGTTGCGGATGACGGCATCGCATTCCTCCAGCATCTTCATGGCGATGAGCACATTCTCGGGTGACTGGAAGATATGGTTGCCCAAGGTGTCGGCATATTGTTCCTGCGCCACAGGTTTTGTCTCAATCGCAGGCTCTATTTTGCGAACCTTCTTGCGAGGCTTTTTCCCGACAACACTTTTGTGCAAATCCACTGACTCTTTCTCTTCCACCAATGCCATCACCTCCGTCTTTGCAATCGTTTTCGTTTCGGTCATCGTTTCCACAATCGTTTTCGTTTCCTCAACAGCTTCCTTTGTTGACCCACCATGAGGAAGCAAAAACAGGAGCAGACAGGCAGCGGCAGATGTCAGTGCCAGCATCATTCCGACTCTATGCCTTGTGCGACGTCGGTTCTGTTCTGACTTCCCCACCTCTTGCATCACCCGTTCATTAAGCCCCGTAGGGAAAGGAGACGATTGTTGTTCATGTCGCCAAACAGCCTCCCGCAGTTGAGCATCGTGCCGAAGCTTGTTATTGATGTCGTTGTCGTTCATTGTTCTGAAAATTGCTGGATGAGACCATAAAGTTTTTTGCGTATTCGGCTCAGTCGTGAACCGATGGTAGTGGGTTTGGAGTCCGTGATGTAGGCAATCTCTTGCAGACTTCTGTTCTCATAATAGAATAAGGAGAGAAGCATCTGCTCGGCTGTGGGCAAAAGTGCCATTGCTTGTTCCAGCAACAAGACCACCTGCTCGTTGTCGTGATTGACAGAAGGAATGTCCTCAACCGCCGTCTCCATTTCGTTGTCATCTATCAGCACGAAGTCCATTCGTCTGCTGCGGATGTGGTTCACCGACTCATTGTAAGCAATGCGACTTAACCATGTGGCAAGTGAGGCTTTCCGTTCGTCGAAAGAAGAAATTCTGGTCAGAGCTTTCACGAACACATCCTGATACACTTCCTCCGCATCTTCCGTCTGCCCCACCATGCGCATCACCAAGCGAAACACCATCGGCCCGTAGTCAGCAAGCAGACGCCGCTGTGCTGCTGGCTTCCTCCGTCGCAAGTCGTTGATGAATTCGTTCGTTTCTCTTTCCATGAATTTTCTGATTCCTTCTACTCTTATATACACGAAAAAGCCCAAAACATTGCATGGATTCACATTTTTTATGAAAAAACAAGTTTTCTTCCTTTCTCATAATAGTTTCCTCAAAGATGATGTGTTTGTATGAAAAAGTAACTATTCAGCGAATATTTTCAATGAGTGCCCTTTCGGGCAGAACCTTCAGCTCGGCGTAGCCAAATCCAACAAATCTATTCAAAATCTGTCAAATCTTTATAAAATTTTTTCTGTATGGATTTGTTTGATTTGTTTCGATTTGAAAGATTTCTCGCCGTAGGCGACTCAAAAAGACGATTCGCTGAATAGTTACGTGAAAAAGGCGAAATGTTAAAAAAGAAAGCAAGGCGCAAAAAGTTTGTAAATTAATTTGGTTTATAAAATAAACTTCTTTACCTTTGCGGCGTAGTTCGAACGACAAGGGCTAAGTCTGCGCTTTCTGCAGGAGCACGGACGAGGCTGGAGAAAAGAAAAATGGAAAAGAACAACCCTTTTAAAAAAATGAATTATGGAAGAAAATATCAACATGACTGCTGAGCGCAGTCTTGAAATCATCACCGAACAGATTGCTCAAAGCCGACGCGCTGTATCGAAGAGAACAGGTCAGTCGCTCTACATCTCTGGTCTCTGCACAATGGGCATGGCTGTCGTTGTGCCTATTATCAATCTCCTATTGAAAACAACTTTAGGCCATCTGCTTTGGTTCGCACTCCCGTTCATCATCCTGTTCGTCCTTCGCACCACTGATAAGGACCAAGAGCACGCTCCCATAAACTTTGTGGGAAATCTTGTGGGAAAAACATGGGTAACCTTTGGCATTTTCGGACTTGGTTTCTTCACTTTGTCGATTGTGTGGAATAGCATTCTGATTCATTCCGTGACAGATCCGATGGCGTTTGTTGCTCACCGAGTGAACTTCTCTCCTATCATCTTTCTTTTGATGGGCATGGCAGTCGCCATGACGGGACACATCCTGAAGAGCAAGTGGTTGGTGTGGTTTGGCATCATTGCGAGTATGGTCATTGCAATAGGCAGTTATGCAGGTGTTGGTGAGATGATTCTCGCTCGATGTGGAGCACCTCTACAGATGGTTGCGTGGTCGAATTCGTTCCTGCCTTGTGTGTCCGTGTTTGTGTTTGCCTTGTTCGGCCTGCTGCTCCCAGGCTGGATGCTGAAGAAACAGAAGTAAGCAATATGTTCAAGCCATTAGACCCACTACTGCACTCTGAGCTGCGACTCGCCATCGTGTCGCTGCTCATCGGTGCCGAGGAAGCCGAGTTCCCGTACATCAAGGAGCAGACGGGAGCCACGGCTGGCAACCTGAGCGTGCAGATTGACAAACTGTCGGCGGCAGGCTACATCGAAGTGGAAAAGACCTTCAAGGGAAAGAAGCCTTGCACCGTCTGCCGCATCACGTCCACAGGACTGAAAGCCTTCGAGGACTATGTGGAGGCACTGAAGAGCTACCTCGACGTGAAATAGTTCTTCGATAGGAAAAGAACTCTTTTGTTTAATTGATTAATAGTTGAAGGTGCGCACATCCAGTCGTTCGTCGCGATGATGAACGACTGGTTCATGGTTTGATGACAAAATGCACCCAAATGTGTTAACATACTATAAAAGCAGAGTTTTACGATTTGACTTTTTGCTTGTATCTCTGTCATAGATATATATTCGAATATATATAGGTAAATTAATCTTTTGAGAACAAGCATGAGATACAAACTCTTTTTATGGTTCGTGCTGTGTTGTTTTGCTTTGTGTGCAAACGCGCAGGACGAGCGCGACCGTAGAAAGCCGACGCGAAGAAGAACTACACTCGCTCCACCAACCTGAACGAACGCATCACTGCCAGTTTCCGCAACGACTGGATTGAGGTGAGTGGGGAAGGAGATGAGGAGGATTAATGGGGTTAATGGGGTTGATGGGGTTGATGGGATTGATGGGATTGATGGGCTACTTTTTAAAAAAAATGTCGATTGGGTCAATTCCTTTAGGAGATGATTAAGACGGCAACAATAACGAAAACTCATGTAATTACAAATCGACTATGAAAATGTATTTAAACCTCGCGGCTTTCTTGGTCGCAACAACAATGGTGCAGGCACAGGACCTGAAACTGAACGAACTGGAATACTTCGAACGACAGGGAGTGAATGTGCTGGTGTTCAGCAATAGTTTCAATGGCGGATTCAACGACGAAAAGAACTCTGGCATCGAAATCATACACCACGGCGTGAGGACCGTGCAGGGCGGTGCTGTCCGACTCAACAACACGCCCGAACAATGGGACTTGGTGCCCAAGATGACAAGCAGAAAAGTTGATAAGGAGAAGGGAAGCATCGAGGTGGAAATGCGCTACGATGACTACGACTTCGACAGTCGCGTGGTGGTGACCGCCAAGGGCAAGAGCGTGGAGATAGCCGTGTGGCTCGACAAGCCTGTGCCAGCAGCCTTGGCAGGAGAAGCTGGATTCAACTTGGAGTTTCTGCCGTCGCAATACTGGTTGAAGACCTTCACGATGGACGGACGACTCAACCGCTTTCCTCGCTATGCCACAAGTCAGACGGTGACACGTCCAAACACAGAGAAACCTCGTCAGTTCAAGGGATTCAAGACCTACGACGACCGAGGCACAGGTCGCTTCGTGGACCCGCTGCCTCTCGAAAAGGGACATGACATCGTGATGGCGATGGACGAACCCGAACGCATGATTCGCATCAGCAGTGACAATGAACTGCAACTCTTCGATGGACGAATGCTGGCACAGAACGGATGGTTCGTGCTGCGCAGTGTGCTGCCGAAGGACAAAACGGGCAAGGTGCTGACATGGACCGTGGAGCCAAACGCCGTGCCCAACTGGATTCGGGAACCGAACATCGGTTTCTCGCAAGTGGGCTACACGCCCGAACAGCCCAAGGTGGTAGTCATCGAACTGGACAAGAACGACAAGGTGAAACCCACGGCACAGCTCTTCCGCATCAAGACTGACGGCACACAGGAGAAGGCATTCCAAGGAAAGACACAGACATGGGGCAACTACTTCAAATACAACTATGTGAAGTTCGACTTCTCGAATGTGCGTGAGCCAGGCATCTACTACATCCAGTATGGCGACACGAAGACCAACAATTTCCTCATCGACGAACACGTGTATGACAAAATTACCGATGCCACCACCGACGTGTGGGTTCCTATCCACATGAACCACACGTATGTGAACGAGGGGTATCGCACTTGGCACGGCGAACCTTTCAAGGAGGGCTACCTGCAAGCACCGCCAAGCGATCACTTCGACCTGCACAGCCAAGGTGTTTCGACCGACACGAAATACAAGCCCTACGAATTGATTCCAGGGCTGAACGTGGGTGGATTCTTCGATGCGGGCGACTTCGACATCGAGACGGGTTCGAACATCAGTGTGGTTGAGAATTTCATCCGCACATGGGAACTCTTCAAGCCTCAGCGCGACGAGACCTTCGTGAGCGAAGAGCAACGCTATGTGGATTTGCACCGTCCAGACGGTGTGCCCGACATTCTGCAATTCATTGAGCATGGTGTGCTCAACCTCGTGGCACAAGCCGAACAGATTGGTCACATGGCGCAGACACTCTCCAACTCCGTGCTCGACAACTACCACCACCTGGGCGATGCGGCGAGCATCACCGACGGTCTGCACTACGACCCAAGCCTGAAGCCTTACGAAGTGTCGGCTGACGGCAAGCGCAGCGGAACACCCGACGACCTCTGGGCATTCACAACTCGGAACCCGCAACTCGACCTTCGCGCCGCAGCCATGTTTGCCGCAGCCAGTCGCGCTCTGAAAGGCTACAACGACGAACTGGCGGAAAGAGCCCTTACGCAGTCGAAGCGACTCATGCAGGAAGCCACCGAACTCATCAGCCGACAGCCAGCACGCCACAACCGCTTCGGCATGGGCAACATGGACACCCATCTGCAACTCTTCATCGCGACGAAGGAACAGCAGTATCGAGAGAGCTTCGAAAGCCAAATCTGGAATGCGTTGGAACGGAACGTGTCGTTCAGCATGATGACCGCGCTCGAAGCTGTGCCTTATATGGGCGAAGCGTACAAGAACAAGTTGCGTCCTTACGTGGAGAAATACAATGACTATATCCACGATTTCGACCGCCAGAACCCTTACGGTGTACCAATCGGACTGGGCAACTGGGCAGGCGTGAATGGCTTGCTCAACTTCGGCATCACCGTCAACTTCGCCCACCTCTATTTCCCTGACATCGTAAAGAAGGATGAGATTTACCGCGCAGCCAACTGGCTCTACGGTTGTCATCCTTACCACAACTACTCGTTCGTGGCTGTGGTGGGAGCGACACGTCCGAAGCAAGTGTTCTACGGCAACAACCGCGCAGACTTTTCGTTCATTCCTGGCAATGTGGCTCCAGGCTTGCTGTTCCGCAAACCCGACCACTTCGAGAACTTCGACGACTGGCCTTTCCTCTGGGGTCAGAATGAGGGCACCATTGCTGGCAACACGCAGTACATCATCTTCGGCGCATCGCTGAAGGGCATTGAAAAAGAAAAGAAATAAACAACATTCAATCATCAAGGACTTATGAAAGATTTCAATTACTATGCACCCACGGAAGTGGCGTTCGGAAAAGAATCAGAAGATAAAGTAGCATCATTAGTGAAGAAATATGGCGGCAAGAAAGTGCTGGTACACTATGGTGGAAAGAGTGCTGTCAAGTCGGGACTGCTCGACAAAATTTGCACCCTGCTCCAGGAAGGCGGCATCGAATACGTCACACTGGGCGGCGTGGTGCCAAATCCGCGTCTGTCGCTCGTTCACAAAGGCATCGAGTTGTGCCGTCAGGAAGGAGTGGATTTCATCTTGGCAGTGGGTGGCGGCAGCGTCATTGACTCGGGCAAAGCCATCGCAATGGGTGTTGTGACCGACGAGGAAGTGTGGAACTTCTATTTGGGCAAGTCGCATCCATCCGCTTGTCTTCCTATTGCATCGGTGCTGACCATTCCTGCCGCAGGAAGCGAAATGAGCGAATCGACCGTCATCACGAACGAAGATGGTGGCGTCAAGCTGGGGTATTCCGACAACATCCTGCGCCCGAAATTCGCCATCATGAATCCATGCAGAACCTTCACACTGCCTCCTTACCAAACGGCAGCAGGAGTGACCGACATGATGATGCACACGATGGAGCGTTACTTCACGAAGGACGACGACATGGACTTGACGACCGACTTGGCTGAAGCTGTGCTGCGCCGCATGAAGACTGCCGTGTTCGACGCTCTGAAGAACCCTGAAGACTATCGCAGTCGGGCACAAATAGCATGGGGAGGCAGCGTGGCACACTGGGGACTGACGGGCTGCGGTGTGGAAGAAGACTGGGCAACCCATCAGTTGGAGCACGAACTGAGTGGTATGTTCGACGTGACCCACGGAGCTGGATTGGCAGCCATTTGGCCAAGTTGGGCACGCTACACCCTGCACGAGAACCTCAGTCGCTTCGTTCGCTTTGCAGTGAACGTGATGGACGTGCCAAACGACTTCACCGACCCTGAAGGCACAGCCCTCCGCGGCATTGAGGCTATGGAACGTTTTTACCACGCCATCGGTATGCCTATCAACATCAAGGAACTCATCGGACGCGACATCACCGACGAAGAAATCCAAGAAATGGTGCGCAAATGCAGCCGCGACTACACAGCCACTTGTGGCGGTCTGAAAGTGCTGCACGCTGACGATATGGAAACCATCTACAAGATGGCAAGAGGATAGAAATGAAGAATGAAGAATTAAAAGCCCCCGACTTCGACGCATGGTGCGACAAGGTGATTGAAGCGCAAGAAAAGGCGAAAGCAATGATAGTAAGTGATATGTGAAAAGGAGTCTCCTAAAGAAATTGGCAAAATCAGCAAAATTTAACTAATAGATTTAGTACATTTAGTCTATTTCTTTAGGAAACTATAAAAGAGAACATGAAAAATGAAAAGCGATAAGATTTTGAGAGTCGGCATCATCGGTACAGGTTGGATTGCCGAAAAAGCCGCCATCACACTCCGAGGACTGAAAGAGGCAGAAGCTTACGCCGTGGGGTCGAGAAAGCAAGAGACGGCAGATGGTTTTGCCAAGCAATGGAACATCGCCAAGGCATACGGTTCTTACGCTGAACTGATTGCAGACCCCGACGTGGACTTGGTGTATGTGGGAACGCCTCATTCCCACCACTACGACGTGACACGCCAAGCCTTAGTCGCTGGGAAACCATGCCTCGTGGAGAAAGCATTCATGGCAAACTATCGTGAAGCCAAAGACATCGTGGATTTGGCGCGGGAACGAAAAGTGTTCATTGCCGAAGCCATCTGGACTCGCTATCAGCCTGCTGTAGGCATCGTTCGCCAACTCATCGACAGCGGACGCATCGGCACACCACGCCTCGTGACCGCCACGCTGTGCTACTCAATGGGTGAGAAACCACGCATCATGCGTCCCGACCTTTGCGGCGGTGCCCTTCTCGACCTTGGTGTGTATGCACTCAATTTTGTACGGATGTTCTTCTCTTCTCATATCGAAAGCATCGATGGGCATTGCATGAAAGGAAAAACAGGCACTGACCTGACAAACACCATCACGATGGAACTCAGCGACGGAGTGTTGTGCAACTTGCAGTCGAGTGCTGCCTGCGTGGGAAAGAACATCGGTGTCATTGCTGGCACTGACGGCAACCTCGTCATCGACAACATCAACAATCCTCAGTGCATCACGGTGAACACACACGATGGTGTCTTTGTGGAAGACATCCACGTACCCGAACAGATTACGGGGTACGAATACCAGTTCCTCAGTTGTAGAGAAGCCCTTTTGGAGGGACGATTAGAGCCATCCGAAATGCCACTCGAAGAAACACTCTACATCATGCAACTGATGGACAACCTACGAAAGAAATGGGGAGTGAACTACCCAATGGATGAAACCGTTTATCCATCGGAATAGCCACTCCCTCAGAGTATAACTTTATCTCTTTTATTTCCTACTTGAAGTTTTTGTGCATCATCGTCCAGTCAGGATAGTCGTTGAGCTGGTTGCGTAGGAAGAGAGCTTCGTTTTCCTTCTTTCCCTTCAACTGCCAGTCGAGCCAAGCACGTACCATGCGAGCATTAGCACCGCCGTTGGGCTGTTCGTAAGTGCCACCATGTCCGCTGGTGGTGTTGTCAGCCAGAACCACTGGCACTTTCTTGATTGCCTTGTAGTCTATCTGTGCATTTGGCCAAGCCACATCGGTTTTGCCACCCACGAGGTAGAGGATTGGACCGTGAAGGTTCTTGAGCGACTTGCTACTGGCTCCTGCCATCTCCATCTTGCCCATACCTGCATTGAGAATGAGATAGGTCTTCAGTCGCTTGTCGGCAGCATTGCAGAGCACCTGTGCTCCTCCGCACGAATGTCCTGCGGCGGCAATGCGGTCGGCATCCATCACGTTGTGATAGACGGAAGCAGGGTCGTTGACCTGAGCGGAAATCCAGTCGAGAGCCTTGGTCACCATCGACGAAGGCGTGTGCTGATCCTTCTCGTGCTGTGCAAACATCTGCAACTCTCCGATGGCTACGACGATGTATCCGTAGGAAGCCACGTCTGCAAGCATATTCTCATAGCCAATGCTCGTGTCCATGCAACCGCCGTTGGCAAAGACCAAGACAGGGAGTTTGCTCTTTTCGCGAGCCACAGCCATGTTCATGTTCACAGGATGATAGACCACGAAGTCCTGAAGCGTGCGCTCACGCACAGCCACTGACTTATAAGGACCACTGCCTCCGAAGTCGGGTACCTTCAGTTGCTCCACCTTCACATCGGGGTCATCGAACTTGAGATGTCGCGCATAGAAGGCATCCATAGCAGGACGGGTGAACTCCAACTGCTGGTCGAATGCCACACCGTGGTTGCCATGCACTTTCACATAATCCACTGGTGAGCCAGCCCGCTGCATCTTCTTCACCCAATCCTCTGTGAGGTTAGGGCGTACGATAGGGTCTTCTCCGCCTTGCAAAACGAGAATCGGTGTGCTTTGCTTGCCAATATAGCCGATTGGCCACCATTCGTTGTGAGCCGACCACGGACTGTTAGGATTGCCAATCTCCGTTGGAGGCGCACCACCCACAGCACAAGCCACGCTGCACGACTGATTCATCCACGGACCGTTGGCTTCGTCAGCGAATGCCTTGCTCTCAGCACCCACGCCGAGCATCAATGAGAGGTGTCCACCAGCCGAATGGCCGAAAGTGCCGATGCGGTTGGGGTCGATTCCCAACTGCTGCGCGTGTGCCTTCATCCAGCGCACGGCACAACGCACATCCTCAATGCAGGCAGGCATCGGTGCTTCCTGCACAAGGCGATAGTTCATGTTTGCCACGACGTATCCCTTCATGGCATAATCAACCATCAGTGAACGATAGACGGCATCGTTCTTCGAACCAGCACTCCAGCCACCTCCATGAATAATCAAGATGGCAGGACGATTGGTCTGAGCACCAAACAGCGGCTGAGCCAAGTCGAGCACAGTGCTTTTGCCCACATCCGTGCGGTAAGGGATATTCTCCGTCACGGAAATCTTTTTTTCAGTCTTCTGTGCCACCACAACCAGCGGCAGCAACAGCATCCAAGCAAGCAGTAGTTTCTTCATTGTTCTATTCATTTTTGATTGTTCTCGATAAATCCATCCATGATGACCGTAGGGGCAGCATTGTGGTCGAAAGCGCCCAACTTGTATCCTCCAGGCAAGCACTGCGGTTCCCAATAGAACACGCCTCGGCAACGGCCATTAGTTTGCGTGCGTGCTTCGTGGATGACACGAGTCAACTGCCTTCGTCCTTCCTCCATCACCTCTGGGTGCTGCTCATCCACTTCAAAACCCGTTTCCACAATCATCACATCGCAACCATATTTCTCGCTCACATGGCGGATGTTTGCCATGCAGTCGGTGATGATGTCATCCGCTTTCAGTTCGGGATGTCCTTCCATCGCCCAATAAGGATAGAGCGACATGCCAATCATGTCGAAGCGTCCGCCATATTTCAAGATGGTGTCCAAGTTGTGGTCGTAGAGACTCTGACGATGACCACGGTCGAGATGCACAATGACAATAGCATCAGGGAAGACCTCCTTCACAGCATCGTAACCAGTGCGGATGAAACCTGCATACTGAGCAGGCTCAGTCTTGATGTGTCCCATCGAATGGGTGATGATGGTCTTGCCTAATGAGTCCTTCACCTCCCAGCCGCGTTCGTTGGTCTTCACGCTCCACAGCATTCCGTTCGATGTTTCATTGCCCACCTGCACCCATCGAGGCTTGATGCCATTCTCCTTCAGAAGCGAAAGCACTTCGATGGTATGGTTCCGCAAATCCTGTTTCATTTCCTCGAACGAATGTCCTAACCATGCCTTCGGAATAGGCTGTTTGCCTGGGTCTGCCCAAGAGTCGCTGTAGTGGAAATCCACCATCAAGTCCATGCCAAGAGCCTTCACACGTCGAGCCATCGCAAGCAGTTCGTTTTTGTCACAAGAACCGCCTCGTGGATTCACCCACACGCGCATTCGGATGGCACTCATCTGGTAGTCGTTCTTCAGAAGTTCCAAACATTCGTGCTCATGTCCCTGGCGGTCATGAAACACAACTCCACGCTTTTCCTGTCCCGTGAGGAAGCCCACATCGGCACCCTTCACGAAGTCGCCATCACCAGGCAATGCTGCAATAGCTGTGGATGCAATGACAAGTCCCAAAATAGAAAGAATCAAATATCGCATAGTATAATTAAATTAAGAATGAAGAATAGTCGCTTCGCTCCGAATGAAGAATGATAATAAGTACAAAGGACTAAGGACAAAGGACATGCAAGTACCTTGTAATTTGTACTTTGTACTTTCTAAGATTCTTCATTCTTCATTTTCAAAGTAGGCCATCCGTCAGCAGTCCAAACGATAGGACGCTGAATGAGAATGGCTGCACCATGATGCGCCACACTGTAGCCGTGACAGATGAAAATGTCGGTGCCATCGAAGGTGTAAGCAGCACAATGTCCTGCTGCCTCAAATTCCTTCTTGTCGCCTTCCAAGAAGAGCGTTCCACCACCCACGAGCATGTCCTTGCCGTTGCGGTCGAGATAAGGACCATCTACCGTGCGACTGCGTCCTACAGCAACACGATAGTTGCTCTTGGAGCCTCGGCAGCAGTAATCCCACGACACGAAGAGGTAGTAGTAGCCGCCATGCTTAAAGATGAACGGAGCCTCGATAGCGTTCGTGCCAGCATATTTAGAAGTAGGATTAGGCTCCGTTGGCTTGTAGTTCGGGTCGTAGCGTCGAGCGATGGTACGAGGCTTCTCACCCTGAGCTATGTGCATCGTAGAGTCGAGGCGCACCATCTGAATGCCATCCCAGAACGAACCCCACACCATCCAAGGCGTGTCCGTAGCATCGTCGATGACAAAGTTCGGGTCGATGGCATTCCAGTTGTCGCGCTTTTCACGCGAAGTCACAATACATCCTTCGTCCTTCCACAAGTTGGCAGCTAACGAGCGACTGCTGAGCAGCCCGATAGCAGAGCCGTTCTTGCCGAAGGTGGAGCAACTGTAAGCAAGCCACCAGCATCCGTGCCACTGGATTACATCGGGAGCCCAGACATGACTGCCGAATCCAGGCACAGAGTCAGTTGTCCAACCAGGAATGACCGTCATCGTGGGCTGTGGCTTCACCGTCCATGTCTTGCGGTCTTTCGATGTCATCTGCTGAATACCCATGCCTGTGGCAAAGATATAGTACGTGTCACCGTCACGCGCCATCACAGGGTCGTGGACCATAGGAGTTTCTGTCTGGAATGCTTCGCGCTGACCGCGTTGGCGTGGACCTTGTGCGGAAACTGAACAGCAGAAGGACATCAGCGCCAAAACCAATAAAAATTGTTTCTTCATATCAAGGATATTTTGGTAAGTTAATTGTGAGTCGGGGATTTGAAGGATTTTAAAAGGATTCTTTTGTAAGCGAAAAGGGGTAAAGGTCAAAAGTCAAAGGCAACCTTAGACCTTAGACGTTAGTCCTTAGACCTAAAACACTAAACATTTTCTTTGCAAATATACAAAAGAATCAGCAGTTTGCATTTGAAAATAACGCACATTGAATTGAACAAATGTAACATTTCAGCTAAAAATGTTCGTTTATCACAAGAAATTCCTATCTTTGTGACTCAATTTTCTAAAAAAATGACACGAAGCCAGATACTGACCCTCCTGCTACTCCTCATGCCGCTCTGCATGGAAGCACAGGATTTCCAACTCCTCACGTTTCCCAACCACGAATTGCTCTCTTCCGAACGCATCCTCTACCTCATGGAAGACAGCGAAGGCTGCCTATGGTATGCGACAGAAGGAGGAGGCATCTGCCGAGACGATGGACAAAAAGTGGATGTCTTCCACAGCGATGCCAATCATCCCGACCTGTTAGGAAGCAACAATGTCGGTAGTCTGGCAGAAGTGGGGCGACACATCATCATCGGCACATTCCACGGAGCATATCTGCTCGACAAACGCAACTTCGCCATCCAGCAGCTCGCCGAGGTGGATGCCAAACGCATTGACGACATCCTCGTGACACGCAACAAACGCGTACTTCTCACAGCCAACAAAAAGATTTACGAATTTTCCTATTCAGACAAGGCGAAAGCCCTCACCTTGGAAGCCACCTACCCTTCCCGCTGGAAAGGTACGGACTGCTACGTCTCCCATCTTTTTGAGGACAGAAGCGGGCACATCTGGGCTACTCAATGGGACGGCGGGCTTCTGCGAAAAGACGGAACAACATTCAAGGAAGCAGCTTGGCCAACGGACTGCGCACCATCCGACTTGGCTGACGACCCATCGACTGGCAACCTGTGGATTGGCACCGTGGGGCAAGGCATCGTTCGCTATCACCCAGACAATGGCACTGTGGAACAACAGCCCCAGTCGGGACAGGACATCTGCATCGACCTCCAGCTATCAGCCGACGGACAATTTCTTTGGATGACCACCATCGACAACCTCTCCCTCTTCCGCATCGGCAAACAAGCCGAAGCCATCCCTACCGAATCGTTCGTGCCCCAAGGCAAGAAAGTGCTCAATCGCCTTTCCCTGAATCGTCGCGGACAGTTGCTCGTGGCAGGAAGCATGCCAGGTGCATTCGCCGTAGGCCAACCCACCCCACCTTGGTACGATGCAGCCATCACCGACGGCAACGTCCGCTGGGAGTTTCGCGAAAGACAAGGCGTGGTGGCAATCACCGACGGCAAGGAACAAAGCATCAGCTATTCCAACGCTCCCTTGCAGCCAGTGCTAGCTCGGCGAGCAGACGGCGGCATTTGGGCAAGCGATGGCGAACGCCTCTTGGCTTGCACCACCGACAGCGTCTGGCAAGTGGCAGAAATGACACCTCGTCCTACCGCCATAGCCGACGACACACAAGGCGGACTGTGGCTCAGCATGGGCAAGGACATCCGTCGCTTCGACATCAGCACTGGCCGCACCAAGACCGTCATCGCTGATGTGCCCGACGTGTCGGCACTCTGCTTCACACCCGACGGCACCCTGTGGCTCGGCACCATCTTCGGACAGATTTACCACTACAAAGACGGACAACTCACCACCGACCACTATGCCACCAACGAACACGGCGACGGCATCAACGACCTACGTGCCGACAGCACAGGACGGTTGACCATCGTTTGCGACCGCTATGTGCGACTTTACGACACACGCCGACAAACCCTTCGCCAGCAGAGCCGAGAAGCCGAAGGCATCTACTGCATCGAGTTGCAGGAGACAGCACCACTCAGCCATTGGAGTCACCCAGAGCGCGACACCGTTGTAGAGCGACTGCCCCAGTGGTTCACGTCGTGGTGGATGTGGACCATCTATGCGCTCCTGCTCGTCGCCATCATTTCGCTCCTCGTTTACAACCACATCCTGCGTCGCCAGCGTCGTCGATTCCTCGAAATGATGAAAGCACCGATGACCGCCGACAACACAGCCAAAGCATCTGCTGCCACCGACAGCGCATCCGATGCAGACACAAGCAACGAAGCAGATGCCAGCCAACAAGCCTTGCAACCCGAAGACGAACTCCTACAAAAAGCCATTGCCCAGGTGGAAAAGAACCTGAGCAATGACCAATACACAGTTGAGGAACTGAGCAGCGACCTCTGCATGAGTCGCATGACATTCTATCGAAAAATCCAATCACTCACAGGGCAGAAACCCACCGAGTTCATCCGAACCATCCGCCTGCGCCATGCCGCCGAACTTCTGCGCGAAGGCAAACTGACCGTCACCGAAGTGAGCTACGCCACAGGCTTCTCCTCCGTCAGCTACTTCAGCCGCAGTTTCCGCACGATGTACGGCGTACCACCGACCCAATTCAGCTGAGGCCGACCATCCCAACGCACTCCCATGCCAGCTTCGCGAGCCGTAGTCCTGCGCAGGAGCACACCCGAGAGGCTATAGACCTCCACAGGCTCATCGCCCGACACGTAGCCACGCGGCGCTTCAATGTCAAGACTTTCGCCTCCCGCTTCAGGCAGGCTCTGCCCTTCGAGAGGATAAACACGCAAGCTCTGAAACTCAGGCAAGCCCGCATTGTATTTCGCTTTCAGAGTCAGCAGCGCGTTCCCCGCCTGCTTCACATCGCATTCCACGCCCTGATAGGCTTGCTCCTTCTTATAGAAATAAATGTTCGACACCGTGTCGCCATCCAGACACACCTCCGCCACTCTCGTTCCGCTCGACGAGTAGCCGAACTGCAACAAGTATTTGCCCGTAGCAGCGAAGTTGATGCTCCACTCCGCCGTACCACCCTTCGAGCCAGCATCCTTCAGCACAGGCTCATCCATGGCGACCGATTCCCCCACATAGAAGACAATGGAATCCGAAACGGCCACGTTGCCCGCAGCATCTTTAGCCTGGCACCACAACTCGTGAGCTCCCATCTTCAATCCACCCACCTTCGTCTGGTAAGGTTCCTTTCTGGCAACACCCTTACGCAAGCCATCCACAAAGAAACTCACCTCCGCAGGACGTTTCCTGATGTGAGTGACCGAAGCCTCCAGCAGCACACTGTCCGTCGCACTCACCGACTGTTCCTCCTCGGGCGTCACCATCTTCGTCTTCATAATCCAGCTCACCACCGTGTGCTTCACACCGAGGAAAGCATCCATCATCACCGTCGGCATCCGCGTCGATTCGTCCCAGGCACCCATGTCGTAGCCGCCCATCGATTCAGGCTCCCAGTAGAAACACCCCAAGTCTCCATTTTTAATCATCCTGTCCATCACGCCCACCAAGTACTGATTGCCCTCGATGGCCTGCGAAGGATAGTGACCCGTCTCCACAATCATGCACGGAGTGCCATAGCGCTTCTTCAAGTCGTTGATGTTCGACATCACCCTCGAAATCATCGTCGGGCCGTCGAGATGCGACCAGCGAGGATAAGCCGACAGACCGATGATGTCCCACTTCGCACCGTTCTTCTTCAGCCCGTCGAAGATACTCCTGTAAAGACCGTTGTCGTGGCCGTCGGGCAGATGCACAATCACCTGCATCGTCGAATCCATAGCCTTCACAGCGTCGTACCCACTCTGCACGAACTTGGCAAACGCCACCGAACCGCCCTTGTTCGTCTGTCCCACGGGGTAGAGCATACCGCGCTTCGTCTCGTTGCCCACCTGCACCCACCGAGGCACCACACCAGCATCCTTGATAGCCTTCAGCACCTCGTAAGTGTGATCATATACATGCTTCGAAAGCGCCTCCACGCTGTGGTCCGTCCATGCCGAAGGAATCGTCTGGCTGCCCGGGTCAGCCCACGTGTCGCTGTAGTGGAAGTCAATCATCACGCCCATGCCCTTCGCCTTCGCACGTTTGCACATACTCACCACCTCCTGCTTGCTGCTGGCACCGCTGTTCACCGTCCACACACGCAGACGGATATTGTTCACACCCTGCTCTTTCAGAATCTGCAAGATGTCCTTCTGCTTGCCGTTCTTGTCCAACCATTTTGTTCCCCAGCCTTCCATCTGCGGAACGAAACTCACGTCCGCACCGAAGGCAAAGTCATCCTCATGCGCCTCGCGGTCGAAAATCGTGTCCGTCACAGTCAGCGTCTGAGCCCCAGCCATCTGCCACCCGCAGAGCAGGCAGCACAGCATCATCAATACTTGTTTTCTCATTGTTTCATCAGGTGTTAATCATTCAAAAAAAAATCTGCTGCAAAAGTACAATCTTCCTTTGCAGCAGACTTTCATCCTTGTAACAATCTAATGAAACTATGTAACAATTAAAGCAACAAGTGAAAAATAGACTCACCCCAACCCTTAAACCCCTCCAGCTCCCCTGTGAGGGGAGAGAATAACCATCCTTGTGACTACTCCCTCCCTCACAGGGAGGGCTGGGGTGGGTCTATTTTTCACTCTCCCCCTCTCACCGCGCGAACAGAAAACCCGTATGCGCGGCTTGCCGACCACTCGCCATTGTAGCCGTTGAAGTTGATGTTGTACGCAGCCGATGGCATCTCATCGTTCAGCGTGCTCGACCAATAGTAGCCTTGCTTTCCAGCCTTCATCCTGCTTGTGCCTGGCTGATAGCCTGCCGCAGGCAGAAAAATACTATTGCCGTTAGGTCCCGTCACATTGAAGCCCTTCACTTCGTGTACCGTCGTCGATGTCCACACGCATTGCTTGGTCAGCTCATCCACTTCAGCCTTCGTAGGCATACGCCAGCGTCCTCCCCATGCCTTGTGCGCCACATCATAATCCGTACCGCTGATGTCTTTGCCGATACCCACGTACTCATAGTTCTTGTAGTAGAGGTACGCCTCCTCCGAATAGTCCTCCTTCGTGGCAGTCTCTCCCCACGCATACAAGTCGCCATATTCCTCTGGAGCAGAAGCACCCACATTGCAGGCAGCCCACTCCACGCTCAGACCGAGGTCAACAGCAGGATACGGGTCTTGCTGCATGAAATCAATGTACGCAATGTCCTCCACAGCATACTCATGCGTGGTGCCATCCATCAGATGCACCACAACCACCTGCCCACTACGCTGTCCATGTACCAGCAGCGCCATCATCACACCGATGATGAACAATACCCGTCGTTTGTTCATTGTCCTTTTTATCTTCACGTATAGTCGTCGTTAAAATAGAATTTGGTACGTTTTTAAACCACGAATTACTCGAATTAAACGAATTTTCAGCATTTAATTTTATCAAATTTCTCTAATTAAAAAAATGCCAGCATTTTTATTCGTGAAATTTGATTAAATAATACTTATAAAATTTGCTTACGCCGAGTTGAAGCTTCGTTTAATTCGTGAAATTCGTGGTTGAAAAAATTTAGTATAACATATCTGCTTAGCGTTGTTTCACATAGACTTCGCCATCGTCAGCCACTTCGTCGCCCGACACAGGCACTCCCGTGTCAGTGCCCGACGCGGTGGTGTGTCGGGTACGTTTCGTATAGACGTACTTGTAGTTCTGGTTGCGGATGAGGTTATACATCTCGTCGCCTTTTTGCTCTGAACTGAACAAGAAATCCGTCATCATGATGCCGAAACGTCCGTTATGGCTGGTAAAAACAGATGAGCCCAGCACTGCGGTATTCACGTTCTTTGCCAATGTCTTGATGTCTTTAAGATGTAAGAAGCCTGTTCCGGCAATGTTCGTATTATTAACGTATGTATAGTTTGCATTGTTTTCGTTCGCAGCAATGTAGTTCGTCAGCATGTTTTCCAGATTACCCAGCTTTGTACTGGCATCGGTGGTTCCGTATTCATCCTGATAATACAGGATATAACCTGAGTTTGTATTGCTGCTCGTTCCGACCATGATTGTCTTGGCATTGAATGAGCTACCCCACCCCACTTTTCCACAACCGAGGTCTCCTGTGTTCGTTCCTCCAGTGTAGTTGTCACGGAAAATCACAACCATTTTTCCGCGACATGGGTTCAGATTGCCACCCCAACCACGGTTGGCGATTTTGCTGGTATAGCCATTCACACAATTCCATACTCTGTTTTGCCAATTTACATTTCCTGACGACCCTTCTTCCTGATGAATCAGGACAAAGACGGTTTCAGTGGTATGACTATTCAAGAAATCAGAAATGGCAGCCAATGCATCATTCAATGTCACACCCGTTCTGTATGCTCCATGATAAATCTCAAGCGTCGAACTATTATAATAAGGACGCAAGTCGAATGCACGACATCCTTTCTGCAACTGCTCCGCTATGCTGAAATCCTGACATACCGTGTAGTTTGGTTGAGAAGTACAACTGCTTGTTGCTGCATCATGCGTTCCAGGAATACTCAAGAAATTAAACTTGATATTCCCAGGAATAGTTCCCATCCAGTCGTTCTTGGTGATGCCCTCCTGGTTGTACGCACCGAAGTTGTACTTCTTGTAGTAAGGTCTCACGATAGTTCCTCCCGACACACCCGTCTGCGACAAATCGGTCTCCGTACTGTTTCCCACGTTGTTAGTCGTGTGCTTGGAGTAGTAGCTGCCATCTTCCATGCGGATGGTGATGGTGACTCCACCCACAATCTTGATGGGCAGGACAAAGAAGCGAACCACTCCAGCCTCAGCAGCAGTCTTGTTGATTTCGCTCACGGTGACAGTCTCGCTCTGAGTGCTGTAGCTATAGCCAGTAGCATCGCTTGTCGGAACCGTGATGCGATTGTTCCCAGTATTATACTGCATTTTTCCTGCGATGCTCACTTGATTGTTGGCATAGACAGACACGGACTTCACCTTCCCTGCCAAACCCAAATCGGCAATGTTGACATCGATGACAGAAGCAATGTTCATGAACTCGAAATGAGCGTTCCTGCCTCCATCAGTCGTTGTGGTGTGTGCAGCCATATAAGGACCCATCACGCCACTGCCCTCAACATTCTCCGTATAGTCTTGGTCCGTGTAAATCATCGTTGTCACCGTCCCATTGTTCCATCCCAGCACGGCTGCTGCTGGATAGAAAGCATCAAATTCGTTCTCTTCCGCTTCTGCTTCCTCGGTCGTGAAACTGTTGCTGGTGATAGAAGTGAAACTGCAACCACTTCCCTCCGTGGCAGAAGCCTGATAGGTGTAGCTGAGCACACCGTCCGAGATGCTAATCTGGTCGTTGTCGAACCATTGCGAGATTTTGCCCGTTGCCGTGTTATATGCCACACGGCGCACGTCGCTTCCTGCCGACTCGCCTTCCTCTGGTTCCACGAAGAGATTGCTGGCAATGATGGCTCCGAATCTCACATCACCGTCAGTCGTCTCTTCCCCACTGTGACTTGTGTGTACAGGACTGTCTGTCAACTCGTCATTGCCGCAAGCGCCCACAACAAGCGCCGTGGCGATGACTGATAATAATAGCATATTCTTTTTCATTGTTTTGCTGGTGATTAGGGTTACTACCAAAGGTTACCAAATGAGGGCTCATCTGATTCCATACCACGTTCCTTCGTCTCCTCAGTTTCAACGGAAAGTCCTCCAGGATTGCTTCCTGTGGCTCCAGAATAGACTGCCTCTGTTCCGAGAACAGTTTTTCTCATCGTCTGTTTAGGCGTTATATATTTCTTTTTCATTGTTGTAACTTAAATGAAGAATTAAGAATGTAGAATGAAGAATAAAGAATGAAAATTACTCACTCAATGAGCAGTGTAAAATACATTCTTCATTCTTAATTCATCATTCTACATTCTTAATTCTTCATTCTTCATTTTATTATTTTTTAATCAATTTTCTCACACTGCCATCCTTCATTTTCAAGATATTGACACCTTTCTGAGGCGCTTGCAGGCGTATGCCATCGGTTGTATAGATTGCCTCAACCTCTGTGCCCATGTCCTGTTCAAGGGTAATGCCCGTCGCATCGTCGAACGAAACATAAATCGCTTTCGCTTCTCCCACGGAGGCATTGAGATAAGCACGGAACGGATTGACCGTCGGCTGAGTGCCACTCACGCGATAAAATGCAACACCATTGCCCGAAACATGATTCTGGAGAACGTAGGAGTTCTCAACCGCCTTGGTAGGAGTATAGACTCCACAGAGTTTGCCGTTCGTAAACGTCGCACCACGAGCTATCACAGGAATAGTGACTTGGGAAGCGGTGAGTGTTTGCGCTGTCTTCACCAGAACTGGAGCGTTTTGAGGGATGGTGGTCACAGCGGTTCCCTTCGCCGTGGCATCAGAGAAGGCTATGTCCTGATTGAGCACGTAGGCATTGCCCGAAGCAGCAAAAGGAATCATCAGTGTGGCAAACTGACCGCCAGCCAAATCAGCACTCTTCACCTCGTAGTTTGCAGAGATGGCTGTGAATGCCTTCGGAACGATGAAGGCGGTGTTGCTCTTCACCAGACTGAAGTATGGACACGAGCCGCTTACTATCACGTTCTTGTTGTTGCTCACCTGACTTGCAGAAGCCGTGTAGATGAGCAAGTTGGGATTATTCTCTGTCGAAATGTCCACATTACTCAAGCCCGACGCATTCTCCAGATTCAAAACGGAAATGTCGGCTGTCAGTGCCTCGTTGATGTCTGTCACACTGGCTGAGCCTAAAACCGTTACGACACCATCCGAAACGTAAATACCGCCACTGCTATATAATGTAACAGAAACCGACTCGGTGGTGTAGCAACACCATTCTGAGTGAGCACCAGCCCAACCAAGATACTGGATTCCATATTGGTATTCACCTGGCTCGGAAATGTAAGCCCAAACCGTGTTGACGTAATGGTCGTCTTGAAAAGCCGTCAGTGCAGAAGACTGGCCGTCGGGATAGAACTTGCCATCCGCTCCTTTGTAGCAGTTGTTGCTCGACTCATTGCTGGCATCGAACACGGATGCCATCGGTGTCTTGGCATCGCCAAAGAACACGTACACTGGCGGACAATCGGCACCAGCGGCATGGAGTGCGTAAGTTGTGGCGTTGTCTGACATGCGGTAGAATCCCTGCATCGTGAACCGATAGAGTCCAGGCGTAGAGATGGTGACCGTGCCTGAAAAGACCTTCCTGCTGTCCCACTGCCCACCTTGGAACTTCTCGGCTGTTGTAGCTGGCGTGTCTGCCTCCACGATTTCCTGGCTGACCCATCCTGCCGCTTCAGCAGCTTCCTCCAGTTCGGCTGGAGTGCTGGCAGTGAGCGAAGCCGCCGACGCAGCATCACTTGCCTGTGAATTGACCAGTCCTGTCAATACAGCCCGATGCTCAGCAATAGAAACGCAGTTGAAAGAAGCGGCTTCGCTTGAGTTGACTGTTGACAGCACACGAGAACCGTCTGTTTTCATGTAATTGCCGTTCTCCACATTCTGGAAAGTGTATTTGCCATTGCCAAGCGTCACCTGCCATGATTTGTTCGCAGGGTTGGCATTGTCTGCATAAACGCCCGTTCCATCCGAGAAAATCAACCAGTCAGAAGCGTCAGCAAATTTCAACGTCGTAGCACCCTGTCCGTCCGTCACCACATTCACAGGCAATCCCCAATCGTACAACTGAACTGCCGAACCGTAAGGTTCTCCTCGCATCCAGAACTGACCATCGTCGCTACTGAAGAAATAAGTACCATCCAACAAAGCAGGCGTATGGAACGAAATGGTCTGTGCCTCGTTGTAGGTGTCGCCAGCGGCATAGCCGAAAGCACCCGCTGGAATCGTCAGTTCATAGTCGGTAGCAACCGACAGGGAAGAAGGAACTGTGAAAGTGAAACCATTTTCAGTGGCAGTCACCGTCACCGTCTGAGCCGAAGCACCCGCGTTGGCTTCCCCGAAACTCACAAGCGGCATGGCTTGCATAGCAAACGCAGCACTTGGGTCGTTCGTCGCAGCATGGTCGAAGGTCACCGTCACCAGTTCACCACCCTGCACAAATTGAATATCCGCAGTGGCTGAGCCTACCAAATAAGAATAAGTATTCGGAACCACACTCAGCGTCTGCGCCGTAGCCGACTTCACATAGTAGCGTCCAGCGGCGAGCGTCTGCACCTCGTTGCTCCAACTCATCGATGTTGCCGTTTCCGCCAACTGCGTTCCATCAGTGGTATAGACAAAATCGCTGAGCGCACTGCCTGCAGCCAGCGTGTAGTCACCCTCCGACGGCACATCGAAATAGTACCACCTGTCAGCCAACAGCGCGTCGGAAGGCAATGCGACAGCCGCAGAACCAACCGTAGGACCCCAATAATACAACTTGAAATTATCGAACACATCCCATTGGTTCGATGTGGCATCCTTGAACCCAATCCTGAGAGAGTTGCCAACCACAGGGATGACATCCGTGAATGTCTGACCATACGTTCGGTCTGTTATCATTTGCAGAACCGTGTTCTGAAAATTGTCCTTTGCAGCAGCCGACGAAGCAGCTTCCTTGCTGACATCACCACTCTGTCCATAGACCGTTCCACTCGCGCTTCCTGCCATCTGCAACGAAACCTTGTAAGCACCGTCGGGGAGCGTGACATCCTGATAGATATTGAAAGAAGAGCGATGCCATATCTCACAGCCAAGATTTGTGTTGTTGTTGCCGCCAGAACCCTCTTCCGTCCATCCACTCCTGTTATGGTCGAACGACGCATTCGTCACGTAGAACGGAGTGACATCCACAGGATTGGCAGCAGAAGCTGCATCCATCAGGTTCTGCTGGAAACGGGAACGCAAGATGGCATAGATTTGGAATTTGCCAATGTTGCTACCCGACTTGTTGGCTGCACACTCCGCCCCATTCGTGAAATTGCCGTCATTCCAAGGTCCGAGGTATCCACTGCTTTGATAACGCCCGTTCTGAATCGTCCAGCAACCATCCGAATAAGCAAGCAGAACCATGCACCATTCGTTTGCCGTGTCATAGACATCGTTGGTGTCGTACTTCCAAGCCGCGTTCCATTCAGTCTGGAAAGGAGAAACACTGTATTCCAGATTCCGAAGCGCATAGCCATCGCCTACGGTCTCTATGGTCCACGTCTTCGACAAGATGCCAGAAGTCGTTGGTTCGACCGACGATTGATAATAGACACCCAGCGAATACCATTTCGTATTTTGGTTGACACCCTTTGCCACTCCGAGCATCAGGTCCTGGCTATTGTCGGTGAACACAAAATAATAGTCACTGAGCTGGGAGGGGAGTGACGTTATCTTCGTCCATCCTCCCTCTCCGTCCTGAATCAGACGGGTATCGGCAGAAACATTCGTTCTCCCGACAAACAAGGCGGCGAGAGCCACCACTACGCATCGTAAGAGTCTTCTCATGGTCAGCATTAAAGTGAAAAGTGTAATGTGAAAAGTGAACAATTGCTATTCAGCGAAAACTCACAAACTCACAAACTTAAAATTAACGTGAGTTCGATATAACATAATATGTTCTTTTGTAGTGCCTCTTCGAGGCAGAAATCTAACAAATCGATTCAAAATCTCTCAAAATCTCATTCATAATTGTGAGATTTGAGAAGATTTGTGTGATTTCTCGCGATGCGACTCCTTATACCGAACTGACGTTAAAATTAGTTAGTTGTATTGGTGAAATCGTTGAACCTCGCAAAGTTATGCAATTCTTTCGGAATACGAAGCAAACGACGGCATTTTTTTTCGCACCCACGACTCATGTTTCCTCCCATCCACCCTCTGAATGTAAATTGAAGAATGAAGAATAGTCGCTTCGCTCCGAATGAAGAATGAAAAATGAAGAATGATGAATGAAAATTACTCATCCAATGAGCTGTGTAAAATACATTCTTAATTCTTCATTCTTTCGTTCACACCGAGTCATTCTTTTGACAATACTGAAATGTCGAGCCCTCATCGTTTTTCAAACGAGCCCTCGCTTGAACAACAACGAGGGCTCGCCATTTCAACAACGAGCCCTCGCGCATTTAGTAGAGTCGAAAAAATAAATGAAGAAGAACAAAATGAAGAATGAAGAATAGTCGCTTCGCTCCGAATGAAGAATGAAGAATGTAGAATGTAGAATGAAAATGACTCATCCAATGAGCAGTGTAAAATACATTCTTCATTCTTAATTCCTAATTCTTCATTTTATTATTCTTCACTAAACTTTCCCATCATATTGGGATAGCGTAACCCTCTGACGCTGAAGGCGTCATCGCTCAGTAACCGTAGGTCGGAACGACCTGCGGGTGGTGTGTATTTGGGCAAGATGCACTCTGAAAGAGTGCCCCAACAGCCATAGATGGGCGACTCTTTCAGAGTCGATTGAGCGGACACACAGCTATCCGGGGGTGCTTTGCACCCTCGGTTACTGAGCGGTGACGCTTTCAGCGTCTTCTGATACAATTATTCAAGGGATGGGAAAGTTTAAT
>DGSN01000075.1 GCA_002393575.1 Prevotellaceae bacterium UBA4361 | reverse complement strand
AAGCCGGCCGCAAGATGAGGTCTCATAGGGTCGTCATAGACGATGACGTTGATAGGTGGCAGGTGTAGAGGCGGCGACGTCACAGCCGAGCCATACTAATAGCCCGCCGGCTTTGCCGCGTCCGGCGTTTACCTTCGGTCCGCGCTGCGCGTGGATGTGCCAGCAGCTGATAACGGGCTGCAAACAAAAGGCATTCCATGCGTGTTGGAGAAGTGCGGTGAGTAGCGCTAGTGAGATGTCAGCAGGAAAGAGCTGGCTTGTCGCATCCCTTTCTCATTCCAGTCATGTCAGAAATACACTCCGGCTCCAGTAGGGAAGATGAAACCGAAATGGGGAAGATGAAACCGAAGGAGGAGCCAAGGAGAAAGATACAGATAAATAAACAAGGAAACAAATCAGGTGGCTATAGCCGTGGGGTTCCACCTCTTCCCATCCCGAACAGAGAAGTTAAGCCCACGCGCGCCGATGGTACTGCTCCGCAATGCGGGAGAGTAGGTCGCCGCCGTCTTTCGGGGAGGCATCAGAAAACAACAGTCTGATGCCTCTTCTTTTTGTTATATCTACTATTATAGGTGTTGTTTAATTGCCATACAGAGATTCCAGCGTTTCCTATTACCAATGGCTTAGGATGTCAAATCCGTGCAAGTGGCTTTGGGTAAGGCACCTATATCGAAAGGATTGATTGTGTTGAGTAACGAAAAAGGATTGGGCAAGTGCTGCTCAATCCTTTTTGTGTATTGTGGAAATACGTATGTTTGAATATGCGTTTGTTGATGGATTAATCGTAGAAGTTCCAGCTGATGCCGAAGTGAATGCCTTTAGGATTCATAGGATAGTGTGGAGCCCAGAAATATCTTCCTGTGGATTGATTTGCATGATAGTATTGTACGTAGAATCGAGTGCGCTTTAGCGAGAAATTGGCGTAGGCGCTGATGAGTGGATAGTTACCTATCTTGATGCGGTTATTCGGGTTCTGCGTTGTGAAGTTACTGACAACAGGCGAATAATCGGGTGCATAGTATTCTGTGAAATACTTGAGGTCGGCTCCGATTTCACAGCTGAGTACCTTTGCAATTTTGAAATCGATGTAAAGGTTGTGATAGGTCGAAATTTTTGGCAGAGGAAGTACATCGTCGTGAGTGCAAGTTTGGAATGTGAAGTCGTTGTCGAGATGGAAAATGCCAAGCTTGAAGTTCTGTCGAAGTGTGGCACTAATGATTTGTACGTTCTCGCTACATTGCTTCACGACGATATTATTTGTATAATAGGTGTTATCTCCCTTGACGATAGTAGGTCCTTCGTTAGCGAGATAAGCATAATTCTTAATGTTCTCTACGTGCGCTTCCAAGTGGGTGTTGGTCTTAGGCAGATGGATTTCTCCTCCGATTCGAGTCTGAGTGAAAGCGCTACACTCGTTCTCCCACCAAAGGTGCTTGGAATGAAGATGGTCGTAAAAGAAACTTGGTTTTGCTCGATTGAACTGGGCATCTACCACCACTTGTGCTGTGTCGCCCAGTAATGGGAAATTCAGTTCTCCTTTTCCTGAAAGGTGTATTTCGCCTGCGTTGTCTCCAGCCACAAAAAATTCCGCATCAGCTTGATAGTGAATCCATGTTCCTTGTGTGCGAATGAGTTGTCCTCCGACCACGATGTCATTCTCTTTGTATTTATGTCTGAATTCAACTGTGTCGTTCCTCACCATCATCGTGTCAGGCATTTGGTAAGAGGTGTTGATAAAGCCTACGTATGCGTTGATTCCTGCCAAGGCATATTTGTTGAATCCTTCGTGCAGGGAAAGTCCTACGAGGTTCTTGAATTCTGCCATGCTGTGTTTGTCGCTGGCGGAATCGCCTGGCAGGTAATTGTAGCTGTGATAGTATTTGGGCGCTTCATGTGCCACATACCGTCTTCGATAGCTTTCAAGGGAGAATCGATGGAAGATACTGGTGACGGGTACAAACTCTTCGCTAACGCTGGCAGAATCCACAAAAGTGGAGTCACCTTCAGTCTTCATATTGTAGTGGTTCCGATAGAAGCCGATGTGGTAGCGATGGAGGAGATGCACAAAGTCATGCTCCTGTTTGTTCCACGTTTGTGAGAGTTTCACAGGCATTTGGTCCGAACTGTATCTTTGTGGGAACGCTTCAGGGTTGGTGATGTAGCGATCGTCTTCTAAACCTCCGTTCTCAGCCATCTTCATGTAGTTGTGCGTGTAGCGGAAGTGAACGTCGTACTTGTCACCGAGATATGAAAACCAGCCTGTGGCGTTCATGAACGATGTGGATTGCTTGTCGTAGTAGCCTTGTCCGTACATGTAGTCGAATAAGCCACCAATGTTGAATCGCTTTCCTGCATTGTTCGTGTAAAGGGCTTTGAAATGGTCGAAACCTGTGTTTTTCGAACCACACCAGTTGTAACTCAAGTTCATGTATGGCGATTTCGTGTTGAAGAACCGAAAATCACTTTGCCATGTGATGAATTGGTCGAAAGGTTGGGCGAAGAAGAAGTTTGTGTCTTGTCGGCGATTCATGTAGATGCGAGAAAGACGAGGAGAACCGAGGTTGCCCAAGGTGTTGTAGCTTCCGTTCGCGCCTTCGCTGTGTTCGTTGTTCTGATAAAGGTGTCGCAGCGTATCTACCTCTATTTCGTTCCTGTTTCCGTACTGGTCAATGGTCCATGATTTCACTTCAGCAGGAATGTTTTTCATCTTTTTCTTGTTGTCGAGGGTTGAGTCTTCTGCGATGGATAGGTCTGTGTTGGATTCCAGTTCTCGCACAATTCTCTGACCCCTCATCGTGGATGGGAGCACTGCCACAGTCAGTATCAACAATAATCGGAACAGTATTTTCACTAAATCAACGGAGTCTTTGGAAATGAACTTAGAACAAGAATCTTATGATGAATTCGACAATTTTCACTGCCATTGCGCCAAATCCTACACAGAAGAAGAGCACTCTGTTTTCGGGCATGGCAAAATAAATGATGATTGCAGCCAGAAATCCCAGCATAAATACGGCATTGAGCACTTGTCGCACTTGCCCCATCTTGTCGCTCTTCTTTTTCTCGGGGCGATGCCATTTGCTGGCTTTCTTTTCCTTTTCCAGGCTTTCAGCAATGATTTTGTCGATATCTTCAGTTTTCATTGTTCTGCTTAAATTGGGTTCAGTAGAAAATCTGTTCAGCAAGAAATCCTCTTTGCCAAAAGAGCGCGATGCGAGGATTTCTTGCTGAGTAGTGTCATCGAATGTGGGGAGTTATTATTTCTGTGCTGCATCCGCAATTTCCTTCACCAGCTCGTTCTTCAAGTCGATGGTCTTGATGCGGAAACGTGCAGACCCCTTGAGAAGTCCACCTTTCTTCGAAATCGCTTCCTTGTCAGTAATCCAGTCCTCTGCTGCTATTCTCTCTGGCGACTCTGCGAGGTTGTAGGTGTAAATGATATTGTTCACGGTCACTTCGCCGCCGTTGTCCTTCACACGAATTGTGAGTGTGTAGTTGGTGCGAGTGAAGTCCTTTGCCAGCGTCTTGTTTGTGAAGACGAGGTCCTCGTCAGCTTGGCAAATAATGATGCCCGTGTTCTTGTCGGCAGAAACCACCTTCGAGAATTCGTTGTTCTTGTAGTAGTCCTCGTCGTTCCAAGCGCCACGTTCTGTTTCGGGCATGTATCGGAGGTTTGCCCACGACAGCACTTGCTGGAAAATCTGGTCTTTTGTCTTGCCTGGAGCAGAAAAGTTCTCGTTGAATTCGACTCTTCCGTTCACTTCGGGCACTGCTCCCTGCATGTAGGCAGATGCTTCCATTCTGCCCTTGAAGTTTTTCTTTACGAAGAGCTGTGCCTGTGCCGTGTGGATGCACATTGGCATGAAGGCCAGCATCATTGCAAACATCAGTTTTTTCATTTTGTTGCTTTGGTTTTTGGTTATGTCATACTCTGTTGCAAAGATAGTGCATTTTTCCCAATGCACCCCCTTCTCTAATCTTTTTTAACTTTTTCCTAATTTCTTCGCCTCTTCCCACAGTTCGTCCATTTCTGCCAGCGACATCTCGTTGAGGTTCTTCCCTGCCTTGATAGAGTGTTCCTCCACGTAGTTGAAACGCTCAATGAATTTCTTGTTCGTGCGTTCCAAGGCATTGTCGGGGTTGATGTGGTAGAGTCGGGCAGCATTGACCAAGGAGAACAGCACGTCGCCAAATTCGCTGGTGGCTTTCTCTCTGTCCATGTTTGCCACTTCAGCCTCGAACTCGGCAATTTCTTCCTTCACCTTCTTCCAAACGTCTTCCTTCTGTTCCCAGTCGAAGCCCACGTTGGCGGCTTTCTCCTGCACTCGGTACGACTTGATGAGCGAAGGCAGCGCGTTGGGCACACCGCTTAGTACCGTCTTGTTGCCGTTCTTCTCCTTCAGTTTGATTTGTTCCCAAGTCTTCAGCACGTCGCCAGCCGACTCAGCCACTGCATCGCCATACACATGCGGATGGCGGAAAATCAGTTTGTCGCATTGCTTATTGAGCACGTCAGCGATGTCGAATTGTTCCTTCTCCTGAGCGATGCGAGAGTAGAACACCACGTGCATGATTACGTCACCCAGTTCCTTGCAAATCTCCTGTGGCTGATCTTTCATCAGCGCGTCGCAGAGTTCATACACTTCCTCAATGGTGTTGGTGCGCAAGCTTTCGTTGGTTTGTTTTCTGTCCCACGGGCATTTCTCTCGGAGCGTGTCGAGCACATCGAGCAGCCTGCCAAAAGCCTCCAGTTTTTCTTCTTTCGTATGCATCTTATCTGTTCTTAAAAATCGACTGTTTTACGATGTGGCGGACAATTCTAATTGCCCAAACATCACAACATTATCGTTCAAAGTTAGCACTTATTTATAAGAATACCATCATTTTCAGCTTTTAAAATTGCAAAAGCAAAAAAATAGGTGTAAATTTGCGCCATAAATCAGTAAAAATCCTAAAATCTTAACCAAATGGATACGAGAAAAATTGCACTTTCGCTTTTGTTTACTGCTGTTGCAGCCACTGCATTTTCTACCGTGAAACCACGCTATCGTGGAGCAGGCAGACATGCCGTGCATACAGAGTCTGAAACAGAAAATGTTTATGCAGGCGGTCCTCGTCGCATTGGCACTCATGCGTCTGCTGCACTCACTTCAATCGGTAGTCCAAAGGTGCCTGTCATTTTGGTACAATTCCCTGACAAGCATTTCTCAGTCGGACTTGAGAATGGTGACAGTTGTACGGATGAAACCAAGCAACAGCTTGTGCGTGAGTTCTACGATAAGTATTGCAATGGTGATGGTGTCAATGAGTATTGGAAAGATGCTGGCAGCTTCGGTTCCATCCGAGAGTATTTCCACGACCAGAGTAATGGACAATTTACGCCACAATTCGAAGTGATGGGTCCCGTGACCCTTGACCACACATACGCATACTATGGTGCAAACACAGCAAACCAGAGGGATGTACGTATCAGTAACTTTTATGCCGATGCCATGAAGAAGGCCATTAAGTCCACCGATGGATGGAGCGAATTCGACAATAACAAAGACGGCGTAGTCGATATGGCATTCTTCATCTATGCTGGTCCAGGAGAAAGCTCTTTCGACCCCCAATTACATCCAGAAGCAGCCAATCTCATCTGGCCAAAGGAGTCCCCATCGGGTGGCACCATTTCTAACGTCCGCATCGGTTCATACGCTTGTTGCAACGAAACCTACAACGATGTTGTAGATGGAATCGGCGTTTTCGTCCATGAATTGAGTCATGCAATGGGTCTGCCAGACTTCTATGACACAAGATACGTGGCATACGGACTCGATTTCTGGGACATCATGGATTCAGGCTGCTACTGCAACAGCGGTTATACGCCTTGCAATTACAGCGCATACGAGCGCGACTTCATGGGGTGGAAGAGTCTGATTACTTTGGACGGAGTCACTCCTCAGCACATTCGCATCGAGCCAATTTCCTCCTTTGGCGATGCCTACAAAATCGTGAATCCTAACAACGCCAATGAATATCTCGTCATCGAGAATCGTCAGAACCAAGTTTGGGATTCCTTTGTAGGTCATAGTGGTGTGAACACGAAGTTCCACGGCCTCTTGGTCACTCATGTCGATTTCAGCTTGAATCGATGGACATCCAACACCGTCAACACCAATCCTGCGCATCAGTACATATCCATTGTGCCAGCAGATGGCAAATTGGACTCATATATGTATGTAGAGACAGTTGACGACTACAACGATTTCATGTATTCTGCATGGGGCGACCCCTTCCCTGGTTTCATGCAAGTGAAAAGCCTTGACAATCCAGGCAATGTTGAGATGTACCAGACGAGTTCCAGAACAGTAGGCGAAGAAGTTGTAAAAGATACAACCACCTATTACCTGCCATTGGAATACACAGGCAAGTTCGACATCAGTCCGTTCAACCAGTCTATCCGCAACATTGTGGAAAATGCCGACGGCTCCATTGAGTTCGACTATTGTCCGAAAGGTATCACTCCAGAGGACCTCGCCATCACAGGCGTTCAGCTCGACCAGCCTCGAAATGCCTCCTTCATCTACAACCTCCAAGGACAGTGCGTTGCAAAGTCCAATAGCGAAATCCACCAACTTCCTGAGGGTATTTATATCTCTGGAGGCAAAAAAATAAGGATAAAATAAAAAAAACTGCCAAAAAATTTGCAAACTCAGTTTATTCCGCTACCTTTGCAACATCGATAGTAATTTCTCTCCCATAGAGAACCACCCATATAGCCGGGATACAGGATCGATCGGGATACTCATCAAATTACAATCGAAAACCGAGATAAGCTTCGCGCGTCAATGGCGGGCCACGCCCTTCGGGGTAACTTTTTAGTCGGTGGATTACAAAGACATGCGGGCACTCAAATCTTATTTACTCGGAGTTTCATCACATCTCCTCCCGGCTTTTTATTACAGAGCGAAGAAGGTAGTCATTCCTACCTTCTTCACTTCTTGAAAAGCAACAACTCATCTCCGCTGACCGAGTTGTCAACATAGACCACACGAAGGACACCCTTCATCTTTGGAAAGTTGCCGGAGTGGTCGAACGGGCCGCACTCGAAATGCGGTGACCGGGTAACTGGTCCGGGGGTTCGAATCCCTCACTTTCCGCGGAAAAGAACTCAGCAAGAAATTGTTGGGTTCTTTTTTTGTGCTTAATTTGAACTTGAATAAAGCAGATAAGTTAAAGGCGACCCCGCCGAGGCTGCGGAGACAGGTGCATACGCGATGTTCTTCCCCTGCGGGCTAGGCCACATGATGGGACTCGACGTACACGACATGGAGAACCTGGGTGAACAATATGTAGGCTATGCCGAGGGGATGACGAAGAGCCGGCAGTTCGGCTTCAAGTCATTGCGGCTGGCCCGGGCGCTGGAGCCGGGCTTCGTGTTCACCGTGGAGCCGGGCATCTATTTCATTCCCGAGCTCATGGACAAGTGGCGGGCAGAGCACCTGTTCGAGGATTTCATCTGCTACGACAAGCTCGATGCCTGGCGCGACTTCACCGGGCTGCGCAACGAACTCAACTACGTGATAACCCCTACTGGTGCTCGTCTTTTAGGCAGCATCAAGAAACCTATGACTATCGAAGAGGTTTACGAAGCGAAAAACGAAATGTAATGGATAAAAAAGACCTGCCATGTAGCGCATGGCGTAGTTCTTAAACAAAATTCGCACCCGCCAATCTGTGACGGGTGCGAAATTATTTTACCAGAAACTAGTGTCTTGTAATTGTTTTGTAATCACGTCAGAGAGATGACGAATTAGAAATCCACCCTGGTTCCGTTTAAGACGTAATAGGTCTTGTACACCTCCACCTTCTGTAATGCGAGAGACCATGACTCAGCAAATCGCTCGACTCGCTCAGCCAATTTGTCGCCAGGGACATTCAATGCACTAAAGGAAACAGGGCCCACTCCCTGATGGCCTACCAGCGGTTCTTCCTTTTCATTGACTACATAATAGGCAAAGTCAGAACCTAATCCTAAATTGTAGGTCTTAGAAGCATCGGGGGTAAAACCTGCCTTAGGTGTAACCTTTACGCTCATGGCAAACACCAGGCTGCCTGGGTCTTTTATGGCACAATCTCTATCGGCGAAGCTGTAAGAGGTTTTTGTGAGCTTCTTGGTTGACTCCCCGAAAGAGGGACTGATGGTAGTGACCTCTACATCAAACACTTCAAGCACGTCCTCCCCCATGTTTACTTCATACCAGGCACTGGCAGTCTTGGCTGTGTTCTTTTGAGCCTCGGGAGTCGGAGTTGTGTTGTTGTCATCATCGTCCTTGCTGCAGGCGGTGAATACGGTTGCGATTGCGCCGCAGAAGAGGATGGCGGCGAACATCCTAAAGAAATTCTTTTTCATTGTTGATAAATTAAGTAATTAATGAAACAATCATTATTTAATGAGAATCTTCTTGCTCGATAAGTTCAAAGTGCTGATAGTCCTTGCACGACGTCCAGTCGCCACCCCACTCGAAGCCAGCCTCGATGAAGAGTTTGTAGCAGAGGTCGTCGTGGTCTATCTTGTAGGGGAAGTTCCAGTCACGGTTGCAATAGTCCGTGGCTGTGGCGGGCTGCACGTAGCGTGTGCCGTCTTCGCGGTCTTTGTAGTAGGGATTGTAGAGGGTGTTGATGTCGACCGCCAGTCCACGGGCATGCTTCGACAGCTTGGTGGTGCCGCTGATGGGGCGGTAGCAGAAGCACGATGAATTGTTGTCGCGCATCTGAGCCTCGTCGTCGGCATCGTAGACATCGGGCAGCACCATACGTTGTATGGGATATTTGGCTTCGAAGAGCTGCTGCATGATGTTCACCACGGTATAGGCTATCCGCTCGTTGCAAATCATCTCGCCGACGTGTATTTGCTCGTCGTAGTCCCAGTGGAGCACTTTCACATGCCGCAAGTCGTTGCGCCCGATGTAGGGGTTGTCCTTGTAGGTCTTGCCCTGCATACGCTCCCACACTTCGTCGCTAATATAGTCGTAATTGAAGCACTGCCCCAGCCCGAAAGCATCGACGACCTTCTGCGAGACCGTGGTGCCGGCGCGCCACTCCTGCAGGTTCTCCAGTCCGACTAATTCGTCCTCTTCGTTCACATCTTCTTTCATGCCGAAGGGGTTGCAATCGGGTTTCTGGTTGTTCTCAGCCAGCCAGTGGCCCCAGCCCGTGTTGGTGTGGAAGCTGGTAGCCATGTAGGAATCGCCGAAGATGAACTTATCGCCAGTGACGTCTGTCAGTTCCTTGGCAAAAGTTGTCTTGTCGACAAGCGTTACCGACAGCGTATAGGCGTTGAGGAAATCTGGACGGTTGTTGACATGATCGCGGGCGAGGAATGCCTTGTCGAACGATGCACGGAGGTCCTTGCTGATGGCTTGGAGCTGGGCGTCGCCCGTCTCGTGGGCCAGGCAGTCAGCATAGTCGGCGGCATCGTAAAGCGTGGCACCCTGATAAGGCTGGTAAACCTTGCAAGCGGCACGGTCGATGGCCTCGTGCTGAGTAGGATAGATTTCGCGGATGCGACTGCAGAGGCGGTCCATCTGCTCATTCACCTCCTCGATGGCCAGCGACTTCATAAAGAACAGGTCGCCATTGCACAAATTTCCAACTCCGCCCATACTATACAAGGGTTTCCATTCGTCCAGGTGCGCGAACATCTGTTTCGTGGCGGCCTCGATGTCGGTCGTCTGCAGCAAGCCCTTGACAAACTCGATGATGATTTGGCCCATGCTGGCCAGCACATGTTGCGAACCGACATAATAATCGGTCAGGTTGCGCAACGTGGTCAGCGACTCCAGATTACCCATCAGGCAGTTGTGGAAGTAAATCATCTGCGGGTGCTTGATGTCAGAAGCTTCAATGGCCCACTTGAACTCATACATGTTCATGCCCCTGCCCTTGAAGCCCTCGTCGTAGAGCACGGCGCGGGTGGAGGCTACAGGCTCCTTGTAGTAGTCGTCCCTAGAGTTGAAACCTGCACCGTGGCCGTAGAGCATCACGATATAGTTCTTCGCAGGAGCCGTCTTTGCAGCCCAGTTCAGTTGCGCGGTCAGGTTCTCCTGGCTGTAGAGTTGGAACTGCGACTTCTCCTCAAAGCAGGCCTCTGTGCGCAGTTTATCCAGGTCGGTCTCTGCCGTCAGTTCAAAGCGCAGCACTTCATCCTCGTTGGCATAGCTGCCTGTGAAGGGGTAGTCCTTTGTATGATGTCCATACTTGTAGAAGAACAGCACGCGCACCTTTTTCTGGTCGGCAAGCAGAGGCTTCACGTTTTTATATACACGCTCAATGATTTCGTCCATGTGTCCACCGGTATGGCCGTAGACGAACAGGGTGTAGTCTGCCAGTTCCTCCGAAGGTGTAGGTGTCGGCTCCGGAGTCGGATTGTCTTTATTGTCATTGTTATCACTACACGATGAGAGCACCATTGTGCCGCAGAAGACCATGGTGAGCATCCACAAAAGATTCTTTTTCATGCTCCTATTTATTATTTACATTTAATGTCCTTGAACTGCCAGATGGAAGAGGGCTCGATGAAGTCGAACTCCTTGGCATCCTCGGGCAGGGCGGGGAAGATGAGGGCAAAGCGCAGCTTCTGGTAAGTCCAGGGAATGTAAGTCCTGGCCGGGGCAAGGGTGATATTCTCCACGCTGACCAGTTCCAACTTGCCGCCCTTGTTGCCCTTGATGTATGTTTTACCGCTTATATTGGCGTATGTATCATGCCTCAGGGCCTCCACCTCAAACTCTATGCGGGTCTCGCTGCCAGAGCAGGCCACGCGAAGAATCGTGATACCCGCTGCATTTTTCTTGTTCGTAAAGATCGGGTTCTCACGCATGTAGCGGTAGGCAGAATAGTCTTTCAGCGTCACCTTGTCATTGTTCAGAATGCTGGGGCCTTCTTCTTCGCGACCAGCCTTGACGTAGAGGTTCGTTATTTTCTTCGAGAGTGTGTGCTGGTCGATGTAGCCATACTTGCAGTTCATTTTGGCGGCCTCCTCGTATTTCCCGAGTGCTTCTTCCCAGTTCTCCTTGGCCTCGAAATCTTTGGCCTCGGCCATGGCGTCCTTGAAGCTCTGCTCAAACTCCACTTTCTGACGGGCTATGATTTCCATCTCTTTCTTACGTTCTGCCGACTCGATGGCGGCATTGGCCGTGCCAAACACGCCACGGATGACGTTATGTGTATCCATGTTGGTCCACTGTGCACTGACGGGCAAAGTCATAGCCAGTCCCATGACTAATACTAATACATTTCTCTTTTCCATTTTAACTTGATAATATTATTGTTTGCATTTAATTTTGCAAAGCTACTGTTTTTGCTTCAATATAAAGGCAAAAACCAAGAAATTCCGTCTCACTTCTTGCGCAGCATTTTTGATTCTGCGCAGAAAATATGGTTTTTCTTTTAACTATCTCAAATTTATAATGACAATTTTAACACTTTTCGCAAAAAAGCCATACCTTTGCACATATTTATAATAAGAACAATATGGAAAGTCTTGAAAAGAAATACACCATCATTGAGATGGCGGAAAGCATTGAGAGCAAGTATCGGGTGAATCATGTAGACAGCGGACTGCCTCGTTGGCTCATCGAGGCCGCGTTTGTGTGCTACCTCCTGCAGGCTGCCATTAACTGGACACCGCTGATGCACTGGATGGAAGCGCATGCTCCATTAGCTCAGGCAACTATTCAGACCTTCGGGGCACTGGTAATGTACTTTGGACTGATGCGAGGCATGAAGCCACTCTACAGGCCCATGACCGTGGCATGGTGGATTGTCATTGCGCTGAACATTGCCGGGTTCGTTCCGCTGCTGTTTCCTGTGTTGATGACAACGGTGGGGCTGCCCGTCGCCGTGTCGCTGATGCTGGTCTATCTGCCTCTTGGCTGTACAATCGCTTATTGTTATCGGGGACGACTCCGTCAGGTAGGCATCTGGATGGCGCTTTACATCCTCATCTCCAGTATAGTCCCCGTGTTGACTTACCTGTTGTTTCCAGCTGACTCGTGGATTGGCAATCTGTCGTTGGAGATTCCCACCATCGCCGTTATCGTCATTTATGCTTGGGTACAACGTCGAGTCCTTGTGACTGACGGTACTGTAGAGGAGTGATGCCAAGGCGGCGCTTCACCTCGGTTTGAAAAGTGCGACGTCCGCCAAAGCCAGCCTCTGCGCCGACAGCCTCAATCGTCCAGTTGGGCTGCTCTCGCAGTAACTGACAAGCATAGAGGAAACGCTTCTCATTGATGTATTCGCCCAGGCTGCCATACTTGGCATGGTCCTTAAACAATGCGCCAAGCCGTTTTTGTGTCAAGCCAAGTGCTTTTGCCATTGTCTTCAATGACAGGTCAGTATCCGTATAGAGTTTCTTCTCCTCCATCTGTAAGTCCACCCATGCCAATAATTCATCGTCGGTCATGTCGGCAGTTCGTTCAATGTGCTCACGATGCTCCTGAATCTGCTGTCTTAGCTGCATTTCTTTATCGGGGATGGCATGCTTCAGTTTTTCGTCCAGTTCCTCCTGTTGTTTCTGAAGCGCCTCAATCTCTCTACCCTGCTGCTTGTTTTGCTCCACCAGCATATTCTGATTCTGCACCAGCTTACTGTTGGTTCCGATTATTTTCTTCGCGTTGGCATTCACCACCAACATTGTGATGATGAAAGCCGCTACGAATACGATAATAATAGCTGCAATGAGCAAATGTAGTCCTGACATGGTTTTCTTTTATAATTGTTGCGCAAAATTAAGCTTTTTCTTCCAAAAAACAATATTTACTATTACTTATTTCTGTATTTTCTTGGGCTCTGCGTCAATTTAGGTGGTAATTCCAGTCCCATTTCATGCCGGCATATATCATCTTTGCTCTAAGTACTTCGGGCTTAGCCCTGTTGTACATACTCCTTTTGATAGCCTTGGCCTTGTTGACAGTACCCTCCAGCAAGCCGTTGCTGAATTTCGTCTTGCAAGCCATATCGACGGCACATCTGTCGTTGCAGACGTATTCAGCAAAGCCCCTGATTTCCTTGACGGGACATACCGCGGCCTCCTTCAGCCAGTCTTCCATCTGCGGTGCGTCGTCCTCGCCATG
>DGSN01000071.1:64686-139602 GCA_002393575.1 Prevotellaceae bacterium UBA4361 | reverse complement strand
AGAACATCAAGTATTTCGACCCAGAGTTGGGCGAGAACTACACGCCATACGTCATTGAAACATCCATCGGTGTGGATCGTATGTTCCTGAGCATCATGTGCCACAGCTACTGCGAAGAGAAGTTGGAGAACGGCGAAACCCGCGTGGTGCTTCGCTTGCCAGCTGCCTTGGCTCCAATCAAGTGTACCGTGATGCCACTCGTGAAGAAGGACGGTCTGCCAGAGAAGGCACGCGAAATCATCGACGAGCTGAAGTTTCATTTCAACTGCCAGTACGACGAGAAGGATTCTATCGGAAAGCGCTATCGTCGTCAGGATGCCATCGGTACTCCTTACTGCGTGACGGTGGATTTCGACACCTTGCAGGATGACAGCGTGACGATTCGTTTCCGCGACTCAATGGAGCAGAAGCGCGTGAAGATCAGCGAACTGCGCGGTATTATCGAAGACAACGTGACGATTACAAGTCTGTTGAAGAAACTGAAATAAACAACCCCATCAATGAACAAAAAGATTCTTTTTGCCATCAGTTTTGTGTTCGCCCTGATAGGCTTCAGCAGCTGCTCGGAGAACAAGGAAGAGAACGAATACGAAAACTGGCAAGCAAAGAATGATCACTTCATCGACTCCATCTGCTCCGAGGCTCGTTTGGGCAGGGACGGATGGACGATGATTAGGGCATACAACCTCAGCGATTCCATCGTTCAAAACGACAAGAACAGCTACTATATCTACGTGCAGAAACTGGTAGAAGGCGACGGCGTGAGACATCCCGAATTCAGGGACTCCGTCAGAGTACACTACAGTGGGCATTTGCTTCCATCGAGGAGTTATGCGTCAGGCTACCTGTTCGAGAAGAGCTACAGCAGCACGGAATTGAACGAAACCACCGATGTGCCCAAGCTCTTCGGCGTGAATGGTCTCATCGTTGGCTTTTCCACGGCTGTGATGCACATGGTGGAAGGCGATCGTTGGAAAGTGGTCATCCCTTACTATCTGGGTTATGGCTCAAGTGCCTCGGGCAAGATTCCTGGCTACTCCACCCTGATTTACGAGATGGAGTTGGCAAAAATCTATAAATACCAAGTGGACAAGAACACCGCATGGTGGTAAAAGTCCCCATTCAGAGACATAAGCAAGAGAAAGCCGCAACGGAAACAGTTTCGTTGCGGCTTTCTCCTTATATTTATATACTGTTATGTGAAATTCATTTCACATCCCCAACCTTGATGAGGTATTCAGCAATCTGGACAGCATTGAGCGCAGCACCCTTCTTGATTTGGTCGCCAGAGAGCCAGAAGGTGATGCCATTGTCATTTGCCAAGTCCTTGCGTACACGTCCCACATACACATCGTCCTTGCCTGCTGTGAAAAGAGGCATAGGATACTTCTGATTCTTTGGGTCGTCGATGAGTGTCACACCTGGAGCCTCAGCAATAGCCTTCTGAACGTCAGCCACTTCGAGTGGTTCATCCGTTTCCACCCAAACAGCTTCGGAATGAGCGCGGAGCGAACTGATACGCACACACATGGCAGAGCAACGAGCATCGGTGTGCATGATTTTGCGCGTTTCGTTGAACATCTTCATCTCCTCCTTCGTGTAGCCATTGTCGGTGAACACGTCAATCTGAGGGATGACATTGTAAGCCAACTGATAAGCAAACTTGTTGACCGTGACAGGCTGACCCTCCACCAGTTCCTTATACTGCTGCTGAAGTTCTGCCATCGCAGCTGCACCAGCTCCCGAAGCACTCTGGTAGGATGCCACGTGGATGCGGTTGATGTGACTGAGTTTCTCGATTGGCTGAAGCACAACCACCATCATGATGGTCGTACAGTTAGGATTGGCAATGATGCCACGAGGACGATTCAGCGCATCCTCTGCATTGCACTCAGGCACCACCAAAGGCACATCCTCATCCATGCGGAAAGCAGATGAATTGTCAATCATCACAGCACCATACTTCGTGATGTCCTCAGCAAATTCCTTCGACGTGCCAGCACCAGCCGACGCGAAGGCAATGTCAACTCCCTTGAAGTCGTCACCATGCTTCAGCAGCTGCACTTCGTACTCCTTACCACGGAATGTGTATTTCTTGCCAGCACTGCGTGTAGAGCCAAACAAAACAAGTTCATCAATAGGGAAATTTCTCTCATCGAGAACGCGCAAGAATTCCTGACCTACAGCACCACTTGCGCCAACAATTGCTACTTTCATTTTACCTAAAAAAATAGAAAAACTGTATTTCGAGTGCAAAATTAAAGTTTTTTAGCGACATACACTATCAAATCCACGCAATTTCATTAACTTTGTAGCGCATTTTGTTGCAAAATGCAGCTTTTTTGCAGATTTTGAATGTTTGAAATTGCAATTTATGGACTCAATGACTCAATACCTGAATCTACCTATCACCAACCACACTTGGGTGTTCTTCATCGTGCTTGCCATCATCCTCCTGGCGCCGATGATTTTCTCCAAACTGCGTATTCCCCACCTCATAGGAATGATTCTCGCAGGTGTGCTCATTGGAGAAAACGGTCTCAACATCCTTCAGCGAGACAGCAGTTTCGAACTCTTCGGACAAGTGGGCATCTACTACATCATGTTCCTTGCCGGGCTTGAGATGGACCTCGTCGGTCTCAAGCAAAACAGGAGCGAAGGCTTAATCTTCGGAGCCTTCACCGCCATCATCCCATTCTTTTTCGGATACATCGCAGGCTATTATTTCCTGCACTACAGCCATTCCGCATCGATGCTGCTTGCATGCATCTTCGCATCCCACACCCTCGTGTCCTACCCCATCGTCGGTCGCTACGGCGTGAGCAAGCACAAGAGCGTTGTCATCAGCGTGGCTGGAACAATGGTGGCACTCCTCTTCGCACTGATTGTACTGGCAGCCCTCGCAGGCAGGTTCAAGGGCGGAACGGGCTGGCTCTTCTGGCTACTTTTCATCGGTAAATTCGCCATTTTCTGCTTCGTACTCTTCTTCCTCTTCCCGCGCATCATCCGCTGGTTCTTCCGCAGCTATTCCGATGCCGTCATGCAGTTCATCTTCGTGCTGAGCATGGTGTTCCTCGCCGCAGCCACAGCCGACTTCTGCGGACTCGAAGGCATCCTTGGCGCATTCCTCTCCGGCTTGGTGTTCAACCGCTACATTCCGCGTTCCGCACCTCTCAACAACCGCGTTGAGTTCGTCGGCAACGCCATCTTCATCCCCTATTTCCTGATTGGCGTAGGCATGTTGGTCAACGTGAAGCCACTCTTCACCAGTACCACAGCACAAATCGTCGTCCTCGTAATGGTCGTTGCAGGCACCCTCTCGAAATACATTGCAGCCATCGTGAGCCGCAGGATTTTCCATCTGGGCTCCTTCAGCGGACTGATGATGTTCGGCTTGTCCGAAGCCCACGCAGCCGGTGCCCTCGCAATGGTGATGGTAGGCACCTCCCTCGAACTCAGCCCAGGCGTACCACTCATGGACAATGCCGTGCTCGACGGTGTCGTTGTCATGATTCTCATCACCTGCATCATCAGCTCCATCGCCACCGACCAAGCTGCTCGCAACCTGAAGCTCGAAGACGAAGAACTGGCAGTGGACGAGAAGAAACCCATCAACGACGACGAGAAGATTCTCATCCCTGTCAACGAACCCGAGAACATCCCTGCCATCGTGCAGACAGGCATCATGATGCGTAACCCAGTCCTCAACCGTGGGCTCATCTGCCTCAACGTGGTAAACGAGGACGACCCAACGGGCACACTGATGCTTCAGAGCAACGAATACCTCGCCCTCGCAGAGAAAGTGTGCGCAGGAGCCGACGTGAAAGTGCAGGCACAGCGACGACTTGCCGTGAATTTCGTCAACGGCGTGATCCATGCCTTCCGCGAGAACGACGCATCAGAAATTCTCGTAGGCCTCCATCGCCGACGCACACCCAGCGACTCCCTCTTAGGCCAGTTCGCACAAGGACTCATCAGCGGTCTCAATCGCCAAATCATCATCGTTCGCTACACCATCCCCATCAACACCATTCGGAAAATCATCGTGGCTGTGCCCGAACGCGCCCAGTACGAAACAGGATTCTACCGATGGGTGGAACGCCTGCTGCGAGTGACCGCAGAGATTGGTTGCCGCATCGACTTCCATGCCACCGAAGAAACCAGCCATCTCATCCGCGCATACAAAAACCGTTTCCATCCGAATGTGCGCGACGAATACAGCCCGTTCGACGACGACGTTTCACTCGAACTCTTAGCCCAAGAAACAGGAGCAGAAAACCTCTTCGTGCTCATCTCAGCGCGAAAGGGAACCATCAGCTACGAAAAGCGAATGAGCAAGATGCAATTCATGCTCAGCAAGTATTTCAGCGACAAGAACCTCATGATTATCTATCCCGACCAGAACGGCGAAGCAACCGACACCACCAACTTCACCGAGCCACACGGCAGCATCTACCACAGTTCCAAGATGAGCCAATGGTTCTCCAAGTGGATTAGCAAAATCGGATAAGGCTGAACGTGGAGCGTGAAAAGTGAAAAACTAAGAACAACGGAAAAAACGGAAACATATCGGAAAAAACAGAAAATAATGTTATTTTTCTCATCCGATGATTTCATAAAAAATTTCCGTTCTTTCCGTGGGACACTTAAAGATGGTGCAAGCGTATATCATTGTCCCACGGAAATGACAGAAACAACAGAAAGGCTCCGCATGGTGCCAAACAAAGATTTGCGCCGAGCGATTCCGTTTTTTCCGTTGTTAAGAAGTGAAAGTGAAAAATCTCAATTAAGTACAAAGGACAAAAATACAAGGAACAACGTAGCAAGCGAAAATCCTAAAAAATCCTTTAAATCCCTGATAAAAACTTAAAAACTCAAAAGAATGATAACCCTGAACAACATAACCAAGAGCTTCGGTTCCCTCCAAGTGCTGAAAGGCATCGACCTGCAGATTGAAAAAGGCGAAGTCGTGAGCATCGTCGGCCCCAGCGGTGCAGGAAAAACCACCCTACTCCAAATCATGGGAACACTCGACAAGCCCGACACAGGTTCCGTCCGCATCGACGACACCGACGTCACCCGTCTCAGCGAAAAAGAGATGGCACGATTCCGCAACCAGCACCTCGGCTTCGTCTTCCAGTTCCATCAGCTCCTGCCCGAATTCACCGCACTCGAAAACGTGATGATTCCCGCACTCATCGCCAACCAGAGCCAGAAGGAAACCCGCACACGCGCTCAAGAACTGCTCCAGTTCCTCGGACTCGCCGAACGCGCCGACCACAAGCCCAACGAACTATCAGGCGGAGAGAAGCAGCGAGTAGCAGTGGCACGTGCCCTGATGAACAAGCCGTCAGTCATCCTCGCCGATGAACCATCGGGAAGCCTCGACAGCAAGAACAAAGACGAACTGCACCAACTCTTCTTCGACCTCCGCAACCAACTCGGACAGACCTTCGTCATCGTCACCCACGACGAAGGACTCGCCTCACTCACCGACCGCACCATCCACCTCAAGGACGGACTCATCATCAACGAAGAAAAGCTTCGCTTAAATGAAAAATGAAGAATGAAAGGAGGCTCCTGAAGAAATTGGCAAAATCGGCAAAACACTTAAAATTTAGTACATTTAGTCTATTTGGCTTCGCCGAGCTAAAGGTTCTTTAGGAAACTTTGTAAATAAAAAAGAATCCTTATAAATCCCTCAAATCCTTGATATATTTTATTATGAAAGATTCAAAAGATATAACAAACCACAGCGGAAGCAACACCCATGCAGACGCACCCATGATTCGATTAGGCAAGCGCAACCGCCTCGAAGTGCTGCGCGAAGTAGATTTCGGCATGTACCTCGACGCAGGCGAAGTAGGCGACGTACTCCTGCCCAAGCGCTACATCCCACAAGGCACCAAAGTAGGCGACATCGTCGATGTCTTCCTCTACCTCGACAACGAAGAACGCCTCGTCGCCACCACCGAATACCCACTCGTCGAAGTCAACGAATTCGCCTACCTCGAAGTGAAATGGACCAACGAATACGGAGCATTCCTCGACTGGGGCTTGATGAAAGACCTCTTCTGCCCATTCAAGGAACAGAAAATGCGCATGGTGCAAGGCAAGAAATACCTCATCTACTGCTACATCGACCGCATCACCTACCGCATCGTAGCCTCAGCCAAACTCGAAAAATTCCTCTCACGCGAACAGCCACCATACCGTTCGGGCGATGCCGTCGAAGTCATCATCCAGCAGAAAACCGAACTCGGCATGAAAGCCATCGTTGACCAACGCTACAGCGGACTCATTTTCCAAAACGAGATATTCCAACCCCTCCACACAGGCGACCGCCTCACCGCCTTCGTCAAGCAAGTGCGTGAAGACGGCAAAATCGACCTCAAACTGCAAAAGTACTTCGGCAAGAAGCGCGTCACCGACTTCAGCGAGCAACTGCTCAACCACCTCATCGTGCAACCCGACGGTTTCTGTCCCCTTCACGACAAATCCGAAGCAGAAGACATCTACAACACCTTCGGCGTGAGCAAGAAAACCTTCAAGCGCGGCGTAGGCGACCTCTACAAGCACCGCTACATCACCATCGAAGACAACGGCATCCGCCTCACCCCTGAAGGCAGAGCCGCCGCAGCAGACGAATAAAGACAAGACAAAGAAGCACACCGTCAAGACAAAGGCAAACACAAAGAAGGTATAGAAGGCCATTCCCTCTATACCTTCTTTCGTTTCCATACCCCCAATCCAATCAAACATCAGAATCCACCGCCATTTCCCCCGTACTGCCCCCCGCCTTTGCTCAAACAGAACCTTTCATTCGTCAAAACCCAATCAGTCTTTCGACAGTACTAAATAACCGAACCCTCATTGTTTTTCAAGCGAGCCCTCGTTTGAATCACAACGAGGGCTCGTCGTTTCGATAACGAGCCCTCGGACATTAAGTTAAACCTTAATCTCGGTGCAAGCCAGTCAAAGAAGCATTTCAGCCACTCCCCTATCCCGAACAGATGGAATCAAACTAATCATTTCATTCATCCAAGGCTTGGCAAGTCCTGAAAGGACGATAGACCACAGGCAGGCGGTGAAGCGCAGCGAAACCCCTGCTATGTGTCACAAACTAACCGAGTGCCAAAGGTACGATAGATTATCTGACGGACTGCTTCTCTCCCCCTTGGGGGAGCTGGAGGGGGCTGCGTGCTTAGCAGGGGTTCCTCTACGCTTCACCGCCTGCCTGTGTTCTTTCATGCCTTCGGCATTTTTGGCGGACACACATATTTAAAAAAATCATCCGTGTGCATCTGAGCCATCTGTGGTTCTATAAAAAGAGCAAAAAATTTGTGTGATAGATGAAAATTACCTATATTTGCCACATAGACAGCAGAAACCGCAAAAACAAATGCCTATGAAACATTGAATTGAGACATTTACCATAAAAAGCGTTAGCTTCTATTCTTGTTCTTGAAAATCGCCAAATTAGAGAGAGCAATCAAGAGTATAAGTAGTAACGCTCACGCCTCGGCGTGGGCTTTTACTCGTATATGATTGCAAAGGTGTTTGGCGATACCTCAAGAACGTAGGCGATGTATGAAGTCCACGTTTTTTATACATTTTCCAAAGGAGTTTTCAAGACTACTATATTAACAACAAATACTTTTTATCATGAAAAAATTATTTTTGACTTTCGTTTTTGTCATCGTAGCAACACTTGCAGCAATGGCACAACAAATCTCTGTGATTTCGACTACAGGCGCAACGACCCTTTATCGTACACTCCCAGAAGCCATAAACGGAGCTGACCCAGGTAGCGTCATCTATTTGCCAGGAGGTGGATTCTCTATTGCTGACAGCGTAAAGATTACAAAAAAGTTGACAATCATTGGTATTGGACATTATGGGAAAAGTGGGAATGTGGATGGTGTTACGACTATCTCTGGTAACCTTTGGTTCAATGCAGGCAGTAGTGGAAGTGCAGTTATGGGATGTTATATAACAGGGGATGTGAATATTGGAGATGGTGAAGCAACTGTAACAGATATGCTCATAAGGTATTGTAATGTGAATAGTGTACAAGTAAAGAATAGTTCATGTTCTGATGTGATTGTTAACCAAAACTATATTCGCAATCTTTCCAATTTTAGCTCGTCTCCTACAAAAGTAACAAACAATGTTTGTTTAAGATTATTTTCTATTAGTGGGGGCATTGTTTCAAATAACATAATAACTTTCGTTAGCCAATGGGATACTCCTGTTGTATCGCAAATAAAAAATTCTGTTTTTTGTGATAATATTATTTTGAATAGTCAATCAGATACATATGGTTATTATAGCACATTTAGTAGTTTTAGCAATAACACTATTTCTGGGAACGTGGTTTTTAGATATCAATATAATGAACAGCAAAGTCTGCCTAATAGTATCAATTTGACAGGAAAAGCTTGGACAATGGTTTTTGTGAATGCAAATGGTGGAGCTATTTCCCCTGTTTCAGATTTTCATTTCAAAGAGGATTATCAGCAATATTCCAGTTGTGGCATTTACGGTGGCACAGGCTTCAATGATAATCAGATAGTTCCTGTTCCATATATCGTTGCCAAGCATGTTGATGAACAAACCGATGCATCGGGTAAGCTCAACGTGAAGATTCGTGTTAAAGCATCTGGTGAAGAATAAAAAAACCATAAATTATGAGTAGGAAAACATTTATTAGTATCGTTGCTTGCCTGCTCTGTCTGTTACACGAACAAGTGATGGCACAGACTTTGGAATACTGGTTTGATGAACACTTCGATTTACGAAATACCACAACCATCGCTACATCTGATGCAGAACAGGAATTAAGCCTCGATTTACGCAACAGCACTAAATTTCCTTACGGATTCCATACACTCAACATGCGAATCATCATAGCAGGGAAGCCAAGTGCCGTCTATTCATCCCCTGTCCTCAAGCTCTCTGCTGGCAAAGCCACTCAACTCGAATACTGGGTTGATGATGACTTTGACCAAAGAAAAACGATTGAGGGCAAGTTGGCATCTGACAACCAAGACTATCTCTTTGTCAACGACCTCGACTTAGGCGATGTCTCTCCAGGCTACCACCGCCTTTATTGCCGTGCCGTGAGCAACAGCAAGCGCACCACCAGTGCCGTGACGATGACACCAATAGTGGTGAAGTCACGCTATCATGTGGAGAATCCAGAGAACGTGAAGATAACTCAGGTTAATCTTGCTATTGACAATGAGGAAGCTATTGACATTCCTTTGTCAGAACCAGACTATGATGTGCTTGTTAAGAAGGCACTTGACGCAAGCCAACTTTCTGTTGGAACACATCAGGTGAAGATGAAATTCACGAACAGCATTGGTGTTGGTGTTTCCGACGTGTCAACATTCACGGTGAAGAAGCAGGAAGAACCGACTTTGCAGTTTACTGCTGAGCAAAAGAACGGATTGGTGAACATGCAATACAACAGCATTCCTAACGATGTGGGCTATCGTGTGGTTCGCGTGGATGCTAATGGTACGAAAGCGACAGTACAAGTTAAAAAGAGTGGCGTTTTTCCATCCGCAATATGCTATACTGACAATCCACCTGCTGGCACATATACTTACCATGCTGAAGCTGTCTATAAAGGAACGGAAGGAAATCGCTTGCGTATCAGTTCGAACGAGGTGAGCGTTTCTGTACCAAACCTTGCTTCTGACTACGGCATTGTGGAAGGAGCAGTGTATTATGACACATATCGCAAACAAGGCATTAAGTCAAGTATTCAATTCTCGGATGGCGTTGTGGTAAAGACCAATCAAGACGGTGTGTTCCGCAGAAGCAGAATTCCTGTTGGTACAGAACTCACTGTCTCTTTGGTTGAGAATGATGAATACGTAGCTCAGCCTGTGACTTTCAAAGTCAGCAAGAAAAGTCCTTCTATTACCCATGTCAAGATAGATGCGATGAAGAGGTTCGACTTTTCTGTCAACGATTTGGACTATGGCACCTTGTCGTTCAAGCGTCTTGAGTATCTGGATGGTCCATGTTTTAAGTTTACGGTTAAGAACACGTCGGGAAAATACTGGAATGGCAAAATCAGAATCAAGTCCATTGCCCAGAAGGATGACAAGCATGAGGACATTGACATCAGCGTTGACCCAAACAATTCGCAGGTATTGCCAGGAAGCGTGGCACCATTGTCGTTCATACGTACTACTACCTATCAGATTTTCAACAGCAAGGAAACTTATCATCTCGCAAACGGTGAGGAAAAGGAAATCATTCTTCCGCTTGAGGGCTTCAAGAATGATGGGCCACAGCAGTTGTTCAATTTCTATTTCAGCAGCGTTGCAGAAGATGGAAAGGAGAGTTTGATTCTTCCTGGAAGAGAGAACTCGAATGTGACTCAGAACCCTTTGGTGTATGAGATGGAAGGGAATATAACAGACGAGAACAAATTGGGATTCCTTGTCAATCTGATTGTTTACTACTGTAGCACGGTGAGTGAACTGGACGAAAGGTTAGGAAAAATAAAGAAAGCATTCGATGAAATCAAGAGTGTGACTGGAGCTTCATTAGAATATCCAAGTTATGATGTACTGACAAGGAAACTGGAACGTGCCACAACCTTTGATGAATTGTACAATGATGATGTTCTCTGGAATTTGAATCGTATCATGTATCAGGAAGGTTCAAGGTTCTCAGCACTGACTCAGTCTTTCAGGGACAAATTACGACCAATGGTTAGTGAAGCAAAATCGTTTTTGGCATTGACCAAAGGCATCAGGACTGCCATGAAAACCATCAACGACCTGAAAGCAAGTGATGCCAAGAGCGATTGTGATAAAGCCTTTGACTTCACGGAAAAGGTGCTGGATTTGACGGATTCTGCGTTGGGAGGTATTGGTTTCTCTAAAATATTGAAGACATATCTCGACATCACAAGGACTGCAATCAATGCAGTGAAGCAATTGGGATGGGCATACACGCAAGGTGAATTATTGTTGCCAAGTGACTTCCATGACAACCGTTTTGAAATTGACATCAAGGTGCTGAAGAAAAGCGGTGGAGCATTTAATTTCAAGACTAAGGGAACACACATCTTCGACTATGTATTGGTGAAAGGATGGAACGTGAACGAAAACACCATCACCACAGCTCGATGTGATGATGTGAGTTCTGAATGGTTCCCTGGAATACTCACAGCCAAAGCTATCTTCAAGGAAACCAGCAATGACTCCAACGACCCAAAAGCAGACCAACAAATCAAGAATCTGAAGAATGAGAACTTCAAACGTCTATGGGCGGAAATCTACTGGAAGAATGGTAGAGTATCCTATGTTCCGCTGAATGACTTAGGTGAAGCTGTTTCATACGACCGTGGAGTTAGATCTGTATTTACCATTACTTTCCAGTCGGATGTAGATGATTATGGTCACGCAGCTGATATTATTTACCTGAAAGAATAAGGAGGAAGGATTATGAAGAAATTAGTATTAACAACACTTCTTGCAACTACTGCCTTGTATATGCAAGCGCAGAAAGTTACTTTCTTATCCGAAGGGTTTGAATTTGGTGTGAAAGCCCATCTTGGCCTGAATGAATCCGACGATGTGATGCAGGCTCAGACAGACACAATAACGTCAATCGACTTGTCGGGACTTGGGATTAGTGATATCAGCGATGTGGTTTACTTGCCTAACGTAGAAAAGCTGGATCTTAGCCTGAACGAAATTGATGATGTGGAACCGCTGGCTTCGCTCGAACATCTACAATATGTGAATTTGAAGAGCAACCGATTGGAATCTGTCAACGCATTAGCATTTGCTTTGCCAGACAGTATGCTCGTCAATGTGGCAGATAACTACATCAGTGAATTCACCTACTTGTTTAGCACTGCAATCTGTCAATTCGTGCTTGAGGGAATGGGTGCTCAGAAGGTGAAAGGCATGCCTTTCTGGGATGTCTATATGTTTTATGCTGACATTGATGAGAACGACAAGTCATTTGTGATGTATCGAGGCAATTCCAATATGGATGGTGTTCAGGTTCAATGTGGTGGTCAGAGTACGTCTGCAACGATGGATAGCTATAGCCATCAGATAGTGCCTTCTTCACAACCCAAGAAAGCCATAGTTGCGACTATTAGCAACGGAAATGAAAGTGTGACGACTTATCTTGTTCCGCCTTCATATCACGATGTTAATGCAGGCGAAACTATTACGTTGGAAACAGGATTACCTGACGACTATTGTGTGTTTACTGCCTATGCTGACTATGGCGAAGTAGAAATAGAAGGCAATGCAATCAAATACACGACTGATAAAGATGTAGAAGACACCATCCATTTCTGCTATTATCAGGGTGAAACGCTTAAGGGTTTTTCTCGCTTTTATCTGAACAAAGTGTTGCTGGGTGATGTGAATATGGATGGAAGCACGGACATCAGCGATGTGGTGGCGATAGTCAACTTCGTTCTTGGTTCGGAGCCAAGTGTATTTAACAGAACTGCTGCTGACTTGAATAAGGATAGTAGTATCGACATCAGCGATGTGGTTCGCATTGTGAACCTCGTTTTAGGACAATAGGACTATCAGTTTATTTTGAGTAGGAGGTAAATGCTAAGGTGTTTACCTCCTACTTTGTGTTTGCGAGTAATGCTGTTTGTTGAAATAAATGAAAAGACTTTCTATTGCTATAAAGATTCTGTTACTTGAGGACTTCGAGTTGTCCGATGGTTGTCTGTGCATCATCGCCTATGGTGATAGGGGCAGTGAGGGTTGGCATGTCGTCGTAGGTGAGTACAAGGCCCGTGGTAAACTTCACGCCTGGTGTGATGAGCAGATGTGGTGTGTTGCCGCTGAGGTCGTATTGTATCTGTTCTCCTATCCACAGGGGACATTCGTCGTCAAAACCTCCCATGTCGGTGATGGTGTTGGTGGCGGTGGTCAACATTCGCTGCTGGTCGTAGAGCGTCACTTGCTGGCCATCGATACGATAGCCTAAACGATTGCAAAGTGCTTGCTGCACATCGTAGGGATTGATGGCATGTACCAGATAAGCCGAGTCGTTCTCATGGAAACGAATCTGCTGGAGACATTCCACCTGAACGCCTGTTCCTTCCATCGCACTGGTGGTGAGCCAGAGATTGCCTGTGCTGGCATCGTAGTGAGCCTGTGGCTGGCGGACGTTGCGCATGTGTGGGAATGTGGTTGAAACAGATCCCTTGGTAATGACTATGCCATAGCCTTCGGTCGAAGTTTCTTCTGCCCCAAGGCTTACCGCACCGATACTGGTTACGCTGATGTTGTTCAGCGTGTCGCTCATGATGTCGGAGCAGTGGAAACGGTTGGCATTTTCGATTGCCTCCATCACTTGTGCTGGAACTGAATCAATGGGTAATGGTGCGTCGAGTGTACCGTTTACGAGGGAGATGTCAGCGTCTGTTCCTTTGCAAGATGTGAGGAAAACACTGACGCTGGTCATGGTGAAGATGGCAGTGAGCATCCATCGTTTCATGTGTTTCATGTTTTGTTTTGTGTTGTTTTAAAAATGGGTTAAAGTCTAAAACCGAAGAGAAGGCGGGTGCGCCACTTGGTGTTTTGGATGGATAGGTCGTTTTCGTCGCCAATATTCGTGTAATTATATACCGATGTCCAACCGACGAACATTTTGCCGAACTGACGGACAATGGCTGCACGGGCTGTGATGATGACTTCGGGGAAATGGTATTTGAGAGGAATGCGCTCGCTGTCAACAGTGAGCGATGTGTGGCTAAAGACGGTGAAAGTAGGCAGGGCGGAAATATGGAAGAGCCAGTTGCGTGTAGGCACCCAGTTGTAGCCATAGCCTGCCCCGATACCGATGTTCGTGACTCGGAGCAAGGACTCCATCTGTTTCTTCGTCTCAGTTTTTTGTCCCTGACCTGACAGTGCCAAGAGGAAACTGCCTGCGGAACGTCGCTGAATGTAGCTCTGCGAGAAGGCTGCTGGATAGGAGAAGCGACGATGGTTGAAGGCGTAGTAGAAATTCACGTTCAGCGAATTCATGGTCAGCACATCGGACGGCAACTCTATGCGGGGTTGACCTTTCGATTCGAACCAACCCGTGAAGTTGTGGGCATCCTGATAGATGAAATCGAATCCCCAGCGGTTGCTGTAGGAATTGAGGTTCAGTTCGAAGTCCTTGTATTTGCCCATGAGTTTGGCAGGATTGAGTGCCAAACTCACCGACACGCCGAGATAGTTGAATCCGAGACTGAGTGTGGACTTGAAGTCGGCAGCGATTTCCGACTTGAAAGGCACTCCCATGTCTTTTCCCTGCATAGAAATTTCGGCACCCGACACGTTGACTCTCGCCGTCAGTGTCCAGTTGGTGGAAGGACGGGTGATGTAGAGCGTGTCGATATTGCCACGTCGGTAGCGTGAAGACAGCAGACTATCAACGCGATGCAACGTATGCCATAGCTTTTGCGCCTGCAAAGGGGTAACAGTGCAGGCGCAAAGCATGGTGATGACTGCTGTAAGCATTCGAAAAGTGCTGGGCATGTCGTAAGAGGATTAGAGTGAAAAGCCTCAGTTAAGTACAAAGTACGATTTACAAAGTACAATTAGGGATTTAAAGGATTAAAGGGATTAGACTAAACCCTAAACACTAAAATCATGTACATTGTTCTTTGTACTTAATAGAGGTTTTTCACTTTTAACTATTATTATTTAGTTGCTCCACCCAGCGCGATGTAGAGTGCGATGACAGCCTTGGAACCGTTGTACATATTCATGGCTTCGCTGAGCTGGGCACTAAGCAAGGACTCCTGTGCTGTGAGGACTTCGAGGTAGTTTGCCTTACCGTTGTCCATCAGTTCGTGAGTACCCTTGTATGCCTCATGAAGCACCTCCACCTGACGATGGTAGTAGCCATATTTCTCACGAGCAGCCTGGCAGTCAGCCATTGCTTCGTTCACTTGATTGCCAGCATTGATGACAGTCTGAACGTATCGCTTCTGCAAATCCTGCTCGGAGAGCTGACTGATTTTGAGGTTGGCACGGAGTTTACCACGAGCTAAAATTGGCTGCGAGAGCTGACCTATGAAGTTAAGGAGCAACTTGCCTGGGTCGGTAACGACTCCACCTGCTGAGTTGGTCCATCCGATAGCACCATTGAGCGTGATGGTAGGATAGAATGCAGCGCGAGCAGCCTGAGTGTTGTAAAACGCTTCCTCCATAGCATGGTTGGCGATGCGGATGTCAGGACGCAGTTCGAGCAAGGATGCAGGCACTCCGATGCGGAGGTACTGCGTGTCGAACATACGCTGGCCTGAGTTGCCCTTTGCATCAGGATGATGGAGAGCTGAAGTGCCCCACTTCGAGCGGTCGATGTGCTGCGGAGTGATGGCAAGCAAACGGCAAAGGGCATTCTCAGTAGAACGGATGTTACGATGTGTATCGACAATCTGCGTCTTCACATTGAGGTAAGACGACTCCATCTGGTTGACAGCAGTGCTGTACGACTTGCCATTCTCCCAAAGGGTTTTCTGAGTTTCGAGTGAAGCCTTCCAAAGGCTGTCGGTCATCATCAGAATCTCCAACTGACGGTCGAGCACCTGGAGCATGAAATACTGCTGGGCGATGGTGCTGATGAGATTGGCATGGACAGACTCCTCTCGGATTTGCGATTGCAGGAGGACTGCCTTGGCAGCACGTTTCTTGTTAGTGATACTACCGAACACGTCAATATCCATCGACAGTTGCAAAGGCAAGTTGTAAGTCTTCGACCACGGATTGTCGTCGAACTTCGCCAACGTTCCTTGTGGCGAGAAGGTGAGTGAAGGCAAGTAAGCCATATTCGCCATCTTCAGCGAAGCCTCACTCTTCTCCACAGCAATGCGAGCGGAATTCAGATCGGTGTTGTTTGCCAATCCCTGCTCGATGAGCTGTTGCAGCAATGGGTCGGTGAAGAACTCACGCCATGACATCTGTGCCAACGACGTTTCGCCTTCAGCCAAAACGATGTCCTTTGTCGTACCGAATGCGTCGGAAGGCACGGTTGCCTTCGACTCGTACTTCTTGTAAAGGCCGCAGCCCGTAAGCAGGAAGCTAACGGCTGCAGCAGTGATAATATATCTTAGTCTTTTCATGATTTATTCCTCTGTTTTTACTTCAACACTATTCTTTTCTGCATCCTTTCCTTGGAAACGCTCGTGCAGTTTCTGGAACACGATGAAGAAGGCTGGAACAACGAACAGCAGAGCGATGGTACCAATTGTCATACCACCGATGACACCAAGGGCAAGGGCACGGTTACCATTGGCACCTGCACCACCTTCGATGACGAGTGGAATCATACCCGCAATCATCGTGACAACGGTCATCAGAATAGGACGCAGACGCTCCTTGCAAGCCTCAAATGCCGCATCCACGATGCTCATGCCCTGGGCACGACGCTCGGAGGCAAACTCGGTAATCAGAATGGCAGTCTTCGCCAGCAGACCAATCAGCATGATGACACCCGTCTGCAAGTAGATGTTGTTGTCCATGCCTGGCAGCTGGAGCAAGTGGCCGAAGTAGGCAAACACGAAGGCACCCATCAGACCAAATGGCACGCTGAACAGCACTGCCCACGGCGTGAACCAAGAGTTGTAAAGCGAAGCAAGGATGAGATAAATCAGGATGGCACAGATGACATAAATGAGAGCAGTAGCATTAGAGCCTGAAGCTTCCTCCAACTCACGCGACATACCACTGTACTCGTAAGTGGCCGTTGTAGGCATCTCCTCCTTGAATACCTCAGCGATTGCCTTGTGAGCATCACCTTCAGTATAGCCACTACCAGCAGTCACGTAGCAAGTGATACTCTGGAAGAGGTTGAAGTGCTCGATGTTAGCAGGTCCGACAATCTCCTTCAGCGAGACGAACTCAGAGATAGGAGCCATCTTGCCACCCTTCACCTGCACGAAAATGTTTTGCAGCGACGATGGGTCGAGGCGATATTCAGGCGAGGCAGCAGACATGATGCGATAGACCTTACCAAACTGGTTGAAGTTACCGATGTAGGAGCCACCACAGAAAGCACCAAGCGTGTTGAGCACATCTGCTGGCGACACACCAGCACGATTGCACTGGGCTGCATCCACATCTACCTGATACTTAGGATAACGCTCAGAGTAGGTTGACACAGCGTAGCCAATCTCTGGACGTTCCGACAACTTGGCTAAGAAGTGCTCGGTCTTCTTGGCAAATTCCGACAAGTTTCCGTCGGTAGGGTCCTCCACCACAAGGTTCACACTGTTGTTCGTACCATAGCCAGGAATCTGTGGCAACTCGAAAGGTTGCACCACCACATTCTTGATGTCCATGCAGTCGAAGTAGAAACGGTACATGGCGAGGGTTAGCAGGTGGTTCATGCCTGGACGTTCGTCCCAATTCTTCAGACGGACAACAAGCGTGGCAAAGTTGGAGCCTTCACCCGAACCCATACCGAAACCACAACATACGGCGAAGCTCTCCAGCTCAGGAATCTTCTTCACCTTAGCCTCCACCTTCTTCACTATCTCACGTGTCTGCTGCAGCGTAGTACCTTCTGGAGTACGAATCTCAGCCAAGAACACGCCCTGGTCTTCCTGAGGCACAAGACCCGAAGGCAGACTCCTCATGAAGAACACCAACAGCGCAGCGGCAACAGCCAGCAAGCTCCATGCAAGCACAGGACGCTTGATGAACTTCTGAACGGCTTTACTATACTTATTATATATAGCATTATAGCTGACTGTATATGCTTTCTTCGTGTAATAGGTCAAGTTCTTGCCTTCCTTCTTGCCTTCAGTGACGCGCATCATAATGGCGCAGAGGGCAGGACAGAGCGTCAAGGCAGATATACATGAAAGACCTACAGACGATGCAATCGTCACACCAAACTGGGTGAAGAATGTTCCTGACGTGCCTGGCATGAACATCACAGGGATAAACACAGCCATGAACACCAAGGTACACGAGACAACTGCCACCGACACTTCGCTCATTGCCTGACGTGTGGCTTCGCGGGCATCACTTATGCCACCCTCCATCTTCGCCATGACGGCTTCGACCACCACAATGGCATCATCGACCACCGTACCGATGGCGAGCACCAATGCAAACAGCGTCAGGATGTTGAGCGAGAAACCTGCCATCGAAACAATGGCGAAGGTACCCAGCAGCGACACGATGATTGAAATAGACGGGATGAGGGTTGCCTTGAAGTTCTGCAAGAAGAAGAACACCACGAGAATCACGAGGATAATGGCGATGACGAGTGTTTCCACCACGTTGTGGATGGCAGCGAAGAGGAAGTCGTCGCTGGTCATCAAGGTCACGAACTCCAGTCCAGCAGGCATTGTCGCCTTCAACTCTTCAAACGTCTTGTTGATGCGGGCATTCACCTGAGTAGCGTTAGCGCCTGGAGCCTGGAACACCATGAACAGAGCACCTGGGCGGTCCTGGATATTCGATGTGTAGTTGTAGCTCATGGCACCAATCTTCACATCTGCCACATCGCTCAGGTGCAGCATGTGACCACCATCGCTGGTGCGAAGCACGATGTCGTTGAACTCCTCAACGCTTTTCAGCGTACCCTTGTACTGCATAGAGTACTGGTAGGAGTTGCCCGACTGTTCACCTAAAGAACCGATTGATGCCACGAAACTCTGTCCACCAATGGCAGCGAAGATGTCGTTTGGTGTCAGTCCGTACTGAGCCATCACATCAGGTTTCAGCCAGATACGCAGAGCGTAGGTGTTACCCAAGCTCTGCACGTTACCCACACCAGTGATACGCATCAGACGAGGCTTGATGTTAATATCGACATAGTTCGAGATGAAGTCCTCGTCATACTTGCCGTCAGCACTCTTCACGGCAAAAATCTGCAAGATGTTGCTCTGCTGTTTCTGTACCGACACACCGACTTTGTTCACATCGGCAGGCAACAGAGCTTGCGCACGAGTCACACGGTTCTGCACATTCACCGCTGCCATGTCGGCATCGACACCTTGTTTGAAATAGACATTGATGCTGACATATCCGCTCGACGAAGCCTTTGAGGTCATGTAGGTCATGTCAGTCACACCATTGATTGCCTCTTCGAGTGGCTGGATGACCGACTTCATAATCGTGTTCTCATCAGCACCTGAATAGGTAGTAGAAACCAACACCGTAGGAGGTGCAATATCAGGATACTGTTCCACTGGCAGCGTAGTCATGGAAATGTAGCCCACCAGTGCAATCACAATCGAGATGGCACACGCCATCACATATTTATTAATAAAGATGTTGTTCTTCATTAGAAATGACGTTTAAAGTTTAACGAAGTTAGTCCGTGAAAGCGAATACCTCATACTTTGTTCTTTGTACTTTCCAAGATTTTTCACTTTTCACTTTCCACTTTTCACTTTTTTGCTTCTTCTGGGAAGAGCACACGCTGTCCTTCCGTCACGTTATTCGCACCGACAGCGACAATCCTATCACCCACCTTCAGACCACTGGTAATGATAAAGTCCTTACCGTTTCCAGTATCTTCCATCGTCACATCAACCGCCGTTGCAGTGCTATCTGCCTTCACCTTATAGACAAACGCCTTGTCCTGCAAACGAACCACGGCATTCTGCGGAATGATTATCACGTTCTTCTGGGAGAAAGGCATGACAACCGAACCCTGTATGCCAGAGTACAGATGACCTTCAGGGTTAGGGAAAGACACCTTGCTGGTCAAAGAGCCTGTCAAGGCATTCACTACACCCGTCAAACTCACGACACGTCCCTTGTGAGGATACTCCGTACCATTCTTCATCACAAAGGTAGCTTCAGGCAGAGCAGCGATGTATTTTTCAACATCTTTGGCGTTCACACCCTCCTGCACCATAGCCTCTACAATTGCCTCAGTCACGGAGAACTCCGCATACATATTGGTGTTTCCGCTCAAGACGGTCAGCTCAGTTATCGGCGAAACCTGATCACCCACACGGAGAGCAATCTCACCAATGACACCCGACACAGGAGCCGTGATGGTACAGAAACCGAGGTTCACCTTGGCACGGTTGACGGCAGCACGAGCCTGAGCCACCGATGCCTTAGCTTGCTTGTAAGTATTCTCGGAGTTGTTCAGCATATAACTGCTCACAATCTTCTTGTCAAAGAGGTTCTTGTTTGACTCATACTCCAGCTTGGCAGAATTCTCCTGAGCCAAAGCAGCCTGTAAGTTCGCCTGTGCTGCCTCCAATTCCAGCTGAGCGTTACGCGAATCGATGACGAAGAGAGTTTGCCCCTTTCTCACCTGCTGACCTTCAGTGACAGCAATCCTCATCAGCTGTCCACTCACCTGAGGAGTAATAGTCACATCGTTCTGACCTTTCATTCTGGCACTGAACTTGTAAGGAACTTCAATGTCCGACTTCGTTACGGTCATCGTTTCAAACGACGAGTTGGTCATTTTGGGCTGATCGACCTTACACGATGCGAACCCAATAGCTGTAACGATGACTACAGCCCATGTCATTGCTCTTTTCTTTTTCATGTTGTTTTAATATTATTGTTGATTACATTCAAATCTTTGAGTATAGCTATATGCTTTAAACGATAGTAGTAGAATGCAGTCATCCGACTACATGAATCCATTGTACATCATACATATAACGCCACAAAGATACTCTTTTTTTCTGAAGTCATCAAGAATTAATATAAATTATGGTGCAAATAACGGCAAATAGTTGACAAGAAACTACTTCGCTACGTAGTTCATGTGGACACGTTCCCAACTGATGTCACCATTCGCCTTCACATGCACACGCAATAGGTAATCTCCCGCTGCAGGACTGTTGCGTTCACTCATGGAGTCGAGCGTGATGTAACGAACGCCATTCACTTCCTGTTCATCCCATTTGTGGACATGACCGCAGAACACGATGCTTGTATCCCATTCCTTGAACTGGTTCAGCAGGAAGAATGTTTCCTCACGAGCAAAAGTGGAGGCAAACTGAAGAGACGAAGGACGGAAGATGTTGGTATGGCTGAACACGAAAGTATTGCGAATGTTGCTCTCCAGATACTCTCTCAAGACAAAGCCGTCCTCCTCTATCAGCTTCACCTGCTCGGCACCGAGCGTGCCGCTGGCTGTGTCGAGGAAGATGAAACGGTCCCAAACCAATGGGTCGTAATTGACGATAACAAGGACCTCATAGAAAGAAGAATGGAAAACATTCGACCACAAAGCCCAGCCGTTGTGCGTGATGTCGTGATTGCCCACAACAGGATAGAACGGCATTGGCACATCATCCACTCCGTACCTCTTGTCTTCTACTGTGTCCGTATAAATATAGTTATCAGGGTCCTCCAGCTCTTCTTCATCATCCACATCTCCCAAGTATTGCTCCTTAAAATGCTTCTTGGCGTATTTCCATTTGAAGTCATTTATCAAATCCTCCAAATCAATATAGTATTCAGCCTTAGTGTCGGCAATGTCGCCCAAGTGGGCACAAAGCAAGTCGTTGTTGTCCAGTGTGTTTTGCAACATCTCTTGCAATCGGCCCTTGTCGTTTGTCAAATGACTGTCAGCACCCACGAGGAAAGTGTATTCATCCTTGCCGCAAGCGTCCCAATAGTAGCCTTCGCCCTTGTGGTCCTGGAAATAGAGATGTGACATTTTCACGCGGTCTTCCACACCTGTTCCGCTGACAAGCACACCAATAGGGCTTACTTTTTCGCAAGCCACCAGTGCAATCATCACAGTCAGAGTCAATAATGCCGATTGTATCTTTTTCATCTTACCACACGTATTTAAGTCCTAATTTTCCTGAAGTCTCGTATTTCGAGGCCAACTGGCTCATACTGCCTGCTGGACGGATGTTGAACTCGCCGAAGAGCTGCATCCGCTTGGCTAAGGTGGCGTAGAAGTTCAGTCCCCAGTTGATGTTCCAGTTCTCGTAGTAGAAGTCGTCATAATTGCGGAAGAAAAGACCGATGTTCCAAGAATACCAGCGGGGACGGATGCTCACCCCTGTTCCGAAGGTGAAAGTGAGAGGTTCGCGATAGCCGAAATCCACCGTTTGGTAATGGATGTACGACTCGCCCACACGCAGATATAAATAAGGAGTCTCCCATGTGATAGAAAGATTGCCGACAATCTCATTGATGTTCCAGCGCTGGTAGCGGTTATACATCACCTTGCCGTCAAAGTAGAAATCGCTCCAACCAACGGGCAAACGGTAGCCACCTTGGATGTCGGACGAGTACAACTGCTTGCCATACTGGTTCTGGATGTCAGCACCGATGTGCCAGCGGTCGGTGAGATGGCGCTTGTACGACAGTTCGAGTCCTCCAAACCAACCCGACACCACATTTTTGCCAACCATCACATAGCCCGACAGTTCATTCTTGTGCTGGCCGTCGTATTTGTGCAAGCCGATGTAGGAATACTGTGCCTGAGCAAGAAAAGACACAGCCACGAAAGCCACAGAGAGGAAAGCCTTTTTCATTTTTACTTTATATGTCTCCTAAAGAAATTGGCTAAATCGGCAAAATTTAAATTTAGTACATTTAGTATATTTCTTCAGGAGATATTATTCTTCGTTTGTCTTAGCACTTTTTTAAAACGAAATAGTGAACGAACCGCCAATGGTGAAAGTGTGACGGTTTTTCTTGATGCTTTGGCTTTCGGTGAAGTCAACCTCAAAGAAATCAGCCATTTCCCTTATGTTCAAAGCGTCAAGAAGGAATTCGCCAGGATCGTAAGTCATCGTGTAGGTCTTGCGCGTATAGTCATAATCGCAGAACACTCGCCAAGCATAGTTCTCCTTGTAAGCGAAAGTGAGCGAAAGTCCCGTGCCAAACTTCATGGTTTTGTTACCACCCACCGTGAAGTAGTCCCATTCCGTGTGATACAAATCTGGCAAGAGCTTCACATCCGTGAGGTTGCCATCATCGTCGAAATCCACGTCTCTGGTTCCTCCCGTGACAACACCATTCAAGTCCACCTCCTGCATGATGCTGCGACCTACAAGCAGTTTGGAGCCAAGTGCAAAGCGCTTTGAAAGTGGCAAATTGAAATATACACCGAGGTCGCCAGCAAATTCCGTCAAGTGGTCACTCTTGATTTTGAATTCCACTTCTTCCAAAAGTGCAGGCATGTAGCCTGGTTCGCCATACACACCATCACCATTAAGGAAACGCTGATAATTCTCATCCTCGTATCCTTCTCCGAAGAGACCGTCCACCAAGCTTTCCCAAGCATAACTTTCAATGCCGTCCCAGCCCTTGATTGGCGAACTGTTCACACGCAGACGACCTCCCAAACCGATGTACTTATTGAAGAAGTAGGCACCTTCCACACCAACGGATGTGGATGCACCAAACTTCAGGTTGAAATCCTTGTCGCCGTCGCCATATCCGTCCAACTCAAACTTCTGCAAGTCGAAGTCCATATTTCTCGAACCAATGCCAACACCCATCGACACCGAGAAGAACGAAGGGTTTTCGATGATGCTGTGACCACCTTCAAAATTGCCACGAAGCAGACCTCTACCCTTGAAAATCAAGTCGCTCAGCGCGTATGCCAACTCTCCCGACATGATGCCGATGCCCGCACCCGAGAGCACGTCGCTCACCCAGTGGCGGTTGTTCAGCACGCGCATCACACCCGTAGCAGTGGCAACCGTATAACCAGCCACAGAATACCACGGAGAGCGCGTCATACCATATTCCTTGTGCAAGATGGTGGCACCCACGAAGGCAGTAGCCGTGTGGCCCGAAGGCCAGGAATTAGCAGACGAACCATCGGGACGCATCTCCTTGGCGGTGTATTTGATGCCATTCACAAAGGCTGCCATGATACCATACGACATGGCTGTCGATGCCAGATAGCGGCTCCAGTCCGAACGACCTTCCACACCGGCAATCTTCAATCCCGTTGTCAGCGCAGGACCGAAGAACTGCGTATAGTTGTCGATGCTCGTCTTGAAGTCAGTCACCAGCGTGTGCTTGTTGTCCTTCGTGTTCTGGCGGAACGACTTCTTCTCCTTCTTGGCAATGATACCCGCCACAAAGACAGGCACACCCACAAAGGTCAAGTCATCCATCACCTTGTATGGCTTCACGTCGGGGTTGGTGTAGCTCCACCGCCACGTTTCCTTTGCCCACGGAGCATGGTCTTCGAGCATGACCGACGGTTTGGCATCAGGAATAGGATTCACTTCCGCCTCGGTTTCAGAGAACAGCAGTTTACGTTCAGTCAGGTTCGAAGGAAGGAAGTCACAAGTGGGGAACTCGCATGGAGACAGCCCAAAGAATGCCAAAGCATCATCGGGCGATGCCGTCGTAAAAGCCCGTATATTCAGGACAGACAGTATTGCAACTGCGACCAGCGTAAAAATCTTTTTCATTGGCGTATGTTTGTTTTTAGTTTACATTCGAAAAGAAGCCCGTGAAATTCGTTGCCCTAAAAGACTCAAAGCGCTCTATCTCATAATAATTTGCAAAAATAACTATATTTTTTAAAAATAAAACAAAATTAACTAAAAAAATTCGCATTGGGCTTTATTTTCACCAAGACTTGGAATACAAAGCACCGCGAAAACCGACATACAAAGGCAACGAGGGCTCGTTTCACTTTCAACGAGCGCTCGCCGCGAATCAAACGAGCCCTCGTTGTGGTTGCAACGAACGCTCGTCGTCGCAGTGAGTCCCCAATGCAAGGATTCCATGTCTTAAACATCAGGATGGCGAGTCCTTTTCCCTGAGGAAGTCGGGTGTATGACGGATAAACTCGTAACCGAAACGGCAACGGAGGCAGTTGTGAGGCTCGCAATACTTGCGATGAAGCTGAATGAGTGCTTGGGAATCGGCAGCCGACTCACAATGCACACCTGCATCTGTCCAGTTGCTGACGATGCTGTTGGTTTCGGGCTTCAGTTGCTGAAGGAAACCGAGCGCGCGTTCACATAGCTCCTCCGAACCCTTGTAGCGTCCGTAGGCAAAAAGGATGGGAGCTACGGTGTTGATGACCAGCAGGTTTTTCGATGACGCAGACAGGTTTTTCTTCGATGGATTCGACGTTTTAGCGTTGAAACTATAGTGTGTCTGCCAGTATTCGCTTACTTGCGTTGCGAACAATTCGTGCAAATTCTTCTCCGTGGTTGCCACCAGGAGTTTTGAGAAATTCAGCTTCTGCTCGTAATAGAGCATTGCCAACTGAGCGATGCGGATGTGAGGAAAGTTTTGCGGACGCAGACGGAGGAATCGCCAGAGTTTGGGATTCATCGGTTTCAACGAGAATTTGTGCTTCAGATAGACATATTCCTTCTGCAAGCGGTCGTAATAATCGTCGGCACCAATCAGAAACTCATCGAGCAATCCCGCCTGACCAAAGAAGATGGCCTCGACCTGGAACAAGTCGTCACGATGTTTCGCCACCGCCGACAGTGGAACGCTTCGTGCCCAAGTCTCGAAGGCATCGCCATTGATGCCGAAGCCGAAGTTGCGTGCCATCGTGACGAAGAAGGTGCTTTCCCAATCCTTGTCGCAGTTTTCACGACGTGCCATGATTTGGGCGGTGCGTTCTTCGAGTCGTTCTATTTGCAATGCCGACAGCCAACTGTGTACCATCAGCGACGGTAGCGAAGCAATCACATTCCGACAACGGGGCTGTTTGTCGGAACGTGCCAATTCATCGTAGTTTTGCAACACATAGTCGGGCACACGGACCACCAGTTGCGGAATCTTCTTGTCGGCTTCGTTGGGATAGCACACCTCGCAGTCGGCTTCGCTCACTACGTGCAGGATGACATTCTGATACGCCTCGTCGTTGTCGTGATGATGGCGGTGCCAATCGCTGGAATGGACGTGTACTTCCACGTTTCCCACCCACAGCTGTCCATCGATTTTCACCATAGCATTGAAGAAGTCGGGACCAGCATCGTGGTTGTGGATGCCAGGATTCACCACCTCCACCACCCTGCCATCGGTGGTGCGCAACTCATGCAGCGGCAATATCTTATGTTTCCAAACGTAATGAATTAATTGTTCCATGATGATATTGAAGTAAAAAAGCCTCACCCCCAACCCCTCTCCAAAAGGCGAGGGGAGTAGAATGAAAAGTTAATTTAAAACTCAAAAACTTAAAAACTCATAAACTCATAAACTCATAAACTTATCTTAAAGACTTAAAAACATATAAACTTGAATTAAAAAAGCTTCAAAGATAAAGATTATCAACGAAATTGCGTAAATTTGCACACGAAAAAATACTGAAAACATGAAAATAGCATTGATAGGCTACGGCAAAATGGGCAAAATGATAGAACAGATTGCTCGCGAAAGAGGACACGAAATCGTTTCAATCATCGACATCGACAACCAGGAGGATTTTGAATCGGACGCATTCAAAAGCGCAGATGTCGCCATCGAATTCACCGCTCCACAAGTGGCATACGGCAACTACCTGAAGGCATGGAAAGCAGGCGTGAAGGTGGTGTCGGGCAGTACGGGCTGGCTGAAAGAACATGGCGAGGACGTGCGTCGTGCATGCACACTCGAAGGCAAAACGCTCTTCTGGGCATCGAACTTCAGCGTGGGCGTTGCCATTTTCTCAGCCGTCAACAAGTATTTGGCAAAAATCATGAATCAGTTTCCTGACTACGAGGTGAAGATGAGCGAGACGCACCACATCCACAAGCTGGATGCTCCCAGCGGCACTGCCATCACGCTTGCCGAAGGAATCATAGAGAACCTCGACCGCAAGACCGACTGGACGCACGGCACACTGCTCGCTGCCGATGGTACGCTGTCGGGCACGGAGGAATGTGCTGACAACCTCATCCCAATCAGTTCCATCCGTCGCGACGAGGTACCTGGCATCCACACGGTGACCTACGACTCGGAAGCCGACTGCATCAGCATCACCCACGATGCTCATTCGCGCAAGGGTTTTGCCCTTGGTGCCGTTCTCGCAGCGGAATACACCAAGAATCATAAAGGACTTCTCACTACTGAGGATTTGTTCCAATTCTAAGCAATATATAAGTTTTTGAGTTTTTGAGTTTTTAAGTTTTTGAGTTTTTAAGTTTTTGAGTTTTAGATAAGTTAAAAATTAAAAATGCCAATGAGCAGAGTCATATTATCTTTTAACCATTAACTTTTAACTCACGAAGGTCGCTTCACGCTTCACTCTTCACTCTTCACGTTAAACACTAAACAATTGAAAAAAAACAGAACATCATCATGGGCATATTCTCAAGTAAACCCGACTATTCGAAAATCCGCACCAAGAAGGTGAGGGAACAAGAAGAAAAGGAAGAACAAAAGTCACAATCGAAGGCAAAGAAATGGGTTCGCTTCATCATCGTGCTGGCACTCTATCTCGCCTTCTGCTACTGGGTGAAGAGCTGGTGGGGACTGCTCGTCGTGCCTTTCATCTACGATGCCTACATCTCGAAGAAAATCAACTGGGGCTGGTGGAAGAGCCTCGACACGGCTGGACGCACCATCATGAGTTGGGTGGATGCACTCGTGTTCGCTCTCGTTGCCGTCTATTTCGTCAACAATTTCTTCTTCCAGAACTACAAGATTCCTTCTTCTTCGTTGGAGAAGTCGCTGCTCACAGGTGATTACCTGTTGGTGTCGAAACTCAGTTATGGTCCGCGCATTCCGCAGACACCGCTCACCATGCCACTCACGCAGCACACACTGCCTCTCTTCAACTGCAAGTCCTACATCGAATGGCCTCATTGGGACTATCGTCGCGTGAAGGGATTGGGCAATGTGGAACTTGGCGACATCGTCGTGTTCAACTATCCTGCTGGCGACACCGTGGCTGTGGATTATGCTTACGACTTCTACGACCTCTGCTACAACATCGGTCAGCAGGTGATTACCGACAACGGCCAGTACATCCCCGACCTGAAAGGACACTCCACGGAGGAACAGATGGAGCAGTTCTATGCCGTGTATGGCATAGGCAAGGAAGTGGTGAAGCAGCAGAAAAACAAGTATGGCGACGTGAAGGTTCGCCCTACTGACCGCCGCGAGAACTACGTGAAGCGATGCGTAGGTCTGCCAGGACAGACTCTGCAAATCAAGGACAAGGTCATCTACCTCGATGGCAAACCTATGCCTCAGCCAGAGTTGGCACAGTTCAACTACAAGGTCTATACGAAGAACGGACAGTTCCTGCCCGACAAGCTTCGTGCCGACCTCAACATCAGCGACGAGGACCATTCAGGCATCCACAACTACACCGACGGTATGCCACTCACAGAAGCTGCCAGAACCGCACTGCTGAGTCATCCCGAACTCATCGACAGCATCGTGGAAGTGAAAGACGGATACCACGGAAGGCTCTATCCTTTAGACCACGACTACGGCTGGACGCGCGACAACTACGGACCCGTGTATATTCCTAAGAAGGGCGACGTGGTGAAGCTTAACATGAAGAACATCGCCATTTATGAACGTCCTATCCGTGCCTACGAGGGCAACACGCTCGATGTGCGCAACGGCAAAATATACATCAATGGTGAGGAAGCCAAAGAATACACCTTCAAGATGGACTACTACTGGATGATGGGCGACAACCGCCACAACTCTGCCGACTCACGCTACTGGGGTTTTGTCCCTGAAGACCACATCGTCGGCAAGCCTCTCTTTGTTTGGCTGTCCGTTTCCGACGATGCCAACCCTGAATCAGCCCACTACCGCTGGAACCGCATCTTCAAGTGGGTAGCCAATATAAAATGAAGAATGAGCGCTACGCTTAAATGAAGAATGAAGAATGTAGAATGAAGAATAACGCCTCTGGATGGTGGCAAAATACATTCTTAATTCTTCATTCTACATTCTTCATTCTACATTCTTCATTCATAATTTCCACATGATTCTATCCACAGCATATTTGCCACCTATCCAATGGTTTACCAAGCTCCTCGGAACGGAAAAGAGTCCCGACGGAGCTTGCACTGTCAGTGTGGAAGCCTGTGAAAGCTACATCAAACAGACCTATCGCAACCGCTGCATCATCGACTCACCGACAGGACCACTGTCGCTCACCGTACCTGTAGAGAAGCCAGCCAACGGAAGCAGACTCATCCGCGACCTCCGCATCAGCGAGCACGGCAACTGGCGGCACCAGCATTGGCAGGCTCTCAGTTCCAGCTATTTCAATAGTCCGTTCTTCGAATACTATCAGGACGACTTTCGTCCTTTCTACGAGAAAAAACATGATTATCTGCTCGATTTCAACGAAGCATTGATAGCGAAATGCTGCGAACTCATCGACATTCATCCTCGGCTGCAACGCACCACTGAGTACCAAGAGAAGACAGCAGTTTCTTCCGATGGATTCGCCGATTTCCGCGACCTCATCTCCCCCAAGCAGGACCTCTCGCTCGATGCTTCTTTCAGTCCCACACCCTACTATCAGGTGTTCTCCTCCAAACATGGTTTTCTGCCCAACCTGAGCATCGTTGACCTCATCTTCAACATGGGTCCAGAATCCATCATCGTTCTCCAAAACAGTTCCCTTCAGTAGTCCCTCCCAACCTCCCCAAAGGGAGGAGAAGCCGTCCGGCTTGAAAGTGAAAAAATCTCCTAAAGAAATCGGCAAAATCAGCAAAATTTTTAAAATAATAATTTAGTACATTTAGTCTATTTCTTTAGGAGACATAAACTTATTAAGTGAAAAGTGAAAAGTGAAAAATGCCATCCGGTTCAATCGCTTCACGCTTCACGCTCCACGCTTCACGTTAAACTAAAAAACTCATAAACTCATAAACTTACCTTAAAAAACTCAAATCTATGAAACGCAAGACCATCATCCTTGTTGGGCTAATGATGAGTTTATCCCTATTAGCCCAAAAGCAACTCCCCGTCGTGAGAATCAGCACCAGCACTCCACTGAATGCCACCCAAAAAGTGACGGCACAGATGGAGACAGGCGACTACCACGGAGCCATCGGCATCAAACTGAGAGGCAACAGTTCCCTCAGTTTCAACCAAAAGAAATACACCCTCGAACTGCGCCATGCCGACGGCAGCGAACGAGACTTCCCTCTCATGGGAATGCCAGCCCACAGCCAATGGGTGCTGCTGGCACCCTACAATGACGTGTCAATGATGCGCGACCCGTTGGCGTTTCAACTGTGGCGCGACATGGGGCATTGGGGACCCAGAACAAAAATGGTGGAACTCTACATGGACGACGAATACCGAGGCATCTACATCCTTTGCGAAGCCATCAAGAGGGGCGAACAACGAGTCAACATATCCAACGTGAAGAAGCGCGACACGGCTGGGCGCGAACTGACAGGCGGTTACATCCTGCGTATCGACACTTACAACGAAAAGGATGCTACCTTCAAGTCGAAAGTGCCTGGAATTGGGGAAGGCATCATGACCAGCGAAATCACATGGTCGTGCATCTATCCGTCGAAGAAGAAGCTTCAGCCCGAACAGATGGCATATATCCAGCAATTCATCGACTCCGTGGAACTCACGATTCAGTCCGAGCATTTCACTGACCCGAAATGGGGATATTCAAGATTCATCGACGTTCCTTCGTTTGTGGATTACTTCATCCACACCGAACTCAGTCTCAATGCCGACGGCTACAAGCGCAGTGCCTATTTCTACAAGGAAAAGGACAAGGAGGATGGCACCATTGGGAAACTCTTTGCAGGTCCTGTTTGGGACTACAACCTGGCATACGGCAACTGCAATTTCTGCAATGCCAACAACATCGAGGCATGGTGCTTTGAAGGAGGAAACACACAGCCAACGCCAGCTCTTTGGCAACGGCTCTTGCAAGACCCATCGTTCCGCAATGCTGTCAAGCAACGCTACTTGCAGTTGCGAAAAGGCATTCTCAGCCAGAAAGCCATCAACCGATTCATCGACCAGCAAGCCGCACTGCTGCAAGCCTCAGCCGAGCGGCATTTCAAGAAATATCCCGAATTGCTGGTATCAGAAGAGCAGAAAACAAGTACAAAGGACACATTACAAAGTACTCCCTCCACTCTTCACTCTTCACCCTTCACCGCTTTTGCCTTTCCATTCCATTTCCCCGACTCTATTCCCGATGGATTCGGCGATTTTCCACCTTTCAACCCTGACTCTATTCCTAATGGATTCGGAGCATTTCCACCTTTCAACCCAGACTCCATTCCCGATGGATTCGGAGCATTTCCTGCAATGGGAGGCTTCCCTGCGATGGGAGGCTTTGGAGATGCCATTGGCTGGTTTGCTGCCTACAGAGTCAGCTCCTACGAAGAAGAAATCAGCATCTTGAAGCAATGGCTAACAGACCGTTTGTCCTTCCTCGACCGCAACATCAGCCGTTTCGACAAGGACTTTCAACCACGCATCCAGGAACCGAAGGAAAAGAAAATGCCACCGTTCAACGGATTCCCTTTCTTTCCCCCAAAACCTTAGCACAGACTTTCCCTTAAGCCCTAATAATGAAAGGATTGTCTCTTGAACAGCACAAAACGAGGGACAAAGAGACGGAAATAATGCCAAACTTGATTTTTTTCGTTAAGACATCATAGTTTTTAGTTTTTTTCACAGAAAAAAATTATCTTTGCAACCTCTTTATAACGTGAGTTCGATATAACAAAATATGTGCTTTTGTAGTGCCTCTACGAGGCAGAAATCTTTCTCTAAAGACTTTTATTTTTAACTTACTAAACAACACTGCCCAGCAAAAAGCGATAAAAGTCAGCACTCATTGACAAGTGCTGACTTTTATTTTCAACCGCATAAAAGAAGCGAGGGCTCGCTTGTCAAACGACGAAGGCTCGTCGTAACTCAAACGAAGGTTCGTCGTAGTTCAAACGAGGGCTCGCTTGAAATATAATGGAGACTCAATGATGCGCAAAAAGCAAAAAAATGAAAAGCGAAAAGTGAAAAAAAGATTCTCCCCAACTATAGACCCACCCCAGTCCTCCCTATGAGGGAGGGAGAAGCCATCCAGCCCCTCCAGCCCCTCCCAACCTCCCCAAGGGGAGGAGAAGCCGTCCGGATGGTTATACACTCCCCCTTGGGGGAGCTGGAGGGGGCTGGGTGACTACTCCCTCCCCTTGGGGAGGTTGGGAGGGGCTGGAGGAGTCTTCTCTTCACGCATTTTACAGATACTGTTAGAGCCAATAGTATTTGGTCAGGAAATAAGTTCTGTCCCAATCTACAATATTCAACGTGGATTCACTTTCTGGACGAATGTCTTTCTCGTTGAGGTTCATCACTTTCTTGTTGATCGTATCATAGAGAGGCCATTCCTTTGCCTTGCCGTCAGGAGAGATGTCTGCACTTAACGACGGATTGCCTGTCTTGGCGAACTGAACCCACATCTTGCGCATGGTCTTCGAGAAGGTAGCGTCGTATGGTCTTACTTCGGTCATCTCTGGATGACAGAATACGATAGGAAGTTCCTCTCCATGTCCGCTTTTCAGATTCGGAACAGCAGATTCAACCGTATAGAAATAGGTGTAGGATTTACCGCCAGCTTTAGCTTGGTTCTCCGACATTCTCATGCACGGTGCAATAAACCATATCTGGCTGTATAGGCGGCTGTAAACTTCCCAGCTTTCTACCTGCATGGAATTACAGTAGCTCTCTACCAGTGCCTTCTCTTCATCGGTCAAACGCTTGTCGAGTTTCTTCGCCTTGCGGTCGGCACCCCACAACTTAAAGTCTTCCAGCCCCATAGCGAGGGCAAAGAAGTTCATCTCGTCTTTGTTGCAGCCTTGCAGGAAGTCGATGTCCTTTACAGCACCTTTTTCAACAGCCTCATGAGGGTCCAGTGGCAGATAGTTTCCGTCTCTTTCTGGAGCCGTGCTCAATGAGTGAATGGATGCTGCTTCCACCAACTTGTCAGCATCAATCTTCAGCAGGTCGGCAACGGTCTTGCAGCCGAGTACTTCCATCACTTCATTTGTGCAAGCGATGGCTTCTTCCTTAGACCTCGTGACGGCAGGAGAACCGCTTTGTGCAATGACACGCTTAAAATACTTGTGCGAACCTTTGACCAGCGAGAGCAATGTTACGCTTGCAGCACCAGCCGATTCACCCCAGATAGTCACGTTGTTGGGGTCGCCACCGAAGCCTGCAATGTTCTCATGAACCCACTTCAGTGCCATCATCTGGTCCATAGTTCCCAGATTCTGTGCATCAGGGTAGTCCTTGCCGTCAGGCAGGTGGGAGAGATGGAGGAAGCCCATAATACCAAGCCTGTAGGCTACGGTAACGACGATTACATCGGGATTTTCTTTGATGAAATTGGTGCAATCGAACAATTCCACGCCCGTTCCGCCTACAACGTATGCTCCGCCATGAACATATACCATTACAGGTTTCTTCACGGTAGAAGCATCATCTGCTTTCCACACGTTCAGATAGAGGCAGTCTTCACCTTGATATTCCATGACATCTTTAGCCTGGCAAGCACCTTTCGCATTGTAATATGCCTCGTAGATGCCATTGTCTGCCTTGACATCCACGGGTGCTTTCCAACGCAATGCCCCCACGGGCTGCTGACCTACAAATGGGATACCCTTGTAGGTAATGACATTATCCGTCTTTTTGCCGACGAAAGTGCCGTTGATACACTTCACTGCCAACGACTTGTCATAATTGCCATCGGTAATCTTTGCGTTCTCTTTCGTCACAGTTTCTGGTGTAACTGGATCATCATCTTTGCTACACGAAGTGAGCACCGTCGCTGTGCCGCAGATAAGGATGACGGCAATCATCCACATTTTCAAATTTTTCATATTACCATTTTTTTTGAGTTATTCGGCGCAAAGGTAGTCAATTACCTATTATTCCATATTTATAAAAACTCCTCAAATGGTAACTTTTTACGATTCTGGAACAGTTTTTACAATTCTAAAAGCCAAAGGTCAAGACCTCTGTCCTTGTCCTTTGGCTTTTAGAATTTGTACTTTGTAAATTGTACTTTGTACTTCTCTTCATTTTTCATTCTCTGTCATGGTACGCATCCAATCAGTTGCATTTGTTCCCATGACTTGCTTGAAGACAGCGCTGAATGTACTATAGCTGCGGAAACCACTCTGGTAAGCCAACGACTTAGTTATGACTGGCTGGTGGGCAGCCACAGCCTCACGATAGAGTTTGATGAAGTGCTGGATGCGTAGTCCGTTGATATAGGCATTGTAGGTGGTGCCGTTCGTGGCAAAATAATTGCTGAGATAGGAACGGTTAGTGCCAATCACTTTGGCGAGTTGTGTAATGGAAGTGTCGTATTGCAGATAGAGTTGTGCATCCTCGCAATGCTGCTTCAACAGTGGACCTATTTTATTGCGAATGGATAATGAAAAGTCATTGTCTTCCACATTCTCCGTGGCTGCCATTTCTTCTTCCGGCTCTTTAACAGGGATGCTCAGGTCGCTTAGCGTTTCCACCCTCCACAAGAAGTAGCAGACAAGTATGATATTGTTCACCTGAGTAATGTATTTGAACACCAATCCTTTGACATTCAGCGAGTAGATGCTGAACACCAGCAGAATGATGGCAAGAACAATGAAACTCTGCCACACCTCCTTATGTTTCAAGTCGGCATAGTTCTCGCGCAGCCAGCGTCCGTATTGTCTTGTTGCCCTTATCATGTATATTGCCAAACCAATGCCTGACAAGAGGTGATAGGTATATATCTGCGGCAGAAGGGAATCGCTACGCCTGAAAAAACACACAGCCAGTGCTACAGCGGGAGGAACGACCATTATCCCAACGAGCCACAACGGTCGGCGGCGGTCTTGCAACATAACGAGCAAGATGATTATCGCAATGGGAATGAGTATCAGGAAATCGAGCGTTGCACCTATAATATAGCTTAGCATGATATCTTCGCGCGAGTTGAGAAAAGCTATAGGAGAATACCACAAGTGGCTCAAAGTCATGCTGGCAAAGAAGGCTGCAGTCCAACGGCGCAAACGTACTGACGGCGTGACGTAAGGGGCAAAAGCATTGGCTCGACGGAACAACAGATAGCAACATGCTATCAAAGACAGCATTGCCACTGCTGCATAAAACATCAAAAAGATAATGTTTTCACGAATTTGTTGCTCGTACATGGATGATAGCTCAATTATGAAATACTCGCTTCGTAAGCGTAATAACAGATAAGTACGGCAAACACTTATTTGTTTGCTTTGTATGAGGAGGTCGGCATCTAAACCTGACCACCTGCAATTCAATCACAAAGTTACGCAAAGTTTGAGAATTATCAGCATTTCGCCCCACCTTTTTTATATATAGCAAGTGTCAAATGACAACTAAAAAGCACTCCCGCCATCGACCCTTAGTCTTTGCCAAAAACACAACTTATTGATAGACAAAGTTTTTTTGGAGAATGCCACAAGGAATTCAAGAGAATGATGAAACTCTCTTATATAAAGATGAGTGTGGACAAAGTGCTCAACATGGCAAAGATTGGAATATGGAATGGTGAAGTCAAAAAAAAGAAAACGAAAGCTGCCACCCAGATGGCAATGCTTTCGTTTTCGTTCATTCAGTACTCCCGACGAGAATCGAACTCGTATCTAATCTTTAGGAGAGATTTGTTCTATCCATTGAACTACGGGAGCATAGCGTGAAAAAGAGGACTTCTCACATCGAGAATCCTCTTTTAACTCTTGAGTTAATACAATCAGGAATGTTAGATGAGCTGAGAACCAGCCTTGAACTTCACAACCTTCTTAGCAGGAATCTGAATCTTCTCCTTTGTGCGTGGGTTGATACCCGTGCGAGCAGCACGCTCTTCAGTAGCGATAGTAACAACGCCAGGGATAACAACTTTCTCACCTGCCTTGAGGCTTTCAGCAACAGCATTGATGGCAGCGTCAACAGCTCCCTTTGCCTGTGCCAAAGTAAGGCCAGCCTTTTCAGCAACAGCCTTTACAAGATCACCTTTGTTCATAAAATTGGAATTTAAAGTTAATTATGGTTACTAAAATATGGGTGTTCTCAGTTGATTTGCACGATTTTACAAGCAAATAATCGTGACAAAGTTAGTTTTTTCATTGCAACAAACAAACAAAATCGTTAAAAAAATATAGATTTCTGTTGTTTTTTTTACTATTTCCTTGTTTTTTGGTGTTTTATCGGGCAAAAATCGGTACTTTTGCATTCGATAAAGCAAGCCTCACCCACAGCCTTAGACCCTCCCTAACCCTCCCTGTAAGGGCGGGGACAACCATCCGGGTGACTTCTCTCTCCCTCACAGGGAGTACCAGTGAGGGTCTATTAAACTTAAAAACTCAAAGTGAAAAGTGAAAAATGCCATCCAGCAAAAACTCACTAACTTATAAACTTAAAAACTCAAAAACTTAAATGAGAATTCCTCCTGTTGTTAAGACCTTGCTGCTGCTGAATATCGCTGCCTACATCTTGGACGTTGTGATGCGGGGTATGGGCATCTCGCTCAGTGGCATTTGCGGTTTGTATTACTTCGGCTCAGGCTATTTCCATCTCTACCAGTTGGTCACTTATATGTTCATGCATGGCAGCCTGTCGCACATCTTCTTCAACATGTTTGCCCTATGGATGTTCGGGCGCATCATGGAGCAGACGTGGGGAGGTCAGAAGTTTCTCCTTTATTATATAGTGTGCGGACTGGGAGCAGGACTTGTGCAGGAAATAGGGCAGATGGTCGGACTCATCCATCCTGCTGCCATGACCATCGGAGCGTCGGGTGCCGTGTATGGCATCTTGCTGTCGTTCGGCATGATTTACCCCAACGAAAAACTCTTCATCATCCCGATTCCTTTCCCTATCAAAGCCAAGTGGTTCGTCTTCTTCTATGCGCTCATCGAACTGGTGGAAGGACTGAGTTCTGCTGACGGCGTGGCTCACTTTGCTCATTTAGGCGGTATGCTCTTCGGCTTGCTCCTGATTCTCTATTGGAGGAAACAGGCAAGCGGCTATCGCATCGATGGCAGGAACTTCTGGAACAGCACAACGACTTACGACCAGACGGGCAGCCACTACGACAAGGGGGATGGCGGTTTCTTCGACAAGTTGAAGAACGCGATGGGCAGCAAGAAGAAAGACGGAAGGGCGAACATGCACGTCCACCAGACGGGGCATCAGGCTGACTACGACTTCAACGCCCGCAAGAAGTCGGAAAGCGATGAAATCGACCGCATCCTCGACAAAATCCGAAAGGGCGGTTACCAAAGCCTGACCGACCAAGAGAAATCAACTCTCTTCAATGCAAGCAAGAAGAATTAAGAATAGCCCCCTCCAACTCCCCCAAGGGGGAGGGTAACCATCCGGATGGCTTTTTCTCTCCCCCTTGGGGGAGTTGGAGGGGGCTATTTTTCTCTTTTCACTTACTACGGAAATGGGTAAGTTACTGAAATATCCCAAATACGCGCTGATAACGATATTCACTGTGCTCAACGTCATTTGTGTCGTTGGGTTGAACTTGTGTGCCTATTCCGCCTACATCAGTCCTGCCTCGCATCCAAGGCTTGCGGTTCTTGGGATGATTTTCCCTGTCTTTCTTGTTGCCACAGCTCTTTTCATTTTCTTCTGGATGCTCTTCAAACCCAAGTTCATGCTCATTTCCATCATGGGCATACTGCTCTGTGCAGGAAGTGTGCGCACCTATTGTCCCATCAATTTCTTCAACAGAACGGCACCCGAAGGGAGCCTGAAAGTGGCATCGTTCAACATCTATCATCTGGAAATCCTTGACCAGAAAGAAAAGGTTCCTCTTGGGGAGCATCCCAGCGTCGGTTATTTGGTTGACCTCGATGCAGACATTGTCTGCTGCCAGGAAACGGGCAACCTCAGGCGACAAGAAGTGAGGGAACGCTTGGACAAGGTATATCCTTACTCCAATTTCGAAGCAAAGCAAAAGGACATGATGGCTGTCCTTTCCAAATACCCTATCCTTTCGGAAACTCCCGTTCAGTTCGATTCCAAAACGAACATGGCTTCAGCCTACGAAATCCTGCTGGCAGAGGGCGACACGCTCCTGCTCCTGAACTGCCATTTGGAATCGTACAAGCTGAAACCAGAGGACAAGGACGAATACATGAATATCATCGAGAACCCTGAAGGGAAAGAGAACAAGCAGTACATACGTTCTCTCAGTTCGAAGTTGTCGAAAGCCGATGCCATCCGTGCTGAACAGGCTGACAAGCTGGCTGAATACATCGAAAGCTGTCACCACAAGAAAATCATCCTGTGCGGCGATTTCAACAGCTCGCCCATTTCCTACGTCCACCATCGCCTCACCCAAGTCCTCAACGATGCCTACACTCGTTCGGGGAACGGTCCTGGCTTCAGTTACTACAGAAACGGCATGTACTTCCGCATCGACCACATTCTTTGTTCTTCCAACTTCAGCTCCTACGGTGCCAAGGTTGACTCGCACAGCAAGTCGAGTGACCACCATCCCATCTTCTGCTGGCTGAAAGACGAATAGTACAAATTCCGAAGCGTGTCCATTGTCCTTTGTTCTTTGTACTTGATTGAGATTTTTCACTTTTCTTTTTTTCACTTTTCACTTATTTGACACATGAAACACATCGCCATAATGCTCCTGTCAATGGGAATGATGACTCATGCAATGGCACAAGACAATGCCAAGTTCCAAACAGGACAGAACACCGACATTCAACCTCAAGGATGGTTACAGACCTTGCTACAACGCCAGCACGATGGACTCACGGGGCATCCCGAAGCCCTCTCCTACCCATACAACTCGTGTCTTTGGGCAGGAGAAATCTCACGAAGCGATGAAAGCTATGGTGACAACTGGTGGCGTTACGAGCAAACTGCTTATTACACCGAAGGCCTGCTCAAGTTAGGCTACGAACTGGGTGCTTCTGAGATGATTGACAAGGCGATGGAAGGCATAGAATATACGCTGGCGCATCCCAATGCCAACGGAGTTCTCGGCAACAGCACTTTGGAGGGCATCACATGGCCGATGTCGGTATTCTTCCGTGTACTCCAAGCCAAGTATGAGCACGACGATGATGAGCGTATTCCAAAAGCACTGGAGAAGCACTACCTCAACTTCACTGCCAACGAACTGGCAGGAGGCATCGTCGGTGGACGCAACATCATGTCGCTTGAAGGCATCCTTTGGACATACGGCAAGACTGGCAACAAAGCCCTCCTGCAACTGGCTGAGGACGCATGGGCTTACCAAGACCGATTCGCTGTCGATAGAACCGCCATTCTCAGTAGCGAACCGTTCTACATGCACAGCGTCACCTTCTGCGAAATGCTGAAACTGCCACTGCTGCTCTACGCCTATACAGGCAAGCAGGACTATCTCGACCTTGCCATAAAAGCCATTCGCAAGATGGAAGCCGAGTCCATGCTCCCCGACGGAGTGCCTTCGAGTGCCGAGTTTCTGTTAGGAAACGACATCCACGTCAGCCACGAAACCTGCAACATTGTAGATTTCACCTGGACGCTGACCCACTACCTGACCATCACAGGCGAAGCTGAATGGGCTGACAAGATAGAGAAAGCCATCTACAATGCGGGACTCGGTGCCATCACCAAGGACTTCCGTTCCCTGCAATACTTCTCGTCCGTCAATCAGTTCATCGCCACAGGCACATCGAACCACAATATCTATAAGCATGGCTCCACATGGACAGCTTATCGCCCCACACATGAAACCGAGTGCTGTGCTGGTAATGTGAACCGAATGCTGCCCAACTTCGTCAGCCGACTATGGCTCACGGATGCCCAAGGTGGAGCTGTAGCAGCCATCTATGCACCCAGCACCAGCACTTTCGCCACCGACAAGGGCGACGTCACCATCGCGTGCAGCACCAACTACCCATTCGACGAAACTCTCACATTCGCCGTCAGCAGCGCAACCGATGCCACTATTCCTCTCACACTGCGCATCCCCACATGGTGCGAAAAGGCATCCATCTCCATCAACGGCACACCCCTCAATTCAGTCCTGACAGCAGGCACGTTCTTCCGCCTTCCCAACTCTGTAAAAAACGGTGATGTCGTCACACTTACCCTCCCAATGGACGTTGTGCGACAAGAAGCAGAACGCCAAGGAGTCTATTTCCAGCGTGGACCTCTGCTCTATGCCTACGCCATTCCTCAACAGATGGAAGAAGACACTGAAGAATACGAGAACATGCATGGAAAGAAGCCCGAGAACCCCGACTTCAAGTGCTGGAACATCACACCGACAGGCAATTTCAACTACGCATACACCACCAGCGGCGAGACACCGACAGCCCAACAAGCAGACGTGGCAGACGGTTCGTTCCCTTTCGACCTCAATTCGACACCTGTCAAGATACGCATCCCTGTCAAGGAGATAGCATGGAGTTTGGAAGAAAACCGTTACACCCCAAGATTGCCAGAACAAGGCAAACTACAGTTCCTCAGTAACTCAACGAAACACATCGACCTCGTGCCATACGGATGCACAGAGCTTCGCCTCACTGTCTTCCCCGATGCAGATGCGAAACCTCTCCCTCCAGAGCCAAAACCCGACCTCACACGTCCAGCCAACACACCCGTCTGTGTCGAAACCATCGACAATCACTACTATGCCTACTTCGAGCTGCCACGTTTCTGCTGGGACGAGCCTATCTACTGCAAAGTACGCACTGCCGACGACACAACAACCGACTTGCACAGCAACCAGGAAGGCACCCTCTGCACCTACGTGGGAGACACAGCCAATGGTCGCAAAATATGGCAATGGATAGGTCCTGTCACCACCGAACCAGCGCCCGTGGAAATCATCTTCACCAACCACGACCTGCTCACCGGCATCATGCCGTTCGAGAATGGTGGCTATTACAACTACAACAGCTTGCTCTACAAGGCTGACCAAGACATACCAACCATCGTTTCCCGTCCTTCCCTCCCACTCACAGGTGAAGCAGGAGAAGGTCTCCACTTCGACCTTCAAGGACGCAAACTGCCATCCACCTGGAAAGGAATCCACATCAATCAAGGCAAGAAGTACTTGTATAAATAAAGAAAGGTGTTAAATGAAGAATGTAGAATAAAGAATGAAGAATGAAGAATGAAGAATGTTTTTACCCTGCTTCTTGGATAAGTGTAATTATTATTCAGTGGCTATACTGAGCTGGTTCGGAGCGTAGCGACAATTCTTCATTCTACATTCTACATTCATCATTCTTCATTCTACTATTCAAACTAAAGTGCCCTCCGCAATCCCCCTCATGGCGTGAAATAGAAAGCTTTTAATCAAAATAATGCAGAAAAGCCCCGAAATTTTTCTTAAAAATCTTTATTTTCACAAAAAATCACTAACTTTGCGACCTTGAAAGAGTATCTACGCACCAAAATGTCACATTTTTGGTGTGATTTGACGTGTGTGCAGAATACTTTTCAACCAAAAACAAAGGGATGAATCATCTGAACACAAAACCTGAATATTAATTAAACAACAATCAATAATTTTAATCACTTAAACAACAAAATGCAAAACAAAGGTTTTATCAAGGTCATTGCAGTCTTGCTTGCGCTGATTTGCATCTTCTACCTCTCTTTCTCGTTTGTTACCAATCGAGTTGACAGAAAGGCAGCAGCAATGAGTGAGCAGGAAGCTTCTGACTATCTGGATTCGCTCAACACGACTCCATTCTACCTTGGCACTTACAACCTGAAGCAGTGTCGCGAAACTGCCATCGGACTCGGTCTCGACCTGAAGGGTGGTATGAACGTCATTCTCGAAGTGTCTGTGCCAGACGTAGTCAAGGCTCTCGCCGACCACAAGACTGATGAGGCTTTCGTGAAGTCTGTGAACGAAGCAGCTAAGGAAGCACAAGACAGTCAGTCAGATTTCATCACACTATTTGTCAAGGCTTATAAAAAGAATGCTCCGAACGGAAATCTCGCAACGATTTTCGCCACTCAGCAGCTGAAGGGCAAGGTGAACACAAACAGCACCGACGGCGAAGTGGAGAAAGTGTTGCGCGAAGAAGTGAACGCAGCTGTCGATAACTCTTTCCGAGTTCTTCGCACACGTATCGACCGCTTCGGTGTCGTTCAGCCAAACATTCAGAAGATTGAAGGTCAGAGCGGTCGTATCATGGTGGAACTTCCAGGTATCAAGGAGCCAGAGCGTGTACGTAAGTTGCTCCAGGGAAGCGCAAACCTTGAATTCTGGGAGACCTACGACACTCAGGTGATTCTTCCATATCTGAACCAAATCAATTCAGCCCTCCGCAATGGTGCCAACGCTCCTGTTGAGGAAGCAGTTGCTGATAGCACCCAGGCTGCCGACAGCACTCAGACAATCGCCGAGGCTGCCAAGGAAGTGGTTGACAGTGCTGCATCAAAGACCAAGGACATCCTCTCCAAGGTTTCCACCGAGGAAACTCCAGAGGCTAAGGACTTGAAAAAGGCTGACGAAGCTGCCAAGAAGGAAAACCCTCTCTTCGCTATGCTCCAGCCTATGAACGGCAACGCTGGTTGTCTTGTTGGTTACGCATTGGCTCGCGATACAGCCGAAATCAACTCTTTGTTGGCTACTCCTGTTGCCAAGAGCATCCTTCCTGCTGACGCACGTCTGCTCTGGGGTGTGAAGTCGATGGACAAGGCTGGCAAGGTATTCGAGCTTTATGCTATCCGCACCACTGGTGGCAAGAACGGCAAGGCTCCACTCGAAGGCGAAGTAGTGACAGAGTCAAAGGACGACTTCGACCAATTCGGCAACCCATGTGTTAGCATGAAGATGAACACAGAAGGTGCTCGTAAGTGGGCTACCCTCACAGAAGCTAACGTAGGTCATGCTATTGCAATCGTACTCGATGGTCTTGTATATAGCGCACCTAATGTAAATAATAAGATTGACGGTGGAAGCAGCCAGATTACAGGTAACTTCACAACCAACGACACCAAGGACCTCGCCAACGTGCTCAGCTCTGGTAAGATGCCAGCTCCTGCACAAATCGTTCAGGAAGACATCGTAGGTCCAAGCCTCGGTGCTGAATCCATCCGCGCCGGCTTCATCAGCTTCATCATCGCATTCATCATCCTGATGATTTACATGTGCTTGATGTACGGCTTCAAGGCTGGTATGGTAGCTAATGGTGCCCTCCTCCTCAACTTCTTCTTCACATTCGGTATCCTCACCTCTCTCCAGGCTGCCCTCACCATGAGTGGTATCGCCGGTATGGTACTGACACTCGGTACAGCGGTCGATGCCAACGTGCTCATCTACGAGCGCATCAAGGAAGAGTTGAAGGGCGGAAAGACACTGAAGAACGCAGTTGCCGCTGGTTATAGCAACGCATTCTCAGCCATCCTCGACTCCAACGTCACTTCGTTCATCACAGGTGTAATCCTCTACTACTTCGGTACAGGTCCAATCAAGGGCTTCGCTACCACCTACATGATTGGTATCATCTGTTCGTTCTTCACAGCTGTTTGGCTCACTCGTATCGTTTACGAACACTTCCTCAATCGTGACAAGTGGCAAGACCTCACCTTCACGACCAGCTTCTCTAAGAACTTGATGCAGGGAACCAACTACAAGTTCATGAGCGCTTACAAGAAGTCATACACCATCTTCGGTGCAATTGTTCTTGCTGGTATCATCAGCTTCGTAGTTCGTGGCTTCAGCCGCTCCATCGACTTCACAGGTGGTCGCAACTTCAAGGTAGAGTTTGCACAGCCAGTTAGCGTTGAGCAGGCACGTCAGGCACTCACAAGCAAGCTTCAGGCTCTCAACAAGACTGACGATGCAGTTTCTGCCAGCGTCATCGCCCTCGGTACCGACGGAACCAACATCCGTGTCAGCACCAACTACCGTATCAAGGAAAACGGCATCGAAGTTGACTCCGAAATCGAAGAAATCCTCTATCAGACATTCGTTGAGGAAGGCATGATTGACGGAAGCAAGGTAAGTCTTGAGAACTTCATCGACCGCGACAACCGCGTTGGCGGCTCTATCGTAAGTTCTGCCAAGGTAGGTCCAGCAGTGGCAAGCGACATCACGCGTGGTGCTATCATCAGCGTCATCCTCGCCCTCATCGCCATCTTCCTCTACATCCTCTTCCGTTTCCGCAACTTGGCTTACTCCATTGGTGCCATCACAGCATTGGTATTCGATACCCTCATCATACTGGGTCTCTACTCCATCTGCTACGGTTGGATTGGTTTCTCTCTCGAAATCGACCAGACCTTCATCGGTGCCATCCTGACAGCCATCGGTTACTCCATCAACGACAAGGTGGTTATCTTCGACCGCATCCGTGAGAACTTCAAGCTCTATCCTAAGCGCGACATCCAGCGTCTCTTCAACGACTCGTTGAACCAGACACTCGCTCGTACCATCAACACCTCAGTTTCCACACTGATCGTGCTCCTCGCCATCTTCATCTTCGGTGGCGACAACATCCGCTCGTTCTCATTTGCCATGATTCTCGGTGTTGTAGGTGGTACACTTTCTTCTCTCTTCATCGCTGCTCCAACTGCATACCTTTGGATGGGTCGCAAAATCAAGGAGTCGGACGAAGAAGTAGTAGTAGAACCTGTTGCTAAGAAGTAATCAAACACAGATATAGGCAAGCAGACACACCGTCTGCCCCAACCTTCATCATCCACAAAAGACTACAAGGATGTTCCAAACATCCTTGTGGTCTTTTTTAGTCGTTCCTACACCAACGCATATCAGTGAAACTTCAACTGCCCCTTTTGCAACCAATTTCAACAAAATGCTATCAGAAATCTAACAAAATCATAAATTTATTTGCAAAATATCAATCATTTGTATTAATTTTGCAAAAAATTTACAGAAGAGAGAAAAAGAAAGAACAATAAGTTTTATAACAGACACAAATTCATGGAAAAGATTCAAGTAGCCATCGTAGGTTATGGCAACATCGGTCAGTACGCACTCCAGGCAGTGGAAGCAGCACCCGATATGGAATGTATCGGAATCGTTCGTCGCAGTGGAGCAGAGAACAAACCAGCAGAATTAGCTCAGTATCCAGTCGTTAAAAGCATCAAGGAACTCCAAGGCGTACAAGTAGCCATCCTTGCCACCCCAACCCGCAAGGTGGAAGAATACGCAAAGGAATGTCTAGCCCTCGGCATCAATACAGTCGATTCCTTCGACATCCACACACAAATCGTTGACCTTCGCCGTTCACTCGATGCAGTAGCCAAGGCGAACAATGCCGTTTCCGTCATCTCCGCAGGTTGGGACCCAGGTAGCGACTCCATCGTTCGTACACTCATGCAGAGCCTCGCACCAAAAGGCATTACCTACACCAACTTCGGCCCAGGACGCTCCATGGGACACTCCGTAGCCGTTCGTGCCATCGATGGCGTGAAAGACGCACTCTCCATGACCATTCCAGTAGGAACAGGCATCCATCGCCGCATGGTATATGTAGAACTCGAAGAAGGTGCCGACTTCGACACCGTCGCCAAAGCCATCAAGGCAGATCCATACTTCGTGAACGACGAAACACACGTACAGCAAGTTGACTCCGTTGATGCACTCAACGACGTAGGTCATGGTGTCAACCTCGTTCGCAAGGGAGTCAGTGGCAAGACCCACAACCAGTTGTTTGAGTTCGACATGAAAATTAACAACCCTGCGCTCACCGCCCAAGTCCTCGTCAACGTAGCACGCGCATCCTTGAAGCAGCAGCCAGGTGCCTACACCATGATTGAAATCCCAGTCATCGACATGCTCCCTGGCGACAAGGAAGACCTCATCCGCCACTTGGTATAAACAACGACATCAACAACCGTCATATAAAAGCGATAGCGAAAACAACTGTAATTCATCACAGTGTTTTCGCTATCGCTTTTTTATTAATAACAAGTGTAACTTACATCTTGTTACACCAATTCTAACTCCTCACTAAAAATACAAATATGCAAACAATCTTCAATCTTTGAGATTGTTTCAAGAGAAAGATTCTCCTGTCCTTTCAACACTTTCGACACATATTGCTGACTGCATCCCATCTGTTCAGCCAATTGCTTTTGCGTCAGTTTCATTTCTTCCATCTTGTCCAGCATCAGCATAGCAATATGCTGAGAACGTCGCAGCCATGATTTATTCTGCAACCTCCATTCAGCCTTCTCACGCCAACGAGAAGGAGTCGGTGACTGATATTGTTTAAGTCCAGCAATTGTTTCTTCCATTTTTATTCTTTTATTAAGCAGATAACAAACTACAATAATTCACTCATATAATCCACAAAAGCATCTTTATCCACAACTCCATGATCCAGCAGGAAATTCCTCACCTGTTCCATCTTTCCCAGTTCCCGAAGCGTGTGCTCTCTTTCCTGCATGGTTCGAGTCAATTTGATTGCACCACCAGTAATAACATAAATACCAGGCTCTAATTTAATGGCATAAATTCTGAGCCATGATGCATGTCTGGCATTAACTTGTAATTTTGCTTTTTCCTTACCAAGAAGAATGTCTGCATATCGACTATTCTCCAACGGACGAAATATTTTATCCAAATCAGCATCAGGCGAAATGTCTAAAATAAGACATTGCAAACGGTCACTATCCTCAATCGTGTCATAAATAGCATCGTTCACATCTGTAATTTTAAAGTAAGAGAAAAGGTCATCCCAATTAGCCTTAAAAAAATCTCTTAGCCAAACAACATCATTCCATTGCTCAAACAACGAGTCGAGTACGTTGTCTGCACATCCGTCATAACGCGTAGCCCAAAGCCGTTCGTCTTCTGTAATGCTATCAAACGTCATTATATTCTAAGCACATTTTTCCGTTGCAAATATAATAATAAAAGCAGAAACACACAACCTTTAAGTTGTTTTTTTGATAAAAAATAGACGAAGACACATAACTTACAGTCTTCGCCCATTAAATTTTATATGGAATAAAACCTTATTGCCAAACCATGATAGTTCTTGAACGACCATCGGAACTTCTCTCGATGCAGAGACCGTGAGGTCTTGCAAGCTTCCTTCCCTGCATGTCGTAATAAGTCTTAGGACCATCAGGGTTAGGAAGAGTCACATAATTGATAGCCGTATTTTCATTGTCAATGATGAAAATATAAGTGTTCAGACTGCGTTCAGGCATCCGCACCGTCACCTCCTTTGTAGGCTCAGCAATAGCGAGGTCACTCTGCTGACAAAGATTACTTGCCTCGTTGCCCGTAGATAACAGATGCACACCGCTTCTCACTGGATAAGGCAAATTCAGCTTCAAGTCATAGCCCGTCTTCGTCGTGTCAATCGCCATGACAATCAGCGAGTCACCCTTAATGTAAGCAGAATACTCAAGCGCAGCCTCCGAGCCCGAAGTCATGTCGCGCGAAGTAGTCAAGCGAGTAGAACCAGTGACATGCTTCGAGAAGTGAGACATGACGTAAGCACGAGGCAGCAGTCGGTTCTTCACATTGGCAGAACCATACTTCGTTTCGCCCGTACCCACAAAAGCCCAATGCGCACGCATATACCAATAAATATAGCCCGTGCATCCAGCCAGCATACACTCATTCAGCTCTTCAGCAAAGAGCAACTGCTCGTGCCAGTTAGGAAGGCTCTGAATGTAATCAGTCGAAGAATGTTCCGTCATCCACAATTCCTTGCCATACCTCGATGCCAACGTGCTCGCGCTCTTCATGTTTCCCAACGGAGCATGACCATAGATGTGTCCAGCAACAATGTCGATTTGGTCGCGCGCAACAGCATTGTTCAGCAGCGTATTCGAATACTTAGGGTCAAATCCCAAAGGCTCCGCACTGATGAGACGAACACCAGGATAAGTCTCTCGGTCCAACAGGTGGGCATAGTTCTTCACCAATTCCAACTGCTCCTGAGGCGTGTAGAGACAGCCCGAATAGCTGACCCACCAGTCAGGTTCATTCTGAACAGACACAGCGTCAACATTGACACCATTACTTTTCATATACGCCAAGAACGAGTTCAACCAAGGGAAGAACTTGTCATAGCAATCCTTGCGCAACCTGCCTTCCTGAAGACCCTGCTCCTCAGAATTGCCACCCTGCGCAGTGCCATTCGTCTTGTAATCACCAGGAGGCGACCAAGGAGTACCAAAAACAATACCACCACGCTGCTTCACAATCTTAGCCGAAGGCAGCGAACCCTTCCAGTCGTAAGGAGTATCATAATTGCCCCACTCCGGAACAATCACATCCCCCACAAAGTTAGGCGAGATTTCCATACGCATGATGTTCAGCCCAACCTTCGACGTAGGGCCATAGAGCAGTCTCACAGGCTGAGTGTCAGCACCGAACGGGCACATAGCCCCATCGCAGCACGCAGCACCAAAGCCCGTAACAGTCTGCTTCTGGGTAGTATATACCGTCACACTGATGGTTGCAGCATGAATCGTAGTAGCAGCAACCAACGCAAAAACAGAAGACAAAAATCTTTTCATTGATCTAAAATATGTAATTCGTTGCCAAATTTAAATAGAAATACGCAAACAACCAAATAAATCCACAAAAATGTATTTATAGCCCCCTTATATCGTCTTTACGTCTTCTCAATCGTTTCCAAAGAATGAGTCAACAAATTTCCACAAATTATCTCAAATAAATAATCCATTTATGACCCATTTGTGTAAATTTGTTGACTCATAGTCCTTATCATGTTCTCACTCCTTGATAATCGTTTTAGTCGTGTAGTTAGAAAACACCACAATCTGAATACCCTTCTCATTCTCCGTCACAGGCATACCTTGCAAATTATACCTCGCCACCTCATGCACCTCATCTTCGTCATCCTTCACCTTCTGCACCGCACTCGGACTCGTCCCATCCGCTTTTGACAGAATCGCCACCTCAAACAGTATGCCGTCCTTATCCGTCGCAACACTCATATCCTCCACCACAAATCCTCTCTGCCCCAGCATATTCAGCACATCCCCAAATTCACAACTATAATTGTCGTAAAACTTTTCCATATCCTTAGGCACAGCTCCCGAAAGACTCGTTCCCCGATTACTCGCATACATCGGTCTTCCTATCACATTCACATAGCTTTTCTGTGCGAACGCACCCACACCCACCATCATCAAGAACAAAAAAGAAATCAACTTTTTCATAACCATATCATTTTTAAGTTTTCACAATCGATCAACGGGTTCAACCCATTCACCTTGCAAATGTACTGCATTTTTTCTTTTTTCCCGATGAATTCGACGATTTTTATCTAAAACAGAAAAGAAAGCATAAAGTTGCAATGTCACGATTCCTCCCGATTATTCTTTCCAACCCACATCACAACCCTTATACTTACTTCATAAAGCAAATAAAGCGGAATTGTAACAAGAATCAACGTCATCAAGTCAGGTGGAGTAATGATAGCAGCAACCAACATGATAATAATAAAAGCATGACGACGATACTGCGTCAGCATCCAAGCCTCGACAACGCCCATTTTTGCCAAAAAGAAGGCGATGACAGGCAATTGAAAAACTAAGCCCATCACTAATGTCAAAGAAACAAAAGTGTTGATATAAGAATCAAGCGTTATCGTGCTATGAACTCGTTCTGCCACACTATAGGTTCCCAAGAATCTAAAAGAAACAGGGAAAAGGACAAAGTAAGTCATCAAGACGCCTACAATAAACAGCACATAAATAACCATAGCCACCTGCACAGAGTATTTACGTTCATTATCATATAATGCAGGTGACACAAAGTGGAACAACTCGTATAAGATATAAGGTGAAGCCCCAAGTACACCCAAATACACAGCAGTTGTGACATGTGTCATGAATTGAGATGACAAATCTGTGGCAATTAAATCAACATGATACTCTTCAAATCGAAACTCCACGAAACCTATAGATTGAAGAATACGCTCAATCCATCGATAAGTCACAAAATCCCATTCACTCGGAGCTAACAACAAAGAAAACGTTTCATCCTTAAAACAAAAAACAAGTATAGCTATTAATCCAGCAACAGCAAGAACACGAAAAAGCATTCGGCGAAGCACCTCCAGATGTCCGCCGAATGTTAAAAGATTGTCGGTTTGTGCATTACGACTTGGCATCTTGTTCTGTAGATTTATCCGCATCCTTAGCCTCTTCTTCAGAATCCTCCTGCAAAGGTTCATTCATTCCCTTCTTAAAGCTTTGAACACCTTGACCTAGCCCTTTCATCATCTCTGGCAGTTTCTTACCACCGAAAAGCAACAAAGCCAATCCACCAATAAGTAACAGCTCCGTTGTACCAATAAACAAAGGTAAAACCAATAAACTATTCATAATCATGCACATTTATGATACCAAGAATATTTCACACGTTTCAAAATTGATTTCCCAGTTGCCATTTTCAGTACCTTCCCACTGATATTTTTCAGCCATTCGATCCCACCACGATTGAAACTTTGTACCTGTTTCACCCATGTCTTTCACTAACCTTTCATACAGTTCCGAATTATCAGAAGTAAGAATCTTTGCTAATTCATTCAAGCCATTGCGACGTTCGAAGAGTGTCTGAATCTCAGTTCGTTCCTCGGGTGTCACTTGCCCAACAAGTTTTTTATTCATAGTTTCTTCATTTATTATAGTCCTATTACACTTCTATAAATATCTATTGTTATCATTTAATAGGCTCTCTAATTAATACAAATGTTCGTCTGGGTTAATCTTAGACTGATAATATTCAAAAACATCTACATCATCTGTTCTTGGAGGTAACCCGTTTCTATTCATTCTTTTAAAATCTTTAGAAAAACGAATGGTCTCACCATCAGTTCGGAATTTGTAAATATGCATTTCATTGGTCGATTTTACGAAATCAGCTATGATAAGATTTCCATAAATGCTACGAGATGCTTTTCCATTCTTGTCAGAAGTACAAACTGTAGATTTATTATCGTTAAATGTGAAATAATAGCCTAATTTTTTTCGATAATTAGGACTCGTACAACCTGGTTCACCTTCATTTGCATATTTATCATATTTTTCACCAGATTGAGAAACCGAATAAACATACCTATAGCACATTGTCTGCGCAAAGACATTACTAAATGTAGAGACACTTATCATTAATGAAATAATAATAGTTTTCATCATATTCTACTTTAATATCAATAATGGTTAAATATTATTGCCAATCCGCTCTTTTGTCAAAAGGATCCAAATAGTCAATCTTTTCTATTTCATCTTGTTCTGGTAAGAATGTACCATGTTTTCGAATGCTATTGAGAAGTTCTCGACTTGCATTACGTTCCAAATGTGCTATCACACATTGTTCATGGCTTGGAGTATTCACCTCAAGAGTTGTTTTTCTGTTTAACCATATACAGCGTTTACATTGCCATGCATCGCAATGACGACATATAGGAGCATGATCAAGTCGATATAGTTGTTTGTTCTTGATATCAAGACCCTTATCTAAATCGCCCACACTATCAGCCTCATTCTCATAATAGAAAGCAGGACACACATAGAATTTACCATTAGGAGCCAATGTAATATTGGTTTCTCCTGCTCCACAATTATTCATCTCTGAAAGCATCATACGGTCAGTCAACAAATTCAGCTGAGGTGATTTACCTGCTACATAAAGTTTTTCAATTTCCGCGGATAGTTCAGAAAGAACCTTTTTATAACTTTCGAAATCCCCATCCGTAAATTTTTCCACATCTGTAATCACCACATTAAGACGATCGACTTTACCAAGAATCTCTTTAAGGGAACAATATCTATCAAACAAATCAGTTTTTGTTGTTTTTATAACGTAAGCTTTACCTGGCTCAAAATCATAATTTGACACACTGGACCAATCTTGAAAGACAACCACATCAGACTCTTCAAACATCAATTTATCAAAGTAGAGAGAAGATACTATATTATGATGGTCTATAGATTCAATTTTCTCCTTATACTCTTCAGGTAGGTCATAGTCTGGATAAACAAACTGAATCATCAGATTTTCTTTCATGGCATATAAAATACCGTTTCGTAAATCATCTAAACTGATGAGTCGATGCTCTTTATACGGATTATTGCAATGACAATAGCTCACAGAAGTGTCATCTAATAATATCACTAAATATTGTACCATAATTTATATATATATTATCTAGTTGGTCCCATCCTGTCTATTGTTGGCCTCTTTGATGGAATATATTCCTTATAACGACCATTTCCTCCAGCCATAAAAGTTGATCTAACACAAGAGCCATCCATTTTATAGTAAAAATATTCTGAATGATAACCTATTGTACACACAAAGATATACCACCCATTGTTTTGGCTATTATAACTATAATTAGGAGCTGGTGTCCATTTCCAATCGTCTCCATATCTGGTATATAATCCCCACGTCAACATTCTCATACTACCCATCATCATAGGTATATCTTTAACATCAGCTGATATATACTCGTCTATATTTGCTGTTGCAACCACGTTGCCATTAGCATCGTAAGTTCTAACATACTTGTAATCCCCTGCTTTTACAATTATAGAGGAAAGTAAACATAAATAAATAATGATTAGTCTCTTTTTCATTCTAACAAAGTTCTTTATTAGTTATTTGTTTAATATGTTTTTTTGCTTCTTCTTGTGAGATTCCTTCCAGCTCCAATTTTCTATAGAGCTTGTTCCAGTAATAATTATTTGCACGGACGCGAGCCTTGTGCATCTTACAGATGGCTGTTGAACGCTGAAAAATGGTACAAGTATCTGCGCTATCATAATTTTCACCTTGACACCATGCACATCCACTAGCAACTTCACATTTTATGCATTCCTCCTTACTTTGAGTAATTCTATCCAAAGACAGAAAAGGTCTCAATTTATTCTTATCAATTCCGTTAACCACATTGCCAATAATCCGAGGAATTTTTTCGCGCAAAGAAAAATCTACAAATCTATTGCATGGATAAAAATTACCATAAGAATCAAGAGCAAGCATTTTTCCAGAGCCACACCAATTCGTATTTTGTTTTCCAGAATCCATTGGTTTGCCAATATTTTCGGAGAAGAAGTAGCAGGAATAGTCTTTATAATATCCGCCATCAATAATTTCATCAGCCAACTGCATTAATTGTTCCTCAAATATTATGTCATCACCTTCTTTCCACACATTTTCAAAAACACAATTAATGTTTACCTCATGTATACCAAGGCTATATAAATGCATCACACTCTCTTTGATATAAGGAATGTCAGAACTACTAATAGTTACTTTAGTTCCCGCCTGTGGAAATTGTTCTAACCATAAAGGAATATTTCTCACAACTTGTTTGTATGAACCATATTCTTTACCTTGATTAGTTTTAAAAATTCTGTTTAAATCATGTTTTTTTTTCGTACCATCAATCGTTATAGAAATACTTATATGAGAATTATTTTTTTTTATTAATTTTTGAATCTTCGGGGCATTATAATTTATACCATTTGTTGTAAAGTTAAATCTATACGAGTTAAACCAATGATGATTTAAACGGTACATCTCCATCTTTATATAATCACATATTTTATCTATCAAATCTATCTCTAATAACGGCTCGCCTCCGATAAAATCCCAAATAACAGACTCCTCAGGATAATCTTTTTCATTTGCCAGCAGATAATCAATTCCTTTTTGGGCTATTTCCCACGACATTCTATGCTTGTCGTTCTTACCAACAAGATAGCAATATTTACATGCCAATTGACAATCTTGGGTAACAATGAACGTAATTGTTCTTGTTATACCTGATTGCCATTGTTTTACTCTTTCCTTTATTCTATCCATTTGTTTTTTTGATATATTTTGTTCCAATAATAGTTTTTTGCTCTAACCCTTGCTTTATGCATATTGCATGTTGCAACAGAACGTTCATAAATAGTTCCAGTTGAGGAAGAATCATAATTTTCTGCTGGACACCATTTACATCCTGTTGCTACTTCACAAAAAAAACATTCTGAAGTATAAAGTGATTGCAAATCTAATGCATAAAGAGGACGTAATTTGTTTTTATCTATACCATTATGGATGTCTCCAATAATTCTTGGTTTTTTACTTCTAAGTGAATACTTTGCAAATCTCATACAAGTATAAAAACGTCCTAATGAATCTACAGACAAGAACATGGATCCACAAGGGTTTATCATATCTTTTTTGCCTAATGGTTTACCTATATATTCATCAAAACATGTAAGGTCTAATTCTTTATCAAAATACAAATCATTATCTATTATATAATCAGCTATATTCATTAATTGTTCTTCATATATGACCTCATCACCCTCTTGCCATACATTTTCAAGAACAGGATTCACATCAATCTTTTTTATACCAAGAGAAATTAAATGTTTAACGCTCTCATAAACAAATGGAATGTCATCATGTGAAATAGTCATTCTTGTACCTATGAATGGAAATTGCGAATGCCATAAATAAACATTACTAATAATGCTATCGTAGGAACCTTTCCCATTCTTGAAGACCCTGTTTAAATCATTTTTCTTTTTGGTTCCATCTATAGATATACTAATGATTAAATGGTCATGATACTTTTGTATAAAAGATTGTACTTTGGAATTATTATATAGAATACCATTTGTTGTGATTCTTATTTTGAATTTTAATCCCAAATTCGATTTTTTCATCTCGTTTACTGCATAATCCATTATTTCGCTGATAAGATTTATCTTAAGAAGTGGTTCACCCCCAATGAAATCATAGATAATTGTTGTCCCCTTTACCAGAAAGCTTGTAGAAAGTATATAATTAATAACTGATTGTGCTACTGAAATTGTCATTTCTTCACCACTCTTTTTGGCTACTAAATAACAATATTTGCATGAAAGCTGACAGTCCTTCGTTACTATAAAAACAATTGTGCACTCATTCATTACTATATTGTTTTCATTGACTCTTTTACAACTGACACACTACTTGACACACAAGAATTCAAACATGTTCCTTTACATGTACCACTACAACTTATGCAAGTTCCTCGGCACGTGTTACAACACGTCCCTGTACACGTACCCATACAGAGATCTTTGCACCCGCCCATACAACTACCTACGCAACTTGTACATTGGCACTCTGTAATCATGGCTTTAACCCATAGAGGATGGTTAAAGACTATAACAGAGCCAAGAATTGGTAAAATTATTCTTTTAGCACTCCTAAAAAATTCCCTTCTTGACTGAACTTCCGACATCTTCATTATTCAAAAAATGATTCTAAAAGCTGTGTGCCCCATAAAGTATAGGCACACAGCAATAATTAGTTACCTGAACAACCGCCTCGACAGGTGCCTGAACAACTTCCAGAGCATGTACTACTACATGTACCTTGACATCCACCACTACAACCAGAACATCCACCAGAACAACTTGCCGTGCAACTTGTACAGTTACATTCTGACTCAACAGCACTGGCAAGTAAAGGAGCGTTTGCTAAAGCAATAGCACCGAGAATAGGCAGAGCACCTTTGGCTGCTTTTTTGAAGAATTCACGTCTTGATTGAAGTTCTTCATTTTGATTCTTCTTCATATCGATAGAATTTAACTTTGCCTATCGACCTCCCAGCGTTGGCGTAAATAAAAACGTGTTAGGGAACTATAAAAAGAAAAAGCGTGGAGATCCGACTCGTTGCCCGCTCCACGTTCAGAGGCCTTCGCATTGCCCGATAAGGTTGAACGAGCAACACGAAACCCACGCCGATGTGTTTATATAACCATCCCATCTTTACGATGACATAAACGCATACCTATTTTATAAGGTGTACGTAAAAACAAACGCAAAGAGGGATGCTAATAAAAACATCCCATGAGCATCATCTGTTGCATTGTCCGTGACCTTATCTTGAAAGTTGCGAAGTTTCTGAACGTCAGAGACAAAGCGCTTAGTGACGCTTTTCTATGTATAGCGACTCTACTCTTACCCACCCATTCCTCCTTGCGTTGGCATCATCCATCGTTGGATATCAGCCTCTTCTGGCTCGGCGTGGGCTGTCTTTGCATTAGCACAACGGGACACGTCCCGTACACCAATTGCCTTTTCTGCGAAAGACTTCCATAGAGTCGGTTGCAAAGATAAAAAAGAATTTTTAACGGAAAAAGAAAAAACGAAACATTTTTTCAGAAAATTTTCTTTGCCCTCTAAAATTCATAGAGTGAGATAGCATAGCATCTTGTTGGTTAGTGGAAGTTGATGGTGAGGCTTTGTGGCAGGGAAATGGGAAATAATGGGGAGAATGGGAATGTTGGGAGAATGGGAACATATGCGACAAGGGAATGCTGTTTACACAGCTATTTTGGGGATTGTCTGAAGCGTATATGGGAACTGACTGAAGTGTTCTTTGGGATTCAACTAGTTGCCGAGGGCTCGTTATCGTTCAAACGAGGGCTCGGTGAAGTTCAAACGAGGGCTCGCTTGAATGACAACGAAGGCTCGGTTTTTCAGTAGAATCGAAGGAAAAGTTCTGTGCAATTGAAGGAAAGATTGGTTTTCACCGAACTAAAACTTCAGTAAAAGCGAAGGAGGGATTGGAAGGATGAGGAAGAGATTTTAGGGAGGGGCAAAGATTGTGAACAGTGGTTTCGGAGGGGTGCTGTGGGATTTTGGGCGATGATTGCGGTTGTTCTCGGTTTTTTGTTGTAACTTTGCAAATTAAAACCGTCAAAAAAGATATACGTTATTAACACAGGGATTGAAATGGCAGACGATTTTGACATCAGAGAAGAACGGTATATGTCGTCGAAGGAGAAGGACTTCGAGAATGCGTTGCGACCTCTGCACTTTGGCGACTTCAGCGGTCAGACGAAGGTGGTGGAGAACTTGAGCATCTTCGTGGAGGCGGCTAAGTTTCGTGGCGAACCGCTTGACCACACGTTGCTGCACGGGCCTCCGGGACTGGGTAAGACGACGCTGGCGAATATCATTGCGAATGAGCTGGGGGTGGGGTTCAAGGTGACGAGTGGTCCTGTACTCGACAAGCCTGGGGACTTGGCTGGTTTGCTGACATCATTGGAGGAGCACGACGTGCTGTTCATCGATGAGATTCACCGACTGTCGCCTGTGGTGGAGGAATACTTGTACTCGGCGATGGAGGACTACCGCATCGACATCATGATTGACAAGGGTCCTTCGGCTCGTAGCATTCAGATTGACTTGAATCCGTTCACGCTGGTTGGTGCTACCACGCGCAGCGGTCTGCTGACGGCTCCGCTCCGTGCGCGCTTTGGCATCAACATGCACTTGGAGTATTATGATGCTTCGATTTTGCAGACGATTATTCTCCGTTCTGCTCGTCTGCTGAACGTGCCTTGCGACGTGGATGCTGCTGGGGAGATTGCGAGCAGGAGTCGTGGAACGCCACGTATTGCCAACGCGCTGCTCCGTCGTGTGCGCGACTTCGCTCAGGTGAAGGGTACGGGACGCATCGACACGAAAATCGCTCATATCGCGTTGGAGGCTCTGAACATTGACAAGTTTGGTCTTGACGAAATCGACAACAAGATTCTGACGACGATTATCGATAAGTTCAAGGGTGGTCCTGTGGGTATCGGTACGATTTCCACTGCCATCGGCGAGGACCCTGGCACGGTGGAGGAGGTGTATGAGCCGTTCCTCATCAAGGAGGGATTCATCAAGCGCACACCACGAGGACGGGAGGTGACGGAACTGGCATACCGACACCTGGGCCGCACACCGCAGAACAACACGATGATGAATAGTCTATTCGATGACTTCTGATTTCACGAAACCACGAATTACGTGAATTCAACGAAGTATTTAAACCACGAATTACGCGAATTCAACGAATTATTATTAAAATATTAAACTTAGTTTGATTAGCATATTCGATGACTTCTGATTTCACGAAACCACGAATTACACGAATTTGACGAATTTATTCTTGGATTGACAAAAAACATGAACTACAAGATTTCATTGGTAGGTTGTTATAACCACGAATTACACGAATTCAACGAATTAATTCTTGACCTGACAAGAAAACTTGAATTACAAGATTTCATTGAAAGGTTGTTATAACCACGAATTACGTGAATTCAACGAATTAATATAAGATAATTTTTACACATATTTGATAAGCTAATTATATATGATTTATAAAGATGAAGCATTTAAGATTGTTGGTGCGGCAATGATAGTACATCGTGAATTGGGATGTGGATTCACAGAAAAAGTATATCAAGACGCTTTGGAAATTGAATTTAAAGATGAAGACATCCCTTATCAACGGGAAATTTCTCTACATCCAAACTATCGAGGAAAAAGCCTGGAAAGTTTGTTTGTACCAGATTTCATTTGCTATGACAATATCATTGTTGAACTCAAGGCTGTGCAAGAACTTGACGACTTACATCGAGCTCAAGCTATCAATTATGCTAAAGTAGCAAATAAGAAACTTGCTATACTCATCAATTTTGGTTCAACTTCTTTACAATTCGAGAGATTTATTGTTTAATTGCTTTTCAAAAGTGTAGAGTACGTAGTTTTTAGTGTAATATAACAATAATTTATTCATTTATAATTCGTTTAATTTGTGTAATTCGTGGTTTTATTTAATATCTGTGGTTAGATTATGGCAAACTTAAAGGCTTTAGCAAAAGATACGGCAATCTATGGTTTGAGTAGTATTGTTGGGCGGTTTCTGAATTATCTGCTGGTACCGCTTTATACGGTGACGATACCGTCGGCAAGTGGTGGATATGGGGAAATCACGAATGTGTATGCGTTTACGGGACTCATCCTCGTGATTCTCACGTTCGGTATGGAAACGACGTTCTTCCGCTTTGCGAATGATGCGAAGGAGAAGGCGAATACGGTGTTTTCCACTGCGTTGACGGTGGTGTGTATGCTCATCGTGGTGTTCTTGGCGTTCATCTTCGGGTTCTTGCCAGGTATCGCTGAATCGCTGCACTATCAGCATCATCCCGAATGGGTGTGGATGATGTCGGTGGTGGTGTCGCTTGATGCGTTCCAAGCTATTTTCTTCAGTTTGCTGCGATTCCAGAAGCGTCCTATCAAGTTTGCTTCGCTGAAACTGCTTTTCATCTTCATCAATATCATTCTGAACCTGATATGGTTTGCCTTGCTGCCTACGCTCTATGACAAGCACACGGAGCCAGGCGTGGTTTACGACTTGGTTCACAGGCTTTACAGTCCTGAGGATATTCAGGGCTATGCGTTCAGTATCAACCTTTTCTGCACGAGCATCGTCACGTTCTTCTTCATCCCTGAGATGAAGCAGATGTTCAGCCAATGGCATTTCGACGGGAAGTTGCTGCGCCGAATGTTGAGTTATTCGTGGCCGATTCTTGTGTTAGGTATTGCTGGCATCTTGAACCAGACGGTGGATAAGATGATTTTCCCGTTTGTCTATCCCGACCCTGAGGAGGGCAAGGTGCAACTGGGCATCTATGGTGCGTGCGTGAAGATTGCCATGATTATGGCGATGATTACGCAGGCGTTCCGCTATGCCTACGAGCCGCTTGTCTTTGCGAAGAGCAAGGACTCGGACGCGAAGGAGATGTATGCCACTTCGATGAAGTATTTCCTCATCTTCACGTTCTTGGCGTTCCTGATGGTCGTGGGCTACATGGACATTCTGATACTTATCCTTGGCAAAAGCTACCGTGAGGCGATGGGCACGATTCCGATTGTGATGGCTGCGGAAATCATGATGGGTGTGTATTTCAACCTCTCGTTCTGGTACAAGCTCATCGACAAGACGATTTGGGGTGCTTGGTTCTCGCTGGCTGGTTGCGTGGTGCTGATTGCCGTGAACATCATCTTCATTCCGAAGATTGGCTATTGGGCTTGTGCCTGGGGAGGGTTTGCTGGTTATTTCACGAGTATGGTCCTCAGCTATTTTGTGGGACAGCAGAAGAATCCTATCGACTATCCGCTGAAGGACATCGGGGCTTACTTGTTGCTCACGTGTGTGCTGTTTGCGGTGATGGAAATGCTGCCTGCTGAATGGCCTACAGTTGCCCGCATCGGCATCAACACGGTGCTCATCGGCATGTTCCTGGCTTACGTGGTGAAGAAGGACTTGCCGCTGAAGAGCTTGCCTTACGTGGGGAGGTTTTTTAAGTGAAAAGGGAAGAGGGGCTTCGGCGGAACCGAAGCTTACGGTAAAATGAAGAGACTTACTGTAACTGAAGAATTAATAATCAAATTAAAATAAAAAACATGAAAAGACTATTTCTTAGTGTCATTACACTGCTGACGCTCATGGGTGCTCGCGCTGATGAGGGCATGTGGATGATTTCGAATTTGTCGGCAAAGACCGATTCCATCCTGCAATCTATGGGTATCGAACTGACGCACGACCAGTTGTTCAGTACGGAGCATCCTGCACTCAACAATGTCATTGTGCAGTTTGGCGGCTTCTGTTCGGGTTCGGTTGTGAGTCCCGACGGTTTGGTATTCACGAACCACCACTGTGGCTATGGTTCCATTCAGGACCATTCCACGACGGAGCATGACTACCTGCGCAATGGTTTCGTCGCCAAGAAGCTGAAGGACGAACTGCCTAACGAAGACCTCTACGTGGATTTCCACTTGAACACTTACGACGTGACGGACAAGTTGTTGGCTGCTGTGACTCCTGACATGGACGCCACACAGCGTATGCTCACCATCGACTCCGTTGCCACTCAACTACAAGAGGCTATCGAGGACTCGGTGAATGGCATTCACGGCGAGGTGGTACCTTATTATAAAGGTAGCAAATACTACATGTCGGTCTATCAGCGCTACAACGACGTGCGCTTGGTGTTTGCTCCGCCTCAGTGCTTGGGCAAGCATGGTGGCGACACGGACAACTGGATGTGGCCTCGCCAGACGTGCGACTTCTCGGTGTTCCGCATCTATGCTGACAAGAACAACAAGCCAGCCGAATACTCGAAGGACAATGTGCCTTACAAACCTGTGCAGTATGCCCACATCTCGCTGCAAGGCTATCAGCCTGGCGACCTCTGCATGACGTTCGGTTATCCAGGCAGTACGGACCGCTACTTGTCGAGCTATGGCATTGAAAACACGATGCGCACGGTGAACGACAACCGCATTCAGGTGCGTGGCGTGAAGCAAGCCATCATGACCGAAGCCATGAACTCGTCGGATGCACTCCGCATCATGTACTCTTCGAAGTATGCACAGAGTTCGAACTACTGGAAGTTCTCCATCGGTCAGAACAAGGCATTGCAGGAACTCGGTGTGATTGCCGAAAAGCAGGCTCTGGAAAAGGAAATCATGGAATGGGCAAAGCAGAAGCCTGAAGAACGAGGAAAGTACATCGGCATCCTCGACTCACTGAAGGAGGAATATGCTCGCAACTTCCAGCGCGACTTCACCATGAACCTCTGGCAGGAGAGTTTCTGGAGCGGAAGCGACATCATCGGCTTTGTCATCAAGCAGATGGTTGGCATGGCACAAGGCAAGGGTTCCGACTTCAAGAAGGACGTGGAAAAGTCGTTCAAGGACATCGACATCAGCACCGACAAGAAGATTTTCGCTGCACTCTCCAAGAACTTCGTGGAGCAATTGCCTGACACGAGTCTTCTGCCTGAATACTATTTGGTGGTGGATTCGCTCTTCCACGGCGACTATGATGCCTACGCCGACTTCCTCTATGCCAATTCCGTCTTCACCCGTCCTGCTGACTTGGCACAGGTGGAGAGCCTTGCCGAAGTGGGCGAAGACCCTATCTTCATGCATGCGGTGGATCTCGTCACTTTGCTCTACAAGATGTATCATTCAAACTCTCAGGTTGACCACTACGAGCAACTACTGGGCGATGCGCTCCGCGAAATGAACAAGGACAAGGAATACTACCCAGATGCCAACTTCACACTCCGCATGAGCTACGGCATCGTGGAGGGTTATTCGCCTTCGAAAGACCTCACCTACGAATGCTTCACTCCTTCGCAGTCCATCATAGACAAATATGAGAAGCAAGGCAACAACCCAGACTACGAACTCATCCCAGAGGTGTATGCTTGGCTCAAGAAGGGCGATTTCGGCAAGAAATACCTCGACAGCAAGAGCAACGACCTGCAACTCTGCTTCCTCACGAACAACGACATCACGGGTGGCAACTCGGGTTCGGGCATGTACGACAAGAAGGGCCGCCTCATCGGTCTTGCCTTCGATGGCAACTGGGAAGCTATGTCGAGCGACCTGAAATTTGACACACGTCTCCAGCGCTGCATCGGTGTTGACATACGTTATGTCCTCTCCGTCATCGAGAAATATGGAAAGGCAAAACGTCTCATCAAGGAACTGACACTGGAATAAACAGTTTAAATGAAGAATGAAGAATGTCGCTTCGCTCCGAATGAAGAATGAAAATCACACATTATAAGAGCAGAGAAAAATACATTCTTCATTCTTCATTCTTCATTTCTCATTCTTCATTCCTCATTCTTCATTTTTAATTCTTAATTCTTCATTCAAAAAGCTATGCCATACGACAAAAACGAACGGAACGACGTTCACAGAATTGACCCACGTCCAGTAGGAGAACAAGAATCCTCGCAAGAAAACCAGAGTTACCAACAGCAGCAGAGTTACCAACAACAGCAGAGTTACCAACAACAGAACTATCAGCAGCAGAACTATCAGCAGCAGAACTATCAGCAGCAAAACAATGGCTACGAAATGCCTCCAAGCAGTCATCTGATTTGGGGTATCCTCACCACCATCTTCTGCTGTTTGCCTTTTGGCATTGTTTCCATTGTCTATGCTTTCAAGGTGGAGTCATTTTGGAACGTAGGACAGAGGGAAGCCGCTTACGATGCGTCCGAGAAAGCCAAGAAATGGGCTGTCTGGTCAGCCCTCAGTGCTGTGATTATTTGGGTACTCATCTTCGTAACTCTTTTGATATTAGGGTTCACAGCCAGCACATTCGGAGGCATAATTTCCAATTGATTGGTGGCATTTTCCACTTCTCACTTTTCACTTCTCACTTAAATCGGCTCAGCGGATTTATCCGGTTGGTAAGGCTTGAGCTAATTAAGAATAAAGTGTTGCCAGCCTGTACATGAAGAAGCTGATGTCTGCAACCCCTCTGAACTGTGTTCTGAAAGCCTTGATTTTAGCATTGAAAGACTCTGCTGATGCATTGGTGAGCCTGTCCTCGAAGTAGTTGATGATAGTGGCGTTGTGGTTCTCAAAGGTCTCGACGACCTTGTTGAAGCCGTCATCGCCAAACTATACCGACGGTGTACTGCTCCAACCATTCGACTCACCTTCCTATTCGTCAGAACATCTCGCTTCGGCTCCACATTTGGACTATGAACTTCACTTGGCTGAAGGTGACAGCGCCATCGAGATTCGCACCCTGCCAACGCTGCACGCGTATGAAGGCCGCGACATTCGCTTTGCAGTGAGTTTGGGCAACAGTCAGCCCGAAATCTTCTCCATCCATGCCAACGACTTCACTGCCGAATGGCGATGGAACGTGCTCCGAGGCTATGCCTCCCGTTCCATTCCCATCACCACAACAGGTCGGCAGCAACTGCGCATCTATCTGCTCGACCCAGGACTTGCCGTTCAAGAAATTCTAATTCACTCACTTTAAAGTTTGGTCTTTAGTGTTTAGTGTTACCAAAGATTCCCTTTAAATCCTTCAAGTTCCTCATTCTTGTCATCGTCTTGTTGGCAGGCGTCTTTTACTATGCAGTGAATCCCTCAACTTCCTCCCCATTCATACCGAAATGCGTGTGGCGAATGCTGACGGGTACACAATGCCCATCGTGTGGATTCCAGCGAGCCGTTCATTCCGCGCTGCACGGTCATTTCTCCGAAGCCCTTTCCTACAACTATTTCTTCATCCTCTCCATCCCTTTCTTCCTGCTCGTTCTCCTTTCCGACTGCATCCTGCCGAGCAACAACTCCCTCCGTCGCTTCACCCACCATCCCTACACGCTCTACTCCTACATCATCCTTTTCTTCGCTTGGTGGATTCTCCGGAATGTATTGCATATATAAAGACAACCGAAGGCTTTGGCGTATGCGTGCCAAAGCCTTCGGTTTTCTAATTGTTCTCCAAAGCATCAATGCAGAATCTTTTTCCCGTTTTGGATAAAGATGCCTTTGCGGTTCTGGATAGATGAGAGTTTTCTGCCTTGCAAGTCGTAGTATTCCGAAGAGGAGGCAGACGTTGCCTGTGGAGTGCTAATAGCTGTGGCATCACCACTTGCCTGGATGCCGATTTCAGCAGCTGAAGTCCAGGCACGACCGTTGGTTTCCGACTTGGCAACAAACTTCAAGTATCGTCCCACGGTGGCAGTCTTCAGCGTGGCAATCTGAAGTGCGGTGGTGTTCTTGAACTCTCCCGATGCCACAGGGCTTCCCCATGTCTCGCCATCTGTACTCAGATACACTTCGTATGCCTTCACCATGCCATTCTGATTGCCGTCCTGTCGAGACAAATAAGTGAAGGCAGTCACCCAGTAAGGTTTCAACATATCGACAACCAGCGTGTGAGGACAGGTTGGTTCGGAGCCTTGATACTCCGTATGCCAGAAGGTGTTGGTATTGCCATCGAAGGCAAGACGCGCTTCGTTGCCACCATGCTGACTATCCACACTCACCAGTTTCCAGTTGCTCCTGTTGATGAACAAGTCGAAGTTGTAGCTCATCACAGGACTGTCCATCATTCCATCAAGACTGCAATATGCCTTCACGGTGCAAGCATCGTTATGCAGCACGGTGCTGGTGTACTTCTGATAAGTATCGCCATCAATGCTATAGTAGATGGTGGCGTTCTTGGTCGGTGTACTCATCTTGATGCGACCATTGGTCAGTCGTTCACAACTCACTGGTTGACAAACAGGCATGTCGGCACGGGCTTCATCAGCTGCTTTCACTTCGCTCGTCAGAGGGATGATGATGAAACGGAAAGCCGTGTTCGCAGCCTTCAACTCATATTTCTCCATCACGTCAGGTCCACACGAAGCATTGCCCAATCCACGAGTCACTGCATCGAGCGACACCACCGCCGTCGTGCAAGTCTTGAACTGATACGTGTGCTTCGAGCGGTTGTTGCGGTCGGTGTAGTTGTCTTCAGGACGGAAATGAACAGCCGAGGCAGCCATCTGGTCGGGAGCGGAGAAGAGCAAACCGCTGCCCTCCGAGTTGGTCAGTGCCATCCAGCGCACCTCTTGCTTGGTGCCATGTTCCTGAGGAAGGATGTAGTCCTCTTGCTGATTCGTCACCGTACTCTTGTAGATGGCAGGCAAACAAGCCTCCTTGCGGTCGCGGTAACTGTCCCAAGGTCCACGGCCAAACCATTCGAGCTGCTCCATCTGCGCAGGCATCTCCAAGCGGAAACCCATCTTTGGCAAGATGGAACCCGTGTTCGATGGTCGGATGAACGAATTGACCATGATGGCACCGTCAACACAAACAATGAAGCTCAAGTGTACATCGAACTTAGTACCATTTTGTCCTGTATAAGTGCTGGTACAAGTCACGTTGACCGTCCTGCCGTCTTCGCTCTTGATGGCTTCTGAAGCAGTTCCCTTCACGCTCAGTTTGCGCAGTCCCATCGCATCCCAACTGCTGGTCTGCCGTCCGTCATTGTCGGTAGGCAGACGGAACACATTCAGCAACATCGGTTTGCTCAACATCGACACTCCATCGTAGGAATAGCCGCTAATCGTGCCTTGTGCCTTGCTGAACGTAGCCGAGAAACGCTTGCCCCTGACAGTGATGGTGGTCGCTCCATCGTTGACCGACAACTCGTCATCCTCAGCAGCTCGTTTCGTCATGTCGTACATCGGTTTCTGTGCTTTCTTCACTTGCAACTTCTCTTCCGCCACCACATAGCCAGCCTCTGCCCATGCCGTGTTCTCACGAAGCGTTGCATAGAAACGGACGAACACCTCCTTGGCTGCATCCACAGCATTCAGGTCGGGCATGTCGATGGTCACTGCCACACTGTCGCCCGCAGCCACATCGCGGTTGATGCTGCCACTCGCCAGCACCATGCCTTCCTCGTCCTCCACCACGTACCTCACGTCGTATTCGGCACTGCTGAGGAAAGCCATCTTGTTCTTCATGCGGAACTGCGATGGTCTGCCACTGATGGCATGAAATTCGAGAGGCTGATAAATCTTCTTCGTATTATACGACTTAGCTGTCAGCGAATGGTCGGGACGCACCAAGCCATTGATGCAGAAATTGCCATCGTTCGGCGCATCACCAAAGTCACCGCCGTATGCCCAGTATTCCTTGCCCGTGCTGCTCTTTGTCAGCAGTCCCTGGTCTTTGAAATCCCAGATAAACTCACCCGTCAGGCAAGTGTATTTCTCATAGAGGTTGAACATCTCGCGTACGTTGCCCATCGAGTTGCCCATCGAGTGCGAATTCTCACATTGGATGTGCGGTTTCTGTCCCGTCTTTCCTTGGCGCGAAGAACCAATCCACTCGATGGTTTCATAACTGCCGTACATCGTTGACGACACATCGGCAAAATCGCTGTTACCCTCGTAGTGCGTCAGTCGCGTTGGGTCCAACTGCTTGATGGCTTGCGACACATAGCGGAAATTCTCGCCATTGCCCGACTCATTGCCGAACGACCAGATGAAGATACACACATGGTTGCGCATCCAGCGTACATGGTTCTGGGAGCGTTCCACCATCGCATGGCGGAATTTCTCCACCGACGACAGCTTCATGTTGGCATGGCATTCCACATTCGCCTCAGCCAGCACATAGAGTCCATACTTGTCGCAGAGGTCGTAGAACACGGGGTCGTTTGGATAGTGCGACGTGCGCACCGCATTGATGTTCAGCCGCTTCATCGTCTTGATGTCCTCCTCTATCTCCTCGTCGCTGATGGCACGACCATCCACAGGCGAGAAGTCGTGACGGTTCACACCGTGGAACACCATTCGTCGTCCGTTGATGGTGAGCGCACCGTCCGAACGGATTTCCACCTCGCGGAATCCCACTTTCCCTCCGCGGATGTCAACCGCCTTGCCCTGTGCATCCTTCAGCACCAGCACCAAGTCGTAGAGGTTTGGCGTTTCAGCACTCCAGAGGCGAGGCTGCTCCACGTCCATGTCGAGACTCAACTCAGCCTCAGCCTTTGCTGAAGCACTGGCAATGGTGGTCGCTCCATCCTTGATGCGCACCTCCACCGTTCCGTTCTCCACGCCTTCCACACCCGTCAGCCACAACTTCACGTTGGCTTTCGCATGAGTGTAAGTTCGGTCCAAATCGGTCGTGAAGAAGTAGTCGCGAATCTGACTTTTCGGAGCAGCCCACAGGAAGCAGTGACGCTGAATGCCCGTCAATCGCCAATAGTCCTGGCACTCCAAGAACGAACCGCTCGTGAAGCGATACACCTGCAATGCCATCGTGTTCTGACCCTCCACGAGATAGGGCGTGATATTGAATTCCGAAGGCAAATAGGAGTCCTCCGAATAGCCCACACGCTGTCCATTCACCCACAGGTAATAACCATGTCCCACACCGTTGAAGCGCACATATACGTCGCGTCCTGCCCAATCGGCAGGCACGGTAAACGTGCGGCGGTAAGTGCCCACGGGGTTCGGCATCGAACTGTTGTAGGTGAACCATCCTGGACGGTCAGCCATCACACTGTAAGTCGATTCATTGAAAGAGAACGGATAAGCCACATTGCAATAGAGCGGTTTGTCCCACGCCTTGTTGTGGCGCAGTCCCCACACCTGCCAGCTCGAAGGCACGTCGATGTCCGTCCATGCAGCATCGTTATAGTCCTTGGCACACACCGCAGCAGTAGCCTTAGTCGGTGCATTCACCCATAGGAACTTCCACTTGCCATCGAGCGACAAATAGTAAGGCGATGCCTTCAAGTCGTTCTTGCTCACATCCTCCTCCGAAGCCATCGGAATTGCCAAGCTGTGTGCCGTCTCACGATTCACACTCGTCACCATCGGGTCGTCCCATTCCTTGCCCGTCTGAGCCATCATGCCTACACAGACCATCAGCAAGCCAACGCCCATCATCTTTTTCATGCTATTCATAGTTACAGAATTGTTTTTTAGACAACAAAGATAGGGAGTTTCTTTCTGTTTCTGCAAAACAACCCAATATAATTCAAATTTTGTCTAACAAATGGGTAATAATTTGAAAGGAAAGAAAATTCTTATGTTAGTTTTTGAGTTTTTAAGTTTATTAGTTTGTGAGTTCTCGTTAGATAGCAATTTTTCACTCTTCTTTCTTTATTCCTCATTCTTCATTCTTCATTCTTCATTCTTCATTTCCCCTTCGCTGACTCATTCCTTTGATTCTACTGAAACGCCGAGCCTTCGTTATATTTCAAGCGAGCCCTCGTTTGAATCACGCCGAGGGCTCGTTATCGAAACGACGAGCCCTCGGCAACAAGTTAAATCCTAAAGAACGCATCAGTCAATCCCCTCATGCACCCCATCACAAGCGTTCCCATGAATCCCATTAACCCCATTCTACCCATTAACCCCATCCCTCATTATTATATACATTCCCATCTCCCCTAATCGCCTGACAATCACCCATTCACCGCAGAAAAGCACATCTACCGACATATACATTTTCCCTATTTGATGAAACGGAAAGGAATTTATTTTGTAATTTTGTGTCCGAATCTATTCCATCAGAAGCATGAAGTATCTCGTCATTTGCATCGCCCTGCTGTTCATTTCCTGCCAAGGCAGAAACACCGACAGCCCTTCGGAGAACGACTCAACAGCCATGACTCAGTTGCTCTTGGAAAGAGGACAGACGCTGTTGCACCACCAAAACCCTGATTCGGCTTTGATGGTGTTGCTCAATGCAGCCGACTACAGCAAAGGATGCAAGGACAGGCACACACGCTTCGACCTCTTCACCTGCATCTCCCAACTCTACGAGGAAAAGAACCTGAGCCAGCTCCAGCAGCAATACCAGCAGTGGATGCTCGAAGAGGCTCATGCCTTGGGCGACACCCGAATGGAGTCGGAGGCGCATGGACGCATGGCTGCCACGCACATCGTCCTCGGTGAACTCGATGCCGCTGCCACGGAAGCGAGAACCGCCTACCGATTGGCACGAACCGACACCCTCGACTATCGCTCGCAGACGCTCCTCATGCTCTGCCAAATCTATCTGCAAGCCGAGAACACCGACTCAGCCAGTTTCTTTCTGCACGAAGCCGAACGCATCGACCCAAATGTGCAGCAAACCGACCTCTACCGCCTTTCCCTTGCCTACGTCTTGGCTGCCGAAGGAAAAGTTTCGACGTTGGAAAGCCGCATTCATGACGACATGGAGAAAAGCGGAATCCACACCCGTGCCGAATTGGTGCGCCTGCAGATGCAGTTGCACGAAGATGCTGCCCGTTGGCGCGATGCCTACGACGACAGTCAGGTGTTGCTGCAACTCACCGATTCCATCTCCGCACAGGAAACTTCGGAGTCGATGGCTCGCATCCATGCGCTCCAGCACGAACAGCAGATGGAGCTACAGGCAGAACGCCAGCAGACAGCCTTGGCTACGGAGCGAGCACGCCACTATCTCATCGTCATCTTCGTGCTGCTCCTGCTCCTTGCTGCCTCCATCACTGCCCTGCTCTACCGACGGCGAGCAAAGTTGGCACATGCCAAAGAACTGGAGGCAATGATGCTGGCAGAACAAGTGCAAGAAGGGGCAGAACTCGTGAAGGCAGAGAACATACAGTTGCAAAAACGCTATTACGAACACCTCTATGCCATCATCCTCCCCATCCTCAATGCACGTCGCAACAAGAGCGGACACATCGACTTGGAGGAAGCATCGTGGGCACTCATCGAACGAAACACCGACATGGTGCTTCCTGGTTTCACCACCAAACTGCGCCGTCAGCACGACAGCCTGACAGAAGAGGACATCCGTTTCTGCTGCCTCATCGTGATGCGTGTGCCCAACGCCATCCTCGCCGACGTGTATGGCATCGCCCCTTCATCCGTTGCCATGCGGAAACAGCGCATGAAAAGGAAACTCAACGACATTATCCAAAACCAAACACTCGAAAACTATCTCAACCAATACGCATTATGAAAAGAGTCACCATACTTCTTCTTCAATTCTCATTCCTCATTGCTATGGTACATGCACAGCAAGTATGGACAGAAGGAACACAGTGGGAAGTGGAGTACAGCGACGGCACTCCTCGCACCGTATTTGAGCTGATTTCTTCCGTTGAAATCGACGGAATCAGCTATTTTCCCCTCATCGCCAAGCAGTCGGAACAATGCGACACATTGGGCTTCATCCGCAGCGAACGAGGGGACACGTTGGTCTACTGCAGGGTCTATTTTCCTGGTATGGAAAGGTTGAGTGATGACCTTCCTCTCTATGATTTCTCTAAGAGCTTTGAATATGGCGACATCATCAGATACGGAACCCTGGACGGCATAGCCTTTGAAATGATAGACGCGGAGGAGGAATGCTTAGACTACTATTATAATGTGTTGGAAGAAGGCGACTGTCTGCCATCGTGGAAAGGGCTCGTCTATAAGATAGGCTACTTGGAGGGACCTATGGTGTTGTTCTATAAAGGTATAGAAATGACAGGTCCAGACTCTAATCAAAAACGTCCCAAACCCACCAATGTGAGCCACACGCTATTCAGTACGAAGAAGAAACGGCAATCCACGTTCGACCTGAGTAACGACATTCAGCGCATCGAAGTGAGAAACGGCTCAAAAACTTTCTATACACTTGAAGGTACATCAAGTCCGTTCCTACCAACAACCATTCAACGAGGCAAATATATGCTTTACATCTACAATGGCAAAAAATACATGGTTCTACAAAAGTAGTCGTTCCATATACAAGCCACATCACCATAAACCGCTGGTTTAAAAGTGCTTGCATCCACAATCTTTTCCCATAAACATATACATTTGTTTCACAAATATTGCAAATTACAAATAATCAAACTAATTTTGTAGCATCAGAACGTCTCATATTATTAACTAAAAAATCAGTTGTATTATGAAAAGAATTTTACTCACATCATTGATGCTTTCTGTCATCAGTTTCAGTTTGCAGGCACAGCATCCGTTTCTCGAAAAGGGTAAAACTTGGCATGTGATGAATTTTAGTATGGGTGGTCACATCATCGTTCAGGACTACTATGTGGAGAACGACACCGTGGTGGATAGCAAGACATACTTCAAAGTGTTTTCCAAAACCGACGAAGGAACAAGATTGGAAGTCTTGCTTCGAGAGGAGAACCAGCGCGTTTATCGCCATGACCTCAATTCCAAAGGTGAATCCATCATCTACGACTTCAACCTGAAGGAGGGGGACACGTTCATGCGGCATCTCTCTGATGATAACATTTCCTGCTACGTGAAGAAAGTGGAAACGGTCAACATCAACGGAGAGGACTTGAAGCAACTCACCATTGAATGCACTTCAGAAATGGAACACATGTATAGTGAAACTATGACTTGGACTGAGGGTATCGGCTATCGATATGGAGTTTTGGATGGCATTGTGAATTTTGCACCAAGTTCATGGTCCCGCGAAGCCATTTACGTTTACAATAGCCAGTCAGATAACCTCTATTATCCATTCCCTTTTTCTTATAGTCGTTGGCATGGTAGCCCTCTCGCTGTGGAAAAAGTCGATGCAGAGGTGGCAGACAACGAGAAGTTGAACTACGAATTAGTTAATGAAGAACTGCACGTGTCAGGATTCATGGAAGTTCCATGCAATGACAATCTTTACATCTATTGCATTGATGAGGGTTCATACAACGACCGCAGATTGACCTTCAAGGTGGAACAAGTGGGAACGCAAACCGACAGCTATCATTTGGGCAAGGTGGATTTCTGGCTTCGCTACTTTCCAGAAGAAGTCACCTATACCATTGTTGACAAAACAGGAACGCACAAGATAACTTCAGGCACTTCGTCTATTCACGACATGAATAGAGGATTCAACACCACTACAATGTACGACCTCACAGGTCGTCGGCTTTCCACTTCACCGCAGCATGGCATTTACATTCAGAATGGGAAGAAAGTGCTCAAATGAAGAGAGAAAGAGTTCATTGACAAAAAAGGAGAACGAATGCACATGTCCTTGTGTTGTAAAGTATTGACAGAAAAGTGTTTAGACGATAATCCTTGCGTTGATGGCATATACATCTGCCTCACAGCTATTGCAAAAGCGATTCATTCAGACTAATTTTGCAGCATCATTTTTTCAACTAAAAAAACAATTCAGACTATGAAACGTCAACTCATCCTTTCAGCCATCTTCTGTGCGAGCCTCAGCGCTGCAGCACAGGAAGCACCCTCCATCAGTACGCACACGTTCGCGTTCAACCTCATGGAGCAGTTGGAAAAGCAATGCGAAGCAGAAGACAAGAACCTGGTGTTCTCCCCACTCTCTGCATGGATAGCACTGAGCATGTTGCAAAATGGAGCCGCTGGCAACACGCTCGCCGAAATGCAGCAAGCCTTGTCAGTTACGGACTACTCTCCTCAGCAACTGAATGAATACAACCAGCAAATGATGAGCGCGTTGCAAAAACGTATCGTGCCCGAATGGATGTCGCCTGAAGAAGTCAGCACCGAATCAGTCCCTTCGTTTGAATCCGCCAACAGCATTTGGTCCGACACGGGTTTCCCTTTCCTGTCATCGTTCTACGACGTGAACACGAAATACTACGATGCCTATCTGCAAACACTCGACCTGTCTCTACAAGAGTCGATGGACCAGATTGACACATGGGTGAACGATGCCACGCACGGAGCCATTCCTTCCATCAAGATGGAGCCCAACGAAATGCTCAAGATGATTCTCATCAACACCATCTATTTCAAGGGAGGATGGTCTTCACCTTTTGAGAAAAATTTCACCAACTACGAAACATTCTACAACGATGGCAAAAACCCTGTGAGCATCCCGATGATGTATCAGCAGGAGAGATTGATGTACACGCAGGCAGAGGGCTACCAAGCCGTGAAACTCTACTATGGCTACGGCGGGAAATTCAGTATGACGCTTTTCCTGCCCGACTTGACGGAAGTAGAGAAATCGTTTACTCCAAAACGTTGGGAGAACATACAGAAAGCCATGCAACCGAAGGGCATCACGCTCTCCATGCCTCGATTCAAGACGAACAGCGAATTGACGTTAGTGGACGCGATGAAAGCATTAGGAATGCAAGACGCATTTGATGCCACGCGTGCCGACTTCACGCTGATGTCGCCAATGGAACTTTCTGTCAGCAGTATCAAGCAACTGGCACATATCGACGTGGACGAAAGCGGCACCATCGCCGCAGCTGCCACCGTCATCGCCATGGAAAACACATCGATTGACGATTACTCCACAACGATGACCATCAACCATCCATTCTACTTCACCATCGAGGACAACGAAACGGGCACCATCCTCTTCATGGGACACATACGCAACATCATGGAGAACGCGGGTGAGTCTGCATCCGTTTCGTCAATTCCTCAGTCCGTACCTCGTGCCGACGCTCCTATCTTCGACCTCACAGGACGTCAACTCTCTGCCAAGCCTCAGCACGGGTTCTTTATTCAGAATGGAAAAAAGTTTTTTAAATGAAGAATGAGGAATGAAGAATGAGGAATGAAGAATGAAAGAATGAAGAATGACAATTACTTGAACTAAAACACATTCTTCATTCGGAGCGTAGCGACCATTCTTCATTTCATTCTAATCCCTTAACATGATGGATTTACTTTCGTATCGGAAGGTCAATGAGTCCTTCCGTAGGAGACTCGTGTGCCATATCGGAATCGACAGTGGTTTCTTTGTTGAGATGAATTATATGGTAAACACTATGCTCTACTGCCTGTCACACCGCATTCAGTTCCAACTCTATTCCGACGATGCCAATTTTGGTACGGGCGTGGGATGGAGAGAGTATTTTCTGCCGTTTTGCAAAGAAGTGCATGAGTCGTTCCACAGTAACTACAATTTTCATCGATTACCACCGTGGCACCACATTCTCAGACAATGCCTCAAACAGAAGTCTATCAAACCATTCGTTTGGAAAGTGAAGAAAACGGCAAAGTCCTTCATTGGGCACGTCGTAGCGTATGCAACATATAAGGAACGCGTCTTGCTGACTCAAGATGTCCCATACGAAACGGCACAGAGGTATTGCATTCCCGAATTGGGCATTGATGCCGACTACACAAGTGCATACGCTCTGATAGCACGAATGGTTTGGCAACTCACTCCCCACATTCTTCAGCAGGAAGATATGCTTCGAGCGCAATTGTCGCTGCCAACGATTTATTCAGGAGTGCAAATCCGAGGAGGCGACAAAGTCACGGAAACACGCCTGATTGATGGCAGCACCATCATTCAGAGCTTAGGACTCCACGACGGGGAATGCCTGTTCATTCTCACCGATGACTATCGCCAATTCCTAAAAGCCAAGGCAGACTTTCCAAGATTGAATCTTCTTACTCTCTGCCAAGAGGATGAGAGGGGCTATTATCACCAGCAGTTCTGTCGGGAAGATTCTTGCAGCAAGAAGAACGCCATCATTCGGCTCATCATTTCAGTTGACTTCCTACTTTCCAGCAAGGCATTTGTAGGTAGCATCACCACGGGACCAAGTGTCTTTATCATGAAACTGCGCCATCACGACTCACTGGTGCAAGCCATTGATTGTTCGAAGGACGAACTGCCATCTGCATTGCAACTACCCATCCACAATCGTTCTTTGATTTCAGCCAAAAACTGTAAGTAATCGCTCAGAATAATTCTATTAAGTTTTTTATCAAGGATTTAAAGGATTTTTAGGATTATTAGAGAGTTAAAAGTTAATAGTTAAGGAACAATGAAATAATTAAACTTTCCCATCCCTTGAATAATTGTATCAGAAGACGCTGAAAGCGTCATCGCTCAGTAACCGAGGGTGCGAAGCACCCCCGGATAGCTGTGTGTCCGCTC
>DGSN01000071.1:26705-64620 GCA_002393575.1 Prevotellaceae bacterium UBA4361 | reverse complement strand
TCGACTCTGAAAGAGTCGCCCATCTGTGGCTGTTGGGGCACTCTTTCAGAGTGCATCTTGCCTGGTTACACACCACCCGCAGGTCGTTCCGACCTACGGTTACTGAGCGATGACGCTTTCAGCGTCAGAGGGTTACGCTATCCCAATATGATGGGAAAGTTTAGTTATCATAATTACTCCAAAAATTAGGTGTTGTTTAAAACAAAAAAACATTTATTTCTGAAAAAATTATTCTAATTATTTTAATTTCTTTCCTAAAAAAAACGTACCAACTTATTTTTTAATGATTACTAAAAGTTGAAAGACAAACTGGATAGCCAATTTTTAATTTTTAACTTACCAAGTTGTTCCTTGTCCTTTGTCCTTTGTACTTAATGAGGTTCTTCATTTATTTTTTTTGTCACTTATTCCTCCGAAACCATCGGAATTGCCAAGCTGTGTGCCGTCTCACGATTCACACTCGTCACCATCGGGTCGTCCCATTCCTTGCCCGTCTGAGCCATCATGCCTACACAGACCATCAGCAAGCCAACGCCCATCATCATCTTTTTCATGCTATTCATAGTTACAGAATTTTTTTTAGACAACAAAGATAGGGAGTTTCTTTCTGTTTCTGCAAAACAACCCCAATATAATTCAAATTTTGTCTAACAGATGGTTAATTATTTAACAGCGACCCCGATGATTCTAATTTTTCAACCACAGATGGCAAAGATGCACACGGATTATTTAAACACGAACCTTCAGCTCGGCGAAGCCAATTATCTTAGGCATTCATTGAAGAAAATTTATGGATAATTATATGGTAATTTGTGTTTTCTGCGTTTTCAGCGTGAAAATAAAAATCTACGGACAAAAGGAGAAAGGGATAGTCCTCCTTTTGTCCGTAGAAATCATTTAGTTTATCTTCATTATCTCGGTTAGCTGCCGCCGAGGATGATGTTGACGAGAGCGACTACGTCCGAGATGTCCACGCTGCTGTCGTCGTTCATATCGCCATAGAGCGGAACATTCACGAGCGAGTTGTCGCCAAGGATGTAGTTCACCATCAGTACCACGTCGGAAATGTCAACACTGCCATCCAAGTTGACATCGCCCTTCATGCCTGCTGCTTCCGTGAAGCTGAAGTCGTCTACTGCCAAAATCAATTTGTCATAGGAATTGTGCTTCACAGCGACATACTTGGTGCCTGCAGGGAAAGTGTTTTGATATTGTGACCACTGCCACTTTTTATTGCTGGCCGTGATTTCATCGCCCCATGTGAAGGCACTGACATCGTTGGTGGTCGTGGAGTAGCCCACCTGGAAGGTTTCGGGATAATCCACATTAATATTAGTGTACCAGAACGACACGTTCATCTTCGTACTGACAACCAATTCTGGAGAAATGAGGTACTGAGGTGGATTGGTGTTATAATGGAAATCAAATCCATAATATCCTGAAGACATGTGACCATAGGAGCTGCTGATTAACGAATATTCGTCGCAATTCACGAGGCTCCATCCTTCTTCGTCGAGGTCATCGTTCTCGAAGCCGTACTCATAAGGCAGGGATTTAGGAGTAGGTGCAATTGCTTCCTTGAATTTGAAGTCGTCTAAAAGAAGCTCTCCCTGAGTGTCATTGGAATTGAACCTCACAGCGACATACTTGGTGCCTGCAGGGAAGGTATTGATATATTTTATAAACAATGCGATGCCGGGTGTGATTTCCTCGCCCCATGTGAAGGCACTGACATCGTTGGTGGTTGTGGAGTAGCCCACTTGGAAGGTTACAAGGTGTTCCGGATTTTTACGGTAATAGAACGACACCCTCATCTCCGTACTGACATCCAACTCAGGAGAAATGAGGTACTGAGGTGAATGGGTTTCATAACTGAACCTAAATGAATACTGACCTGAATTACGCATATAAGGGTAGAAAGGCGTTTGATTGTCGCAATCCACGATGCTCCATTCTTCTTCTCCAAGGTCGTTGTTCTCGAAGCCGTACTCGTAAGGCAGGGTTTTAGGAGCGCCTACTTCGGAGAATTTGAAGTCGTCAAAAAATAGTGAAACCTTATCCGTGGAATTGTGCCTCACGGCGACATACTTGGTGCCTGCTGGGAAGATGTTTTTGTATTGTGAATAATATATGTTGCTGGTTGTGATTTCATTGCCCCATGTGAAGGCACTGATATCATCGGTTGTCGTGGAATAGCCAACCTGGAAGGTTTCGAGGTAGTCCGGATTGCCAGCCCTGTACTGGAACGACACTCTCATCTCGCCATTGCATTTCAACTCAGGAGAAATGAGATACTGAGGTGGATTGGAGGTACGTTCGAATCCAAAGGCATATTTACCTGAGAAACAATGACCTTCAAAGATTTCGGAAATAACGACACAATTCACGAGGCTCCATCCTTCCCCTTTGAGGTCGTTGTTCTCGAAGCCGTACTCGTAAGGCAGGGATTTAGGAGCAGGTGCTTCCGTGAAGCTGAAGTCGTCTAAAAATAGTGCAAGCTGATTATTGGAATTGTACCTTATGGCGACATACTTGGTGCCTGCAGGGAAGATGTTTTTGTATTGCATATAACTTGTGTTGCTGGTTGTGATTTCATCGCCCCAGATGAAGGCACTGGTATCGTCGGTTGTCGTGGAATAGCCCACTTGGAAGGTTTCAGGGTAATCTTCATAGCCAGCCCTGTACCAGAACGACAGTTTCATCTCTGTATCGCAGATCAACTCTGGAGAAACGAGATACTGAGGTGGATTGTTGCTAGCACTGAACTCAAATGAACAATCACCAGAGTAACTATAATATGTAGCTGCTCGTAGTCTTGAATTAGCGTCGCAATCCACGAGGTTCCATCCTTCTCCTTCGAGGTCTTTGTTCTCGAAGCCGTACTCGTAAGGCAGGGTTTTAGGAGCAAGTGCTTCATAGGACTTAAATGTGAAGTCGTCTAATAAAAGTGCAAATTTATCGTTGGAATTGTACCTCACGGCGACATACTTGGTGCCTGCAGGGAAGTTTTTTTGTATTGCGTATAACTTCTGTTGCTGGTTGTGATTTCATCGCCCCATGTGAAGGCACTGATATCGTCGGTCGTCGTGGAGTAGCCCACCTGGAAGGTTTCAGGGTAATCTTCATGGCCAGCCCTGAACCAGAACGACACTTTCATCTCTGTATCGCATATCAACTCAGGAGAAACGAGATACTGAGGTGGATTGGAGGATTTTTTGAAATCAAAGAAACAATTACCTGTGAGACTATAATTAGTATTATAGATTTTTGAATTATTTATGCAATCTTCGAGTCTCCATCCTTCTCCTTCGAGGTCGTTGTTCTCGAAGCCGTACTCGTAAGGCAGGGTTTTAGGAGTGGGTGCTTCATAAGACTTAAATGTGAAGTCGTCTAAAAGTAGTGCAGCCTGATCATTGGAATTGTACCTTACGGCGACATACTTGGTGCCTGCTGGGAAGGTTTTTCGGTATTGTGTCCATTGTTTGTTGCTGGCTGTAATTTCATCGCCCCACGTGAAGGCACTGATATCGTCGGTTGTCGTGGAGTAGCCCACCTGGAAGATTTCTGGTAAGTTTTCATTGCTAGCCCTGTACCAGAACGACAGTTTCATCTCTGTATCGCACATCAACTCAGGAGAAATGATGTACTGAGGTGGATTGGTAGAAAAATTGAACTTAAATAAACATTCACCTGAGAAACTAATTGAATAGCTATAGATGTTTGAATTTATATTGCGATTAAAGAGGCTCCATCCTTCTTCGTAGAGGTCGTTGTTCTCAAAGCCGTACTCGTAAGGCAGGGTTTTAGGAGCGGGTGCTTCCGTGAATTTGAAGTCGTCTAAATATAGTGCAACCTGATCGTTGGAATTGTACCTTACAGCGACATACTTGGTGCCTGCAGGGAAGTTTTTTTGGTATTGCTCAAAATCTCCGAAGTTGGTTGTGATTTCATCGCCCCATGTGAAGGCACTGATATCGTTGGTGGTCGTGGAGTAGCCCACCTGGAAGGTTTCGAGGTAGTCCGGATTGCCAGCCCTGTACCTGAACGACACTCTTATACTAGTCCTATCAACCAACTCAGGAGAAATGAGGTACTGAGGTGGATTGTTGCTAGCACTGAACCCAAATGAATAATCACCCGTATTACATATAACTCCATACACTTTCGTATAATTGATGCAATCCACACGGCTCCATCCTTCTCCTTCGGGGTCTCTGTTCTCGAAGCCGTACTCGTAAGGCAGAAATTTTGCGTTCATTTTAATTGCATACGCTGTTGCTCCTGCCGCGTTCAGGGCATCGGCACATGCCTGTGCTTCTTCTTGGGTGACATTCCTCAGCATGTAGTCAGGCGCTCCTTCAACTAAATGCTTGGCTACTTGTAAGTCATTGACAAAAGGTTTCAAAGCCTTAATAACTTCTATCTTAGTATCGCCAACGGATTCCAGCCATGTGCCGTACAAGCCCACGTCTGATGCTTTTGCTTCTCCGAGGAAGCAGAACATGGCGATGAGCAGGACTGTTGCCCGCGCCATCAAATGGGTTAAGTTCGTTTTTTGCATATTATTATTGTTTTAGTTTGATTAGTTTATTCGTCACTTTATGAAGGTTTTTTCTTTTTCGACTCCGCAAAGTTACACCTTTTATATTTATTATTGTCAAAAAAACAAAAAATTTAAACGAACAATTATTCACCACAGATGGCACGGACGCACACGGAAAAGCAATTATTCCACGCAGAAAAATATATTCTCTAAGGAGGAAAGGAGGTAAGGAAAAACTCCTTCTTTCCTTTACTCCTTAGAAATTTTAATCACGCAGAAAGCGCGGAAATACGCAGAATATTTTTAACCACAGATAGCTCAGATATACACAGATTTAATCTCCTTTATTTCTGCGATATCTGCGTGACATAAAAAACTCCTTTACTCCTTAGAGAAAATTCATGAATCATTTCTGCGTTTTTCCGCGTTTTCTGCGTGATAAAAAATTAATTCTTCATTTATTTTGCAAAGTCAAAAATAATCTCTTTATTTGCGGAAGAATTCAACTTACGAATCATTAACTAACTATAACGCCATGACAAATAAAGCATTTCATCTTCTTCCGCTGCGTCTTTTGGCTGGTGCTTTGGTCTTTTCCTCTGCTCTCGGCACCGTGGCGAAAAACACGAAACACACTTACACGTTTACCATCACGCGAACGGTCAACCAAACGGACGAAACGGTCTGCCAGGCTCACCTCAATGTGCTGAAACAAGGGCTCAGCCTGTCGGCACTCAACGTAGGCACGAACCCAAAATTCTATGCCGTGCAGGGCACGACGGGCAACTACTACGCCACTTCGATGCTCTCGCCGTGGGGACATCGGTTCAACGCTTCGGGCGTAGTCACATCGAGTCAGACGCGCATGGTCACCTATTCGCGCTACGACGGTGCTGCCACTTTCTACGTAGGGCACAATCCTGAGAAAGTGAGCGAAGGAGAAAACTATGTCATCAGACAGGCATTGGTGAACCACGAAACGGCTGACACCGTGGTCTATGTGTTCAGCATCACGATGGGCGAGAAGTCGAGCGTCAGTTCAGACGAACCAGCCTACGCCGTGCATCGTGCCGACAAGGTGGATTCCTGGTATCCACTGCCTTTCGTGCAGCAGAACGACCAGACGCCTCAGAACGAGAACTTCATCCAAGTGAATGCCGGCGACAGAATCACGCTCGGCTTGCGTCCTCGTCACGAAGGCGAGAGCGTGAAGTTCAACGTGAGGAACCCTGCGGGCAAGACGGTGAAGAACACGAACGACAACGACTACGTGCTCACGGCTGCGGAACCCGCCGATGCAGGCTACTACACGATGGTGAGCCGATACACGGATGCTGACGGCCATGCCCACATACAGACATTGACCTTCGTGGTGGATGTGCAGACCAACCAGGGCGAGAACTACGACTGGAAGGAGCACACGCCTTACTGGAGCTATGACTTCCGCGACGAGAACCCCGACGGATTCCCTACGCCTACGAAGACGCACACCTTCAAGCAGCGCAACGGCAAGAACGCCAACCAAGTGAACGGCGACTGGTGGTGCGTGTATTGGGGCGACAACCTCAACAGCGAGTGCGGTTCGGGCGAAGTGCTACAGAAAGCCATGACCAACATGATGGCGAAATACGACGAGGACTTTGCCTACATTCGCAACGAAATGGGCTGGCCACCCGACATCAACGCTCGCAAAGGCTACAAGTCGTTTGTCTATGTGTTCGGTTCAGGACTGGCGAACGACAACACAAGCCCTACGGAAAAGGGTGGGTACCAGAGCCAGACATCCCCTGCCGACGGTGGCACATGGCCTTGCGTGTGGGCAAGCTACTACCCAGTGAGCCGCTTCCGCGACGATGCCGACCAGAAATGGAACGACGGCGACTACCAGCGCGAAGCAATGATTCACGAAGGCATCCATGCCACGTTTGCCGACATGGAAGGCGTGAAGCAGTCGGCATGGTTCCACGAAGGCGGCAACGTGTGGTTGCAGATGGCGATGAACTCCAAGCGCGACGGCGTGTATGGCAGCCCAGGTTGGCTCGGCGTGGGCAACCTCATCTGTCCGTTCATGCCAATCGAATGCTATTCGGGCTGGTTGCAGGACGGCTCCTTTGGAGGTCCATCGGCTGAAGGCGTGAACATGTATAACGCCAACGGCCAACAAGTCTGCACTTGGCGCAACCTCATCGGCGGCGTGCAGTATGGCGAAGTGTTCCCGCTCTTCCTCGGCGAGACCGTCGGACAGGGATCCATTCCGTGGATTTGGCGCTACTGCCGCACCCGCGTGCTGGAAGGCATTGCCTTGGGCAACAGCAAGGAGAAGGTGGAAGGCATTGGCGACGAAGCCATGCGACGACTCATCTTGCAGTACCGTGCCAAACTCGCCACGCTCGACTTCGGCGGTTTCTCGAACGGATGCCGCAACCTGCTGAACAACTATTTCCACAGCACGGTGAAGGCAGAATGGGAACCTTACTGGATTGATGTGGCACCTTTCCAGCTCACTCCTTACCAGACCTGCGAACCGAACGACGACAAGGGCTGGCTGGCTCCCGACACCATCACCAACCCTGGCTGGAGCGGTGGCAACATCATCCCTATCCACGTGCAAGGCAACACATGCACCGTGGAGTTCCGTCCCGAAGACCTCAACATGAACGCACAGTTGTGCTACCGCACGAAGGACGGACGCTGCTTCTACAGCCAGCCCGTGGCGTGCGGCAAGATGGTACTGAACTGGGCTGATGCCGACCGACCTGCCAACATGGTCGTGTTCTGTGTAGTGGCAAACACCGACTACATCTACGTGAACGACGACACACGCAAGAAGCACTTCGACTACCGCATCCGCCTCGGTGAGAACGCACTCGCCGTTGCCAGCAAGGATGTGCGCTGGTACTTCTACGAGCAGACGCTCACGGACAAGGAATTTGAAACGGGCATCGAACAAGTGCATAGCGACAGTTTCGCTGGCAACGAAGAAGGCATCCGCATCCTCTCGTCCGTGCTGCATGGAGGCAAGCAAGTGCAGCTCGACTTAGGCTCCATTCCTCCATCCGAGGTGACAGCCCACCTCATCGGCGTGTCGGGCGTAGCCATCGACCAGCAGACCGTCAGCTCCGACGGCACCATCCAGTTGCCTCAGCAGCTCCGACGTGGCCTCTACATCCTCGCCCTCAAGCACAACGGCAAGGTGCAGGCAAAGAAGGTGTATGTGGAATAAAGCAGAGAAACACTCTGACAAGTAAAAAAGCATATAGCACAGGGCAGTCCCCTGTGCTATATGCTTATTTATTATTGGTGTCCGCTAAAAATGCCGAAGGCATGAAAGACCACAGGCAGGCGGTGGAGTGCAAAGCACGGAACCCCTGCTAAGCATCCAGCCAATCACGGAACCCCGAAGCGGGTGACAGATATGTCTGTCAGATGTTCTGTCGTACCTTCGGCACTCGGTTAGTTTTCGACACATAGCAGGGGTTCCGCTATGCTTCACCGCCTGCCTGTGTTCTATCGTCCTTTCAGGACTTACCAAGTCCAGTATGAATGAAAAACATACCTTCTTCTTGACTGTATTTGAACGACCCCTTTTTCTGTTTTAGCGGACACCATTATTTTTTTATCTTTCCATAGCCTTATCTGTTCCCGATGCTTTAGTCAAAATAATAGTCCATACGACTATTGAAAAGAGTCTCCGTCTCAGTAATGGATTGCTGAATAAGAGCCTTCTGACGCTCAATCGCTTCTATCTTGGAAGCAAAGGTTTGCTGGAGAGGAAGAGGGGGAAGAAGGACAAGATACGTGGAAATTGCACTTTTAGAAACTTCTTTAAAAGTTGCACCTCGTCCTAATGAATGAATCAAGTCCATCGTGTACTTCAAGAAAAAGTATAAGAAAACATTATTTACCCTTTTTCCACAAACTATATTTTTAAAGCCTTGATTACAGCACATAGGAACTGTTGTGATAGCTATTTTCCCAATAGGTGCTCGTGATGAAAGTAGCAATGTTCCAATAGGCATTATTGTCAATCCTTTTGCCCCTTTTTCTGTTAATTTACGTACAGTCTCGCCATAGTATAATTGTTCTCCGAGTTCAGCAGGAGTTACCCAATTAATGTCTCCATCCCAATTACTTTTGTCATTAGTAGAGGGTGTGGAACCAGCAATTATTGTTCCAATCTCTCCCAACTTCTTCACCTCCCATCCTTTTTCATTGGTGACAGGGTCTCCGAACATATCATAGAAGATGGATTGAGCGAGTTTGTCATATTCTTTCAGTTGTGCCTTTTTCTTCTCGATGATACTCGAAAGAAGGTCAAGCTCTGAAACAATTCGCTCCTGTTCGGAGAGAGGGGGAACGGGGACAACAAATTGCATTAAAGTCTTAATGTCTAACGTAGGTATTGTACCTCTTCTTGTAATATTCTTAAAATCGACCTTGCAAATCCAGTAGTACAAGAATTCTGTAAAAATAGTATTGGTTTTGGAAATAAGTACGGCTGTATTAAGGTCAACAACAGAGGGTTTGCTTAAAATTCTTTTTTTGTTTGTAGCAATTGCAGCTCCATTTTTTGGGAAAACAATAGAGTTTTGGGGATAAGATTTAAACGACGTATCTAAAAATGAAGATGTGTGATTCAGGTATTTTTCATTTCCCTCCACATTCATGTCCCCCACTTTAAAATAGGGTAATGCACCATTGTCTAACAATTCTTCGGAAGAAGGAGTGTACCCAGACTTAATGTCTGCCACTTCCCCTAACTTCTTATATGTCCATCCTTCTCTCATCATTTCGAATAGATTATTTTATCGTCGCAAATATAATGAATTATTTTGGGTTTATCATCACTCGACCGTTTTTTCGACACTGAAACGCCGAGTTTTCGCACTTCATGCTCCAAGTATTGATTTCAACTATACGTCCGAGGGCTCGTTATCGAAACGACGAGCCCTCGGCGTTGCTCAAACGAGCCCTCGCTTGAATTACAACGAAGGCTCGGCTTTTCAGTAAATCCTAAAACTTGGAGCGTGAAGTGTGAAGCAATGGAGGGAAGAGAGCGAAAAGTGAAAAATGAAAAATGCCATTCGGCTTGTTGCGAAACTTTCACGATGATCCGTCTGCACCCGACAACAGCCTGAAAGGCTAACAAGCACATAGCGCAGGGCAGCGCCCTGGGTAGGTTATGAGCATTATCCACGCCCTGCAAGGGCAAAAGCACAAAAATGAGTAACGCTTTTGCCCTTGCAGGGCGTTTGTCATACCGTCTGCCACCTGGGGCGCTGCCCCAGGCTAACTGCTCATTGCCCCTTTGGGGCGTAATCAGCTGATTGCGGATAATCATTGAAATTTTTCATTTTTCATTTTTCACTTTTCACTTAAACTTGAAGCGTGAAGTGTTTTAGGTCTAAGGTATATCTCCTAAAGAAATCGGCAAAATCGACAAAATTATTAAAATTTAGTACATTTAGTCTATTTCTTTAGGAGACTTTTTACGCCTTTGACCTTTGATTTTTGACATTTTTCGCAGCGTTTATGATTTTTAACAATGAACGTCGATGTTGCACTATAGAAAGGTTGTAACTTTGCCGTTGCAAAGATGAAAAACCCATAGAATCATTGATGTTGTTTCTTCGATGGTCTGCTGGGGCGTAACACCCTGACGCTGAAAGCGTCATCGCTCAGTAACCGAGGGTACAACGTACCCCCGGACTTTGAGATGCTATTGGGGAACGCACTCTGAAAGAGTGCCCTAACAATGTAGCTATGGGCGACCCATTCAGGGTCGGATAACTCTTCGGCTCGCTCCTCCGCGGGTGCTCGCTATGCTCGTACCCACGGTTACTGAGCGATGACGCTTTCAGCGTCTTGATAGTAAGTGGCTCATCATATTATTTTTCTACGTCAGTTCGGTATAAGGAGTCGCTTCGCGAGAAATCTCACAAATCTTCTCAAATCTTATAAATATGAATGAGATTTTGAGAGATTTTTAATAGATTTGTTTGATTTCTGCCTCGTAGAGGCACTACAAAAGAACTTATTATGTTATATCGAACTCACGTATTTTTCTATTCATGAAACGAATCATCCTGACACTCATCTTCATACTGGGATTGGTAAGTCCTGAAAGGACGATAGAACACAGGCAGGCGGTGAAGCGTAGCGGAACCCCTGCTATGTGTCGAAAACTAACCGAGTGCCGAAGGTACGACAGAACATCTGACAGACATATCTGTCACCCGCTTCGGGGTTCCGTGATTGGCTGGATGCTTAGCAGGGGTTCCGTGCTTGGCACTCCACCTCTGCCTGTGGTCTTTCATGCCTTCGGCATTTTTAGCGGACACCAATAATTATTTTTCTATTCATGAAACAAATCATCCTGACACTCATCTTCATACCGGGATTGGTAAGTCCTGAAAGGACGATAGAACACAGGCAGGCGGTGAAGCGTAGCGGAACCCCTGCTATGTGGCGAAAACTAACCGAGTGCCGAAGGTACGACAGAACATCTGACAGACATATCTGTCACCCGCTTCGGGGTTCCGTTGTTGAATGTGTGCTTAGCAGGGGTTCCGTGCTTGGCACTCCACCCCTGCCTGTGGTCTTTCATGCCTTCGGCATTTTTAGCGGACACAAATAATTATTTTTCTATTCATGAAACAAATCATCCTGACGCTCATCTTCATGATGGGATTGACTATGTGCTGGGGACAAGAGACAGTGTCGGACTCCACCAGCAAGAAGAAAGACGCACCTTCGCTGAACATCATCTTCGAAGTGAGGGACTTCCTCTCGAACATCGGTGTGGATACCATGACGGTGGTGGTGCTCAATGCCGCCGACTCCGTGTTTGTGGATAGTGCCCACGTGGAATTGTACAAATACGAAGACCAACGGTACAGTTCTGCCAATTTCGAATTGAAGAAGACGGGCGACTATCTGATTCGCGTGGATGCCGATGGCTACAAGCCTCGCTTCGTGCCATTCAGCATCAAACGATTCCACAAGCATGAAATCTATCGTCAGCTCAAGCCCGTCTATCTGCAACGCCTGCCCAAGAAGAAGACAGCCACGTTCCTCGACGGAAATGTGCTCGATGAAGTCGTGGTGAAAGCATCGAAGGTGAAATTCTACCACGATGGCGACACGCTGGTGTTCGATGCCGATGCCTTCGAACTGGCAGAAGGCTCGATGCTCGATGCCCTCATCAAGCAGTTGCCAGGCGTGGAGCTGAAGAGCGGAGGCGAAATCACGGTGAACGGACGGAAGGTGGAGGAACTGCTGCTGAACGGCAAGGAACTGATGGGCGAGGACAAGCGCATGATGCTGGAGAACCTGCCTTCGTTCACGGTGAAGAGCGTGAAGGCTTACGACCGCACTCCGAAGGAATACATCGGCACGAGGAAGGAGAAGCAAGTGCAGAAACAGTTGGTGATGAACGTGAAGCTGAAGAAGGAATATGCACAGGGATGGATAGCCAATGCCGAGCTGGGCGGAGGTCTGCCTTATCGCAAGAATGCCCACGGAAAATTCGACAAGAAATTCTTGGGGCGCATCTTCGGCATGCACTATTCCGACCGTTCGCGCCTCACGCTCTATGCCAACGCGAACAACCTGAACGACAACCGCGAACCAGGAGCTGAAGGCGAGTGGTCGCCGCTGCAGCAAAGCACGGGCTTGCAATCCACCTACGACCTGGGTGCGGGCTACCGATACGACACGCAGAACGAGAAGCTGGAATACAACGGCGACGTGCGACTCACCTACAACGAAACCACTAATGAGCAACACGGCACGGGTGCCACCTTCCTCGAAGGAGGCGACACCTACAGCGGTTCGTTCTCTCGCTCGCAGGACTACGACTTCTGGGCACGCACCAACCATGAACTGAGTGTCAACGAAAGGACCAACCTCTGGAACCTGTTCAAGACCGCATATCTCTCGTTCCGACCTCAGTTCACCTTCCACAAGTGGAACCGCAACGGCAATTCCGCCTCTGCCACGCTTGCCGAGGACGTGCTGAGCGGAATGGGGAAGGAATGGCTCGACAGCATCATGGCTCCACAATCGGGCGAAATGCTGCGCCGCTATGCCATCAACCGCAACCTGAACACATCGAAGGGCCACGGACACTTGGTCAGTACGGACTTGGCTTTCAGCACCAGTGTCAGTCCGCTCTACAACGACCGCATCTACATCAACGCCAGTGGTTCCTATGGCATGAGCGACCAGTTGTCGCCATCCTTCAACCACAACCATGTGGATTACTATCGCTCGCAGACCGCGGCAGACCGACGGAACCAATACACCGATGCCACCAACACCTCCCACCAGGCACGGATTGGTGCCAACTTCAACTATAGCTTCGACAAGAAATACCACCATTCGCTCAATGCCGGCTACGACCTGAACTATGCCAGCAGCCGCAACCGCAACTTCCTCTATCTGCTCAACAAACTGGAAGGATGGAAGAGCGACGAACGGGCACTGGGCGAACTCCCTTCGGCTGAACTCTTAGGCAGGGCGATAGATGAAGGCAACAGCACACGCTCCCATTCCCGCACGCTCACGCAACAGCCACGCTTCTCCTATTCCTATAATATATATAACGACTCCACGCATCGCGTGTTAAACGTCAGTGCGGGTTTCGGCTTCCCTATACGACACGAACGGATGGACTACGAGAAAGGTAGTGTAGATACCTTGCTCACACGCAACACCTGCTTTGTGGAACCCCAAGTGAATCTGTTTTTTTCCAACTACAAGCGACACACGACATTCTATTTTGCCTATTCCAGCAGACGGTCTGCTCCTTCGCTCACCAACCTCATCAACGTGCGCGATGATAGCAATCCGCTCTACATCACCAACGGCAATCCGAACCTGAAGAACACGCTCTCCCACAACTTCAACCTGTACTTCAGCGATACGTGGAAGGAACGCTATCAGATGAACGCCTCCATCAATAGCAGCATCACACACAATGCCGTGGCAATGGGTTACATCTTCAACAAGACAACGGGTGTGCGCACCGTCACTCCGCAAAACATCAACGGCAACTGGAACATGAGTGAAAACCTGGGTGTGACCATTCCTTTCGACAAGGACCAGAAACTGATTCTCAACAACACGGTGTCGCACAGCTACAACCACTCCGTCGATCTCTCAGGTATAGACGAGGCTGTGGGCATGACTCGCTCGGTGGTGAACACACACAATCTGAGCGAGACCTTGCGCTTCGACTGGAAACTGACAGAGAAATACACCTTCGGCGTGAAGGAAACGATGACTTATCAACATTCCACCTCCGAGCGACAAGGTTTCACCAACATCAATTCCTTTGATTTCAACTACGGACTGACCACTCAACTCGAATTGCCTTGGCAGATGCAAATATCGACCGACCTGACCATGTACTCGCGCCGAGGCTATAACGACAAAACGATGAACACGAACGAACTGGTGTGGAACGCCCGACTGAGCAAACGACTGATGAAGGGAAAACTCACGATTATGTTCGATGGATTCGACATTTTGAACAAACTCAGCAACGTGCGTCGCTACATCAATGCGCAGGGACGCTCGGAGACTTTCTACAATGTCATCCCATCCTACGGACTCCTTCACGTGATTTATCGATTCACGAAGAAACCGAAGAAATGAAAAAATTAAAATGTCTCCTAAAGAAATCGGCAAAATCAGCAAAATTTTAAAATTTAGTATATTTAGTCTATTTCTTTAGGAGACACAAACTTAAAAACTCAAAAACTTAAAATATAGTCGTGGTTGTGTTTCATCTGATAATTTCGTAGAAAAAAAATCCGCTTTTCTGAAAAGTTTCCGTTTTTTCCGTTGTTTTTTTTCATTAAAATAAATTATCTTTGCAGCGAAACATATATATAAAGAAAAAACATGGAAATCAAAATCAGTCAAGATGGCAACAGCATCATAGCCTCCATCATCGGACGACTTGATACCATCGCCGCACAGAATTGTGAACAAGACTTCAAACCAGTCTTCGACCATGCCGACAAGGACATCACGCTCCTGCTCGACAAGCTCGACTACGTGTCGAGTAGCGGATTGCGCGTCCTGCTCAACCTGCGCAAGGAAGTCACCGCCAAGGGTGGCACTCTCGTCCTGAAGAACCTGACCGACGAAGTGAAAAGCGTCTTCGTCATGACAGGATTCATCAAGATATTTACCATTGAATAACAAGAGTGAAGAGTAGCCCCCTCCAGCTCCCCCAAGGGGGAGGGTTACCATCCGGATGGCTTCTCTCCCCGTTGGGGGAGCTGGAGGGGGCTACTCTTCACTTCCCAAATTCCTTCTGCCCGTGTCTGTCCTCAACATCCAAAAGACTTTCGCAGCACGACTCAGCACCATCATCGTGCTCATGGTTGCCATCATCTTTGCAGCCATCTTCATTGTGCTCAGCATCTACACACAGAAGGTGGTGAAGCACAGCGCCGAGGAGCAGTCGCAAAAAGCACTGGCTGCCAACGTCGTCAACATTCGCCAGATGTTGCTCCAAACGGAAAACACACTGCACGAAGCTGAATGGATGGTGTATCGCTATATCGACACACCCGACTCGCTCTATCTCGTCACTCAGCACATCCTTCAGGAAAACCCCATCATCGTGGGCAGTTGCGTGGCGTTGGTGCCAGAGAACGACCTGTCGAAACACCAAAGTTTCGCTCCCTATTCGTGCGTCGTCAACAAAGAAATCGTGAACAAGCAACTCGGCACGGAAGAGTACGACTACGTCAATAAGGATTGGTACAAAAACGTGATTTCAACGGGGAAAATGCGTTGGAGCGAACCTTATTTCGACAAGGGAGGCATAGAAAAACAAATCTGCACGCTGTCGAGTCCGCTTCTCGACCGCGACGGAAGTATCTTCGCCGTCCTCACCGCGGACATCTCGCTCGAATGGCTCACCGACATGGTGAACGACGAACTGCCTTTCGATAACGCATACGGCATCATCATCAACAAGATTGGCACCTACGTGATTCACCCGAAAAAGGAACGCATCACCGAAGGCAACATCTTCGACACTCCCGAAAACGTGAACAACACCAAGGTGCAGGAATTTGCCCGAGAGATGATTTCAGGCAAGGCTGGGCATACCGAAATCAAGGAAAACGGCGAGCGATACTTCATCTGCTATGCGCCTATCAACCAGACTTCGTGGAACCTCGCCCTCGTCTGTCCGCACAACGACATATTCTACCACTACGACCGCCTGCGCCTCTTCCTCGTCATCGGACTCATCCTCTGCCTCGTTCTGCTCTCAGCCGTGTGCATCTTCATCATCCATCGCGTCACCCGTCCTCTCACCGAGTTCTCAGCTGCCGCCCTGCGCATCTCGCAAGGCTACTTCAACATCGCCCTGCCCGAAATCAAGGTACACGACGAGATTTGGGAACTGCGTGAATCGCTCGACCAGATGCAATACAACCTGTCGCGCTACACCAACCGCCTGAAGGAAGTGTCGGCAAACCAAGCCACCAACGACCGCGACATCTACATTGCCAGCAAAATCCAAATGTCCATCCTTCCGCCAACATTGGAGAAAATGGCAGCCAAGATGCCTTGCGGCAAGCAACTGACGGAATCGCTCGACGTGGCAGCCTCACTGCTGCCTCAGCAAAGCGTCGGTGGCGACTTCTACGATTACCAGATAGTCGATGACAACTTCGTGTTCTGCATCGGCGACGTGTCTGGCAAGGGAATCCCTGCCTCCATCATCATGTCAGCCACCGTGGAACTCTTCCGCAGCCAAGCCCGCATGGGGCAAAGCCCAGCCAAGCTGCTCTACCAACTGAACAGCATCGCCTCGGAAAACAACGAGCAGAACATGTTCTCCACCGTCTTCGTTGGTTCCATCAACCTCACCACAGGCTTGCTCACCTACTGCAATGCAGGACATAATCCTCCGCTCATCGTTGGCGTAGATGAAAGCGTGCAGATGCTCCCAGTGGATTCCAACCTGCCGTTAGGAATCGACAAGAACTACATCTTCACCGACCAAACCCTTCAGCTGCACCTCAACAACATCCTCCTGCTCTACACCGACGGCGTGACCGAAGTGGAAGACGACGAAAAGCAGCAGTTCGGCGAAGAAGGACTCAAGAAAGTGGTGGAAAGCAACATCAACACCTACTCCAAGAAAATCATCGAAGAAATCATCAAGGCTTCGGACAGCTTCCGTGCCATGTCGAGTCCGTCCGACGACTTCACCCTCCTTGCCATCCGTTTCCTCAAGAAGAGCGAAAAAACTTCAGCAGAAACAGATAAGACAAAGGTCGAAAGTCAAGAGCCTGAGGTCAAAAGTCAAGAGTCAAAAGTCGAAGGTCAAGAGCTAAATAACCCTCCCTGTGAGGGCGGGGAAATAGACTTCTCCAGCCCCCCAGTGAGGGGAGAGAATAACCATCTGGCTGACTACTCCCTCCCTCACAGGGAGGGTTGGGGAGGGTCTTCACCTCAAACTCAAAAACTCAATGATGACCTACTGGATTCCGACCCTGTAGATTTCACCGACCACATCAGCCTCCAGAACCAAACGACACAGATACGCATCCTGGAGCGTTTCGTACAATCCATTGCCGACTACTTCAAGATTTCCGACGAACTCACCAACAAAATCAACATGGCACTGGAAGAGGCAGTCGTGAACATCATCAACTACGCCTATCCAGCAGGAGGCGACCACCAGTTCAGCATCGACGTCGAGCATCGCGCCAACCTGCAACTCCTCAGTTTCATCATCACCGACGACGGCATCCCGTTCAACCCATTCGAGCAGGACGCACCCGACATCACCCTCTCGGCAGCCGACCGACCTATCGGCGGACTGGGCATACACATCATCCGCGAAACCACCTCCCGCTATTCCTACGACTACAAGGACAAGAAGAACGTACTCACACTCTCCTTTAAACTCATAGAATAAAAATAGACCCACCAATAAATGAAAACAACAACATGGCTCATAGTAGCAACACTGCTACTGACGAGTGTCACACTCCAGGCACGAACCGACAAAAGCGCAAAGACACCAGCACAGCAACTGAAAGAACGCTTGGCAAAACTGCAAAAGCGAGGTATCATGTATGGACACCACGACGACCCCTTCTACGGACTCGGATGGGAATGGGAAGAAGGACGCTCCGACACCTACGCACTCGTGGGCGATTATCCAGGTGTGATGAGTTTCGACCTGGGTGGCATCGAAATGGGCGATGACAAGAACCTCGACTCCGTACCATTCATCCGCATCCGTGAGGAAATCGTGAAACAGCATGAGCGTGGCGGCATCGTCACCATCTCCTGGCACCTGCGCAACCCCCTCTTAGGCACCACCGCATGGATAGAAAGCGATGCCAAGGCATACGACGAAGCACTGCCCTACCTCCGAAAAATCAAACAAGAAGACAAAGTGCCTGCACCCCACAACACCGTGAAGAGCATCCTCCCAGGCGGTTCGCAGCACGCCAAGTTCCTCACATGGCTACAGCGCGTCAGCGACTTCCTCTCCACCCTCAAAGACAGCAAGGGCAAGCCCATCCCGTTCATCTTCCGTCCTTGGCACGAATACAACGGCGGCTGGTTCTGGTGGGGCAAAGGACGCTGCACCGACGACCAATTCAAGCAACTCTGGATTCTCACGCAAGACTACATCAACCGCACTCTCTCCGATGTCATCGTGTGGAGCTGCTCCCCTAATCTCGGCGTAGTGCCACAGGAGTTCTACAGCCGTTGGCCAGGCGATGAGCGCGTAGATTTGCTCGGACTCGATGCCTATCAGTGGGGAACCGAAGCCGACTACATCGCCCAGTGCAGCGCCGACCTTGACTTCCTCGAAGACTATGCCCAGCAGCACGGATTGCTCTTCGCCATGACCGAATGCGGCTACAAGAACTCACCCGATGCCACCTGGTGGAGCCGAGTGCTGCGCCCCATGATGGACAAACACAACCTCTGCTACTTCCTCGCCTGGCGCAACGCCCAGCACGAGCACTTCGGCTGTGCCCCAGGACTTGCCACCGCCGACGACTTCAAGCAAATGGCAAAGTGGAAAACCACCCTCTTCGTCAAAGACATTAAGAAGGTGAAATAGTCGCTACGCTTAAATGAAGAATGAGCGCTTCGCTTCGCTCCGAATGAAGAATTAAGAATGAAGAATGATAATTACTAATCCAATGAATAGAGTAAAATTTATTCTTCATTCTTCATTTTTCATTCTTCATTCTTTGTTTTCTCTCGATGGATTCGACGAAAATCGATAACTGACCGTCAGCATGGCATAGCGAGGTAGGGAGTTATGCATCGTGTTGGTGTAGCCAGCACTCGAAATGCTCCAAATGCGCTTGTTCGTGCGTCCTAAGATGTCGTGGGCAATGAGGTTCAGTGTCAGTCGGTTGTGGCAGAGTGTCTTGTTGAGTTGGGCATTCCAGATGGAACTGCTGCTGTTCATCGCATCGCTTTCATAACCGCTGCGGTGGAGCATCGACAGGTCGGAAGATAGTTGCAGACCGAAAGGCAAAGTCCAATGGGCAGCAAACCCGTAGGAGAAATCCGTGACACGCACGTTCTTGTAGGAAGACAGGTTGCTCCACGAAAGACCACGCACGATGCCGCCATTCACGCTCATATCGAACTTGTCATTCGCACGGAAGGAGAATTTCAGCTTGTCGTCAATCTTGATGTGGCGAGTGTTAATTCGCTGCATCGTGGCATCCGTGGCAGAGAAGTCCTGTCCGCGCCAAACCATGTTCGAATAGGTGAGCCACAGCGCATTCTCCACACGCCAGCGTCGTGCCTTGTCGATGGCACGGCTAAACGTGACACCAGCCAGCGAACCCCAGTTGCCGTCCGTGTTCTCGTCGCGACGTGTATAGACAGCTGTCGTGCGGTCGTAGCTGACCGACGGCATGATTTGACGCAGCGTGACCGTGGCATCGAGATAAGTATAGAGCATCTGTTCCCACTTCTGCCAGTTCTTCACGAAGTAGGTTGCCACCTTATAAGTATGCTGCGGCTTCAGGTCGGGGTTGCCGATAGTCGTGTTGAGCGGGTCGTAGTGACTCACGTAGCCCACAAGGTTCGTGATGTCGGGCAGACGTGTCTCAGCCGTGAGGGAGGCATTATAATAAATGTTCCGCTTGCTCAGCTGCTTTGTAAAACTGATGCTGGGGTCGAAACAGATTGCGTTTCTCCTCACGCGGGCATCCACCGTGCCGCGCTGGTAGTGCTGGCGTTTGCGCTCGTATGCCAAAGGCAACTTCACGTCAAAATTGGTATAAGCCTCGGCTGTGCTCCTCACGTAGCTAATGCGTGCGGTCAGCTGGTGACAGCGTGTCAGGGTCACAATGTCGAGGCTGTTCTCTGCGTCCAGCAACGGGTCAGCAAGCACAGGCGGCAGGGCATCGATGGAGGGTGCCAGTGCAATCCATGCTGCATCGCGGTCTAAGCGGTAGGAGGGCGCATCGTCTGCGTCGCGGCTCTGACGGAATGTGTAGCCGATGTTCAGGTTCCAGTCGTTCGGAAAACGAAGCACATATTCGGCCTCGCCCTGCCAGTTGTAGTGGTCAAAGGAGCGTGGCTCGTAGCGGCGGCGCAAAACTTGTGGCAACGCTCCGCTGTCGTAGTCCAGAAGATAGTGAGAGAAGCTCTTGGCCCGCTGACTCCCATATTGACCGTCGAGATGAAGATTCAGGCGGTCGCCCCACGGCAGCTTGACAAGCATTTGGTTCGAAGTGAACACTTGGTGATTGTTGCTGCGCAGCTTGGCTTGGTCGTCCAGACGGTATAAGGCAGCTAAGTCCGTGTGTACCCGTGCGCTGTCCAGCTGTTCCGTGCGGTCGTAGCCGTAGCGATAGCCCACCAACGAGGAGAAATAGACGTTTGAGGTCGATTTGTCGCGAGTGAAAGTGTTGGTCACCTCCACCCTCCTGTCGCGCTGCACCTCGCTGTGTCCGCGATGGGCATACTCGCCACCACCTTGCAAGAAGTATTCGCTCTCCTGCTGGCTCTGGCGGTCGTTCTTATCGGTGATATAGCTCACAGCCAGCTCGTTCTTCCATCGCTTGTATCGGTCTTCACTTCTCAGGTTGGCGTTCACCTCCCCATGCGTCGTGATACCATCGGCAGGGTCAGCCGCCTTCCATTCTCCACTTTCGCCAGGTCGTCCCATCTCATTGATATTGTTACTATTGCCAAACACCGTGAGGCGTGAGTGGTCGGTGAAACGCAGACCAAACAGGCGTGCCAGCCAACGCTCCTTCGTGCCTCCACCCACTTCGGCATTGGCAGTGAGACCTACGGAATATTCTCGCTTCAGCACCACGTCCATCACATAGTCCTTCTTCTCCGCATCGTAGCCCAGAAAACGGCTCACGTCCGTACTCTTGTCATAGACCTTGATGTTCTTCACCGTGTAGTAAGGCAGGTTTTCGAGCATCATCTTGTTGTTGCCCTTGAAGAAGTCCGTGCCGTTCAGCGTCAGACAATCGATGCGCCGCCCGTTCACCAGTATCTCGCCGTTCTCCTTCAGCGTCACACCCGGCAACTGGCGGATGAGTCCGTCAAGCATCGACCCTTGCGGCACGTTGAAGGTATCGGCATTATACACCAGCGTGTCGCCATGCCATACCAACTGCACCTTCGATGCCTTCACCACCACTTCGTCGAGCGACTGGTCCAGCATCGAACTGCGCTTCTTCAGGTTAATCCACGGCGCATATACATCCTTCACCCGCTTGTAGCTCCTCACCTTCATTGCCACACACCCAGGCTCATATCCCTCTTGCTCAGCCCGCAGGATGATGTCCTGCGATTTTGCTGGCAGCGAGAAGTGGAACAGTGCATTGCCATCGTAGGGGTAGGTGCGGATGGAATCCACCACGGTGCTGTCGGCAGTCATCAACGTCACCTTCGCCCCTTCCAATCCCGTTTGCAGGAACCCATCGACCACATATCCCCACAGGTTGATGCGATTGCCCTTTTCACCCGTTTGGGCTGAAGCCGAAAGGGGAAAGAGCAACAGCACCAGCAGCATTGTCAACATTCGATTCTTCATCATCATTTTCGTTTTTGCCGCAAAGGTACGGCAAGCAGCTCATTCCCACCCACTTTCTTTCCTGACATTTGCCTGACAATTGGCTGACAAGTAAATGACACGGAGAAGCATTAGCATTTTTTTGACTTCATTCCAGTTCCAGAGGGTCGTAAGGATAAACTTTCGAGATGATGTTGCCGTCCATGTCCCTCGTTCCCAAGGTTCTGCCAGGGCACTCGTTCAGTTTCCGCTCAAATTTCAAGACGGTTTCGCGCTTGATAGGACGACGAGTAGAATATTTGCTCCTGACCATTGGCCTGCGGACGCGCTCCACGTTGGTACACTCGAAGGTGTAGAGGTGGTCGGTGTCATAGGCCTTGACGATGAGACCGGGCAGGCCGCCGAACTTCCACGGCCCGAACTTCACGGGAACCTCCGTCGTGAACCATGCTTCGAAGTCGCGCCCGTGGTAGCTGCAAGTGGCTTTCTGACAGTGGTAGCCGCTGATGGTGGCAGTGTCTTGCGTCAGCGTCCATTGCTGGCCTGGGTAAGGCTCATCGTAATAGCCCTCGTACTGAGGCAGACGCTCGCGGTTGTACGTCCGTATCTTTCCGTTCTCCGCTATCAGCACATGGTATTGCAGTTCGTTCCAGTTGCCATGTCCGTTGCGTCCGCGAGGCAGCAGTTTGTTGGAATATTTGCCAGAGCGGTTTGTGCGGTAATCGACGGTGCTCAGCGAGTCCGACTCCCACACGAAATAACTGTAATACTTGTTGCAATGACTGCCGACCTCCAGTATCTGCCAGTCGATGTAGGTGCTCTCGTCATGTATGTCGAGGGCATTCAGGGCATACCATACTCGGATGGCGGTGGTGTCGATGGTCATATACTTGTCGATATTCGAGAAGGCAATGTAGGGGATTTTGCTTTGCTTCTGCTGCGCCATTGCTGTCACAGTGGCGAGGGCGATGATGAGGGTGATGAATTTCTTGTTCATATTGCTTACTCCTTCTCTAACTGCTCAAATGGCTTGTCGGGTAATTCGTTTGATTGTGCAGTTGCCCGCCAGAAGTTCACTTGAAGGATGCGTTGCAGCTTGCGCACTCGCTGTCGCGTGGTCTTCCTGTAGTTGAAGTCGTAGAGCATCATCGGCTCGTTCACTTTCTTCAGGCTGACAGCCTCGAAGGTGTAGAAGTGGTTGGTGTCGTACAGTTTGAGGATAAGTCCAGGCAAACCGTTGAACCGCCATGGACCTCGCTTCACTGGAATGTCGGGCGCAAACCATGCCACATAGTCACGCCCACGCCAGTGGCAAGTGGCCTTCTGGCAGCGATGCTCCAGTATGGCCATCGTTTCATTGTGCAGTTTCCACTGTTGGGCTGGGCACGGCTCGGTGAACTGACTGTTGTTGCTTTCATGGCGCATCGGCATGTCGGCGTACTCGGTGACCTGTCCGTCCTTGAAAAAGAGGTCTGCGAACTGGATGTCGTTCCAATAAGCGTTCTGTTTGCCAGGCTTTCCTCCTCTTATGATTGCTTGTCCATCCTTACTTCTGCGTGTACTTCCGACAAACTGTTTCAGAAACAGGCTGCTATACTTCGCACAGTCTCGCCCTATCTCCAGCCGTTGGTTGTCGATGTAAGTCCGTTCCTGCCCGATGGAGTCGGCGTTCATAGCATAGTCCACATACATAATAGTCGTGCCTACCTGCTTTTCTTTCAGCCCACGACGAGTTTTTGTACTCGGAATGACTTCTCCTTGATTTTGCTGTGCACTTGCCCCGCCGCATAGGGCGGCGAGGGCGATGATGATGATATGTTTATTCATTTTTCTTATATGTATTGTTACTCCAATTCCATTGGCTCGTAATGAACTGGCAGTGGCTGTGGGCCTTCCACACGCACCCAGCCTAAGGTGCGATGGCTGTCCTCATTGACCTTGCGCTCGAATTTTAGGACTTTGGAGCGGCCGATGGGGCGGTGCTTCTTGTATGGGTTCGAAAGCATGGGAGCGCGAGCCTTTTCCACACGCACACACTCGAAACTGTAGAGCCTGTCCGTGTCATAAACCTTGACTATCAAGCCGGGTAGGCCGCCGAATTTCCACGGGCCGAAGCGCAAGGGAATCTCTGTCGTGAACCATGCCTCGAAATCCCGTCCGTGATAGCGGCAGGTGGCTTTCTGACAACGATATCCGAGGATAGTGGCCGTGTCCTGCGTGAGTGTCCACTGCTGTCCGGGGTACGGCTCATCGTAGTAGCCGTTGTATGCAGGGTCTGGCTCGCGGGTGTAGGTTCTCACCTTCCCGTCCTCAATGAACCATGTATGAAACTGCATCTCGCTCCAGTAGCCCTTTCCCCCACGTCCCCGAGGTGCAAACTGGCTGGGGTAGTTGCCGGAATGGTTGTGCCGCTGATATACCGTGATGATCGAGTCCGATTCCCAGACGTAGTAGCTGTAATACTTGTTGCGCGTTTTGCCTATCTCAAGCCGTTGGAGGTCGAGGTACGATTGCTCATCCTCTATGTCGAGCGCGTTGAAGGCATACCATATCCTCACCGATGCCGTGTCCACTACGACGTACTTGTCGATGTTCGACTTCGTCATATACGGCACCTTGCCCTGCTTCTGTTGCGCACTTGCCCCACCGCACACGGCAGCAAGGGCGATGATGAGGGTGATGATTTTCTTGTTCATGTCATTCTAACTCCATTGGGCTATAGGGTTTGTCGGGGAACTTGTTGCCCGATTCTGGCGACAAGACCCTGACCCAGTTCACGTTGATTCTCTTCTGCAGTTTCAGCATATTCTGCCGCTTCACTTTGCGGAACCGCGAGAAGTTCCACTGCATGATGGGGCGCGGCGTGCGCTCCAGCCTCACCAACTCGAAGTTGTACTCCTTTTTGGCATCAGAGAGTTTCACGATGAGTCCAGGCAAGCCGCCGAACTTCCACGGACCGCGCTGGATGGGTATCTCTGTCGTGAACCACGCCACATAGTCGCGCCCCCGCCAATGGCATGTCGCTTTCTGGCAGCGGTAGCCGTGGATGGTCTGCAGCTCGTCCTTTAGCGTCCATTGCTGCTTCGGCACCGGCTCTGTGTACTGGCAACATTCGCGCTCGAGATTCATCGGCATGATGGCATACTCTGTCAGCTGGCCATCCTTGATGTAAATCTCATCGAACTGGTATTCCGACCATCGGCTGGGATATTTGCCGCCGAACTTTCGACTGGCATAGCTACTCTCACCGTTGCTGTTCTTTATCAATACAGGTTTGTAGGTCGAATCGCTGTGTGCCACGAAATAGCTGGCATACTTCGTGTACTGCTTGCCCACCTGCAGCCATCCGAGGTCGATGTAGGTGCTCTCGTCCTTGATGTCGGAGGCATTGAATGCGTAGTACACGGTCACATCCGCCTTGTCAATCTCTGTCGGCGCGATTTTTCCTCTTCTTGAAGAAGGTGGCACGTCGCCCTGTTTCCACTGGGCGTTTGCCCCGCCGCACACGGCGGCGAGGGCGATGATGATGGTGATGATTTTCTTGTTCATACATGACTGCTTTTACTCTAACTCTAACTGGTCAAAGGGATAGCGGGTGGTTACTCGTGTCTCTGTTCCTACAATCATTGCACCTGCAAGTTCATGAAACTTTACATTCCAGTCACGCTGCATCTTCAGTACTTTCTTGTGGTTGGAGTCCTTGAAGAAACGCTTCTCCAACTGGTAGATGGGAAATGAGCCGTTCTCCACGCTGACGGCCTCCCAAGTGTAGAGGTGCTTGGTGTCATAAATCTTCATGATGAGTCCCGGCAGTCCGCCAAACTTCCACGGACCGGACTTCAGAGGGATGGCTGACGTGAACCATGCCTCGTAATCACGTCCGCGCCAGTGGCAGGTGGCCCGCTGGCACTGGTAGCCGCATATGGTCTGCTTCTCGCTTTCGAGCGTCCACTGCATCAACGGCCACGGCTCCGTGTAGTGGTATTGGGTAAACTCTGGCGAGGGCATCACTGCCCACTCTGTCAGTTCTTTGCCTTGAACGTAGATTTGGGAGTATTGGTATTCTGACCAATAATCCTTCATGCGGCCTTTCAGTTTGGCACTGCCTGGATAGTAGCTTTTATTGGGGTTATCTTTCTGCCATTTGCGGATGAACGCATTATTTTCAGAAACAAAGAAACTGGAGTATTGCGTCATGCCCTTGTCGGTGAGCAGTTGTCCGCAGTCAATCCACGTATCTTCGTCCTTCAAGTCCTGTGCTTGGAACGCATAGAGGATGCGAATTTTGCTCCTGCCTATTTCCGTCACATTAGCCGCACCGTATTGCGTAAATCGTGGACGGAATGCCTTGCCTTGTTTTTGTTGAGCATTTGCCCCGCCACACACAGCGGCGAGGGCGATGATGAGGGTGATGATACGTTTGTTCATGATGATTACTCCTTCTCTAATGGCTCAAAGGGAACCTTCTCGTTATCATGAGTCCAGCCTATTGCCCTCCAATAGTCCTCATTATACAATTTCTGTCGCTGCCACACGCTCTTGCGAGTTGATTTCGGGTAGAGTTTGTCGGGGTATTGAGAAATAAAGAACTTCCCTTGCTCGATGGTCACGGCTTCCCAGACGTAAATTTTCTGCACGTCATAGACTTTGAGAATACAACCAGGCAGCCCTCCGAACTTCCACGGCCCACCCTTGATGGGTATGTCGGCAGCAAACCACGCTACGAAGTTGCGGCCACGGAAACGGCAGGTGGCTTTCTGGCAGCGGTGGCCGAGAATGGTCTGCTGCTCGTCGGCTAGTGTCCATTGCATCAGCGGCCACGGCTCGGTGTAACTGCTGTTTTCACGTTCGGCAACTAATGGGAAACTGGCATATTCCTTCAACTCGTTACCACGGATAATATAGTCAGAATACACCAGTTCGCTCCAATTCTCCCGAAGGTCTTTTCTGCCACCAATCCAAAAACTTTTCGGGGCATAACCTTTATATCCTTTCTCTTTCTTCCACTTGATGGCTTCTTGGTCAGAAAGGTGGATGAACTCGCTGCTGTACTTCTTGACGCGTTTGCCAACCTCCAACTTTCCGAGGTCAATGTAGGTATCCTCGTCCTTGATGTCCTTGGCATTGAGAGCATAGAGTACACGGACGTTTGCCGTGTCAATGGCAATACGCTGATCGTAGCCGCGCTTTTCGCGGATAGGTGCTCTACCATTTACTTTTGGCTGCGCACTTGCCCCGCCGCACACAGCGGCGAGGGCGATGATGATGGTGATGATACGTTTGTTCATGATGGTTTACTCCTTCTCTAATGGTTCATACGGATGCGGATTGGATTTCAGCTGGCCTGTGCGGCGGTCGATGGCGCCACCGGCCTTCAGGTGGTCGCGGTTGGCGGCTACCTGTAGTTTATAGACGTGGGCGCGGCTGTCCTTGTGGAAACCCTCATACTTGCGCTTGGTGATGGGGAACGTGCCGGAGCGCAAGCTGACAGCCTCCCATGTGTAGAGCCGCTGCGTGTCGTAGAGTTTCAGTATCAGTCCGGGCAGACCACCGAATGTCCACGGGCCAAGGCGCACGGGGATGTCGGGAGCAAACCATGCCTCGAAGTCGCGGCCCCTCCAGTGGCAGGTGGCCCGCTGGCACTCGTGGCCAAGGATGGCCTGCCGCTCGCCGTGCAGCGTCCACTGCTGCTGTGCGGCGGACTCTGTGTAGTAGGCGTTGTAGCGTTCCATCGCCCACGGCATCCAGGCGTAGAAGGTCTGCTGCCCGCTCTCGGTGAAGATTTCCGTCGACTGATACTCGCTCCAATACTGCCCCTCACGACCTATCGTATAAAAGGTGCGGGGCACGCCCTCGGCGTTGGGGTTGGCTTTCATGTAGGCATCGTAGAGCGAGTCGCCCCGCTCCAAGAAACGGCTGTAGTGCTTGCTCAACTGCTTTCCTGCCCTGAGAACATGCAGGTCGAGATACGTGTCGGGATTGCTGATGTCCGTGGCATTCAGCGCATACTCCACTTCGAGTTGTGCCTGTCCTATGACAGTCGTCTTGCCCACGCCCCTCGCCTTGGGTCGCATGACGTGACCCTGCTTCTGTTGTGCACTTGCCCCGCCGCACAGGGCGGCGAGGGCGAGGATGAGGGTGATGATACGTTTGTTCATATTACTATTCTAACTCTAATGGGTTATAGGGAGTAAAGATTGATACCGCCTCCCCCTGAACCATATTGCCTGCTGCATCCATCGTGGCACGACGAAAGCCAGCAGCCTTGTACCAGTTTTCGTTGAATGACCTTTGCATCTTCCATACCTTTTCGCGGGTGGAACGGTGGTAGTTCTTGTAGCAATTGAAACGAGTGATGGGATAGTGCCGTGATTCCAGCCCGACAGCCTCGAAGGAATATAGTTTTTCCTTGTCGTAAACCTTCAGGATTAAGCCAGGTAGTCCGCAGAACTTCCACGGCCCGCGCTTCACGGGAATGGCTGGCGCGAACCAGGCCTCGAAGTCGCGGCCCCGGAAACGACAGGTGGCCCGCTGGCATTTGTAGCCGATGATGGTCTGTGTCTCGTTGTGCAGCGTCCACGACTGTTTGGGCATGGGTTCCGTGTAGCAAGAGTTGTAGCTCTCCAGCGAGCGAGGCATTGTGCAGTATTCCGTCAGTTGTCCATTTTCAATGAAATAGTCACTCCATTCATATTCGCTCCAGATGTCCTCTTTGTCTTTCCGTCCAATGGCTCCCAGCCAGGGTGCACCCGTTCGCGAGTTAGGGTGCTGCCGCCACCAGATGGCAACCAGCGAGTCGTTGGTATATACGAAATGGCTATAGTATTTCACAACTCGTTTACCCACGTCAAGCCGTTGCAGGTCAATGTAGGTGTTTGCATCTTCTATCTTATGGGGACAGAAAGCGTAATAGACGCGCATTTGCGTGGTGTCAACAGCCGTCATCTTAGCGAAATCGCGGCTCGTTTTCAACGGCCTTGGGCATTTCGTGGACTTGGGTTGTGCACTTGCCCCGCCGCACACGGCGGCGAGGGCGATGATGAGGGTGATGATACGTTTGTTCATGATGGTTTACTCCTTCTCCAATGGTTCATACGGATGCGGATTGGATTTCAGCTGGCCTGTGCGGCGGTCGATGGCGCCACCGGCTTTCAGATGGTCGCGGTTGGCGGCTACCTGTAGCTTATAGACGTGGGCGCGGCTGTCATGGTGGAAGCCGTCGTATTTACGCTTGGTGATGGGGAACGTGCCGGAGCGCAGGCTGACGGCCTCCCATGTGTAAAGTTTCTGCGTGTCGTTGAGCTTCAGTATCAGTCCAGGCAGACCACCAAACGACCACGGGCCGAGGCGCACGGGGATGTCGGCGGCAAACCATGCCTCGAAGTCGCGGCCCCGCCAGTGGCATGTAGCTTTTTGGCACTCATGGCCGAGGATGGTCTTTCGCTCGTTGTCCAGCGTCCATTTCTGCTGTGCGGCAGGCTCCGTGTAGTAGGCGTTGTAGCGCTCCATGGCCCACGGCATCCAGGCGTAGAAGGTCTGCTGACCCTGCTCGGTGAATATCTCTGTGGACTGGTATTCGCTCCAGTACTGCCCCTCGCGACCTATCGTATAAAAGGTGCTGGGCACGCCCTCGGCATTCGGGTTGGCCTTCATATAGGCATCGTAGAGCGAGTCGCCCCGCTCTAAGAAGCGGCTGTAGTGCTTGCTCAGTTGCTTGCCCGCCCGCAGGATGTGCAGGTCGAGGTACGTGTCAGGGTTGCGCAGGTCTCTAGCGTTCAGTGCATACTCCACTTCGAGTTGTGCCTGTCCTACTACGGTGGTCTTTCCCACGCCTCTCGGCTTCGGCCTCATGACGTGTCCCTGTTTCTGTTGTGCACTTGCCCCGCTGCACATGGCGGCGAGGGCGATGATGAGGGTGATGATACGTTTGTTCATGATGATAAGTATTATTCTAATTCCAATTGGTCGTAGGGATAGCGTTCCGTGCACACCTGCATGGTGCCGTTATACATACGTCCAGAGAGTTCGTTGTACTTCACGTTCCAGTCGCGCTGCATCTTCAGGACTTTCTTGCGGTCGCTGTCCTTGAAGAAACGTTCCTCCAACTGGTAGATGGGGAATGAGCCGTTTTCCACGCTGACGGCCTCCCACGTATAGAGGTGCTTGGTATCGTAAATCTTCATGATGAGGCCCGGCAGTCCGCCGAACTTCCATGGGCCGGACTTCATGGGGATGGCTGACGTGAACCATGCCTCATAGTCGCGTCCTCGCCAGTGGCATGTGGCTTTCTGGCACTGATAGCCGCAGATGCTTTGCTTCTCGTTTCCGAGTGTCCACTGCATAGATGGCCACGGCTCCGTATAGCGGTATTGGATGAACTCGGCTGCCGGCATCACTGCCCACTCGGTCAGTTCTTTGCCACAGACGAAAATTTGTGAGTACTGATACTCCGACCAAATATCCTTTCGGAAACCTTTCAACTTGAGTGCATTGGGATAGTACGTCTTGTGGGGATTGGCCTTTAGCCATGCCCGCAGGGCCTCGTCGTTCTCGGCCAGGAAGTGGCTGGCATACTGCGTCATGCCTTTGTCGGTGAGCAGTTGTCCGCAGTCTATCCATGTGTCCTCGTCCTTCAAGTCCTTGGCATTGAAGGCATAGAGTATGCGGATGTTGCTTGTGCCAATCACGGTAGCTTTCACTACGCCGTAGTCCACCTGTCGCGGACGTGTGGCCGTGCTCTGCTTCTGTTGCGCACTTGCCCCGCCACACACAGCGGCGAGGGCGATAATAATAGTAATGAATCTTTTGTTCATGATGCTTTATGAGTTTTACAGTAGTTTGAATCTGACGGTGAGGATGGCATTGCGTGGCCGCAGCTGCGAGGTATGGGTGTAGATGTCGAGGCCGCTGTAGTTGACGCGGGTGTACTGGCGCTGGTCGAAGAGGTTGTTCAGCTGCAGCTCCAGGTCGATGTGCTTCAGTTTGAGCTTGGCGGTGGCGTCGCCGAACCATGCGTGGCGGTTCTCGGCAGTCAGGTTGTTGTAGTTGTCCTCGGCGGCGAGGGTCAGCGTGAGGGTCTTGGTGGGATAGACGCTCATGGAGAGGCGCTGGGTGTTGCTGCGCACGGTGGTGGACTGGTCGCGGTGGCCCTCGGTATAGCTGCGGCTCTGACTGAAGCCGCTGCTATAGACGATGCCAATCCACTCGAAGGGGCTGAACGAGAGACTGCCGCCGAAGCTGAGTCCCTGAGCATGGTACTGGTAGAGGCTCTGGCTGATGAGACGCTCGCTCTCGGAGAGGCTGTAACTGCCGAAGACGCGGATGGTGGAGCGCAGGAAGTCGAAGCCCTTGCTGGCCTCGCCGCTGACGCTGTAGTTGCTGGCGGTGGTGGGCTGGTTGACAGCCTGAACGACGCTGGTGGCTCCCTCGTAGTTGTAGCCGTAGATCTGGTTGTCGTGGGTGCGACGGTAGTTGAAGCCGATGTTGGCGAAGAGGGCGCGGATGGCGCTGCGGTAGCGGAGGCCGACGTTGGCCCCGTAGTTCTTGGTCTCAGACAGTTGTTCGACGTAGCTGCGCTGGAAGGCACGGTAGTTAGACATGATGTAGCCGCTGTAGATGCCGCCCGGGTCGCCCACGGTCTTCGAGTAGCTGGCACCGCCGTTGAGCCAGAGGTCGCGGGTGATGGTCCAGTTCACGGAGAGCGAGGGGAAGAAGAGCAGGTGGGTGTAGCCGTGCTTGTCCTTCCTGATTTTATCGTCGAGGGTCTGTGTGTAGAGTTCGAGGGGCAGTCCGAGGGTGATGTCGAGGTCGGGCGACTCGTACTTGTAGCTCTGGCCAAGGGCGAGGCAGTAGGTGTTGTACCAAAGGTCGTTGCTCAGTTGGTTGTGCTCGGCTGGCGGCGTGAAACCATCAAGGTCGGTGACAATGCCGTGGAGGTTGGCCGAGGCACTGATGCCGTAGTTGAACTTGAAGTGGTCGGCCACGCGGATGCCGTAGCTGGTGTTGAAGCGGCCCGCAATGTGGTGGGAGTTCACGTCCTGCGAGTAGGCGGCCTGCGTGCCTTGCAGCAGGGAGTCGATGCCCACGGTGAGGGTGTTGGGACGATGGGAATAGCCTGCGGAGAAGTGAAGGTCGAAGGTGTTCTTGCCGATGTTGCGGATGGTGTTGAAGGTGTTCGACACGGTGAGTTGCGGGCGGTCGAAGTGCTGGCGAATGGCTTTACCAACAGAAGCAGACCCACCCCCTTGCCCCTCCCTGTGAGGGAGGGGAGTGGTTAGACTTGCAGCGGTATAGTTGTAATTCATCTGTCCGTCCACGCGGTCGCTGTTCCAGTTGGTGTCGAACTTCAGCACGTTGGCAAGAAAACCGTTTGTGGCGTTCCAGTTGTAGCGAGCCTGGATGTTCAGGTTGTTCACCTTCGTCTCGCTGGTCATGGTCTCGGTGGTGAGCAGGCGGCTGTCGTCGCTCAGGAAGCGGTCGCCCACGCTGCTGCCTTCGCGACGGATGCGGTCGTTGTGGTAGGTGATATTTATGCCGACTTCTGTGTCTTTGAAAATCTTTTCCAGATGATTCATTGTGAAGATGTGGGTGTGGTTGTCGAAAGTGCGCTTCTGCGGAAGTCCTGAACCGCTGGGCATGACTGCACCCGTGGGGCAGAAAGGATAGAGGCCGACACTGTTGATGCCAGAATAGTGCTGCGTGAGTTCTGCTGACACATCGTCGCCCGTGTTGTTACCTTTATATAATGTCATGTTCTGGCGATGCTTGGCAAAGTACATGCCCACGACCTCGGCAGTCCAAAGAAGCCTACCCCCAACCCCTCCCTGGGGAGGGGAGTTCAATCCAGCCTGTTGAATGCCAGCTCCGAGCATGGTGTTGATGGCTACCGTGCCCTTGGCTGAGTCCTTCAACTTCAGGTTGATGGCAACATCGTCGGTCAGCGTCTTTCCTTGCAGCATCTTCACGGGCTGGTGGTTCTCCAGCACTTGCACCGTTGCCACGTCGGAGGCGTTGATGTTGTTGGTGGCGAGTCCGTAACGACCTTGCAGCAGGTCCATCTCCTCGACGTAGAATTTCTTGATGCTCTTGCCGTTGTATTTGATGCCGCCATTGTCTGCCACCTCGATGCCGGGCATACGCTTCAGTACGTCGCCGATGACGCGGTCGCCCTGCTGCTGATAGGCTCCAACGGAATAGTTCAACGTGTCGCCGTTCTGCCGTATCTTCTGCGCACGAACGCTGACCTCCTTCAGCTGCACGTTTTTTTCCTTCACGCGGAAGTCGAGCCGCTGCGAACGGTTCTTCACCACTTTCACTTGGTTGCCAATGGCGAGTCCCGATGCCGTAACTGCCACGGAGTCCGCCTGTGCAGTGAATTCCAGTCGGTAGTGTCCCTTCGCGTCGGTGTCGGCAAAAGCAACTATGACCGTCTTTCCCGTCAATGATGCCGTCACGTATGCATCCGTTGCCTTTCCTTGCACATCGAGCACAGTGCCCTCGATGACGGTCTGGGCAAAAGACATGGAACAAAACGCTATTAGCACAATAGCAAATGCAAAAACTCTTTTCAAATTAGTATCTTTCTTTTTGTTATTCAACTACGACTTCCGCGACTTTCTTTTCTATCTCCTTCAAGACCTTTTCGCTAAAACCTGTGTGGCTCCAAACCTGCTGCCCTTGACGATTGTAGAGGTAGTATTGAGGAATGCTTTCGAGCCCAGGAATCAGATTCCATAATGCGCTTGGGATGCGATAGTGCTGGCCAGGAATCTTAATGACATAGTCGTTCCATTCGTTGATGGGACTGGATTCGTTTGTGAGATAGACAAACACCACGTCCTTTCCCTTCAGTTGCTCCTTCAGGGGTTCCATCGCCTTGATGCCTTTCTTGCAAGGACCGCACCACGTAGCCCACAGGTCGAAGAAGACAGCCTTGTTGGGATATTGACTGGCAATGGCTTGCAGGAGTTGGTTGCCAGGAACATCGGGCGTAGGCATCATGCGCTCCTTGGCTTCCCGTTGTAGCTGCTCCACGACCATTCGGGTGGTGTCGTTGAAAGCACGAAGCACGGGCTGAAAGTAGGGATGGGCAGTCAGTATCACACTATCGGACTGCACATAGCCCTGCCTCATCTTCGCGGCTATCTCCTTTGCTTTGGCAAATCCCTTCAGCATCTCGTACACCTCACCGTGGTCGAGACCATTGGCTTCGAGGTAAGGCAGACGCTCTGCTTTCAGTGGCAAGTAGTAAGAACGACCATCGCGGAAAAGCATCAGGTCGTGGGCGTGTGGGTCCTTTTGCGTGTGTACTTGTACGGTGCGCACATAGTAGTCCTCCAACAGCAACCGCAGAAAGTCCTGCTGGCGACGCGTGTAACCCCGACGTTCAACCACGTCCCGACGCAGGGTGTCGAGACTCTGCCACAACGAATTGCACCACTCGATGGTGTCACCACCCTCATAGTTTGGCATTCCCTTGATGACGCGATACAGGAATTCGTTTTCCAACAGCACTTGATTGAGGTCGCTCAACGTGCCGCCCAGTCGGTAGCAATCGTGATTGGCTGGGCGACCAGCAGCAAAATTCCCATCGCGAGCCAAACAAGCGGTTGCATCAACCTCAAGTGTCAAGGTTTCGCCAGGAATGAGTATCAGAGGAAACTGGTCAACCGACATCCCTGCATCGACTCGGCAGCCAATCCAAATCGGGCGTGTGGCGATGTATGCTGGATGGCGATAGACCGTTACAGAGTCGTCGTACAGCGTTTTGCTCTCATACTGCCCCGTGATGGGGTCGCGGCTGGGGTCGCCAAAATAAGAGAGGCTACCGCCGCCATGCACTATGCAGGTTGCCGTTGCATCGCCATATTTCAACGTCAATGGTTTCAGGGGTTCGCCATCGTCAGTGGGTTTCTGGTAGGGAGGCAGGACAAGAGGATAGAGTTGATTGTCGAGGCGAATACCACGAATATTCCATGTCCCATCGTTGTCAGTCTCCACGTAGTCGAAAGCCTTGACTCCCTTGGGTAGTGGCTCGAAGCGGAGGATGACCGAGTCCTGCTGTGCGTTCTCCGTGTATTTCTTCCCAATCTCAAAGGTCTCGTCGCTCAGCACCTTCTCCCCTTCGTGTGTGATGATGCGTCCTTCTTTGTAGGCATAGCGCTGACCAGCACACTCCAGTCGTGCTCCGTCCATGCTCCAGTCGCGCCAGTGGGCACAAGCCATGCGGAAATGCACAATGGTTGCAGTTTTCGTCAGTTCCACCTTGACGGGGAGCAAACTATTTGTATTCGTTGACTTGAACGCAGGTCTGTCAATAACCATGTTCTTGGCACTTGCCCCACTGCATATTATTGCAAGGGCAAGGATAATGGTGATAATTTTTTTCTTCATGATGCTATGTGATAATGATTGTAAGTTAGGAGCAAGTGGACTATCTCTTTGCCTTGACTCAACTGAACTTTTTCTTTGATTGCTCTGAACCAAAAGTTCGGCAAAAGCCAATTTTTCCTTTGGGTTCTACTGAAAAGTCGAGCCTTCGGCGTTTTTCAAGCGAGCCCTCGTTTGAGCTACGACGAGCCCTCGCTTGAACGATAACGAGCCCTCGTCAACTAGTTAAATCCCAATCATCGCGTCAGTCAATCCACATAAGTGCCTTTTCCTAGCCCCCCTCCAGCTCCCCCCAAAAGGGGGAGTGAAAAGTGAAAAGTGAAAAGTGAAAAATGCCTTGCGGCTGAAATCGCTTCACGCTCCACACTTCACGCTTCACTCATTCTCCCAAAGGGAGTCGGAGGGGGCTGCTGGAAGGAGCATCACTGCTGCCTCCAGCATACCCGCGGGTCATATTTCTAACTTAATATTTGAGACCGCAAAATTACATCGTGAGGGGGAAGATGACAAGAAACCGACTTTGCAATTTGTTTGCAATTCACTTTTCGACTTTGCAAACAGTTTGCAAATAGTTTGCAAAAAGCTTGCAAACCAATATAAGATACTGAGAATGAGTTAAATGAAGAATGAAGAATAATAAAATGAAGAATAGACCCTCCCTACCTCCCCGAGGAGGAGGAGAAGCCGTCCGGATGGTTTTTCCCTCCCCCTCTGGGGGGAGTTGGTGGGGGGCTAAAGGGAACTGATGAATTCGTCCCATTCCTTGGCTCCACCATCGGGACCAAGGACTTTCTTGTGCAGACGGTTGCGGATGCTGGAAACACTTTCGGGAGCACGATTGACAACGGCTGCAATGTCTTTGTTGGAAGCTCGAAGTTTCAGCAGGAGGCAAACACGAAACTCAGTGGCGGAGAAGTTGTAGAGTGAACGGAGTTTGCGACTGAAACCAGCGAACGTCGTGTTGACTTGTCGCTCCAGTTCTTGCCATTCGTCATCGGTCAGATTATCGCCTGCCTCGATGTGCTGACGAAGGGTGTTGTAGTAGTCAGAGCGGAAGAAATCTTCTTCTGCCTTCTTCATGGCTGTTGCCAGCACTGCGGGACGGCTCTCAAGTTCTTCTTTGATGGCTAACAGGTTTTGCTCCACTTCGCGTTTGCGGCGCACGATGTGGATGACATAGATGATGATGAGCAACACGATGAACAGACCGATGACAAACAGGTTTTGATAGGCGCTGATGGTGTTTTTCAGTTGGCGCTCGGTGGTGGAAAGCACATACTCTTTCAGAACTTCTCCGTGTTCGTTCTGATGGTTGCGCACGATGTTCAGGATTTCCTGCTTTCGGCTCTCCGTCATGGTTGTTGCTCGCTGCATGGTTTCCACGTAGTCGTTCCAAACGGTGGTCATGGTCGAGTCGTTGAGGATTTGGAACTCGGTCACTCGGTTGTTCTCGATGTAGGTGGTGTCGGTGGGTGAGAGACGAAGTGTGTAGCGTGCCAACTCATGGGGTATGATAAGGGTGTCGCTCCCGTTTCTTTTCAATTGAATGGAACAATAGGTGCTGTCGGAGAAGAAGATTTTGACACGCGTGTATTCGTTCATGTTCATCTTCTGCTCTGTGCCGTCGGCGTAGGTGATTTTGACAAGAACCCAGGCACCGGTGATGTCGAACTGGGCAGCAGCCAACAGCTTTTGATGTGCGCTGGAGAAGAGGGCAAAGAAGAGGGTGAGACAGAGGATGATATGTCGTTTCATGGGTTGAAAACGATAACTTTATTAGTCAAGATGTTGTTGTGAATCCAAATGTTGCTGTGAAGATTGATGCGACGACGAATTGTTGACAAGTTGCTTGGCTGAAATACGCTGGAAAGTCTTGCCATCGGTAGAAACAATGATACATTCTCCACGCATAGCTTTATCTTCAAGCATCTTTTTTTCTGCTATCTCTAAACCACGTTTTAATTTTTCGGAAAAATCCTTTTCTATTTGATTGTTATTTGGCATACTCTTGGATTTTAGCAAATAAAGATTCTATAAAAATGGTTGTTTCAGCACTTCTTCCTCCACATGCTATTTGCTTGCGTGGATATTCGCTGTTGTCATAAATGTCCCAATAATCGACTTCTTTCATAAACAAGTTGAATAGATTACGAATGCCTGCTATGTATCGTCGCCTGATGATTGGTTCAGGAATGTTATGTCCACCTTTTGCCACTCGTTCTGCAACACGCTGCATGGCTAATTCTGGCGAATTGAGCCAAAAGAACAACAGTTTGACACTGTATCCCTCATCCTGAGCTCTTCGAACCAAGTTTATATATGACTTTGTAGCCAATGTTGTTTCTATTGAGAACGTGCAATGTCGCTCTAACAGCACTTCAATTCTCTGTAGCATTAGTCTGCCCGCTTCTATAGCAACACTTTCAGGATTAAAAGGAGAAAGCCCATGTGCAATCTCGTCAGCATTCACAAATTCCCTGCAATCGAGAATGTCGGGCAACACTACATTCGACGCTGTTGTCTTGCCTGCACCATTGCAACCACTGATAATATACAAGTTCTTGTTCATATCAGCTGCGAATTTACAAAGATTATTCCGAAAAAGGAGGAATTTTACATTAAAAAATAATAACGAAAAATAAAAAACAAAAAGAGACAATGGGCTGTGCCTTTTTACTTTTGGCATTTTAATTATTTATTTTTTGCATTTTTTATCGTCTGTTGAAAATTTTATGTAACTTTGCCGTCAAGAAAACGTGAAAAAGCCTCACCCCCAGCCCCTCTCCAAAAGGCGAGGGGAGTGAAAAGTGGAAAAAATCGTTTAAAGTTTAACGTTTAACGAAGTTACTCTTATCGCTTCACGCTTCACTCTTCACGCTTCACGTTAAACTCAAGAACTCAAAAACCTCAATTAAGTA
>DGSN01000071.1:716-26604 GCA_002393575.1 Prevotellaceae bacterium UBA4361 | reverse complement strand
TAAGCGAAAATCCTTCTAAATCCTTAAAATCCCTGATTAAAAACTCAAAAACTTAAAATATGAACGGTTCTTCTCTGAAAATTCGCTTGATTGTGATGAACTTCCTGCAGTTTGCTGTGTGGGGAGCTTATCTCACTTGCATGGGGCGCTATCTTGGCAACATCGGACTGAGTTCCGAGATTGGCTGGTTCTATTCGATGCAGGGCATCGTTTCCATTTTCATGCCTGCCATCATCGGCATCATTGCCGACCGTTGGGTTCCTGCCCAGCGTCTGCTTGGCTACTGCCATTTGCTGGCTGGTTTGTTCATGTTTGCGGCTGCCTGGTATGGGCACTCGAACGGCGAGTCGGCTCAGTTTGCTCCAATCTTCAGCCTCTATGCGCTGAGTGTGGCTTTCTACATGCCGACGCTGGCGCTGACGAATTCCGTGGCTTACAATGCGCTGACGAAAGCTGGCATGGACACGGTGAAGGACTTTCCGCCTATCCGCGTGTTTGGCACCATCGGCTTCATCTGCACGATGTGGTTCGTGGACCTCATGGGATTTCAGGACAACGAGAAGCAGTTCATCACCTCGGGCATTCTCAGCATCGTGCTGTTCCTCTACACGTTCACGCTGCCTGAGTGCCCTGTGAACAAGGGTGGCGACAAGAAGAGCCTGGTGGATGCTTTCGGGCTGCGTGCCTTCACGCTCTTCAAGGAGAGGAAGATGGCGATTTTCTTCTTCTTCTCGATGTTCCTCGGTGTGAGCCTGCAAATCACGAATGGCTTTGCCAATCCGTTCATCAACAGTTTCGGAGCGATGGAGGAATATGCTGACACGTTCGGTGTGCAACATGCGAACATTCTCATTTCTCTCTCTCAGATTTCGGAAACGTGCTGCATCTTGCTCATTCCGTTCTTCATGAAGCGTTATGGCATCAAGAACGTGATGCTCATCGCCATGTTTGCCTGGGTGCTTCGCTTCGGCTTGTTCGGACTGGGAAATCCAGGCAGCGGTGTGTGGATGTTTGTTCTTTCGATGATTGTCTATGGCGTAGCCTTCGACTTCTTCAACATCTCTGGTTCGTTGTTCGTTGACAAATCCACTGACCCTTCCATCCGTTCTTCGGCACAAGGTTTGTTCATGCTGATGACGAATGGCGTCGGTGCCACTATCGGAACGCTGGGCGCACAGGCTGTCATCAATGCCTATACGCATGGCGAGGTTGTCAATGACAATTTCTACACGGTGGGCGACTGGAAAACTTGCTGGTTCATCTTCGCTGGCTATGCGCTCGTAGTGGGTGTGCTCTTTGCCTTGATTTTCAAGGACGAAGGAAAAGTGAAGAATCACAATTAAGTACAAAGGACAAAGAACAAGGAACAATTTGGTAAGTTAAAAATTAAAAGTTAAAAATTAAAAATTGGCTATCCAGTTTGTCTTTCAACTTTTAACTCTCTAACAATCCTAAAAAATCCTTTAAATCCCTGATTAAAAACTCAAAAACTCAAAATAAGTTGAAAAAACTTGTTTACATTGTTGCCATTTTGGCAAGCGTCTGCATCTCTTGCGAGATTGGTTCCCGCAACACTGTCGAGAAGGATGGTGAGGACTCGTTGGGAACTGTTGAAACCACCACGATGGACGTGACGAAGGAGGTGCGCGGACAGGTGGGTGACGGCACCAGCATGAACGTGCTAGAACTGATTACGGAGCAAATGGACACGCTCAACATCGAGATTCCTGGTGCGCTGGTGGCAGGAGGCTTGTCGGTGGGCGACGAGGTGGATGTGATTTACACGAAGGAGTACGGCAGTTTGACTTCCTCCATCGCCATCAACATCACTGCTTTGCAGCACCTGTGGACTCAGCGCAGTTCGCAAGGCACGCAGAGCATCGAGTTGAGCAAGAACGGTGTGGCTGCCACGTACAACATGCCTAACACCGACTACGACCGCTGGTCTATCCTCAATGGGCAACTGCTACTGCATTCGCCTCAGAAGGCTGGCGTGGAGAGTTCGGGCTACACCGACACTTTCGACATCCTCATGCTCACCGAAGACACGCTTGTTCTCGGCACTGCCAACCATCAATCCAAATTCTGGAAAGAAAACTAAATGAAGAATGAGCGCTTCGCTTAAATGAAGAATGAAGAACCTTTAGCTCGGCGTAGCCAATGGTCGCTTCGCTCCGAATGAAAAATGAAAATTTCTCATCCAATGAGCAATGTAAAATATATTCTTCATTCTTAATTCTTAATTCTTCATTTAATTATTCTTCATTCTTAATTCTCCATTTATCTTTATGCAACAGAAAATCATTATTCTCGACTTCGGTTCGCAAACCACTCAGCTCATCGGTCGCCGCGTGCGTGAGCTGGACACTTTCTGCGAAATTCTCCCTTATAACAAGTTTCCGAAGAACGACCCCGACATCATCGGCGTGATACTCTCGGGCAGTCCTTTCTCCGTGTATGACAAGGAGGCGTTCAAGCTCGACTTGTCCGACATCCGCGGACGCTACCCTATCCTCGGCATCTGCTATGGTGCTCAGTACATGAGCTACACCTACGGCGGAAAGGTGGAACCAGCGGGCAGCCGCGAGTACGGACGTGCCAAACTGCAATGGATGGAGAAGGACAATCCGCTCTTCAAGGGGTTTGACGACCACTCACAGGTGTGGATGAGCCACGGCGACACCATCACTGCCATCCCAGCGAACTTCAAGAAAATCGCTTCGACCGACACGGTGGAGTTTGCCGCTTACCAAGCCAAAGACGAAAAGCTGTGGGGCGTGCAGTTCCATCCCGAAGTGTTCCATTCCACTCAAGGCTCGCTGCTCTTGAAGAACTTCGTGGTTGACATCTGCGGTAGTACGCAGAGCTGGTCGGCTGCATCCTTCGTCGATACCACCGTGGCAGAACTCAAGGCGCAGCTCGGCAACGACCGCGTGATTCTCGGACTGTCGGGCGGTGTCGATTCTTCTGTGGCAGCCGTTCTGCTCAACCGTGCCATCGGCAAGAACCTCACGTGCATCTTCGTGGACCACGGTATGCTTCGCAAGAACGAGTTCCGCAATGTGCTCAACGACTACGAATGTCTCGGACTGAACGTCATCGGCGTGGATGCCAGCGAGAAGTTCTTCAAAGAACTCGAAGGCGTGACAGAGCCTGAGCGCAAACGCAAAATCATTGGTGCAGGATTCATCGATGTGTTCGATGCTGAAGCGCAAAAGATTACCGATGCCAAATGGTTGGCGCAGGGCACCATCTATCCCGACCGCATTGAGAGTCTGAACATCACGGGCAAGGTCATCAAGAGTCATCACAATGTGGGTGGACTGCCTGAGAAGATGCACCTGCAGTTGTGCGAACCGCTCAAATGGCTCTTCAAGGACGAAGTGCGCCGCGTGGGTCGTCAACTCGGTATGCCTGAACACCTCATCACGCGCCATCCGTTCCCTGGTCCTGGACTTGCCGTGCGCATCCTGGGCGACATCACCCGCGAGAAAGTGCGCATCCTGCAAGATGCCGACGACATCTTCATCCAAGGATTGCGCGACTACAAAGTGCGCATGAGTGCAGAGCAAGCCCAACGAGTGCTGGCAGCGGGTTCTCCGCTCCACTACACGGACAACGGCGAAGTGGAAGTGTCGCTCTACGACCAGATTTGGCAAGCAGGCGTGATTCTCCTCCCTGTGAAGTCGGTCGGTGTGATGGGCGATGAGCGCACCTACGAACGTGCCGTGGCACTCCGTGCTGTCACCAGTACCGATGCCATGACTGCCGACTGGGCACACCTCCCTTACGACTTCATGGCTCAAGTCTCGAACAACATCATCAACCACGTCCGTGGCGTGAACCGCGTTTGCTACGACATCTCCTCAAAACCACCTGCAACGATTGAGTGGGAATAGACATTAAGTGAAAAGTGAAAAGTTAAAAGTTAAAAATTAAGAGCCTGTTCATTGGCTGTTTTTAACTTTTAACTTTTATTTTTTAACTCAAATAATTATTTTTCCATTAACTCTATGAAACACAAAATCATCACTATGATTTGCACAACTGCACTGATGGCTTCATGCAACAACATCGATATGGAGCAACAGATTGATGAACTCTACGGCAGGATGTCGCAAGAGGAACGCATCGCCCAACTGCGAAGCATGTATATGGAAGACCTCTTCGACGAGCAGGGGCAACTCGACACTGCCCAATGCGCGGCGATGATTCCCAACGGCATAGGACACTTCTCTCAGTATGCCAGCCAGAAAGCCAATGACCCCAACACGCTTCGTGACCGGGTGGCTGCCATCCAAGACTGGCTCATCCACCACACGCCCAACGGTATCCCTGCCCTCTTCCATGAGGAAGTGCTGTCGGGCATCAACACCCGCGGAGCCACCATCTATCCTCAGCAAATCGGGCAGGCTTGTTCGTTCAACCCCGAATTGGCAGAACTGAAAACCCTGCAAACTTCCACCGCCATGCGCAAGATGGGCGGCGTGCTTTCGCTCTCACCGATGGTCGATGTGTGCCGCACACCGAGTTTCAACCGCCTCGAAGAGTCGTATGGCGAAGACAGCTACCTCTCAGCCGTGATGGGAACCGCCTTCGTGAAAGGACTCCAGCAGGGCGACCTGAAGAAAGGCGTTGGTGCCTGTTCGAAGCACTACTTAGGCTATGGTGGCGGAGGAGATGCCGACGAGAAAGAACTGATGGAAGAGATTCTCCTGCCACACGAAACCATGATTCGTCTCGCTGGAAGCAAGGCACTCATGCCAGGCTACCACGCTATCCACGGCACCAACTGCGTGGCAAACAGCGAAATCCTCACCGACATCCTCCGTGGCTACTTAGGTTTCGATGGCATGGTTGTCAGCGACTACACAGCCATCGACCAATTGCCTGGACTCGACAACGAGGTGCAAAAGGCTGCCGCAGCCATCAATGCCGGCAACGATGTCGATTTCCCTCACGGTGCCAACTACCAGCACCTGCAAGAAGCCATCGACCAAGGACTCGTCGAACCAGCCGCACTGGAACGAGCCGTCAAGAACGTGCTGCGCTACAAGTTCCGTGCAGGACTCTTCGACAAAAACCCTTACCTCTATAGCAAGGAAAACATCGTCTTGGATTCGCCCGAAGAGCGCGAAACATCATACAACATTGCCAAGCAGTCCATCGTGCTGTTGGAGAACAACGGCATCTTGCCACTCAAAAACGCCAAGAACATCCTTCTCACCGGTCCAAACGCCAACTCCATGTGGGCGATGTGTGGCGACTATTCCTTCCCTTCCATGCTCTATTTCTGGAAGAAGGTGGAGACCGACCTTGAGCATCCCCACATCGTGAAACTGCTCGAAGGCATGACCGACCGCAAGCCAGCCGACACCCGCATCTTGTACTCCCGTGGCTGCGACTGGACCGAGGAAATCGAAACCAAATATGCCGTCGAAGGCGATGAACGGGCATGGGAGTACGAGATTTTGCACCGCAAGGTGGAATCCGACGAAAAGGCAGACCGCGCCGAAGCCCTCGCCTTGGCTCGTCAGAGCGATGTCATTGTTGCTGCCGTGGGTGAGAACGTCATGCTCTGCGGAGAGAACCGCGACCGCCAAGGACTCCGTCTGCCAGGACAGCAAGAGCAGTTCGTCCAAGCACTCATCGCCACGGGCAAGCCCGTCGTCCTCGTCATCTTTGGTGGACGTGCGCAAGTCATTTCGGGTCTTGCCGAGCAGTGCGCCGCCGTCATCCAGGCATGGTATCCAGGCGAAGAAGGAGGACATGCCGTGGCTGACATACTCTACGGAAACGTCTCGCCGTCCGCCAAACTCTCCGTCAGCTACCCCAACACCGAAGTGTTCGAACCCCTCTGCTACAATCGCTCCACGCAGCAAGACCCACGTGTGCAGTGGCCTTTCGGTTACGGATTGAGCTACACCACTTTCGAATACAGCAACTTGCAGATGAATGCCCAAGCCTCAACCAGCGACAACTCCGTCACCCTCAGATTCCAAGTGAAGAACACAGGACAGATGGCAGCCGACGAAATAGCACAAATCTACCTCTCGCCCACTTCCGACAGCCAGTCCATACGTCCCATCCAGCTGCAAGGCTTCGCACGCTTGTCACTCCAGCCAGGAGAAACCAAGACCGTAGAAGCCAACCTCCACACCGAGCAGTTCGGATTCTACAGCCACGAGGGAACCCGCCAGTGGAACATCCACCCAGGCAGCTTCATCGTCAAAATAGGCGCATCCTCCACCGACATCCGTCTGCAAAAGGAAATCACACTCACAGGCGAACCCGTGAGCAAAGCTCTGCGAGAGCACTATTTTTCTGACATCTCACGCTGATAATGACTCCCTTCACCTCCGTTCAAGGGACGGCACATTGGGGTTGAACCTTCGTTTGCATGGCAACGAACCTTCATTTGCGTTTCGCCGAACCTTCGTTTGCTTCGCAACGAACGTTCAATATCTTGCAACGTCATTAAAGACAAAACATATTAAAACAATTCATGGTATGAAAACAGGATTATGCAGAGTTGCCACGGGCTTTTTGATGGTTATGGCAGCCGCACTATTTTTCTCATGCTCGAAGAACAAAAGCCAGGACACGTCACAAGGCATCAACACGACGAGCAGAACAGATCGTTACAACAACATGGAGCAAATGATTCAGTCAATACCTTTCACAGCGTTGCCATCCGTCAGCGTGGGCAACGCACAAGACAACACCGCCAAAACAGGCGTGACCGTGTTCTACTTCCCTCAGCCTGCCTGGGCTTCAGCAGTGGTGCTGGGTGGAGGTCCTGCATCGCGCGAAGTGCCGTTGCTCGACCCTCAGCGCAACACACAACCCCTCAACGCCCTCGTTTTTGGTGGAGGCTCTGCCTACGGACTGGCAGCAGCCGACGGGGTGATGAACTGCTTGGAGGAACACGGACAGGGCTACGACACAGGCTTCAGTCTGGTGCCCATCGTCTGCCAGAGCGACATCTTCGACCTCTCATACGGCAAGGGTTCGGTTCGTCCCGACCGTGAAATGGGCTATCAGGCTTGCCTCCGCGCCATCGGCGACAATGCTCCGCTCAGCGGAAACGTAGGAGCAGGAACGGGAGCCACAGTGGGAAAGCCTGGCGGCATGGCAACGGCACAGAAAAGCGGCATTGGCTATGCAGCTGCCAAGTTGGGCAATCTGATGGTGGGTGTTGCCGTGGTGGTGAATGCCCTCGGCGACGTATTCCAGGACGGAGAGAAAATAGCTGGCATGACAACTGCCGACCGCAAAGGCTTCGAGAGTGCAGAACAGGCAGTGCTGAAGAACCAGTATTCAGACCTGATTACTGGCAACACCACCATTGCCGCCGTTTTCACCAATGCCCAGTTCAGCGTGGCAGACCTCCAGAAGATTGCCAACTTGGCAGCCACAGGCATGGCCCGCTGCATACGCCCCGTCTTCACGATGGCTGACGGCGACACGGTCTATGCCTTGTCGTTGGGTTCCGGCTCATTGAAATCGGACGTGAACACAGTGGGAATCCTCGCTTCGCTCGTCATGGAGAAAGCCATTGCCGACGCCATACGCTCCAGCCTGATTCCCGAAAAGGAATACCTTTCGAATATCTAAATACGGAGAGAGGAGAGTGCAGCGAACACTCTCCTCTCTTATCTTTCTATACACTCTTTATGGAATTATTAGAAAACATCCTTTACAGACTTTTACAGACTTATTACTTAATGAATAATTATTAAAAACAATTTCTTCTACACCTTGGTAAACATAAAGTCGGGTGTTAGCAAATATAATGCAAAGTATTGTTTGTGGAGAGGCGAGGATGTGTTTAAAACAATATTCCAATAATAAGATTATCCACAATCGTACCAACAAGACGCAGAAAGCGTATCTGTACAATAAGAGGGTGTGCCTATATGGACACACCCTCTTATTGTGCATTAGAATAGTTTTCCCAAAAATCGGTGACATTTTATAACAAAAACATATTATTTCTTTATAATAATTCTAATTTCTTTCCGAAAATCTTGTACCTTTGTACTTTGTCATTTGTACTTTTATTTATCACCTTTTTCTAACTTCTTCAATTTCCATGAAACATTGTATGTTAAGAATGAAGAATCATAAAATGAAGAATGAAGAATGTAGAATGAAGAACAACGGAAAAAACGGAAAAGAACGGAAAAACGGAAAATGTAGTTTTTCATTTCATCTGATGATTTCAGTGAAAAAACAAAAAATTGCAACGAGCATTTCCGCTTTTCTGAATCATTTCCGTTTTTTCCGTTGTTATTCTTCATTCGGAGCGAAGCGACCATTCTTCATTCTTCATTTAATTACTTTTCTCCTCTTGGTGCCAGCTGTGACAACAACGGCACAAAACTCTTACCAAATGGCAGGACCTTACGAGGTGATTGCCCGCGATGGGGAGTTTCGGCACACGAAGGGAGGAAGCGAACGCGACATGGAAGCTGCGTTCGACATGGCTACCAGAGGACAAGACTCGGAAGCGGTAAGCATCATCAACGCCTACGCCTCCACGCTGCAACGCCTCGATGGTCACGACGCACCGTTGTGCGCCATTCAGTGCTTCAAGCTCGTGAGGGCCATGACGCTGATGAAGGCGCACGAAACGCCTGAATGGTCTGCCATGATTAGGCGTGCGCTGGTGCCGATGATGGCGAAGTTCGAGGCTGACAGTCCGTATGCCAACGGCAACTGGGGTGCCATCGTGAACCGTCTGCGCATGGCTTGTGCCATCTTCATGCAGGACAGCACGCTGTATCAGGCTGCGAAGGACTACTATCTGACGGCGTTCGACAACGGTTCTCTGCCTCGCTACATCAGTGCGTCGGGACAATGCCAAGAGACGGGACGCGACCAAGGGCACGTGCAACTGGGATTGGAAGCGTTGGCTCAGACTTGCGAAATGGCATGGGAACAGGGCGATGACCTTTGGGGTGCGCTCGACAATCGGCTACTGAAAGGATTTGAATATACTGCTCGCTACAACTTGGGCTACGACGTGCCGTTTGAAACGTGGCAAGACTGCACAGGACTCTACTGCGACTGGACGGAGCCTGGAGCGATGAGTCGGGGAAAACTTTGGGACATCTACAGCCTGCCATACAAACACTACGTCGAAAGGAAAGGCTTGCAGATGCCTTACACGGAACGCATCGTGAAGGGGGAGAAGCCGAAGGTGAAGGAATACAAGAAACTGCACCAAGTGTTCACCTACCCTGCTCCCGAAGGCGCACCGCTGAAGCACGACTACGAGGTGTGGGTGCAGGCACGAGGCAGCAAGGACTGGACGAAGATTGACACGTACATGGCAAAGGTGAATGCACCCATCGGCAACAACAAGCACCGAGTTTCGGAAATTTCATACGCATTCTTCGACTTCACTGGCGATGTCTTTGTGCGAGTGGTTTGCAAGAACCGAAAATACAAAGAGGCAAGAATCCGCCCCGACTACAGAGGTGTCATTGCCAACGTGCAGAACGATTCCACGGTTCAGTTCCTGCTCTTCCAGCCCGAGAACGTGAGTGTGGAGTTTGACGGTGACATCACGAACAATCTCCTGCTCTTCACGTCCAAACCGCCCGTTTCGATGGCAGCAGCGAAGAAGGAGGCAAAACGCCAACGGCGCGACTTCATCTACTACGCTCCAAGCTTCTACCCTCAGGACACCATCCGCATCCCATCGAACACCACCGTCTATCTGGCTGGAGGCAGCTACTTCGCAGGCAGCTTTGCCGTGGAGGATGCCCACGATGTGAGCATCTTGGGACGAGGTGTGGCGCGTCCGAAGAGCGGGTACGAAGGATGCCATGTGCATCGCAGTCGGCAAGTGCTGATTGACGGACTGATAGTGAACACATGTCCCGTGGGTGGCAGCGATGGTGTCACGCTCCACGACGTGCGCAGCATCTCGCATCCAGGATGGGGCGACGGTCTGAATGTCTTTGCATCGAACAACGTGCTCTACGACCGCGTGTTCTGTCGCAACAGCGACGACTGCACCACTGCCTACGCCACTCGTAAGGGTTTCTCAGGCAATGCCCGCAACATCCGTATGCGCAACTCCACGCTTTGGGCAGACGTGGCTCACCCCATCTTCATCGGAATTCATGGCAATGCAGAACGTGGCGACACCATCGAGAACATCGTTTACGAGAACATCGACATCCTCTGCCAGAGTGAGCCACAGGTGGATTACCAAGGATGCCTTGCCATCAATTGTGGCGACAATAACTTGGTGCGCAACGTGCTGTTCGACAACATCCGCATTGAGCAGATTCATCAGGGAAGCCTCTTTCAGGTGAAGGTGGGCTACAACCAGAAGTATTGCGCTGCCCCAGGTCGCTCCGTGGAGGACATCACGTTTCGACACATCCGCTACAACGGCGAAACGCCTTACCTCTCAGTCATCAACGGCTACGATGCACAGCGCAAAGTCAGTGGTATCACCTTCGAAGGACTGAAAATCAACGGACAGACCATCTACGACGACATGCCAGGCAAACCGCGCTGGTATGCCACCGCCGACTATGTTCCGATGTTTGTAGGGAATCATGTAGAGAATGTGAGCTTCTCCAAAACAGCAAGCAACTTGAATGTAAACAAAGCATTGGCTTATTGTTCACGCCAAGTGGATAGAGCATTGGAAGCGCTGCGTCCTTACAACTTCGGCATGATGCCTCGTAACATCCTGCAAGGGCAAAGCACATGGAATCTGCGTCCTGCCACGAAGGAGGAATGGTGTTCAGGCTTTTGGCCAGGCATTCTGTGGATGTCCTTCGCATACAACAAAAGCGAAGCTGTGAAAAAGGCGGCAGAAGGTTACACACATTCGCTTGTTCCGCTCACACAGCAATCGGTTTTCGACCACGACTTGGGGTTCATCGTCATCAACTCTTTCTTGAAAGCATACGAACAGACAGGAAACGCCGACTACAAACAACGTGCATTGCAAGCAGCAGACTCGTTGGCAACCCTCTACAACTCCAAGGTGGGAACCCTTCTGAGCTGGCCTCGCCACGTGAAAGACTATGGCGGACACAACACCATCATGGACAACATGATGAATCTTGAACTCCTTTTCTGGGCAGCAGAGAATGGAGGCAACCCACGACTGAAGGACATGGCTGTGCGTCATGCAGAAACCACCATGAAGCATCATTTCCGTCCCGACGGTTCTTGCTATCACGTGGCTGTTTATGACACACTCACAGGCGAATTCAAACGAGGACTCACACACCAAGGCTACAGCGACGAATCAATGTGGAGCCGCGGACAAGCATGGGCCATCTATGGCTACACGATGGTCTATCGTTTCACCCACGAACAGCGTTTCCTCCGCTTTGCGCAGAAAGTGGCAGACATCTATCTGAAACGTCTGCAAGAAACCAGCGACGACATGGTGCCCCTTTGGGACATGGATGCGCCTCGCGGTGCAAGCAAAGATGCCTCAGCCGCTTGCGTCGTGGCTTCTGCCTTGCTCGAACTCGACACCTACATTCCCAACAAAGGCTACCGACAAGCAGCGGAGCAAATGCTCAGCGACCTGAGTACCGACAAATACCAGAGCCGTGAGAAGAATGTCAGCTTCCTGCTCCATTCCACTGGGCACCATCCCGCTGGGAGCGAGATTGACGCAAGCATCGTCTATGCCGATTACTACTATATCGAAGCACTTCTACGCTATCAAAAACTCATGAATAACAAGTAAAAAAGAACCAACAGCAAATAACACTAACAACTAAATAAGAATGATGATGAGAACATTTTTGTTGACCATATTGTGGTGCCTAATGGTTTTCACAAGCCAGGCACAAGATGAACATCTGAAGATGCAGTTCGACTTTTCCAATACGTCAGGAACAGATGTCACAGACACCACATCGGGCATCACAGCCAAACTGATGGGACAAGCCACCGTGATGGCAATGGGACAGTACCATGTACTCAACCTTGGCAACGGAACAGGCTATCTCGACATGACACGCAGCGCAGGTGAGCTGGTTCGCTCACTGGAAGATTTCACCGTGTCGGTCTATTACCGCGTGGATGCAGACGCATCGCTCTCAGGCGCAGGCCATTTCCTTTGGTGCTTCTCACAGTCGGCAGCCAACACACAGACCGCATCGCCCTACACTGCCTATCGACTGAACGCACAGCGCATGGCCACCTCCACCGGCGGCTGGGGCAGCGAAACAGGCATGGAAGTGGGCAGTGCCAGTGAAAAAGGCAGCTGGATTCACTTCCTCTACCGTCAGACAGGCAAGAAAGGCGAACTGTTCCTCAACGGCAAAAGAGTAGCACAACTCTCCACAATGCCCGTGCTGAAGGACGCCTTCACTGCCGTGCCAGCCTACAACTGGATTGGCCGTCCACCATTCTCAGGCGACAACTATCTGAAACAGACACTCGTTACCGACTTCCGCCTCTACGACACAGCAGTCAGCGACGACGTAGTGGCACAATTCGCCAGCCAATTGTCCGACCTCGAATACGCCTATCAGCACGGAGGCGGTGGCGACAATTCATCCCTGCTCAACGCCATCACCGAAGCAGAAGCATTGTTGGCACAGTCATCCAGCTATCCCGAAGGAGCCGTTGTGATGCTCCGAGATGCACTGACCGTGGCTCGCAACATCTCGGAACAGGATTTAGGACAAATCGCCTTCGACAACAGCGAGAGCGACCTCCGCGAAGTGATGAGCAGTTACAAGACCGCCAAGGGAAAAAGCTTCGACGTGAGCGGCATCAACTGCGACTACGACACCAACCGAGGCTTCCGTCATCCTGGCGGATTGCACACCCAAGCCGACTTCGACCGCATCAAGCGACAACTGGAGGAGAAGAACCCAATCGTCGTGGAAGCATACGAAAAACTGAAAAACGCCGAATACGCACGCTCCGACATCCAGACCTATCCCGTGGAAGTCATCGTGCGAGGAGGCAGTTCAGGACAAAACTACATCAACGCAGCCCGCGGAGCAACGATGGCATACCAGAATGCACTGCGCTGGAAGATTGAAGGAACGAAAGCCAATGCCAACGCAGCCGTGCGCATCCTCATGGCATGGGCACGCACCTGCAAGCTGGTGAGCGGCGACTCCAACTGGGCACTCGCCGCAGGACTCTACGGCTACCAATTCGCACAAGCAGCCGAACTCATGCGCGACTACGAAGGATGGAGCCGCGAAGACTTCGAGACATTCAAGCAGTGGATGCTCACCGTGTGGTATGCAGGCAACATCAACTTCCTGCGTGGACGCAACGGCACATGGGAAAACTACGTCGGCAACCAAGGCGGCATCCGTCCAGGACACTACTGGAGCAACTGGCCACTCTGCAACGCACTGGCAGTCCTCTCCATCGGCATCCTCTGCGACGACGTGTTCATCTACAACCAAGGCATGTCGTTCATGAAATACGACCAAGTAGGCACCTTCCAAGACCCACGCACAGCCAACCCAATCCTCAGCGACGGCTGCACCGAATTCATCGGCAACCTCATCGTCACCACCAGCGAGTCAGCCCTCGAAACAGGGGCATACGGCAAACTCGGACAGATGCAAGAGTCAGGACGCGACGGAGGACACGCAGCCATGGCACTCGGACTCGCCGTCGATATCTGCAAACTGGCATGGAACCAAGGCGACGACCTCTTCTCCTACATGGACAACCGCATGGCAGCAGGCATCGAATTCGTTGCTGCCTGCACACAGAACGTACAAGGACTGCCTTGGACCAACTACAAATACGTCGATTGCCGCACAGCCTGGCACAACGGCTGGCTCATGACAGGACCAGCCGAACCAGCCGAAGTGCGCAACTACTGGGGCACAGTCATCGGACACTACGAAGGAGTGAAAGGCGTGAAGATGCCATTCGCAGAGAAAGCATACACACAGATGGGCATCGACGTGGGAGGCATGGGCGGAACCAGCGGACCATACGACCACCTGGGCTACTCCGTACTGATGAACACCCACGACACCCAACTCTGTCCTGAAGACCAGCGACCAACACTCCTCAAGCCACGCATGGAAGTGAACGGCAAGACCATCGACCACAACGAACTGGGCGGACTGCGCAACACCTACGTCGTGCAAAGCACACAGCCCGTAGCCCTCGGCACCACCATCAAGCTCATGCCTCAACTGCCCGAAGGAGAAGAAGACACTGGGCGCTGGCAGTGGAACACAGGCGAAAACACCAAAGACATCACCATCACCGCCAACCGCAGCTACGTCTATCGTGCCACCTACACCAACGCCAACGGCATCCAGAGCGAACAGGCATTCACCATCGCCGTCGAAGGCGACTGCACCCCAAGCCCCCTGAACTACAGCATCCAAGCCAACGGAGAACAAGTAGGCGACACCACCGCCACCGTCTTCTATGGCACCAAGCTCAGCTTCACAGCAAGCGATGCAGCAGGATGGTATCCAGCCGTCGTTTGGGACAACGGAATGAGCGGTTCGCAAGTCAACTACGGACCCATCACCACCGAGCGCACCATCCAAGCCTACGTACTCAGTCAGGGCGAGCGCAAAGAAGTCGTCAACTTCCACATCAAGCTCAAATACCTACAGCCCAACATCGCAGTCAACGGCACTCTGTTGGAAAACACAACCACCATCATAGCCACAGAAGGCGACAACATCACCCTGCAACCATACGTTCCAACAGCACTCGGAAAAGTCAACTACGCATGGAGCGACGGTTCCACCGATGCAACCCTCACACTGAGCAACATCGCCACATCCGCCATCCACACCGTCACCATCAGCTGGGAAGGCCATAGCGAAACCATCCGCTACGAAGTCTTCGTGAAAGGCAACGACACATCACGCGTCATCCCATCCGGCAACTACATGCTGCGCCACGCAGCCACAGGCACCTACCTCACCTGCAACGGACTCCAGCAGCCAGTCAGCTTCACCGAAGGCAGCACAGAAAACCCTCAGCAGAACCAAATCTGGTACATCAACCCAACCAGCAATCGCCACTCCATCCTCTCCCTGCCCGACAGCCTCTCGCTCAGCCTCTTAGGCAGCACCACCTCAGTAGTGCTCAAGTCCTTCTACTTCGAAGGAGCCGAAGGAATCGAACGCTATGCCCTCCACTCAGGCACAGGCTCATCCTCCCGCTATTGGTCCGTGGCAGAAGACGGAAGCGTGAGCATCAACACACAAGCATCCATCACCGACTTCCCTTTCGAACTGATACCAGCAGACGTATCCAGCATCGTCTCCACCCTCTCCACATCGTCAGCACAAGGCCACATCTACGACCTGCAAGGACGCATCGTGAAGAACCCCGATAAGAAAGGCATCTACATCCAGAACGGACGAAAGTTGCTGATAATCCACTAAAAGAAGAACAACGAAAACGAAAAAGAGGATGTGCCTATTTCGACACATCCTCTTTTTGTATAGATTCAGAAAAGCTCCGCATGGTGCAAACTAAAAATTTCCGTTCTTTCCGTTCTTTCCGCGAGACATAAAAATCTTACCACGTGGGGATAATAATAGTCCCACAGAAATGACGGAAATGACAGAAAAGCTCCGCATGGTGCGGAGCAAATATTTCCGTTCTTTCCGTTCTTTCCGTGGGACATAAATAACTTATCACGTGGGGATAATAATAGTCCCACGGAAATGACAGAAATGACAGAAAGGCTCCGCATGGCGCAAACTAAAAATTTCCGTCCTTTCCGTTCTTTCCGTGGGACATAAAAACTTATCACGTGAAGATTGCTATCCCGCGAAAATCCTAAAAAATCCCATTTAAATCCCCTAAATCCCTGATTAGAACTCCAATCTGAACCCCTTTTGCTTCAGCTCATCATATTTGCTTTTATTGAAGCTGAAGAGGAAAGCCTCCCTCTTGGGCGAGTTCCGCACCGTTTCGTCCAACGGCGTCAAGATTTCCAGATGCCTCAACTTGTTGTAGAAGTTCCGACGGTCAAACCGCACGTCGAGGATAGCCTCATAAAGCAACTGCAACTCCTTGATGGTAAACTTGTCGTTCAGCAACTCAAACCCAATCGGCTCGAAGTGAATCTGCCTGCGCAACTCCTTCAGAGCAGTCCGCAGCATTAAGTCGTGGTCGAAAGCCAGAGAAGGCACCTCGTCCAGCGCAAACCATTCAGCCTTGGCAGCATCGTCGCCACCCTTCACCTCCTGCATCTTCACCAAAGCATAGTAGGCAATCGTCAGAACACGTCCACGAGGGTCACGCCCAGGGTCAGAGAAAGCATGAAACTGCCTGATGTACGCATCCCTCAGACCCGTTTCCTCCTGCAACTCCCTCAGCGCACCCTCCTCAGCCGATTCCTCCATCTGCAAAAAGCCCCCCGGAAACGCCCAACGACCCTTGAAAGGTTCAATGCCACGTTCCACCAGCAACACCCTCAGCCTCGTTCCGTCGAAACCGAAAATCACGCAGTCAGTCGTAACACTGGGACGAGGATAATCATAACAATACCTCTTCCCTTCACCACTCTTTTCCTCCATTCCATTCATATTATATTTCCATGATTAAGGTCTGAGGTCCAAGGACTAAGGTCTGAGGTTGCCTTTGACCTTTGACTTTTGACCTAAGACATTTGACATTATTACGCAAAAATACAAAATCTTTTCCAATCCACCGCCATTTCTTGCGTAAATTTCACAATTTTCAACAGAATCAACATCCCCAATCACTTTTACACTGCTCATTGGATGAATAATTTTCAATCTTCATTCTTTCCCCAAACCACTTGTCACACGCCCTCGTATTGAAGAATCTGAAAGCAAGTTATCCTTCAAGATAACGGCATTACGGAACTACCATTTCCGTCGAACGTTCATTTTCCCTTCATCGAACCTTCATCACATCCGCATCGAACCTTCGTCACATCCATAACGAAGGTTCAAAGTTTTTTCCTGTCGTCATTCCCACATTCTTCCTTGTCATTTTCTTCTCTTATTGTTTGGTTTTTCCGTCAAAACAAATTACATTTGCCATTGCATTACCAAATCTTGAAAGAAAGCATAGGAGCAAAATAAAAGAATCCTCCGAAGGACGAAGGACTCTCTTAAATGTTTTCACAACGGAATAATCCTTATTGTGAATTGCTTCAAATTAGTGCTGCAAAATTATTAAATCTTTTTTATACTCACAAATATTCACACATTTTTTTGAACAAATAACACCCACTTGATATAGTATGAAAAGAATTATAGGTTTAGACCTTGGAGTCAGCAGTTGCGGATGGGCATACGTTAAAGAAGCGGAGAATGAGGATGAAAAGTCCGAAATTCTGCGTATAGGAGTAAGAGTGAATCCACTGACCGTTGACGAACAGAGTAATTTCGAGAAAGGCAAAAGCATTACGACCAATGCGGAGCGACAAATGAAGCATAGTGCTCGTATCAATCTGCAACGCTACAAGTTGAGACGTGAACACCTCATTGATTATTTGACTAAAGCAGGGTTCATCAACGAAGGAACTCTCCTTTGTGAAAATGGAAACAGAACCACCTTCGAGACCTTCCGTCTTCGTGCCAAAGCAGCAAACGAAGAAATCAGTCTTTCTGAATTAGCACGTGTCTTGCTAATGATTAACAAGAAGCGTGGCTACAAGAGCAACAGAAAGGCAAATGGCTCAGAAGAAGGTGCCTTAATCGACGGCATGGCGGTTGCCAAATATCTTTACGAGAACGACATTACCCCTGGACAATATGCTTACGAACTGAAGAAAAAAGGCAAAAAACATCTTCCCGACTTTTATCAGTCTGACATCATGGATGAATTGGACAAGATATGGAATTTCCAACAACCATTCTATCCCAACATCCTGACCGACGAATTCAGACAAGTGCTGGCAGGAAAGAGCAAAACCAATTCGACAAAATTGTTCCTTGCACGCTATTCCATTTATACGGCACAGAATAAAGAAAAGGACAAGGTCTTACAAGCCTTGAAATGGCGTTCTGATGCTTTGGCAAGAAAGCTCGACATCGAACAGCTTGCCTATGTCATTTGTGAGCTGAACGGACTTATCAACAATGCAAGCGATTATCTTGGGAAAATCAGCGACCGAAGCAAAGAACTGTTTTTTCAGAACCTGACCGTGGGACAATACCAAATGAAAATGTTGGACGAGAACCCTAATGTCAGTCTGAAAAACATGGTGTTCTATCGCCAAGACTATCTGGATGAGTTTGAACGTATTTGGGAAACACAAGCGAAGTTCCATCCCGAACTAACAAGAGAACGAAAGAAGGAGATCGGCAACATGATTATCTTCTATCAGCGTCCTCTGAAAAGCAAGAAAAGTCTCATCAGCATTTGCGAATTGGAAGGAAAGCAGATAGAAGTGGAAGTGGAGGGAAAAAAGAAAACCATCACAGTGGGAAGCAAAGTGTGCCCTAAATCCTCACCTCTCTTCCAAGAGTTTAGAATCTGGCAACGTCTCAACGACATCGAACTTACCGACCTGTCAACTCGTCAAAAATACGGTTTGAATCAAGAACAAAAGGAATTGTTGGCAAAAGAGCTTGAATACAAACCCAAGATGACCAAGCAGCAGATGCTGAAATGCCTGTCCCTCAAGCCCAAAGACTATGACATGAATTTCAAGGAAGTGGATGGGAACACCACTCAGGCAATGCTATTCGAGGCTTACAGGAAAATCATCGAAATGTCAGGACACGGAGAACATGATTTCTCCAAAATGTCTGCCAGCGACATTAGCACTCTCGTCGAAAGCGTCTTTGCTGCTTTAGGCTTCAACACCAGCGTACTCCATTTTGATGCTCAAGCAGCAGACATCTCACAGGATTCCATGTATCAGTTGTGGCATCTACTCTATTCCTACGAAAGCGACAACTCCGCTATGGGCAACAAGGCATTGATATGCAGAATCCAAGAACTCTTCCATTTCGATTCCGATGAATATGCAAAGATACTTGCTGGTATATCCTTCAAGCCCGATTACGGCAGTTTGAGTGCTAAAGCCATCAAGAAGATTCTTCCTTTCATGAAAGAGGGCAATGACTATTCAACTGCTTGCGTGTATGCTGGCTACAATCATTCCAAGCGTTCTCTCACCAAAGAAGAACTGGACAACAAGCCACTGAAAGACCATCTCGACATTCTCTCCAAAAACAGCCTTCGCAACCCTGTCGTGGAAAAGATTCTTAACCAGATGATTAATGTGGTCAATTCTCTGATTGACACCTACGGCAAACCCGATGAAATACGTATTGAGTTGGCTCGCGAACTGAAGAAAAGTGCCAAAGAACGCGAGGCAATGACTGATGCCATCAATGCGGCAAATAGAGAGAATGAAGAATATAAGAAAATTCTTGAAACAGAATTCCACATTCCACACGTCAGCAGAAACGACATTCTCCGCTACAAACTCTACCTCGAACTGAAAGACAACGGATTCCATACGTTATATTCCGACACATATATTCCACGTGAAAAGCTTTTCAGTCGAGATTTCGACATTGAGCACATCATCCCTCAAGCCAGTCTCTTCGATGATTCATTCTCCAACAAAACCCTGGAAAGCAGAAGCATCAATATCGAGAAAAGCAATTCCACAGCATACGATTATGTGAAGGGAAAATATGGTGAAGAAGGTGCGAAAAATTACAAGACGCGAGTGGAGGATTTATTCAAGAACGGAACAATCAGCAAGACGAAGATGACTAAGCTCTTGATGACTGCTGACGACATTCCAACCGACTTCATCAATCGAGATTTGCGCGATTCCCAGTACATTGCAAAAAAGGCAAGAGAAATTCTGGAAGAAATAGTCCGTGTCGTTGTTCCAACAACAGGAAGTATCACAGACCGACTTCGCGAGGACTGGCAGCTGGTGGATGTGATGAAAGAACTCAATTGGGACAAGTATGACCAACTCGGTCTCACCGAAACCTTCGAGGACAAGGACGGAAACACCATCCGCAGAATCAAGGATTGGACCAAGCGAAACGACCATCGCCACCACGCCATGGATGCACTCACCATTGCATTCACCAAGCCTTCTTTCATCCAGTATCTGAACAACCTGAATGCACGAAGCGACCGTTCGCAAAGCATCTACGGCATAGAACGGAAGGAACTCTATCGCGATAAGCATAACAAGTTGCGCTTCAATCCGCCAATTCCTTTAGACGAATTCCGCACAGAGGCAAAGCGTCATCTGCAGAACATACTCGTTTCCATCAAGGCGAAAAACAAAGTGGTTACACGCAATGTGAACAAGACAAAATGCAAGGAGGGTTTTAACACCAAAGTACAACTCACTCCTCGCGGTCAACTTCACAACGAAACAATTTACGGAAGCCAGCAGCGATATGCTATTCATGAAGAAAAGGTAGGTGCATCGTTTACTGCCGAAAAAATAGCCACCGTTGCCAACAAAAAGCAACGAGAAGCACTGCTGGCACGACTGCAAGCATACAACAACGATGCCAAGAAAGCATTCACTGGTAAAAACGCACTCGACAAGAACCCTGTTTGGCTCAACGAAGCCCACACCACCTCCGTGCCTCTGAAAGTGAAGTGCTTGACAATGGAAACCATCTACACCATCCGAAAGCCTATCAACAAGGATTTAAAACTCGACAAGGTTGTAGATTCCCGCATCAAGCAAATACTGCAACAAAGGCTCGACAAATATAAAGGAGATGCCAACAAAGCATTCAGCAATCTTGATGAAAACCCTATTTGGCTCAATCAAGAGAAAGGCATTGCCATCAAACGCGTGGCTATTTTTGGAGCGGTTTCAGCAAAAGCTATTAGAGATAAAAGAGATAAATATGGGCATTTCTTGTTGGATGAAAACAACCAACACCAACCAAGTGATTATATAAATACTAACGGAAATCATCACGTTGCTTTTTATGTTGATAAAGAAGGAAATATACACGACTATATTGTTACATTTTTTGAAGCAGTAATACGTGCTATAAACGGCTTTCCTATTATTGATAAAGAATACAATAAAAGTATTGGTTGGAACTTCCTTTTCACAATGAAACAAAATGAATATTTTGTGTTTCCTAACACTAAAACAGGATTCAATCCAAAAGAATATGATTTAACAAATGAATCTTATTATCATTTAATAAGTCCAAATCTGTTTAGAGTACAAAGTATATCAAAAAAAGAATATGGCAATGCAGTAGTAAGAGATTTTATATTTAGACATCATTTGGAATCATCTGTAAATGTCTCCATAAAAGATATCACATATAAACAAATGAAATCATTGTCCTTTGTTAAAGACATAGTCAAGGTTAGATTAAATCACATCGGTCAAATAGTGTCTGTAGGAGAATACTAAACAATGATTAAGAAAACATTATATTTCGGTAGTCCTTCCTACCTGAGCCTACGCAATGCCCAGTTGGTCTATCGTATGCCTGAAGTGGAAAAGAACGACACTGTGCCTGAGAGCTTCAAGAAAGAGGCAGAGCGAACCATCCCCATCGAAGACATCGGAGTGGTGGTGATTGACAATAAGCGCATCACCATCACGTCTGGCTTGCTGGAAGCACTGCTCGAAAACAACTGCGCAGTCATCACATGCGACAGTAAAAGTATGCCCGTCGGTTTGATGCTACCACTTTATGGCAACACTCTTCAGAACGAACGCTTTCACATCCAGATTGACGCTTCTCTTCCTCTGCGCAAATCGCTTTGGCAACAAACAGTCAGACAAAAAATACTGAATCAAGCCAGCGTACTTAGAAAAGCCACAGGCATCCTGCCGAAGAACATGCTGACGTGGGCAAACAATGTGAAAAGCGGAGACAGCGAGAATCTGGAAGCCAGAGCTGCAACTTACTATTGGCGGAACATATTCCCCAACATTCCTGATTTCATCAGAGGAAAGGACGAAGAACCACCCAACAACTTGCTCAACTATGGCTATGCTATCCTTCGGGCATGTGTGGCTCGTGGACTGGTTGCAAGCGGACTCCTACCCACATTTGGCATTCACCATCATAATCGCTACAATGCCTACTGCTTAGCTGACGACATCATGGAGCCATATCGTCCTTACGTGGATGAGCTGGTGATTGATGTGATGGCACGAATGGGAGATTTTTCCGAACTCACACGAGACATCAAAGCCGAACTACTTGTCATCCCAACCCTCGACGTAGTGATTGACGGAAAGCGAAGTCCTCTGATGATTGCTGTGGGACAAACCACGGCTTCCCTCTATAAATGCTTCAGCGGAGAACTAAGAAAAATCTCCTATCCCGAATTGTCATGAGCAACTACGAACGACTAAGTGAATACCGAGTTATGTGGGTTCTTGTTTTTTTCGATTTGCCAACAGAAACCAAGAAAGACAAGAAAGCCTACGTGGATTTCCGAAAGAATCTACAAAAGGACGGATTCACCATGTTCCAGTTCTCCATCTACATTCGTCATTGTGCCAGCAGCGAAAACGCAGAAGTACACTTAAAAAGAGTTAAATCCTTTTTGCCTGAGTTCGGAAAGGTCGGTTTGCTAACCATAACTGACAAACAATTCGGAAACATCCAATTATTTCATGGCAAAAAACCTGAGAAAGCACGCGCTCCTGGCGTACAATTAGAACTCTTTTAGAAACAAAAAATCCCACGTTGAAGTGGGATTTTTTATATCATAAACCATTCTTTTTTAATTTCTAATAATCCGTGTAGTATTCTGTATTTCAGTACAATACTGGGATTCGGTTGTTTATGATATGCAAAGATACTAATTCGAAAGCAATTCACAACAACATGGGATATCTTTCTCTGTCTCTTTCTGTTGTTTATGATATGCAAAGATACTAATTCGAAAGCAATTCACAACCATTCGCTCATTGACGTATTGACACCGTACGTTGTTTATGATATGCAAAGATACTAATTCGAAAGCAATTCACAACGATATGACAACAAGGGAACAACAACTGCTAGTTGTTTATGATATGCAAAGATACTAATTCGAAAGCAATTCACAACGCATTGAAGAATGTAAAGGTTGTTGTTATTGTTGTTTATGATATGCAAAGATACTAATTCGAAAGCAATTCACAACAAGGTTGGATAATACATAATTGTGGGTTTGTTGTTTATGATATGCAAAGATACTAATTCGAAAGCAATTCACAACGCTGCATGGATTGGCTTAGATTTGTGTTATGTTGTTTATGATATGCAAAGATACTAATTCGAAAGCAATTCACAACTGATAAAAATATGAGAAAAAATTTAGCCTTGTTGTTTATGATATGCAAAGATACTAATTCGAAAGCAATTCACAACTATCTTCTCAAGTACCAGTCACTCCAAAAGGTTGTTTATGATATGCAAAGATACTAATTCGAAAGCAATTCACAACGCTCCAGCCTCTGGGGAGGTGTATCGTGAAGTTGTTTATGATATGCAAAGATACTAATTCGAAAGCAATTCACAACATCCTATCAACAATTTGCTGACTTCTATTTGTTGTTTATGATATGCAAAGATACTAATTCGAAAGCAATTCACAACCAAAAAAACAATCAAGAAAAAGAAAAAAACGTTGTTTATGATATGCAAAGATACTAATTCGAAAGCAATTCACAACCTAATAGTATTTCCCTTTTTATAATAACTGTTGTTTATGATATGCAAAGATACTAATTCGAAAGCAATTCACAACCATTTATTTTTAATCATATTTTGAGATGCTGTTGTTTATGATATGCAAAGATACTAATTCGAAAGCAATTCACAACGCAGCGAGTTGGCTGTTAATGGTTCAATTAGTTGTTTATGATATGCAAAGATACTAATTCGAAAGCAATTCACAACACTATGAGGTCGTTGTCCTATGGACTGCAGTTGTTTATGATATGCAAAGATACTAATTCGAAAGCAATTCACAACTGTTCTGTTATGAGTAAAATTCAATATAAGTTGTTTATGATATGCAAAGATACTAATTCGAAAGCAATTCACAACAGCGAGCATATAATTCTCCATCTGCCCAGCGTTGTTTATGATATGCAAAGATACTAATTCGAAAGCAATTCACAACTCTTTATATTTATAAATATGTTTATCGTGAGTTGTTTATGATATGCAAAGATACTAATTCGAAAGCAATTCACAACCGGAATTTGAAATACTTGTCTGCGTATATGTTGTTTATGATATGCAAAGATACTAATTCGAAAGCAATTCACAACAAGTGCAATCATGGAAAGCACCAAGTTTATGTTGTTTATGATATGCAAAGATACTAATTCGAAAGCAATTCAAAAACAAATTCGGGAAAAATGCACGTTTTCAGGAGAGGAACGTGTATAATTGAGTATCTTTGCCATGAAATAGTTGGCAAAGCGAAAACAGAAAGAAAGAAACGGTATGAAAAAGAGAAAAAGGAAGGTAGCAAAAACCACTACCACGATGATGGATGCTATCAAAGCCATGAAGCGTGGAAACCGTGAGGCTCAGCAAGAAATGCTTGGCCCTGGTTTCCACAGCTTTAATAAACTGCATCAATCAAAAAAGACTTATACGCGAAAAGTGAAACACAAGGGAAATAAGAATGAAGAATGAGCGCTTCGCTTAAATGAAGAATAATAAAATGAAGAATTAAGAATGATGAATGAAGAATGAAAATTACTCATCCAATGAGCAATGTAAAATACATTCTTCATTCTTCATTCATCATTCTTCATTAAAAAAAACTATTCTCCGAAGATGTTCTGGAGGCGGGTTTGCAGGGCTTTGCCTCGGAGGGCTCGGTCGGTAATCTTTCCCTGCGGGTCGATGAGGATGTTGTCGGGGATGGCGTCAATCATATAGACGGGGGAGGCGGCACATTCCCATCCCTTCAAGTCGGAAATCTGCAACCATGGCATCTTGAGCTGGCGAATGGCTTTTACCCACGCATCTTTTCTCTCGTCGAAGGAAACGCCGATTACTTCGAAGCCTTTGCTGTGGTATTTGTTGTAGGCTTCAAGCACGTTTGGCATTTCTGCACGGCATGGTCCGCACCAGGATGCCCAGAAATCGACGAGTACCCACTTGCCTTCTCCAACGAGTTCGCTGACTTTGTGCATCTTGCCGTCGGGGTCTGCCATTTCCAGATCGGTGTATTGCTTGCCGATGAAGGCTGTCTTGGGACTGTCTTTCGGCTGGAGCATCTCTGCCACTTCGTCTTTTGCTTTCTTCAAATATGGATGCTTGGAGAACACTAAGTTCTGCTGAACCAGCTTGTCGTATTCCTCCACGCCGTTGTCGAAGAAATAGAGTTCTGAGAAGGCTAACGGTATGAGGGAATTACGTTCTTCTTTGAACACTTTGTTGGCGAATGCTATCTGCTGGTCTATTGCATTGTTCATTTCCTCCATGAGCTTTTCGCTCTGTGCCTCAATCTCGGCTTCGGTCATCTTGGAAGTTTTCTCCCTGAAGGTCTTCATGAGGTTGTCCTGTTGGATGTCGTATTTGGTGAGCCGCTCGTTGAGTGGTGATCCTTTTAGGGTACTGTCGTTGACATTGACGAGGATGGGTGTGCCGTCGTTGAAGAACACGGTCATCCACGATTGCTTCTCTGCCTGGACTGCCATGAAGGCATCTTTCTCGGCGGTGCCATTGAACGAGAACTTGCCTTTGGCAACTACGACGCTGTCGATGGCTTGGTTGGTCAACTTGTCTATGAGATAGACTTTTTTTCCTTCGCCTGCGTAGGTTCCGCTAACGGAATACTTCACCTGCTGTGCCATTGCGGGCAGACCTGCGGCTATGAGTGCCGCTAACAAAATTTGCTTCTTCATGCAGCTCGTAAGTATGTAAGTTTGTGAGTTTTTAATCAGGGATTTTAAGGATTT
>DGSN01000071.1:0-598 GCA_002393575.1 Prevotellaceae bacterium UBA4361 | reverse complement strand
TACTTAATTGAGGTTTTTGAGTTCTCGCTGGATAGCAGTTTTTCAGTCAGCAAATTTATTCTTTTGAGTCAACAAATTATCACAAATTATCTCAAAAATAAAAAATAATTTGTGCCTTGTTTGTGGCCATTTGTTGACAGAAAAAGAAAAATTCGTTGATTGGCTACGCCGAGCTAAAAGGTTCACTTTTCACCTTTCACATTTTTTATGAGTTTTTCCCAGTCTTTGTCATCTTCTGCCAGGTCGTTTTCCATTTTCTGCCGCTGAAGGCGATAGACATCGATTTGTTCATCGGTGATGTTCATGATTTGCTTGCATTGCCTGAAGTATTTCTTCATGTCGGTGACGATGCTATGGCTGCTGAGGGCGTATGTGAATATATCGACTTGGAGGGTTTGTGGAAGGCTTTGTATTGCATGTTGGAAAAACATTTGCTTGTATAGGGAGTCGGCCACTTCGCTCTTGTAGGACCTGCGGAGGTTGTAGAATTTTTCTACGTTTTCTGTGAAGTGTACATTGCCGACGGTATTGATGGTTTCGATGCTTGATGAGAAGATGCGTTCGATGGCTTCGGTATAATCTATTTTTTGTATCAGGG
>DGSN01000076.1 GCA_002393575.1 Prevotellaceae bacterium UBA4361 | reverse complement strand
TTCCAGAGATGGGAAAGTTTAATTAATAATTACATGGAATGCTTTTTATTCTCGGAAAGAAATTAGAATAATTAGAATAATTTCTCCAAAAATTGATGCTGTTATGTAATTAAGCGATTCCATTCCTTATATACTTGTTGCTGAAGACGCTGAAAGCGTCACCGTTTAGTAACCGAGGTGTGCGAAGCACCCCCGGATAGCAGTGTGTCGGCTCAATCGACTCTGAAGGAGTCGCCCATCTGTGTCTGCTGGGGCACTCTTCCAGAGTGCGTCTTGCCAAAACACGCGGCATCCGCAGGTCGTTCCGACCTATGGTTACTGAGCGATGACACATTCAGTGTCAGAGGGTTATGCAATTCCACTATGCAGGGAACGAATGACTCCTTATTTATATAGATACATAAAAAAACGCTCACTTGCACAAGAGGGCAAGTGAGCGGACTATAAAAGTAAATGATGAGTAGTTGGGTAGAAATCAGATGACGAGTTGCTGGCCTTTGCGGATAGAAGCGCGGCGCGAGAGGCCGTTCTTCTTGCGAAGCTCATCCACACTCATGCCGTTGCTTGTGGCGATGCTGTAGAGCGTGTCGCCCTTCTTCACAGTGTAAGTAGTTGGCTTGGCTGGGTTTGTTGCTGCCTTGGCATTTGCATTTGCCTGAGCAATGGCTGCCGTAGCCTTGCGCTGTTCAGCTTCCATGCGATGCGTGGTGCTTGACACGGCACGTGGGTTGTCGCCGTAAGACTGGCGAGTAGTGAAGAAGTCGCTGACAATATCCTGATGCTCGAAGTCGAACAGGAGAGCAGGATTGATTGCCTTACCAGCGATGCGTGTTTCGAAGTGGAGGTGAGAACCTGTGGAGCGTCCTGTGTTGCCACCGAGTCCGATTGGTTCGCCTGCCTTCACGATTTGGTCTTCACGCACGAGCTGCTTGCTCATGTGGCCATAGAGAGTTTCGAGTCCGTTTGGATGGCGAATGACTACGTAGTTTCCGTATCCTCTGCCATCGTATTTCACCACGCGCACCTTGCCGTCGAAAGCAGCACAGATGGTGTCGCCGATGTAAACCTTGATGTCGAGACCCGCATGTTGGCGTCCCCATCGTGGACCGAAGTTAGAAGTGATTTTACGACTTGTTGTTGGCATAGCGAAACCACGAAGGTCGATGCGCATGTTGGCAGGAGCATAACCTGAAACATTCCAAACTCCGCCGTTGTCCCAGTCGGCATAAATATCGGCTGCGGGGTTTGCAAGGTTTACGGTTGAAAGCGTACTACCAATTTTCACGCTGTGAACATCTTTCATTCGGCGGTCGGCTGGTGCCTGTCTTGCTATCAGGTCCTGGGCAAAAGAGCCAGTGGCTACGAAGGAAAGCAAGGCAATTCCGAGTGTCCGTTTGATTGTTGTTAGTTTCAAAATAGGTGGTTTTTTAAATGATTAAATATTATTTGATGATAGAATCAATCAAGTGGATGAATATCAGCAGTTTTTAGTATTCATCGTTGGCATAGAGGAATTGGAATGGAGCCTGGTTGTAGTCGAAGATTTCCTCTGGCTTGAAGAAGCGGTTCAACTCAATGACTGCATTCTCTGGAGAGTCGGAAGTGTGGATGATGTTCTCTTGGAAACTCATACCGAAGTCGCCGCGGATGGTGCCTGGTGCAGCTTTTCGGGCGTTGGTAGAGCCTGTCATGGCACGAACTGTTTCCACAGCGTCAACACCTTCGTAGCAGCAACAAATAACGGGAGCTGCCATCATAGAGTTCTTGATGCGCTGGAAGAATGGCTTGGAAGCCAAGTGAGCGTAATGTTCGTCAAGCAGTTCGTCTGTGAGTTGCATCATTTTCATTCCTGCAAGTCTCAGTCCCTTGCGCTCAAAGCGGGCAGTCACCTGTCCTACAATTGCACGTTGTACAGCGCAAGGTTTAAGAATAACGAGTGTTTTCTCCATTGAAATAGTGCCGTTATGATTATATTCGTTGCAAAAATACGGAAAAAAATCCAACTATCCAAAGAAACCTTGTGCGATTTAGTTTTTCTTCACAATTCGCTACGGAAAATGAGAGTGTTTTCATCCAGAGTTTATCTTTTTTTAGAAAACAATCCCATTTTTGCAAAGTGGAGATAGCAGTTTGTGTTCGCAAACACATCGCTTCACGCTTCTTATTCTTCGTCGAGAATCGTTTTCACTTCGCTCTTCACCTTTGTCAATTTTTCCTTGCAGAAGTTCACGAGTTCCTTTGCCTCCTTCAGGTTGTCGGTCAGGGAGTCGATGTCCATTTCTCCATTTTCTATTTTTGCCACGATTTTCTCCAAGCGTTGCATCGCTTGTGTATAGTTGAGTTTCTTATCCATCATTAAGTTGAGTTTTTAAGTTTTTAAGTTTGTGAGTTTTTAAGTTTTAGCCGGATGGCATTTTTCACTTTTTACTCTTCACGCTTCACTCTCCACGCTTCACTCTTCACTCTACACTCTCCACTCTTCACGTTTCACTCTTCACTCTTCACGCTTCATTCTCCACTCTCCACGCTTCACGCTTCACTCTCCACGCTTCACTCTCCACTTACCACCGAATGTATTTCTCCATCTGCCAGTGTCGTTGTCAACTGACTGCCTGGCTCCACTTGCTGGGCACTGGTTACAGCCTTGCCGTCGATGCGAGTGATGCTGAAGCCGAGTTTCAGAACGCGGTCGGGATTGGCAGCAGCGATGTGAGTTTCTGCCAGTGCAATACGATGGCGCAGGGCGGTGAGCAGTTTCTCGGAGGCGAGATGCAGGTGCTGGTCAAGGAGCTGGAGGCGCGATTGCTGTTGGGCAGTCTGTGCATGGATGGCAGTGAGTGCATCCATGAGCAAGCGTTCCAGTTTGGCTTCCTCCTTCGCTTTCCTCACGCTGAAGAGGGAAGGAACGCGCGATGCAATGCGTGAGAGTCGTAGTTGCTCGTTGCGCAGTGTCAGAGTGGCAAACTGGGCAATGCTGTTTGCCATGTCCTCCACGTGGCGGAGCTGTGCCACTTGGTGCTGGATGATGAATTCCGCTGCTGCAGTCGGTGTTTTCACTCGGGTGTGCGACACGAGGTCGATGACCGTATCGTCCTTTTCGTGCCCAATGCCCGTGATGACAGGCAGAGGAAACTGTGCCACGTTTTCAGCCAGCAGGAGTGTGTCGAAGCCCGTGAGGTCGGTTGCAGCACCGCCACCACGGATGATGACCACGGCATCCCATTGCTCCATTTCATTAGCGATGACGTTGAGGGCTTGGATGACGCTCTGCTCCACCTGTGCTCCCTGCATCACAGCGGGGAACAGCTTGGTGCGGAATGCCAGTCCGTGAGGATTGTTCTGCAACTGATTGCTGAAGTCCTGGTAGCCAGCAGCCGTAGCAGCCGAAATCACGGCAATGCGTTGCAGCAGGGGAGGCAGCTCGATTTCCTTGTTCATCGTGAAGACTCCCTCATCTTGCAGTTGCTTGATGATTTCCTGTCGGCGCTTTGCCATGTCGCCCAAAGTGAATCGTGGGTCGATGTCGATGATGTTGAGCGAGTAGCCGTAGGCTTCGTGGAAGTTGATTTCCACTTCCACCAGCACTTCCATTCCAGCCGAAAGTCGCTGCCCTGTGGTGTTCTCGAAGTAGGGACGAATGAAAGCCCATTTGTTCGCCCAAATCTGTCCTCGTGCCTTGGCAATGATGCTGTTGTTCCGCTCTGCCTTTTGCACGAATTCCACGTAGCAGTGACCTCGGTTTTCCTTCACCTCGCTCAGTTCGGCTCGTAACCAATAGCTTTCGTTGAGATTGACTTCGAGCACTTGACGAACGAAGTGGTTGAGTTCGTAGAGGGTAAGAGATTCCAAAAGAAAAGATATAAAATAAGATTAAGACTTAAAAGAAACGTTGAGCGTTCGTTTTCGTTTCTTCGAACGCTCGTTGTAATTGCAACGAACGTTCGTCCGACCGCAAACGAAGGCTCGTTGCGTATGCCAGTCCCCAATAGCGGATATTAATTGAGTTTTTAAGATTTTAAGTTTGTGAGTTTATTAGTTTTCACTCCCCTCGCCCTTTGGAGAGGGGCTGGGGGTGAGGCTTTTTCACTTTCCACTCTCCGTTACTAAGAATATTGCTGTTTTAGCTGATGGAAGCGTTCGTGGATGTCCAGTATGCAGTGGTCGTAAAGAGACTCTTCAGGATGCCGAAGGTCCTTCTTCCAAATTTCGTACCCTCCGCAATACGACTTGTCAACATATCCTGCCTTGTAGAGAGTGTACACATCTTCTTGCAATTCCTGGGCTTGGAAGTCAACCAGACCACCAATCATCATCGCCAAGAGTACGTTGTCGAGGATTTGAATGCGATGTTCGGTTTCAAGAGCGAATTGGATGATGTGGCGATACCATTCCACCACCTCGCTTCTTCGTTCGGGTTGGCGAATGGCAATCTGGTTCAGAGCTGAGAATACATGCACTTTGCTGAAGGAGTAAAGCCCTTCTTCTTTCATGAAATCCATGAGCTTGTCCAGCTTGTGCTGCCCCAGTTTGTAGAGCGTCGGTACGAAGATTTCCTCTCCCGAGTCGGCGATGTGGTAATCGTAGAAATCAGGCGACTGTCGCAACACTTCCAGCACTGCATCGAGGCTGCTGTCCTCGTTGCCCACTTCTGCCAGCAACATGGTGCTGATTCCTATCACTCCGTTGAAATTCTTGCTGTCTTCGTCTGGCAGTTCGTTGCATGATTGCCCTGTGTAATACAAGATGAGGTTTTCCAGGTCGCGTCGCAAGCTGTCGTGTGGTAATGCCAAGATGCGGTCCGTCAGTTGGTCGTCGAGATAGGTGGCATTCTTAGGGTTGCAAAGTTCGGTCGCAACCCATTTGTTCTCCACTTGGAGGCTCTGAGGATATGAAGGGTGCTGATAGCTGTATTGAGTTTCTTGACGTTTGTGCGGTCTGTCATCGTCATCATCGTCTTCTTCCTCGAAATCGTCGTCATCGTCTAAGTGTCCCCATTCCTTGATGGTCACATCGAAGTTGTCGCCCAAGTGCGCTTTCATGGCAGGCAGATAGCGGCTGGCTTCGAATTGGCTTTGGGCAACCAGGAAATGCTTCCCGTTGCGGCCAAATTCGTATTCTATCAGCGGCACTTCGTCCGTGTCCTCTTCCAACATGTATTGCGTGAGGTTGAAAGACTTGTCGGGTTTGATGCCAGCTTCTTCTGCAAAGGCGACGGCACCCCAAATCCAGTTGTGTGCTTCTTCGTAGCTGCATTCATGGAGTTCAGTTCCACGCAATTTGTCGAAGATTAGTTCAAATTCATACTCGTCCATGCGTAGCCGATAGAATGAATCTTTCACACCTACGCAATAAGCATCTACAAGGAAGAATGCAGCACTGATTTTTCCACCTATATGCTGACGTGTGACCACCACGTGTCCTTCGCCGTAGTTCTTAATATCATCTGAAACATAGCATTTGCCAATTTCCAGTCCTCTTGCCTTTTCCTTCAGGAATCTCTCAGAAGACATGGGTTGCTGTGCTTGACTGTTCTTTTTCGATTTCTTCTTAGCCATGTTTTTTACAGTTATCTGTTAAGTAATTGTTTTAAAAAAATTGGTACGATTATATTAAGGAAAGAAATTAGAATAATTAGAATAATTTAATCAGAAATAAAATGTTATTTTGTTTTAAACAACTCTAATTTTTTGGAGTAATTATGATAATTCTTGGGAGCGTTGCCCCAAGCGTCCAAGGACGGTAATCTTCTAATTTCTTTCCTAAGACAACTCGTGTCATTTATACCAAGTTATTATTTCATTGTTCCTAAATTAAAAATGATAATTAAAGCAATAACGATAACCACCATCTGTATGGAAGGTTAAGGTTGAAGAACTTTCAAAATTTACGCTTCAGCCATGAGGTCTTTGCGTCCGATGAGGCTGAAAACCGTGATTTCGTTGTCCTCGTTCAGAATGCGGAGCGTGCGTAGAATCTCATTGAGTGTGGAACCGCTGGTGGTGACATCATCAATGATAAGGATGTTTTGTTGCCGAATGGAAGCGCATAATTCCTCGTCTGCTGGGGTGGCAAACTTGAGGAAATGCATCATGTAGGGACGGAAGCGGCTTTTCTTCACATCTTTGGCAATGGTGAAATAGTCCTTCTGGTGGATGAGGTCAATCATTTTATTGATGGAGGCTTTCACCTCCTCCTTTTGTGCTTGGGTATAACGCGGACGACCATTCTCAAGCACATCGTCAAGGTACTGTTTCTCGTATGCGTCCATGTCGAAAGAAATGCTGGAAGGCAAAGCTTTGACGAGTTCCATTTTGTGAAGAGAAGGCTGGGCAAAACGATAGATATACCGCAACATGTACTGATTGACTTTGCTGGATGACTCAGGCATGACTACAAGGTCGTAGTTGTAGAGGTTGATTTGTTTGTCAAGTTCGTCTATAGCTTTCTTGATGAATTGGGTTAAGTCGGGATTGTTTTGCAATGACTCGGAGAATTTGAGGTACTTGATAAATGCGCTACGCACGGCTCCATCCACTTGTTCTGTAAACTCATAACCATAGTGGAAACACTTTCCAAATGCTTCCACTTGATAGCCGTTGCCAGTCAAGTAGATGATGTCTTCAGCCCCATCATGTTTAAAGTCGAATCTAAACATTTTTTCCTCGCTGTCAAACGTAATGCCCATAACTCATTCATTTTTTTGCAAATGTAATGATTTTCTTCGGATTGTGGGACAATAAACACGTGAAAATCGTCAAAAAAATTATTGACAGGAGGTTGACGCTGAAAGCGTCATCGCTCAGTAACCGTAGGTGGGAACGACCTGCGGAGGGTGTGTATGCAGGCAAATGCACTCTAAAAGAGTGCCCCTGCAAGTACAGATGGGCGACTCCTTCAGAGTCGATTGAGCCGATACATTGCTATCCGGGGGTGCTTCGCACACCTCGGTTACTGAGCGGTGACGCTTTCAGCGTCTTTTTACATCAATGTATAATAAGATGGAAAAGAGTAATCGCTAATGGAAGAATAGAACATTCTTCATTATTTGTTATTTGCAACCTTTTCTTCGGTTGCATTCTTTGCAAAGCATTTGGCAGTTTTCGATGACGGTTCTGCCCCCTTCACGCCAAGGAGTGATGTGGTCACCTTCCATGAATTCGAAGTCGAACTCCTTACCGCAATGAGGACAAATGTGATTCTGCTTTTCCCATACAGCATTTTTGATGTCTTCGGGGAATGCACGCAAATCAAGATAATGTTCATCCCCAGTGAGAACGTATGGGATGATGCCTTGCTGTTTTTGTATTTCGCCGTCAAGCATCAGGGCTGAGATTTGCTTCCACATTTCGGCTGTGTTTAGCGTTTTTTGATGATAACGGTCGTAAAGCAATGCCCAATCCAATCCCTTCATGATTTTCTTGAATTTTTTCATTTCAAAATTCGTAATAGCCCAATTCAGCACATTCTGGAAGTATGTCCAAAGGTTGTTTGCATTGGGGTCGTGCTGATGTTCTGCCATATAACCAACTACAGACTGTCGTTTTCCCATGCGTGTTTCGTGTTCAGCCATCCATTCCAGTGCTTTCTTGAGAAAATCTTGGCGGATAGGTGTTCCGTTCACTAAGTCTTTGCCTAATCGATAAGCACCACAATTCGATTTCGAAAAATGGCGTTTTGCATCGCTGACAAACGGACCTGCATAGATGGCATTGTTGATTTCTTGCTCATTTAGTGCCTTTCCTGCAATGTTGATGGTTTTGAACCATTCCAGTTTCTCTGATGGTTCGCCTTCACAAACATAGATGGTCAAAGGATAGTTGAGAATTTTCTTTTGGACGTCTTCGGGCTGATTGAAGAAGTTTTTGAAATCGAAACTGAATTTACCTGCCACATATTCACATAGTGACAAGGTGCGTTGCTGTCCATCCATCACTTCGTATGGGCACTCGGCACCTTCCGACCGTTTTACCCAATACATCACATTCAGTGGATATCCAAGGAGTACTGTGTTGATGACTGCTTGTTGCTCTTTCTCGCTGTATATGAATTCGCGCTGATAGGGTGGACGAATGTCAAGTTGTCCGTCATAACCACGAACGCCTTGTTCGTCATTGTTTATATAACCACGGGTGATTTCGCCCACGGTTACTTTTATTTGATTAATCGTCATCATAAGGATTTTGGGTGTTTGTTGCGAATAAGGATTCTGAAATATGGGCATTTGCCTTTTATGCACAAATCTTTATCATCGTTCCCTTTTCGGAATTTTATAATCTCGAACTGATCCGGATTGTATTTGTCTAAGAAAGTAATAGGAACACCCATTATTCCATTAAAGTCACATGGAATATCTTGGGTTTTATTGATGTTTATTGCATTGTAATTGTCATAAGAAGGATACTCCTCTGGTGAATAACGACATACTAAATCCATTATTTCATGTCGTTTATTATGATCGAGATTTGTAAACCATCTTACACCTTTTACACGAATATATCTTCTGCCATCAGTGTCTATTCCACAACCTGCTGCATTCAAAGGATAATTTTCTGGTACATTAAATTTTCGGTCTCCACTTGTTATACTTGGACCGAACCACAATTTGTTTTCTTTAATCAATGGAAAAACATCTTTATAAGTAATTGCGTTTACATTTCCTATTATTAGGAAGTTCTTCTCGTACTCCATTAATTGCCCTATATATTCTCTAAATAAAGAGAATGGTGGATTTGTAACCACGATGTCAGCTTGTTTCAGTAATTCGATACACTCATGAGAACGGAAATCTCCATTGCCTCGCAGGACAGACAGAACGTTTTTGTCGTTTTTAATTAGATATTCCACATCTGTTAAATCTACTGCACCATCCCCATTCATGTCTTTGACTTCCGTAATTTCCACTTTGTAAGCGGTCCTTTTCTCGTTTCCTTCAGCATCGAGTGAAAATAGTGAAAGTTGGGTTCCAGCTACTGGAGAACCATCATAGCAAGTACAAATCAGTTTTTTCAAACCTAACTGATTAAAGCGTAAAGCAAAGTATTTGAAGAAGTTGCTTTCGTAAGGGTCGTCGCAATTACACAAGACCGTCTTTCCTCGAAAATGTTGCCAATAGTGTTGCAACTCGCGTTCTATATCAGTTAGTTGGGTATAGAACTCATCTTTTTTCGCAGTCTTTGCGGTATCCAATATTCTCTTAGCCATAATGATTGATAGTTGAAGATGCATCCAACTATCAATCACGCCAAGACGCAAAAAAGGCGTGATGCACCTTATTTGCGTTCAGCTTTGAGGCAGCGTAGGATGGAAACCTCAGACATCTAAACAAGAATGCAACACGCCATAGCGTGAATGCATTGCTTTATTATAGATGCCAAAGATGTCCATACCGAACACCTATCACATATTATTTCTGTACGTTGTTATTTCCAATAAGTTTCCTACGCTTTTGGCTGAACGCGAAATAATAGCGAATGCTTTGTTATTGTTCGGGATTTCTCCCCCGAACCGATGGCAAAAATACAAAACATTTCAGAAATGAGCAAAGAATCTGTTTGTTTTTTGCTAAAATGTTGTTAGGGTATGACTTTGTTCTATACTAATGAAAAACAAGAAGAGCTTTCATCCTTTTTTGGTTGAAAGCCCTTAAGTGGTTGTTTGATATGTGAAAGTTGTTCGGTTTTATTTCCCGAAGTCTGGGATGCCGTAGCCGAAGACGTTGTTGGGATGCTCCACGTTGTTGCCACGCTGACGGATTTCTTCCATGATTTGGTGGGCTGTCTTGGTTGGGTTGGCTTGCCAGTAGCAGGCTACCATGCCGCAGAGGATAGGGGAGGCGAAGCTGGTGCCGTTGGCATGGGTGATGGTGCCATCCACGTTCATGACGGTGCAGTATTCGCCTTGCGACATGACATCGGGCTTGATGCGTCCGTCGGAGGTGTTGCCGAGGGAGGAGAAGAGGGTGTTCACTCCGTGGGGATTGACTGCGCCCACGGTGAGCACGTCGTCGGCATCGGCTGGGACGCTGATGAGTTTCCATGCTTTCATGGCTTCGTTTCCTGCTGAGTTGCAGAGTATCATGCCTTTGCTTGCCATCATGGATGCTGAGTTGGAGGCGATGTGCTGGTGTCCGTCCATTTCCCAATACTTCACGTTGTCCTCTTTGCGGTCGAGGATGGAATAGCCGAGGGAGGTGTTGACTATGTCGGCTCCTACGCTGTCGGCAAATTCGATGGCTGCTGCCCAGTTGTCTTCTTCCACGATTTGTTCTGTGTCGCCGTCTTCGCTGCGGATAAGCCAGTAGGATGCTTCGGGAGCGGTGCCGACGAAGAGGTTGGGGGTGTTGGTTGCCATGCAGGAGAGTACCATCATGCCATGCGACTCGTTTTCATAGACGTTGCCACCTGGTGTCACGAAGTCTTTCGTGCCGAGGATGCGGACGTTCTTGAGCATGGGGATGATGTCGGCATTGTAGAATCCGCCGTCGATGATGGCGATGGTCATGCCTTTGCCACGGTAGCCTTTCTCGTGGAGAGGGGCTCCGTTGAGTTGCTCGATTTGGCGGGTTGCCAGTCCGTAAATGGATTGGAGCGAGTCGAATTTCGCATAGTTGTTGTATTGTGAGCGGGATTTGTAGCGTGGTACGGAATCGGGAACGATGCGCTGGAAACGGTCGATGGTGTCTTTGTTTTCTGGCCGTGTGTAGATGGCTACGCGCTTTGTGTTGGTCACGCACTTGAGTGCTGCGATTTGGGAGATGAGGGACGTGTCGGTAGTCTGCACGAGCACAGTGTTGTTCCATTTGCTGGTGGAGAGAATTTTCACGCCTGTTGCCTGTATCTCGTTGAGATAGGTGCGACTGACAGGCAGGTCGGTTTTGTTCACTTTCAGTTTCTGACGACGGCGTCGCTCGATGGATTTCTGCGAGAGGAACTGCTCGGGATGCTTCAAGGAGAATTCAGTTCCCTTCTTGTCTTTCAAACAGATGCGGTACTTATAGATGGGTGTGAACTCACTTTGTTCTTGTGCATGGGCAGCGATTGTTGCTGTGAGGGCAAATGCTGCTGAGAGTAGGAATGTTTTCATATAATGGTTGGTTTTTTGCCTTCGAGGGCATATTTGAATTTTTCGTAGGATGTTTCGAGGTAGGATAGTTCGTAAGGCTCGATTTTCAGCGATAGCTGGTGGGTGATTTCGTTCAGTCCGAAATAGGCTCGGAGGATGGCTGCCATGTTGAACGACATGTCGTCACCTTTCTTCAGCATGTAGCGACAGGTGCGCAGAGCGAGTTCCCGATGGTCGGGAATGTGCTGGAGTGTGCGGAAGATGTGGTAGTAGGTGAGGGGAGTGTGTGTCTGGATGAGCACTGCCACTTGCTTCTTCTCGTCGTGGAAATGGAAGAGTTCGAAGATGCCCAACACCTGTTCTTCGGTGACGAGTTTGGGTACTGCCATGCTGACGATTTTCTGCACTTGGGTGGCATCGATGGAGGCTGCCAGCAGTTGGGCTCCGTCGTTGTCGTAAGAGAGGGTGCCGTCTTTTGCCAGATGCTCGATGGCGAGAATGCCAGAGAGGAATGCCTGCGGTCTATATATAATAAGGTGATAGAGTGTTTCCCAGAAATCGTCGTTTTTCAGCTTGGGAAGCACTGTTTGTCGCAGATGGCTCTCTGTCCGTCGGAATTGTGCATTCGACAGGGCATTGAACAGAAGCGGGAGCTTGTCCCATTGCTTCTGTTCGATGGCTTCGCTAACTTGTTTTGATGGATTCATCAACGTGTGAGTGAGAATTTCACTGAGATGCCGAAGTCGGCAGTCGTTGTTGGATAAGATGATGTGGAAACGAGTGGCACGTTCTTCTGCCAGTCCATGTAGGCACTCATGGTGAGCAGGCGCGAGAAGGTGTAGTCGGCTGCAAGGGCCAACTTGTAGGCGGTTGTTCCATTCGTTGCCGTTGTGATGAGTGTCTGGATGTTTCGGTTGAGGGAATTCTGCATACGATAGGAGAAGTCGGCACGCAGGTTGAGGTCGTGGCTCACGGTTCGGGTGTTGCTGGACCTTGACCTGTTGTTGGTGTTTGACTTCGAGTCGTCCTCTTTTGCGTTCTTGCCCTTCTTGCTCTTTTTGTTCTTCTTCGACTTTTCAGGATTCTGTATGTTCTTTGCACCAAAGAGATTGATGTCTTTGATTTTGTAGCCGAATCCCACAACGATGTCGTCGGAGAAATTCTCGGTGAGCGAAACGGATGTCATCGAGAGGTTGAGCACGCGCGTCTTCTTGTATTCGAACTTGGTGGTCAGCCCGTTGTTGAACGTCATATCGACACCGATGAGTGGCGAGAAGGATTCGTTGATGCTGACAGTCGAGACGTTGTACATGCTGCTTGGCACAGGGTTGCCAGTGGTGACATTCTTCACGAAACCGAGGTCGCCCATGTATTCCATCCATGAGTTGAACGTGTTGTAGGAGCCTACGGAGTAGATGCTCTTGTAAGCGTGGTTCACGTTGAAGCTCTTGAAGCGGTCGGCAAACCATGGCAGTTTTGTCAATCCGCTGTAGGTGATTTTCCAGTTTGGCATCATCTTTGTAAGAGCAGGGAAGATGGAGAGGCTCTGCTTTGATGCGTTTCCGCCTGAGTAGGCAGAGAGGAAGGCTGGGATGAGCACGTCGGCTGAATAGTTATCTACGCCTCCATTCTCTCGGTTGAAAGGCTTCCCTGCCAAATCGCCTGCACCAGCAGGGTAGGTGGTTCCCTCATACTGTGCTTCTACGCGCTGATGGATGGTTTGGATGTTTTCAATGAATTTGCTGAATGTATCGGAGTGGTAGTCGTTGTTGATGTTGCCTGAGCTCTTGAATGCAGTCTTGGCTGTGATGACAGTCATTTCGAAGCTACCGCTCTGTGTGGTTGGCATTCCTTGATACATGAACTGCACGCTGCGTGTCTTGTTCCTTCTTTGGGATGCGTTGAGGTCAATCTTCAGGTCGCGGACTGGTTCGAGAGTCATGCGCAGCTGAAGGTCTTCCATGGCGGCAGTGGTGGCAGGAGTGGTGATGCTGGCGTCGTTCTGCATGAGCCAGCCGTTTCTGGCAGCTTTCTCGATGTAGCCGTTGCCTATGGCACCGAATGCGAAGTCGAGACCTGGCGAGAGCATTCCGCCAACTCGTTTCTGTCCGAAAGCGTCACCCACTTCTGTGGCAAATCCAGGGAGGGTCAAAGCGTAGGTGTTGCGATATGAGAAGCTGGCGTTACGAATCAGCATCAGTCCGCGAGCAATTACTTGCGCTGTCTTATACCATCCCTTTTCCTCCAGCTTTGGTTTGGCTGTCACGAACACTTCAACGGTAGTGGAGTCATGGTTCTTGATTCTGATGGTGTTGGCATCCACCTTCTTATATTTCAAATCGTAGGTCTTGCCCTCCTTTGTCTTGGCGCGAACTACGATGCGCTTGGAGTTCTGTCCGTGCTTGAGTTCCACGTCGGCGCTGTCGTTCAGCACCACTTCCTTTGTGAAGCCCTTGCTCTTCTTTTCGTCAGCTTTCGAACCCTTTGCGTCCTTGGCATTCTTTGTGCCCTTGGCGTTCTTGTCATCTTTTCCGTCCTTGGCGTCCTTGGCATTTTTTGAGTTCTTGCTGGCTGTGGTCCTTGATTTTGTCTGACGGGAACTGCCTGAGAATCGCTTGTTGGTCTCTTCCAAGAATTTTGATTTCTTGTAGAGCGTCTCGAAGTTGATTTTTCCGTTGATGCTGATGTTGCGTGTACTCACAGCGGTGTGTCCGAGCGACTTGCCGCTTTCAAGTTTCGTTCCGCGAGTCCATCCGTAGGTGGAGTTGTAAGAACCGTCAGCGCTAATCCAGTCGAGGGCTGGAATCTTGCTCAATGGTAACTGGTAGCTGCCGTTGAATGTGCTGTTGTAGGTGAGAGGTCGTCCGAAGGACAAGATGCTGTGGCGCACAGAGTCTTTCCATGCTGAGTACTCGTCAGGGTAGAGGCTCTTGTTGATGACCACGTAAGGTTCTTCGATTTCTGCGTGAGTGGCAGATGTCCACGAGAGCTTGAGCGACTTGAAGATGTCCCAGCGAATGGAGAGGTCGCGATTCCAGAGGAATTGTTCGGAGAACGTGACAGGAAGTTTTGTTCCTGCATCAATATCGCGCTCTTGCAGTTCGTAGTAACTGCGCAGGATGTCGGTGTTGAACGAGAAACTTTGCGGCAGGTAGTTGAGGTTCTGAGCCTTGATAATGTCAAGCCACTTGGACTTGCCCTTCATCTTCTTGAACGGCTCCCATGTCTTGTACTTTGGAGAATAGTTGTAAGATAAGTTTCCTTTCCAGTTCTCGTCGTTTTCATAGACGATGGTTTCGCCTTCTTTCAAGCGTTTGCTGTGGGAATAAGTGAGCGAGAAGTTGGCTGGGTCGAATGGCATAGGCTTACGACTCTGGTAGTTGGATTTCCAGTTCGTGAGCGAGAAGTTCTTGTTCTTTGTCAGAGTTTCTGTGATGGATTTCAGAGAGTCGCGTGCTGCGCCTTCCAATTCGTCGAGTGCATCCTTCAGGAGCATATCGGTGTCGAAAGGATTGTATTTAGGCGAAATGCGCTGCCAGCTATAGGAGTAGTAAAGTGGGAGGTGCATCTTCCACTTCACAGGGAAGAGCTTGCCCAATTCGAAGTTGGTGGTGATGCTCCACTCGTATTGGTTCTTGTCGCTTCGCTGTGATACGCCTTGTTCCAGTCCACCGAAACCAGCTGTTTCTATATGTCCTGTGACGTTCACGCTACCCAAGTCGGACAGTTGCACATTCATGTTTCCTTGTGCTGCCCATCCTCCTTCGTTGTTGTAGCCTTGCATACGCAATTCGTTCACCCACACTTCCACCGAACCCGTGCGTCGTCCGTTGTTTCTCACACCAATCATCACGGTCTTGATTTCGCCCAACGATGGATTACCCATCACACTAATCTTGTTGTTAGGTCGGTTTTCATCGTAAACGGAGAAGAGTTTGGTATAGCTGGCTTCACCGCTGTTACGGGCTTTGTTGCGCTCATGTTTGGCATTGGTGAGGAGCTCGAAGTCGATGTCAACCATGTTTTCTTCAGGCCAAACTGCCACACAACCTTCCGTGGTGTAGGTGTCGTATCTGCCTTCTGGTGTGAGTTTCAGTGGCACTTCGTATTCGTAGTAGTTGCTCTTGTTGTCGCTACCCAAGCGGATGAATGCACTCATCTGGTTGTCCTGCAAGCTCTTGTCGTTTTCGAGGGCGTTGGCATGAATGAACATCTGCAAGTGCTTGTACTTGCGGAGGTCGAGGTTCATGGTCTTATACACACCGCGAGCATCGCCCGAAGAAAGGTTTTCGACGATGATGGAGAGTGCTTGCTCGTTTTCTTGAGTGATTTGCGATTGATTTGGGTCAGTGACACGGCTGATGCCTGGAGGCAACACGTAGTTCACAGGAGTCTTGTCGTTGTTCTCTTCGATGTTCACAGCGGCAGTGCGCACAGTTCCCGACACGCTTGGCTGTTCGCCAGTGAAGAGCGGTTGTGTGTAGTTGCGCCATTCTCCACGCACGAGGTCGAGGCTGGCGAAACGCAATATGATAGGCTGTTCGAAGTTGGTCAGATACATACGCATGAAGCGGATGCTGGAGAAGTCGTTGATGCTTCCTTCCTTCTTCTCATATTGGTCAACAGGGATGCGGAACTGGTACCATGTAGCTTCTTCCGTCGAGTCGTTGCGCAGTTTTACATTGGTCTTTCTGGCATCCACAATGAAGTTATGGCCCACGACGAGGTCTTCAGGACGAATCGATACCTTGTAGCGGAAATAGTTCTCGTATTCGTTCATCGTGTAGTCCTGGTTCACGTCCTCCACGTCGGGAGTGGTCTTGTAGGCTGTCGAATAGCTTTCGCCACTGTCGCTGGAGTTAGGCGAGTTGCCTTCCACACCGTTGATGCGCTTGTAGCGTTCCAAGATGCTGGCCTTCTTCTCATCGTAGTCCGTGCCACGGAAGAAGTGGTAGTCGTCGCCTGCAGGGTCGTTGTAGAGAGAGTCGTAAACATCGGCATCCACCTTGCTCTTGATGGCAGCCAGATAGTCGGAGTAGATGCCATAGTTGCGTTCGTCAGCATCTGCTAATCCGTTCAGACCAATATCCTGCTTCTGTCGTGCGCCACTCTCTGTCGAGAAGGAATATACCACACTCTTTGCGTTTGGCACTCGTCCCCAAGTGGTTTCCAAATAGTTCGTACCGTTCACTGGCATACCGCTCTCGTAGAATTTCTTTCCGTCCTTCAACACATCCTCGCTCACGTCGCCCAAGTTGATGTAGAAGTCGCCACCGTAGTTGCCCATCTTGTCGCGACTGTAGATGAATGGGTCGAGCAGCCAGAACTCAATGTATTGCACGTTGGCTGTTTCGAAGTCGCTTGTGTCGAGTTTGCGCATCATGCCGCCCCAGCGCTTCGATGGATTGTTGAGTCGTCCGCGCTGATCCACGTCGGTGTCCAAGTTGTAAGGACCACGTTCGTTTGGATAGTAAGCCACGTTGAGAATAGGCAGCGTGTTGCTCTCTCCCTGATTCACGTCTTTATTAGGATATACTTCTCGGATATACACCTCACGCACATAGTGGTTGGAGAGCTGGTGGAGGTCGCCTTTCAGGTGTCCTGGTGTGAGCGACGAATTTCGGCGTGTGAACAAAGGGTCGATATTGTACCATGCCAGGAGCGCACGGTTGTAACCATATTTCACGTCGTTCGACAAGTTGCTATACTGCATTTCAGACGGCGTGGAGGCAAGCATCCACGCCTGTGGGCTGCTTTGGTCAATGCCACTCTTGGTTGATTCGAAGTCATCGATGTACGAGGCTCTGCCCTGCACACCTTTGGCTTCTCCCGCTATGAGTTGAGCCATCTCTGCCGAGAGCGAGATGCTCGAAGGCTGTGTCACGTCAATGAGAGGAATCTTGTCGAGCACATTTGTCAGCCATTGCGATTGCTGCTTCCAGTTTAGGTTCAGTCCCCAGATGGTGTTGTTGAGCGGTTCGCTACCCATGCCGACCTTTGTGGTGAGGGCTTTCTCTGTGAGGCGCATGAATGTACCACCCAGTTGGAAGTTCTTGGTGAAGTCGTAGGTCCAGTTCACACCCAGCATCGTCTTGCGCATCATGCTGTATTCCGATGTGCTTTCAAAGGTGGCGCTCACGTTGGTTCCTGCATCGAGGATGCTCTGGTTCAGAATGGTCACTTTTCCCAGCGTGTAATCCACTTCGTAGTCAGTTCCTTCAATCAGTTCCACACCGCCTGCCGTCACCTTCACTGAACCTTGAGGAATGTTCATCGAACCGAGGTCGATTTCTCCACTGCTTGAACCTTTGTATTCTCCAACGAGTGAAAACTTGTTCTTTTCCGACACTTGCTTTGCCACGACTTTTGTTGAGTCGTACAACTCGTCGTAGCAGTATTTGTTGGCAATGGCATCGTTGCCAATCTGCTGACGTAGCCAGTCGCCGAATGGTTCAACAACAGGGAAGATAATACGTCCCTGGCTTGGTTGCACCGTGTAGTTTTCAATGAAGTCGAACTTGCCGTTCGGATTCGTTTTGTTGTTATCGTCCAAACGGTCCAAATTCATCATCTTCAGCAGCGTGGTCTGTTTCCAAGGCTCTTCGGGCAGATAGTTCAGGTTCACACCCGTCGTATCACTCAGGTACTTCACGTCGAGCTTGAATTTCTCTTTCTGCACAGACTGCGCCCTCAGCGCATACACATTCTTCATCATCAGGTCCCAGTTGCCCATGCGAGGCGAGTTGTTCGTGTTCTTCAGCAGTTTCACGAGCAATGCCTTCTCCGAATCTTTCACGTCGGCTGAGAATTCACCCACTTGGTAAGTTGTTCCTCCAGCAGTGTATTCGAAGGCGATGGCAAGCACCTGATTGGGTTGCATGGTGGTTTTCAGCGACACGTAACCCAGATGACTGTTCAGCGTGTATTCCGAAGAGCTGAGCAGACGAGCATTCTCAATTTTTTCATAATCCACACCACCCTCCATAATGCCATCGAGTGCCGTGCTGGTCTGGTCGATGACGCGTGCTTCGGCATAGTCGCTCAGAATGATAGAGTAGAGGTCGTTGGCATTGTTCTGTGGAAATCTTGAGCCAGAGCTTCGCCAGTTCTTGTTGCTGATTCTTGTGCCTTCGCCCAAATCCACCAGGCCGATGATGTTTCTTGTGTTTTCCGTGTGTCCCGATGTGTTTGTCACCCAAATCTCCACGCGGTTGATGGTCACACCGCTCGTTACGGTTGGCAGCGTGGCACAAGCCGCATTGTAGTTGTCGCGGAAGTAATGGGCGAGGAAGAAGTGGCGGTTTTCATCGTAGTCGTATGCCTGAATGTCGAACGGTGTGAGCTGGCTTCCGCCTTGAGAACCAACGCTTTTCGAACTCGACTTCTTCTGGCTGACTACAGTCTGCAAGTTGAGTTTTCCAAACTGCAAGTCGGTGCGGATACCGAACAGTGTGGAGGCACCCGTCACGAGCGAGTTGTTGGATGGAAACGAAATGTTACCCGCTTCAATCAGTTTCACGATTTCGTCCTCCTTACCTTCGTATTGCAGTTTCAGGTTCTTCGAGTCGAAATCGAAGGTGGCATCCGTGTTGTAGTTGATGTTGAAGTCCATCTTGTCACCCACCTTCGCATTCATCGAGAGGTTGATTTTCTCATCGAACTCGAAGCTTGACACCTTGCGGTTGCGTTCCGACAGGGATGGGTTGTCAGTGAACTTGTAGTTGTAACCGAATTTCAGTTCTGCCGAACCTTGCGACTTGATTTGCACACCGCCAGGACCGAAAATCTTTTCTGCTGGACCTAAGTCGAAGTGCATGTTCGTGAAGTCGAACTTCTCCTTTCCTTTTCTCACGAAGAGCGAGTCGTTGCGGTCGCGGAAGTATGATTCCATGCCCTGACGCTCCGTCCATTTCATGTACTCCTCGGCGCTCATCAAGTAAGGTGCAGAGAGGAAGTTGTCACCCAGTTTTGCACCCACGCGGTACATGCCCAGTTTCTCGTCCCATTCACCCACTTCGGGCTTCAGGTTGTCGGGGTCATTCAAGTCGTAAGGATAATCTTTCGGACGGTCGCCATGAGGATAGTCCGTTTTCTTCACTTTTCGAGCCAGCGAGTCGGGTGGCAGCAGGGGTAATGAAGGATGTGAGTTAGCTTGAAGTGGAGAAGAGTATTTCTCATTCTTCATTCCACTCCCCTCGCCCTTTGGAGAGGGGTTGGGGGTGAGGCTTTCAATCCTCCATCCCTCCGTGTCCACTGTCAAGAGGTCGGAAGTCAGTGTAGGAGCAGCCATAGCAACGAGTGCGATGCCTAACAACAAATAAAGGAGTCTATATTTCAGGTTCTTCAAAACGTAGTTTCTTTTTAATAGCCGATGCGCGCAAATTGCATCTTTTTTATAACGAAAAAACGTAGGAACTTATTGCCCTTTTTCCGAGTTTTTCCATTAACTTTGCAAGAAATTCGCTTTTTTCTATGGAAATCAACGCCCATACGCTTCCCAACGGTCTGCGGCTCGTACATTCCTTCGATGCTTCCACCCAGATGGTGTGTCTCAACACGCTCTTCAAAGTGGGCTCGCGCAATGAGTCGCCCAACCACACGGGATTTGCCCATCTCTTCGAGCACCTCATGTTTGGAGGCTCCGTCCATATTCCCAACTTCGATGTGCCGCTCCAAAATGCTTGTGGTGAGAACAACGCCTATACCACCAACGACTTTACCAACTACTACACCATCATTCCACGGCAGAATGTCGAGACTGCCTTTTGGCTCGAAAGCGACCGTATGCTTTCCCTTGCGTTCACTCCGCAATCGCTTGAGGTTCAGCGAAAAGTAGTGATGGAAGAATTCAAACTCAACTACATCAACCAACCCTACGGCGACATTTCCCATCTCCTTGCAGCTCTCTGCTACAAGCAGCACCCTTACCGTTGGCCCACCATCGGTCTCCATCTCAGTCACATTGCCGATGCCACGATGACCGAAGTGAAAGACTTCTTCCACACATACTACCATCCAGCCAACGTCATCCTTGCCATCACGGGAAACATCACTTGGGACGATGCACTTCGTCTCACCTCCAAGTGGTATGGTTCCATCCCTTCGCAACCACAACCCCTGATAGACATCGTACCCGAACCGCCACAGCAACGCCAGCGTCGTCGCACCGTACACCGACCTGTGCCCAACCCTGTGCTTGTCATGGCTTTTCACCTTCCTCCACGGATGCATCCCGACTTCCCTGCTTGCGACATGATTAGCGACGTGCTTGCCAATGGTCGGTCAGCACGTTTTTGGCGTCGTTTGGTGGAAGGAAAGCGTATGTTCCTCTCCCTTGATGCTTACGTGTCAGGGCGCATCGACTCAGGTCAACTCATTATTGAGGGCATACCAGCAGAAGGTGTTGATATGCACGAAGCAGAATCAGCCGTATGGGCAGAACTCGACCTTTTGCGCCGTGAGTGCATCCCCGATGAGGAGTTGCAAAAACTCAAGAACAAGTACGAAGCTTCTGCTGCCATGCAATGCACCGACTACACCCAGCGTGCCGAGCGTCTTGCCTATTTCGAGATGCTGGGTGATGCCAATCTCATCCATGACGATGTGCCAACTTATTGCAGCATCACGGCAGAACAACTCCGTCGTGTCTCCCGTCGTATCCTCACCCGCAAAAATTCCTCCATCCTCTATTATCTGATTAAATGAGCAAGAAGATTGAAACATGTAGATTCGGCGGAAAAACGCCGAACACAGGAATGAAGATAATCAGGTAAATCAGATAATCAAGCACTTCAGTGCGATGTTTTTTCAAGCGTAATCTGTGTTCATCAGTGCAATCTGTGGTTCAAAAAACTAATAATTATCCCCTAATCCGATGTTACAAACAATCATAGACTGGCTTTGGACCTACATTCTCATCGGCGTACTCATAGCCTGTGGTTTGTGGTTCACGTGGAAATGCCGATTCGTGCAGTTCCGCATGATTCCCGAAATGTTACGACTCTTGCTCGATACGCCCAACAAGGGAAAGCACGGAAAGAAGATTTCCTCCTTCCAGGCATTTGCCGTGTCTGTTGCCACCCGCGTGGGAACAGGCAACCTCGCAGGAGTGGCGACAGCCATTTCCATCGGAGGACCAGGAGCCGTGTTCTGGATGTGGGTCATCGCCCTCATGGGCAGTGCCACGGCATTCGTCGAGTCCACCCTTGCGCAACTCTACAAGCACCCTCACGACGGCCATTTCATCGGAGGTCCAGCCTACTATATTGATAAAGGTTTGCGCGAAGTCCATTTCTCACTGTTCTCTTTTCACCATTCACTTCGCCTCGGTCGTTGGATGTCTGTCCTCTTTGCCATCCTCATCACCATCACCTTCGGACTGGCATACAATTCCGTCCAGTCCAACACCATCAGCGGCGCACTTCATCAGGCATTTGGCATCACACCGCTCACCAGCGGCATCGCCCTCACACTCCTTTCCCTTCTGATTGTCTTCGGTGGCATCCATCGCATCGCCCGAGTGAGCAGCGTCATCGTTCCCATCATGGCGATTGGCTACTTTATCCTCGCCGTCGTCATCGTCATCATGAACATTTCCCTGCTTCCCGACGTGCTTCGCATCATTGTCAGCAATGCCTTTGGTGTAGGGCCAATGGTTGGAGGTGGATTAGGAGCAGCCATCATGAACGGCATCAAGCGCGGACTTTTCAGTAACGAGGCAGGCGAGGGTAGTGCGCCTAACGTAGCAGCCACAGCCCACGTTTCTCATCCAGTCAAGCAAGGACTCATTCAGGCGTTGGGCGTTTTCACCGACACGCTCTTGGTCTGCTCCTGCACAGCATTCATCATTCTCATCAGCGGACTCTACACCGACACGTCCCTCCAGGGCATCAATCTCACCCAGTCAGCCCTTCAACGTGAAGTCGGCTCCGTCGGTCCCGTCTTCATCGCCATTGCCATTTTCCTTTTTGCCTTCAGCAGTATCATTGGCAATTACTACTATGGCGAAGCCAATGTGCGCTACCTCTCATTGCGTTCCCGATGCTCCGAGAAGAACACCCAGCGAGCCATCATCTGTTTTCGCATCTTTTCGGGAGGCATCTTCGTACTTTTCGGCTCTTTGGCAAGCCTCGAAACCGTTTGGGCGATTGGCGACCTCTGCATGGCACTACTCACCGCCTGCAACCTCGTTGCCATCATCCTCTTGGGAAAATATGCTTTCCGTCTCTTAGACGATTACCGTCGTCAGAAGCATGACGGAGTTCGCGACCCCCAGTTCCATCGTACCCAAATGCCCGACATTGCCAACGATTTGGAAGCCTGGGAGTGAATGAAATGGAGAATGAAGAATGAAGAATGGTCGCTTCGCTCCGAATGAAGAATGTGCTTTCCTTTGTCGTAGAGTAATTTCCATTCTTCATTCTTCATTCTTCATTCTTCATTCTTCATTTTTCATTTTTCATTCTTCATTTATTCGATTGGGGATTGACTTTTTCATTGAGCGTTCGTTTTGCTTTTGACGAGCGTTCGTTTGAGTTGCGTTGAGCGTTCGTTGAATTGAAAACGAAGGCTCGTTATGACATGGCGTGTGTTATAAAGGGTTTTGTTATTGTTTGGAAATTACTTTGCACGTTCGTATTTGGGGGCAATGAATCAAATTCAATGGTGTTGGTTCGACTGGAATCTGTGATTGTGCTGAGATTGTCTTCGGGCTGAAAAAAGAAGGCGCTTTTTTTGCCAATGTTCCTCAAAACTACTAATTTTGCACCCGAAATCAAACAAATAATGTGTTTGAGAAGCATTATACAACCCTTTTTTTACAAATAATCAGTTGATGAAAAAGATTCACTTCTTGAGTTTCATGGCTTTTATGCTCTTGTTGAGCAATTCTGCAATGGCACAAACCGACTCTAACCTGAATTATTCACAGACA
>DGSN01000017.1 GCA_002393575.1 Prevotellaceae bacterium UBA4361 | reverse complement strand
CGCGATTTTATCGCACCAGTACTAACTAAAGATATAATAACCATTATATATAACAAGCGCAGTTTACAAATATAGCCATGGCGTTACGATTTGAATTATCTATTAAGTATTTCTATATTATTCTCTCCAAAAACCAGTTTTAATATCTGGTCTTTCTTATCTTTCTTTAATCTCAACTGGAGAAACACCTCAGAATCATTATCATCATCTACATCCTTTTTGATATATACATCTGGATACGTGATAATATCAATTTCCCTCATGCCAAGTCCACTTGCAATATTTGCAAGTTGATTGATGGATAATTGTACTGAGCCATTTAATACTCGACTAAATTGTGACTCGGAAATATCTGCATATTCGCCTACGACAGCTTGCGTTAGGTGTCTCTCAGCAATTATTCTTCGTAGATTGTTGATGATGCGATGACTTAAATCTTCCATAATCATCAAATATTACTTATTTTAAATATCCGAATTATTATCTCCGAAAACGAAATGTAGAACCTTGTCCTGCTTTTCCCGACCCATCTCTTTTCCCGACCCATCTCAATAGTGAGCGTTGCTTTAAGTTCTTTGGCATCATAAATCGAATTACTATGAAAGTACTCAAAAAGATTACAGTCGAGAACCTCAGAAATAACACAAAGGAGGTCTGTATCTATGCTAGTCTTATCGAATACCGTCTTTCTGACATTCTGCCGTTGTAAGCCGATAAGACGTGCAAACTGAGCTTGTGACATACCTTTAGCCTCTACGAGATTTCTTATTATCTCTCCAAGATTGACTCGATTTATTTTCAAGTTTTCAACATAAGTTATTCCATTGCTTCTATTAAGGGAATCAACTTGTTCTTCATCATAATTATCTCTCTCTATCACCCTAGTTTCATCGTACCAATAACTTATAGGCGTACCCGTTACTGCTGAAATTCTTTCAACCGTGCTTGTTCGAATATCATTTGCTGACAGAAAAGCACTGATTGTTTGTGGGGTTACGTTCATTTTCTCTGCCAAACTTCGCGGAGTCATACCAAGTTTATTAAGCATTTCCTTTAGTTTCTTCCCTGTCATATAAAGTGATGTTTTATTAATTGACCTTAATTATTAAAAGAGAATGATGCAATTTCTTTTTCACATCAAGGGTTTACCTTTTTTACACCGAATTTAAAAACAAAGATGCAAAAAGAGAAATTTTCATGGTTAAAGTAAACCCGTGAATGTCGTTGATACCGCAAATATAAAGTTATTTCTGTGGATTGGCAAACTTTTGCAGATAAAAAGTAAATAAGTTTTCAAAGTCTTTCTAACACGCACTCTATACGCTCATTCACTACCTCATGCCCATGCGTTGTGATTCCAACACGACTGAGTCTCTTGTCCCATTCGTACGACCCGCAATGCACCTCAGTGGTGAAAAAGCACCACTTTCCGTGAAAGGCGACCATACAGCACTCTCAACAAAGTTTGTTGCCTTGCCGTTCTTGTCGAATAATACCCTAAAGATGGGTAATTGCACTTTGTAAGACTTGTTTTTCCATGTCATTCTACTGTCTTTAGCTCCGTTGCTATTTCGACTTTGCAATTTAGGGGGTTAAAAGGTGCAAAGTTGAGGTGCGATTTTGGTGCGCTGTTTTTAATTCTTTATTTATTTCACACGTAGAATGAGCCTACTTTTTACCTGTTTTTCACTATTAAATACGCTATATATCAGTTCTCACGAACTTTTTTGTGATTCGGAAGGGATTCGAACCCTTGACCCACAGCTTAGAAGGCTGTTGCTCTAATCCAACTGAGCTACCGAACCATCCTTTTAGAAGATGCTTGTTTTTGTAAGCGGGTGCAAAGATAGTCATTTTTTCTGAATTACGTCTTAGGTTTTCGGCTATTTTTTTAGGAGTGAGGTTAGAAAACGGAAGTTTTATGCCGTTTTGTTGTGTATGATTTTAAAAAAACATAACTTTGCACAAGTTTTCAGAATGAGAACTAATTCTCGATTTCAAAAAAAGTTGTTGCAACGGATTGAGCACATGGCGGAAGGGTGATAGATTCTTCTCATGTTTCTCTCATTTTAGTTTTGAAAGATTTTCACAATTACATACAAAATGAAAGTTTTACATACAATTCAAGATCTGAAGGCTGAACTGAAGGCTTATAGGAATGAAGGTAAATCGGTGGGACTTGTGCCTACGATGGGCGCTTTGCATGCTGGCCATGCTTCTCTCGTGGAACGCAGCGTGAGGGAGAATGACGTGACGGTGGTGAGCGTTTTTGTGAATCCTACTCAATTCAACGACAAGAATGACTTGGCGAAATATCCTCGCACTCTGGAAAAGGACTGCGAACTCTTGGAGGAGAAAGGTGCCACGATTGCCTTTGCTCCAAGCGTGGAAGAGGTTTACCCTGAACCTGACACAAGGGTGTTCAGCTACCCACCTACGGACGAAGTGATGGAAGGCGGTTTCCGCCCAGGCCATTTCAACGGCGTGTGCCAGGTGGTGAGCAAGCTGTTCATGATGGTGGAACCAGACAGGGCTTACTTCGGCGAGAAGGACTTCCAGCAGATTGCTGTCATCAAGCGCATGGCTGAAGACCAGAAATTCAAGCTTGAAATCTGTCCTTGCCCAATCGTCAGAGAAGAAAGCGGACTGGCTCTCAGCAGTCGCAACACTTTGCTGACGGCTGAGGAGAAGGACATTGCCGTAAACATTTCGAAGACGCTGTTCGCAAGTTTGGACTATGCGAAGAGCCACTCACTGGAGGAAACGAAGCAGTGGGTCATCGATACGCTGAATGGCATTGACGGTCTGGAGGTGCAGTATTACGAAATTGTGGATGGCACTTCTCTCGCTTCTCTGAAGGAATGGGAAGACAGCGAGGACATTGTGGGCTGCATCACGGTGTTCTGCGGTCAGATTCCTGTTCGACTGATTGATAATATCAGATATAAGTAACGTTTACAGTTTAGTGTTTAGAGTTTAATGTTTAGTGTTTAACGAAGTTACTTGAAACATAAAAAAGGAAAAGCAAATGTTGATAGAGGTCTTGAAATCGAAATTGCATTGCGCTCATGTAACTGAGGCCAACTTGAACTACATGGGCAGTATCACCATCGACGAGGACTTGCTGGATGCTGCCAACCTCATTGAAGGTGAGAAGGTTCAGATTGTGAACAACAACAATGGTGAACGCTTCGACACGTATATTATCAAGGGAGAACGCGGAAGCGGTTGCATCTGCCTGAATGGTGCCGCTGCCAGGAAGGTGCAAGTGGGCGACACGGTGATTATCATTGCTTACTGCACAATGGATTTTGAGGAAGCTAAATCTTTCAAGCCCACGATTGTGTTCCCTGACGAGAACAATAAAGTTGTCAGATAGGAATACTCCAACGGCAGAAGGTTTTCTGTCCACGACAGATTCAACGGATTACAATAAAAACCACAGATTCAACAGATTATACAGATTTATTTCTGCATCAATCGTTGAATCTGTGGTTTTTATTGTGTTTTTATTTTATGATGAGTTAGTTCATAATGGCAAAGTAGTCCACGATGCCGATGAGGTGCTGGTTTTCATCCACAACGAGAAGTGAGTGAATCTTGTGGTGACGGAACATATACTGAATCTGGGTGAGCTTGGCATCTGGATTGATGGTTTTGGGATGACGAGTCATCACATCTTCTACGGTTACGTTGAGGAAATTTTCTTTGGCTCCTTCCACGGCTCTACGTATGTCACCGTCGGTAATGATACCCAGGATATGGTCGTCTTGCATCACAACGCCCAGTCCGAGTTTGCCACGGCTGATGTCAATGATGGCGTTGACAAGGAGCATGTCGGGAGGAATGATTGGGAAATTGTCGGTGTACATCACATCGCGCACCCGAGTCACGAGTTTTCTGCCCAAGGAACCAGCAGGATGGAAACGTGCAAAGTCGTTGGCCTTGAATTTTCTTTTCTCCATCAGCGCAATGGCAAGGGCATCTCCCATGGCCATCTGTGCTGTGGTGGAAGATGTAGGTGCCAGATTGAGCGGACAGGCTTCTTTTGCCACGCTGCAAAGGATGTGGTAATGGGAATGGCGGGCAATGAGGGATGTTGCGTTTCCTGTCATGGAAACAACTGGTATCTTTCTTTCTTCCAACGAAGCGATGATACGGAGCAATTCATCGGTATTTCCAGAATTGGAAATCAGCAAGACGATGTCGTTGGCAGTAATCATTCCTAAATCGCCATGAAGGGCATCGAGGGGATTGATGTAGAAAGAAGGTGTGCCAGTGCTGGCAAGTGTAGCGGCAACCTTGGCTCCAACGTGTCCCGACTTCCCCACTCCTGTAACAACGACATGGCCTAAGCAGTTGTATATCAGTTCAACTACCATGTCGAAGGAGTCGTCGAACTGAGGGATGAGGTCGAGCAATGCTTTTGCTTCATCGCGAAGCGCTTGTATAGCAGTGATTCGTGGTTGCATGATAATGTGTTAGTTGTGAATGTTACGATAAAAGACTCTGGATGACAGCTTCGAGGTCGGCAAGGCGAAGCATGTTGGGACCATCGCTCAAAGCATGGTCGGGGTCAGGGTGTACCTCAAAGAAGAAACCATTGGCTCCAAATGCCTTGGCTGCCAATGCCATCGCTGGTACGTATTCACGATTGCCACCTGTCTTTCCTCCTGCGGCACCAGGACGCTGCACGGAATGTGTGCAATCCATGATGACTGTATCGGAAAAACGGTGCATATCGGGAATGTTTCGGAAATCGACAACAAGGTTGTTATAGCCGTAGATATTGCCACGTTCGGTGAGCCACACTTGTTGGTTTCCACTCTCCCGCACCTTCTGCACAGGGAACTCCATGTCGAGTCCTGAAAGGAACTGAGCCTTCTTGATGTTGACAATCTTTCCTGTCTGGGCTGCGGCTACGAGTAAATCCGTCTGACGACAAAGAAAAGCTGGAATCTGAATCACATCAATCACCTCTCCCACGGGCTGAGCTTGAGAGGACTCATGGATGTCTGTGAGTGTGCGCAGATGAAACTTGGACTGGATGTCAGCCAACATCTGCAACCCCTTCTTAAGCCCTGGGCCACGATAGGAATGGATTGACGTGCGGTTAGCCTTGTCGAAAGAGGACTTGAAGATGATGTCAATGTTATATTTCTGATTGAGTCGAGAGAGTTCGGCAGCAACTGTTTCAAGAACGTCTGCCGACTCAATGACGCATGGACCTGCTATGAAAACCATCGTTTTGTCAGTTAAAAGTTTCTAATCTTCAGAAATGCGATGAGAGTAAGTCAGCACAAAATCCGGGAAGAGCTTGTATTCGATTTGGAACATGCGCTCCTCGCTGGTCTTGGTTTCCTGAAGAAGAAAATGTCCTTCTTGGGATTCATCGATTTCAAAGGGTTTGATATGAAAATGCTTGAGGAAATCCACTTTGTCACGATTCAGCATCTTGAATGCCGTTTCCTTCGCCGACCAATGGAGGAGCATTTGGTCGAGGGTTTCAGCACTTTCGTCCTCGTTTACAAAGCGTTTCTTAATGCGAAGCACCTTTTCGCTTTTCTGTTCAATGTCGATGCCAATCTCACCCTCTTCAGCCAAGGCAACGGCAACATAGCCTCGCGTGTGGCTGATGCTGATGTCGAGGTGCTCGTAATCGGGCAGATAAGGAGCACCATTGTCATGATAAAGGATGGGCACTTGACGATCGAGCATATCGCAGAGCAGAACGCGCACCGCCACCCACTCAAGGATGCGTGCTGGGGCACGGAATCGTGTCTCTGCCTCGGAACGGATGGCATCGTCATCGGGAAGCAAGGCGTAGAGTTCATCAATCGACTCGGTGACATGCCAAATGGCTATGCGCCAACCATCAAATCGTTTTGTGAAATAGAGCACAACTATTGTTTTCTTAGGAAGTTATACACAAAAAAAGAGAAAGGAACGTAGCATTTAGAATGGCACTTCATCGTTGTTCTGGGCAGGCGAAACCACTTGTGTAGAGACAGGTGGCTGCTGTGATGGAGTTGCTGAGGAATCGCTGGTGCCAGCAGAGCGTGGTGAAAGCATTTCCATTTGGTCCACCATGATTTCCACCACTTGGTGAGAAACGCCCTGGCGGTCATCATATTTGCGACTTTGTATTTTTCCTTCCACGTAGAGTTTGTCTCCCTTGTGAACATATTTCTCCACAGTCTCGGCTTGCTTGCGCCAGAAAATCAGCGAGTGCCACTCGGTGCGGTCGGGAACTTGTGTACCGTTTTGCAGTGTATAGCCACGCTCAGTTGTTGCTAACCGTACTGATGCCACGCACACACCATTGTCCAAATATCTCACTGTTGGTTCCTGTCCAACATTGCCAATAAGCATCACTTTATTCATATCTTTATGGTATTATTTATAAGGTAATAATCGAGAATTGTCATTGCAGCCATCGCTTCGACCACTGGCACGGCGCGAGGCAACACACAAGGGTCGTGTCGCCCTTTCACCTCAAGCGTTGTCTCTGCTCCATCCTTATCCACCGTGGGTTGTTCGCGAAGCAAAGTGGCAACGGGTTTGAACGCAACACGAAAATATATGTCCTGTCCGTTGCTGATACCTCCCTGAATCCCTCCGCTGTGGTTGGTGCGAGTGGAAATGCTGCCATTATCGTTGAAGAATATATCATTCTGCTCAGAACCTCGTTGGGAAACTCCATCGAAGCCATCTCCATATTCAAATCCCTTCACAGCGTTGATGCTCAGCATCGCACTGCCTAATGCTGCATGAAGTTTTCCGAAAGCAGGTTCTCCCAGACCGACGGGACAAGCTTGAATGACACAAGTAATCACCCCACCAATGGTGTCGCCATCTGCTTTCACGGAGAGAATCAATTCCTCCATTTTTTTCGCAGCTTTTGGGTCGGGACAACGGACGGGATTCTTCTCTATTTCAGAGAAATCGAACTGGTGGTAATCTCTATCAATAGCAATCGTTCCTACTTGCGAAGTGTAGGCCGTGACATGAATGGAAAGCTGGCGGAGTGCCAATTTGGCAAAAGCCCCCCCCACCACACGGGAAATGGTTTCGCGAGCAGAAGAACGTCCACCACCCCGATGGTCGCGCAGCCCGTATTTTAACTTATATGTGAAATCAGCATGGGAAGGACGGAACACGTTACGGACATTCTCGTAATCATGAGAATGCTGATTAGTGTTCCTCACCAAGAATCCAATCGGACATCCCGTGGTACGACCTTCGAATACCCCCGAGAGGATTTCGACCTTGTCACCTTCGGCGCGCGAGGTTGTGAGTTGGCTTTGCCCTGGCTTACGTCGATTCAGTTCGTTTTGGATAAAATCCATATCGACAGCAATGCCCGCAGGCATACCATCAATCACGCCACCGATGCCTTCACCATGACTTTCGCCAAAAGTGGTCAGCGTAAATATATTGCCAAAAGTATTTCTCATGATGCCAAGAATGAAAAAGGAATTGCCGCAGGATTCGTTATTCTCAGGAATTGCAACAACCGCCTTCGCAGTCTCCACCACAACCGCCTTCGCAGCCGCCACCGCAACCACCTTCGCAACCGCCTCCACAGCCACAACCACAGCCGCCACTCAGCACATTTACCATCTGAGTCACTTCCTCGTTGGTTGCTTCACGCTTTTCCACCACAGTCCCCACGAAGTGCAAGTCCTGCCCAGCACGTGGATGATTCAAGTCGATAGTCACAGCCTTGTCCTTCACTTCAATCACCGTAGCATGATAGCGCGATCCATCTTCATCCTGAAGTGGAATCACATTCCCTTCATATATTCGTTCACTATCAAACTTTCCGTTGATTTCAAAGATTTTCTTGTCAACATCGAACATCATTTCATCGTTGAACTCACCGTATGCTTCAGCGCAAGGAATCACGAAATCAAACCCTTCGCCCTTTTCCTTCGCCAGCACTTCCTTCTCAAATGCAGGAAGTACACTTGCAAGATGACTGATGAATTGGAATGGACGAACAGCATCGCACTGCTCTACCAACGCTTCTTTCTCGTCTTCTTCATCCTTCACGTAGAGCTTGTATGCCAACGAAATATAATAGTTCTGAATTGCCATAAATCTTAAATGTTTCTGTTTCTTGAATGTTTACAATGATAGCAAGCGAAATGCATACACACAAAAACCAGCAAAGAAGCCTTTCTTTGCCGAGAAGGAAGCACTTTTCGCAGCTTTTGCTGCAAATATAAGAATAATTTTCCGATATTTTTCTATCTTTGCAGGCAAAATCAAAAATAATCATGTTTATGAAGACAAACACCTACGCATTTTTGTTTTCTGCACTCCTGCTCAGTGCATGTTCTGGAACAGGAAATAAAAGCACCAACCAAGAAACAACTGTTGAAGAGACGGTAACAAACACGATACAACGAATTCTCCCCATTCACAATGATTTCTTTGGCATCACCAACATCGGAAGCATCAACATTGAGTTCACAGAAGGTCCGTGCAGTGTGATGGTGGAAGGCGACTCAGCCCTCATCAGCACTTTGCGTTACGAAGTGGATGGCGGATTGCTCACACTCAGCATTCCAAGCGAGGAAAACCTCGACATCAACCAATACGAAACAACTCCACGCATCAATGCCAAGATTTCGTGTCCCGAACTTCGCATCTTCTCAAACATCGGTGCAGGAAACATCAAGTTGCCTGTGCTCCATAGTTCGAAAATCGACATGGGCGGTATGGGTGGCGGCTCAATCACAGCCGACTCCATCTTCTGCCCCGACTTCAAATATCAGTCGAACAGCAACACAAAAGCATCCTTTAAATATATAGAAGGTGAAACCGCCAAAATTCTCTGCTACGGCATTGCCCCCGTTGAAGCCAACGTGGTGATGAGCGGACTGACCGTCATCGACGCCAGCAACCAGAACGACCTCAACTTCAAAGTGAAATCAGGTAGCATCGACCTCATTGCTACAGGTAGTGGCACAACAACAGTTGACCTCGAAGCCAATGAACTCACAGCTTCTGTTCAAGGCAATGGCAAAGTAATCCTGAATGGACACGCAAACAAGAAAGTTTTGAAAAATGGCAAAAATGCCATCTTAGAAGACAAGCTTAAATGAACCTAAAAGAATCAGAGAAGGATTTTTAAAGGACAAATATAGTCTCGAACCGATTAAGAACCACGAATTTCTCGAACAAAACGAATCTCCAACTTGGCGTTAGCCTATTTGTTTTTGATTATATAATCAGAGATTCGTTTCAATCGAGTAATTCGTGGTTCTTTAAGTTTATTTGATATTTCGGATGATTTCAACCAGATGATCCCAAACCATCTGTACCGTAGGAATCAACAAGCGTTCATCTGGTGAATGAACACCACTGAGTGTAGGACCAAAGCTCACCATGTCGAGTCCAGGATATTTTTCGCTGAACAGCCCACACTCCAAGCCTGCATGAATGGCACGAACCAATGGTTCTTTTCCAAATAGTTTCTTATAAGCCTCAACGGTAATCTTGAGCAGCTCAGAATTTGGATTAGGTTTCCAACCTGGGTAGCCATCGCCTGTTTCCACTTCGGCTCCTGCCAAACGGAAAGCAGCGGCGAAAGTGTTGCTCATGTTTTCGCGAGAACTCAATGCAGAACTGCGCTGACTGCTGACAATCACAATCTGATGCTCGTTGGTGCGGATGCTGGCCAAATTCGAACTGGTTTCCACCAGCCAAGTGATGTCCTGATTCATTTCCAGAATGCCGTTATGAACAGCCTGCAAAGCAAACACAAGTCCACGTGCCGTCTTCTGGTCGATAGCCTCAGGCATCGTTCCGTCAGCATTCTGTTCGCTTTCCAGAGTGAACTTAACCGTCTTTTCCTCCACGTGGAATTCTTCTTCCACATTGGCAGCAAACAGATTGAAATCCACACGCAGATTCTCCTTGTCGGCATTTGGCACAGCAATCACAGCCGTAGCGTCGCGAGGAATGGCATTGTGAAGATTTCCACCCTTGATGTCGATGAGACGAGCATCATACTTATTCCACACGATGTAGAGGAAACGAGCCAACAGCTTATTGGCATTGGCACGACGCTTATTGATGTCGTCGCCTGAGTGTCCACCCGTCAATTTATCAACACTCACACGCAAAGGAACATAGCCAGCAGGAAGTGCCTCACGCGTATAATTAAAGGTAGCAGTAGTGTTGGCACCGCCAGCACATCCCACAAAGATTTCCCCTTCGTCCTCACTGTCAAGATTGATGAGATACTTGCCCTCCATGAATCCAGATTTCAAAGAAAAAGCACCCGTTAGTCCTGTTTCCTCGTCACGAGTGAACAAAGCCTGGATTGGACCATGCTCAAGCGTTTCATCAGTCAGAATGGCCATGGCAAGTGCATCGCCGATACCGCAGTCGGCACCGAGCGTCGTGCCCTTGGCACGCATCCATTCGCCATCAATGTATGTTTCAATCGGCTGCTTTTCAAAGTCGAAATCGAGTCCCGAAACCTTCTCGCAAACCATATCCATGTGTCCCTGCAAAATCAAGCCTGGCACGTTTTCCTTTCCTGGAGTTGCAGGCTTTGAAATCAGCACATTACCAGTTTTGTCCACCTTGCATGGAAGTCCATGCTCAGCAGCAAAATTCTGTAGGAACTCAATCATTTTTTCCTCGTGCTTCGATGGACGAGGAACGGCATTGATTTGATGAAAATAATCAAACACAGCCTTTGGACTTAGCTTCACATCGCTCATAATCTATAAATTTAGTGTTTTTTAAGTGTTACATTTCATTTTGTAAATCATAAAATACCTATCTTTGCATTCTGAATTGCAATGACAAGACAAGTATCATTCCATGATTTCCATCTTTCATTTGCAAAATTAACAAATTATGCTGAAACTCATCCTACCAACTCTGTTAATTCTTGTTGTTTGCTTTGCATTTCTAAGCATAAAGATTCTCTTGAAGAAAAACGGACGCTTCCCTAACACCCACGTTTCTTCGAGCAAAGCCATGCGCGACCGAGGCATTCGCTGTGTGCAAAGTCAAGACTTCGAGATGCGACACAAGAAAGGCGGAGTGGCAGAATTCAAGAAAAGTGATAAATGAAAAAGCCTCACCACCAACCCCTCTCCAAAAGATGAGGGGAGTGGATAGAGAGGAAAATAATCCCCTTAAATCATTAAAATCCCTGATTAAAAACTTAAAAACTCAAAATATGAAAATGAAAGCAGTCCGCAACGGACTTTTAACACTCTCAGTTGCTGCATGTTTTGCAGCTTGTCAGAACAACGAAGCTCCAGCCCCCAAGCAGAGCAACATTGAAGCACCAGCCCAGAAGGGTTCGGGCTTGAAAATCGCATTTGTCCTCATCGACACGCTCACCAACCAGTACGAGCTCTACAAAGACGCTCAAGAGAAATTCCAGAAGAAGCAGGCAAACGCAGAAAACACCATCAACGAGAAGGGCAAGAGCTTTGCTGCACAAGTGCAAAGTTTTCAGAACCGCGTTCAGAAGAACCAAATCACCCAGGAAGAATATAACAACGAGCAGGCACGTCTTGGCAAGTTCCAGCAGGACATCCAAGACCTTCAGACTCGTCTTTCCAACACACTTCAGGAAGAGTACGCCAAGGAATTGCAAACCCTCACCGACACCATCCAATCGTTCATGAAGAGCTATGCCAAGGAGAAAGGCTACGACTTCATCCTCTGCAAATCCTCTGGCATCGATCAAGTCCTTTATGCTGACGAAGCTTACGACGTGACCGAAGAAGTGGTTGCCGCACTCAACAAGCGCTACGCAAAGGACAAGAAGAATGCTCCTAAGAAAGAAGAAAAGAAAAGCAAATAATTCTTAATGGGATGAAGCATCTTCCTTTTCATCTCAAAAAGGAAACAAAAAAATGAAGAATGGCAGCTGCCATTCTTCATTTTTTTGTTCTCCCTCCTTCATATTCAGTAAGCTTCGGTTTAGCCGAAGCAATTCCTCATTCCACATACAGCACCAGCCCCTTCAGGTATTCTCCTTCGGGATGGTATATATTAATAGGATGGTCGGCGGGTTGATGGAGCTGGTGGAGGATGCGCACTTTGCGATGAGCCTGTGCTGCTGCCGTAAACACAGCCGTGCGGAAATTATCTTTTGTTACCACTTGTGAGCAACTGAAAGTGAAGAGGATGCCACCCTTTGCTATTTTCTCAAACGCTTTCTGATTCAGTCGGCTATATCCCTTCAGCGCATTGCGCAATGCATCCTTGTGCTTGGCAAAGGCAGGAGGGTCGAGAATGATGAGGTCGTATGCCCCCTTCTCCATCCTATCGAGGAATTTGAAAGCATCCTCAGCGTACGCCGTATGGCGAGCATCGTCAGGAAAATTCAGCTCCACATTCGCATTCGTCAAGTCGATGGCTTTCTGCGAGGAATCGACGGAATGCACGAGCTGTGCCCCACCCCGCATGGCATAGAACGAGAAGCCACCCGTGTAGCAGAACATATTGAGCACCTTTCGCCCTTGTGAGTATTTCTGAAGCAAACTGCGGTTCTCGCGCTGATCGACGAAGAAACCCGTTTTCTGTCCGCGAAGCCAATCTACATGGAATTTCAGTCCGTTTTCCGTGGCTATGTCGTCGGTGCTTCCGCCGAGCAGGAATCCGTTCTCTTGTCCGAGCTCGGCTTTGAAAGGCAAGGTGGTTTCAGACTTGTAGAAGATGTTTTCCAAGTCATCACCCATCACATTTTTCAGAGCCTTGGCTATCACAAAACGGTCAACATGCATGCCCACCGAGTGAGCCTGCATCACAGCCGTCTGCTTATACACATCAATCACGAGCCCTGGCAGGTTGTCGCCTTCGCCATGCACCAGTCGATACGATGTGCTGTCTTCCTTCCCAACAAGCCCCACTGCCTTGCGCATCTGCAAGGCTGAAGCAAGACGATGCTCGTAGAATTCCTGATTGATGTCTTCATGCTCGAAAGTGAGTACACGAACCATGATACTGCCAATCTGGAAATGTCCACTGGCTATGTACTCAAAGTCGAATCCCTTTCTGTCTTCCTTCTGTTTGGCAGCATACACCTCCACCACCTCTCCTTCCTCGGGTTGCTCCGAGAAATGATGGATGGCACCAGAAAAAATCCACGGATGATAGCGACGCAAAGAGTCGTCCTTACCAAATTTCAAAAATGCTTGCTTCACTTTTTCAGAATGTTTAGAGTTTAGTGTTTAGTGATTTGCCGGATGGCATTTTTCATTCTTCGTTTTCACTTTTTTCAAGCTGATAGTCGTTGGTATTCTCCAAACGCTTGATTTCCTCATGCAACTGCACACAAGCCCAAGCATCGATGGCAGCATACTGCTGCTGGGCAGGACTGAGCACATCGCACTCCCAGTTGGACAACTGCTGACTTTTGGAAATCTTTCCTCCCAGCAAATTGGCATAAAGTTTCTGCAAACTCATGTCAGCAACACCCAGTTCTTTTGCTTCGTTTTGCAAATCGACAAAATTGCCAGGCGTGAAATCACGGCGGTGCTTGAGCTGGAGCAAATCGTCCTTGAGCGAAAGCCCCACCTTCATCACCGTCTTATTTTCCAACAGACGAACAATGGAATCGGGCATCCCGATGCGGTTCAGCCGAAACAGAAAGCAAGTGTCGTGAGTAGATACTTGCAGCAATGCCACCTGATTGCACCACCCCTTCTTGAACGAAGGACGAGTCTCCGAGTCAACACCCAGTATTGGCTGACTCAGCAAATAATCAACAGCCTTCTCAGCATCACTTTCTGAGATAATCGTAATAATCCTGCCGTTGAATTGCACCTTCGGCAAGTTCTGTAAATCTTTCTTATCGAATTTTTCCTTAATAATCTTCATAATTATAAATTAAGAATGACAGCGTTGCCGAAATGAAGAATGAAGGAGGAATAAAGAATAAGCGCTTCGCTTAAATGAAGAATGGTCGCTTCGTTCCGAATGAAGAATAATGCCTCCGGATGGCGGTAAAATATATTCTTCATTCTTCATTCTTCATTCTTCATTTTTCATTCTTCATTCTTCATTTAATTTCATTCTTCATTTAAGCGTAACGAGTACCTCACCTCGTGCAACGCCCTCATCACATTCACCAGTCGCTGTCCCCAGTAAGTCTCAAAGTTCTCCTTGCAAACCACAATCGCCTGACTCATCGTTTCCTCCGTTCCGTCGCGATAGACACTCACAAAGTTCTTCAAGTCCTGATAGATGTCGGCAAGATTCTCGCTCACCGTCACCAGAATCGGACTCTCACTGTATTTCATATCCTCCACAAACACATCGAGATAGTCGTCCTTCTCACCCATCACCAATGCCACATTATTTCGGATAATATCATAGTTTTCTTCCGTCACAGTGTCCACCAGCTCCACCTCGTCATTCGGCTCCATCTCTGGCAGCAAAATGCCTTTCAGATAGAGCAAAGGGAGCAACTTCAGCATGGTATCGACAAATTCCACACGTTCCTTCTGCTCTGCACTCTCCAAGTAGGCACAGCACTGCACAGCCACAGTCACAAATTCCAGCACATCACGCTGCATAACAGGCGACGTTCCCAATTGCATACCTTCCATCTTCATTTCATTTTGATTCTGCAAAGGTATGCAAATAAATCCAAACTGGAAAATATAACGAACTTAAACGCTACTAATTCTGATTTCTTTTGGAAAACAATATGTTTACAGCAAGGAAGATTTCAACTGTTTTACTGTCATGTTCTGAGCAACTAAAAAGACTGCACCTAAGTATAGCACCTTCCACTCTATATCAAACCGTCCAGAAGGAAATATCACCAATTTTGCGACAAAGGTTCGTTAGCACAGCAATGAAGGTTCGTTGAATGTGCATCGGACGTTCGACTGGATTGCAATGAAGGTTCGTTGGTTTTGAGGATTCAAAAGGGGGAGTTTTGCCCTCTTTTCAAGCAGAAAAACAGAGAGGGACAGGGGCTAATGATGGGAAAAGGCGGAGAAAAAGCAGAAACTTTTTCTTTGCCTTTTTGTATCTCGATTATTTTGTTTAACTTTGCAACTTAGGATTTTATGCAACTCATGCAGATACAAACTAACATCAAATATCAAATATCATGTTCACGAAAGAAACTTACATACAGCGCAGAGCTCAATTGAAGAAGCTCGTGGGTAGCGGCTTGGTGATTCTGCTGGGCAATAACGATGCTCCTAAGAATTATCCTGCCAATGTTTACAAATTCCGTCAGGACAGTTCTTTCCTATATTATATAGGTTTGCAACGCGAGAGCCTTGCGGCTGTTATCGACATCGACAACGACCAGGAATATCTGCTTGGCAATGAAATCGACATCGACGACATCGTATGGTTCGGCTACGTGCCATCCATCAAGGAATATGCCGAGAGTGTGGGAATTGCTCATTCTGCACCAAGTGCCGACCTGAAGAAACTCGTGGATGCAGCGAAGGCAAAGAGGCAGGAAATCCATTTTCTCCCTCCTTATCGCTATGAGCACAACATACTGTTGGCAGACCTCCTGGGATTTCACCCACTGGAAGCCCGCGAGAAGGCAAGTGTGAAACTCATCAAGGCTGTGGTGCAGATGCGCTCCATCAAGTCGGCTGAGGAAGTGGAGAAAATTGAACGCGCATTGGAAATCGGCTACAAGATGCACACGACGGCAATGAAGGCTTGTCGCTCAGGCGTGACGGAGCAATACATCGCCGGCTTGCTGGAAGGCGTGGCTAACAGTTACGGTTCGACTTCATTCCCAACCATCCTCTCCATGCATGGAGAAATCCAGCATGGCTATCCTTCCACTCGTCCGCTCGAAGAGGGACGCTTGATGCTTTGCGATGCAGGTGCTGAGACGAACAGCAACTACTGTTCGGACAATACTCGCGTGACTCCAATCTCTGGTAAGTTCACGCAGCGTCAACTTGAAATCTACCAGATTGTGGAAGCTTGCCACGACTTGGTTATTGAAAAGGCAAAACCAGGCATGAAGTGGCTCGATATGCACCTCGATGTGGCTCGACTGATGACAGACATGCTGAAGGACGTGGGACTGATGAAGGGCAACACGGAGGATGCTGTGCAAGCAGGCGCTCATGCCATGTTCTTCCCTCACGGACTGGGCCACATGATGGGCATGGACGTACACGACATGGAGGGACTCGGTCAGAACTACGTGGGATTTGACGATGAGGTACAGCCTTCCACTCAGTTTGGCTTGAACTGCCTCCGCTGCGGACGCCGCTTGCAACCAGGATTCGTGATGACGGACGAGCCTGGCATCTATTTCATTCCTCACCTCATCGACCTCTGGCGCTCGGAAGGACGGCACAAGAAATTCATCAACTACGATTTGCTGGAAACGTACAAGGATTTCGGTGGCATTCGTTTGGAGGACGACATCCTCATCACGGAAACGGGCAACCGTGTTCTCGGCAAGCAAATCATCCCTTATCATCCAAAGGAACTGGAGGAGTTTATCAATGAATAATGAAGAATGTAGAATGAATAATGGAAAAATCAAAAACAACAAATAATTGACTCATGAAAAAAACTTTGGTTTTTGCCCTCGTGGCAATGTGTGCATCGAGTGCTTTTGCACAGGAAGATGCAAAGAAACAGGAAGGTTTTGAATTTACGACCATCAAGGAAATTCCAATCACCTCTATCAAGAACCAGAATCGTTCGGGTACGTGCTGGGCATATTCAAGTCTCGGCTTCTTCGAGGCAGAATTGCTTCGCAAAGGAAAAGGCGAATATGACCTTTGCGAAATGTTTGTGGCTCACAAGACATACGAAGACCGCGCCAAGGCAGCTGTTCGTATGCACGGCGATGTATCGTTCTCTCAGGGCGGTAGTTTCTACGATGTGGTATATTGCATGAAGAACTACGGTATGATTCCAGAGACGGCTATGCCTCTGCCTGGCACCCTCTATGGTGACACACTTGCCAACTTCACAGAGTTTTTCAGCATTGCCGAAGGCATGGTGAATGGCATTGCCAAGGGCAGTCAGAAGAAACTGTCGCCAGCTTGGTTCAAGAGCATCAACTCAACATTCGACACATACCTGGGTGTAGTGCCAGAGACTTTCACTGTGAACGGAAAGACTTACACTCCAAAGACTTATCAGGCATCGCTCGGTTTGAACATGGACGACTATGTGTCGCTCACGTCCTTCACTCACCATCCATTCTACGAGAAATTCATCATCGAAGTTCAGGACAACTGGCGCTGGGGTAGCAGCTACAACCTGCCAATCGACGAGTTCATGGAAGTGATGGACAATGCCATCCGCAACGGTTACACTTTTGCTTGGGGTGCCGACGTGAGTGAAAGTGGCTTCACTCGCAATGGTATCGCTGTTTGCCCAGACGTAGAAAAGGGTCCAGACCTCACGGGTAGCGATATGGCACATTGGCTCGGACTGTCGGCTGCCGACAAGCGTAACGAAGCAACCACACATCCTTTCCCAGAGATTACCGTGACTCAGGAAATGCGCCAAGAGGCATACGACAACTGGGAAACGACCGACGACCACGGTATGCTCATCTACGGTTTGGCAAAGGACCAGAACGGCAAGGAATACTACATGGTGAAGAACTCTTGGGGCAAAAGTGGCAAATACAAGGGTATCTGGTATGCCAGCAAGACATTTGTGAAATATAAGACTATGAACATCCTCGTCCACAAGGATGCCATTCCAAAGGCTATCCTGAAGAAACTGGGATTGAAGTAAATGAAGAATGTAGAATGAAGAATGAAAATTAAATGAAGAATGTAGAATGTAGAATGAAGAATGTATTTTACTCAGCTAATGGAATAAGTAATTTTAATTCTTCATTCTACATTCCTCATTCATCATTTTCGCATCCAAACGGAGTGATTAGAAAGTTTTTTTGAGTGTGCAGGCGAAAAAGATTTGTGAAAATTTGGAGGGTATGTAGAAAAACACTACCTTTGCACTCGCTTTCAGAAAAAGAAAGACAAGGCGCTTTCGTCTAGCGGCTAGGACACATGCCTCTCACGCATGGAACACGGGTTCGATTCCCGTAGGCGCTACAAAAAAAGGAGTTCGTTTGAACTCCTTTTTTATTTTTCATGAAAAACTATCCGTTGTATTTTCACCATTTCAGTTCTTCCTGAAGAATGACACCATCTGTCATTGGGCTGTCGGCTTCGGTGAAACCGTTTGCTTTATACTGGATACAGAGCATCACCATATCCTCACTGCCTGTGTTTTTCAACGCACGTTTACCATCAGGAGCCACTCGGACGATGCTTCCTTCTGACACAGGAATCATTTCACCATCAACTTGATAGCAACCCTCGCCTTTCAGGATGAAATAAAGCTCCTCATGGGTTTTGTGAGTGTGGAGGAATCCGCTGTCCTGACCAGGAACCAATGTCTGGAAGGAAAGTTCGCTACCCGTAGTACCCAGTGCTTGACCCACGAACACCTTGCCTTGAATCTTCACGTCTGGTCCCATTGGGAGTACATACTCCGAAATCTCACTCATCTTGCCTACGTTGACTGCACTGTAGTTCTTACCTTTTGAAATTGTCTGAATCTCTTTCATAATCTTGAATGTTTAAATGTTTATCTTTGTTTTGTAGTGCAAAGGTACGTTGTTTTTACTACCCCTGCAAGAGGTTACTAACAGGGCGCATAGTTACCAAAAAGTAGGAATTAAGAGAAATCGAGCATCAGCGGCTTTGGACTTTAACGAAGATTAACATGCTTTCCGTTCGGAGGTAACTATTCAGCGAATAATTTCAATGAGTGCCCTTTCGGGCAGAAATCCAACAAATCTATTCAAAATCTGTCAAATCTTTATAAATTTTTTTCTGTATGGATTTATTTGATTTGTTTCGATTTTCGAAAGATTTCTCGCCGTAGGCGACTCAAAAAGACGATTCGCTGAATAGTTACCGTTCGGAGTAACTATTCAGTTCACCACGGTAACCCTAACGCTCCCCCAGCAAAAGGGGAAATTACAGGTTTGTAATATAGGAGTGCATAATATGACACATAAATAAAAGAGCTGGATAATTTTCTGGCTCAAATTATTCTGTTTATGTCTTCCGTGAATACTAAGAAATTTTTGACTCCTTGTAAAGATAGTTGTGGATAGTTCCGGTTAAAACGAATGAGTGTTGTATCAGGAAACTGTGCTGCCATCTTCTCGAAGGGGAAACGGATGATGACGGGCGTGTTGAAGCCTACGCCAAACTCCAGGAGCAGGAGCCGCTTGCCGGATGCCGTGCGCACAAAGTCGCTGTAGCGTTGGGCTTGCCGGTGCCAGTGTTCATCCTCCACAAAAGTATCGTCACAGCGGAGATTCATGCTGACGGGCTGGCCGTCGGGGGTATGCGGAATCAGTTCCGTGGGTATGCGGCAGTCGTGGATGGCTGGCAAAGCACGTTCCACCCACTCCTGATTATGATATAGCTCTTTGGGCGAACCCGATGCCGGCTGGAAATAGCAGTAGTCACCCTGCGTGGCAAAGATGCGATCAGTGTCAAATCCCGCCATTTCGAACTGGCCGTCAACATTGGTGGTGATGACGAAGTAGTCTTTCCCGTCCACCATCTTCAGCAACTTCTTGTATAGCGGCAATGCTCCCGTGCGATAGCGGCTAAACCAGATGTGCTTCGCCCACATAGCCCAGCGTTCATCATCGGTCTCGAAGGGATAGAACCCTGCACTATAGAGGTCGGTGATGCCGTAGCGGTCTATCCACTCTCGGAACTCCCTACGGAAGTCCTCACCGGCATAGTCGATGCCAGCGGCAGTGGTCAGTCCGGCTCCTGCCCCAATCAGCACGTAGTCGGCTTCGGCAATCTGCTCGCTGAGCCATTCTTTACGCTCCGAGAAGCTGCTGGTAGATGTCACGGTCTTTGTCGAGGAAAACATTGAATACAATCGTTTTAAGAGCATGTCGGGGATATGATTTGACGGTCTCGATGGCGATCTTTGCAGCCAGTTCGTTGGGGAAATGGAACACGCCTGTGGAGATGCAGCAGAAGGCGATGCTCTCCAAACCGTTCTGCTCTGCCAGGTCAAGGCAGGAACGGTAGCACTGAGCCAACAGCTCTTCCTGTTCCTTGGTGGGAATGCCGTCGGGAATAATCGGGCCAACGGTGTGGATGACATGACGGGCAGGCAGGTTGTAGCCTTGCGTGATGAAGGCATCGCCGGTAGCCAGCAGCCGTCCCTGCATCTTGTCGGCACACTCCTTGCGAAGTTGGATGCCAGCGGCTGAGTGGATGCAGTTGTCTATGCAGTTGTGGAGGGGTGCCCAGCAGCCCAGAGCCTGCGCGTTGGCAGCATTGACGATGGCATCCACTTTCAGACGGGTGATGTCACCCTGCCAGATGGTCAGCCCTTCGTCATGGAATTCTACCACCCCTTTGTCCTCTCGCTGCATCTGCAACTCGGCATCCTGCATCGTCAGGAAATCATTGCTGATAGCTTTTGGCTCCCAGACATTCATCAGTGCCCGCATCATCCTTTGCCGCTCTTCGAGTGTAGAAGGAATCCGATGGCTGACATGCTCGTCAGCCATCAGATACATGATGATGTT
>DGSN01000065.1 GCA_002393575.1 Prevotellaceae bacterium UBA4361 | reverse complement strand
ATGTCTGTGAATAATTCAGGTTAAACGTTTTTCACTTTAATATATTGATAAAAAAAAGTCATTGTCACGTCGTTTTTTGTTCTACTTTTGCAGACAAATTCAGAAAGATTATGAAAAAACTAACTCTGATTGCACTTGTAACGATGGTATTCTTTTCTTGCCAATCCACGAAACAAAACTCTGAGGTAGCAGTACAAACCCTTTTCGAAAGACTCCAAAACCTGCCCGACAGCTGTTTCCTATTCGGACATCACGATTCACCGATGTATGGCATCGGCTGGTTTGGCGATGAGGACCGTTCCGATGTGAAGAGCGTATGTGGCAGTTGGCCTGCCATGATGTCATTCGACTTGGGTGGACTCGAACTGGGCAATGACCGCAACCTCGACTCCGTTTCCTTCCAGCGCATGCATGATGAAATCGTGAAACAAGATGCACGTGGCGGAGTTGTCACACTGAGCTGGCATCTGCGCAACCCAAAGACGGGTGGCGATTCCTGGGACGTGAGCGACACCACGGTGGTTCGTTCCGTGCTGAACGACTCTCTCCTGCATGACAAATTCCTCGGATGGCTCGACAACGTGGCACAATTCCTCAATTCCCTGACAAGAGCCGACGGCAGCAAAGTGGAAGTCATCTTCCGTCCTTGGCATGAGCACACGGGCTCATGGTTCTGGTGGGGACAGAAACTCTGCACAGCCGAAGAATACAAGGCTTTGTGGAAACTCACCGCCGACCGTCTGAAGGAAAAAGGTGTGAGCAACGCCATTTACGCCTATTCTCCTGGCACAGAGCCAAAGACACAGGAGGCATACCTTGAGCGTTATCCTGGGGACGACATCATCAGCGTCGTCGGTGTGGATTGCTACTATTCCGACCCTGCCAATTTCTTCACGAAGATGGACAATGCCCTCACACTCGTCGAGACGGTGGCAAAGCAGCATGGCAAAGTGGCAGCACTGACAGAAACTGGTTTCGAAGGCATCAAAGAGGCTGACTGGTGGACCCAAACCCTTCTGCCTGTCCTGAAAAGGCACCACATCGCCTACATGGTCGTTTGGCGCAATGCCTTCAACAAAGCCAACCACTTCTTCGCGCCTTATCCTGGTAGCCTCAGCGCAGACAACTTCAAGGCATTCGCCGAGGAAGGCAGTGCCATGTTTGTGAAATAAATAACGATTATCAAAACTACAATAATATAACATCATCATGAGTTTTCAAGAAAAAGTTAACAAACTATTCGCAGAGCATGAGGCACTCATCACTCGCAAGAACGTGCCAGTGGAAGGAGGAAACGGCATCATCACACGATATGCACACCCCATCCTAACCGCTGCTCACGCACCTATCTTCTGGCGTTACGACCTCGACGAGAAGTCGAACCCTTATCTTTTGGAACGTATCGGCGTGAATGCCGTACTCAATTCGGGTGCCATCAAGCTGAACGGGAAATACCTCTTGGTGGTTCGTGTGGAAGGAGCCGACCGCAAGTCCTTCTTTGCCGTGGCAGAAAGTGAGAACGGCATCGACAATTTCCGCTTCTGGGACTATCCCATCACAATGCCCGACGACGTAGTGCCTGCCACGAACATCTACGACATGCGAATCACGCAGCACGAAGACGGATGGATTTATGGCATCTTCTGTGCAGAGCGTCACGACGACACGGCTCCTGCTGGCGACCTCAGTGCTGCCACAGCAACGGCTGGCATCGCCCGCACCAAGGACCTCGTCAACTGGGAACGTCTGCCCGACTTGAAAACTCGCAGCCAGCAGCGCAACGTAGTGCTTCACCCTGAGTTCGTGAATGGCAAATACGCCCTCTACACGCGTCCACAGGACGGATTCATCGACACAGGCAGCGGCGGTGGCATCGGCTGGGCACTCATCGACGACATCACTCATGCCGAAGTGCAGGAGGAAACCATCATCGAGGAACGCCTCTACCACACCATCAAGGAAGTGAAGAACGGTGAAGGACCTCATCCCATCAAGACCTCCAAAGGTTGGCTCCACTTGGCTCACGGCGTGAGAAACACGGCGTGCGGCTTGCGCTACGTATTATATATGTATATGACGGCGCTCGACGACCCAACCCGCGTCATTGCCCAGCCAGGCGGCTACTTCATGGCTCCAGTCGGTGAAGAACGCATCGGCGACGTGTCGAACGTACTCTTCGCCAACGGATGGATTGCCGACCCCGACGGCAAGGTGTTCATCTATTATGCTTCGAGCGACACACGGATGCACGTTGCCACTTCCACCATCGACATTCTCGTCGATTACTGCATGAACACGCCAAAGGATGGTCTAACCACGAGTGCTTCTGTTGAAACGCTCAAGGCGCTCATCAGCAAAAACTGTGCCATTCTAAAAAGATAAAGAAAGTACAAAGAACAAAGTACAAAGTACAACGTGGAGCGAATAACGTGAAGCGAATAACGTGAAGCGTGGAGCGTGAAGCGTGAAGCGACCTTTGTACTTTGTTCCTTGTTCTTTGTACTTTGTCCTTTGTTCCTTGTTCTTTGTACCTCCTTTGTACTTTGTACTTTGTACTTTGTTCTTTACCTTGTATTAATCTTAAAATTCATCCACATCTAAATCAAAATCTATGGCTTCATTCAAAGAAAAAATCGGATATGCCTTAGGTGATGCAGCCGCTGGTGGTATCACATGGAAAGTCATGTCCATCGCTTTCCCACTCTTCTTCACCAACGTGTTCGGACTCACCGTTGCCGACACAGCCACGCTGATGCTCGTTGCGCGTATGTTCGACGTAGTGACCGACCCGCTCATGGGCAGTTTGGCTGACCGCACCCAGTCCCGCTGGGGCACATACCGTCCTTGGCTCATCTTTGGCGCAGTTCCTTTAGGATTGGTGTTCGCCTTGCTGCTCTACACACCCGACTTCGGTCCTGTGGGCAAGCGCATCTACGCCTATACGCTCTATCTGCTCATGATGGCAGTCTATACGGCAGTGAATGTGCCATACGGTTCTCTGCTCGGCGTGATGACCGACGACGACAACGAGAAGAACCAGTTCTCCTCCTTCCGCATGGTCGGTGCCTACGCAATGGGCTTCATCACCCTGCTTTCCTTCCCATATCTGCAAAAGATGGTGGGAGGCACACCAGCTCACCAGTATGCCGTCTTGGGTGCAGCCCTCGGACTCTTGGCAGCCATCATGACCTTGGCGTGCGGCTTGCTCACCAAGGAACGCCTCAAGCCTGTACGCGCCGAGAAGTTCACCTTCAAGCCATTTGCCGACCTGTTCAAGAACAAACCGTGGATTTACCTCACGCTCATCGGCATCTGCACCAACTTCTTCAACGGATTCCGCTATGCCGTGGCTGGCTACCTGATGGAGTATTGCTTGCATGGCGATGTCACCGTGTCGGGACTCATCATCAACTACACCGTCTTCATGACCTTCGGCGAAGTCACCTGCATGATTTTCGGCGGACTCTCCCCTAAGTTCACACAGTGGATTGGTTCCAAGCGCAAGGCATTCAGCGTTGCAGCCATCATCTGCATCGTCTTCTCCGTTGCCTTCTTCTTCATACCAATGGATCCATCCTACATCTGGGTGATGGTAGCACTCGTCGTCCTCACCTCCATCGGTGTCGGTCTCTATTCCCCACTGCTTTGGTCCATGTATGCCGACGTGGCAGACTATGCCACCGAGAAGAACGGAACATCATCCACAGGTTTGATTTTCTCATCGGGAACGATGGCGCAGAAGTTCGGCACAGCCATTTCCGGCTCACTCGTTGCCTTGCTCCTCGGCATCGCGGGCTTCATCTCTGGCACCAGTGCCACAGGCGAAACCGTCATCACCATCACCGACGAGGAATCCGTGCGCAGCATGATTTGGGCACTCTTCTCCATCTTCCCAGCTGTCATCGCACTCATCATGCTCTATCTCATTCACAAATATCCTATCAAGAAATAAGCCATGAGCATCGCAAGACAACTGAAATCCGAGGTGCAGGACGTTCTCGAAAACAACATCCTCTCCTTCTGGCTCGACAAGATGCAGGACAAGGAGAATGGCGGCTTCTACGGACAGATGACAGGCGAAGGCGAACTGGTGAAGACAGCCGACAAAGGCGGCATCCTCAATGCCCGCATCCTCTGGTCGTTCTCCGCAGCCTACCGCGTGCTTCACAAGCCTGAATACCTCGAAGCAGCCACCCGTGCCAAGGAGTACATCCTCGACCATTTCCTCGACACCGAATTTGGCGGCACCTACTGGAGCCTCGACTATCTTGGACAGCCCAAAGACACCAAGAAGCAGTTCTATGCCATTGGTTTCATGATTTATGGCTTGTCGGAGTATGCCAGAGCCACAGGCGACCGCGAAGCACTCGACTACGCCATCCAGCTCTACGAATGTATCGAGGAGCATTCCCTCGACAGGGAGAACAACGGCTACATCGAGGCTTGCACCCGCGAATGGGGAGAGATAGCCGACATGCGTCTGTCCGAACTCGATGCCAACTTCCCCAAGTCGCAGAACACACACCTCCACATCATCGAGCCATACACCAACCTCTATCGCACACTCAAGGAGCTCGATGCCATCGAGAACGACACCAACGAATACGGCTTGAAGCCATACGTCGGACAGTTCGACCCAGTCAACATCTCCGTCGATCCCGACATCGTCCTTCGTCTCGAAGCATCCCTCCGCAACCTCATCAACATCTTCACCGACAAGATTCTCAACCCAAAGACCCACCACCTCGACCTCTTCTTCGACATGGACTGGACGCGCGAGGCAGGTGCCTTAGAGAGCTACGGCCACGACATCGAGTGTTCATGGCTCCTGCACGAAGCCGCATTGGTGCTGGGCGACGAAGCCGTACTGAAGAAAGTGGAACCCATCGTGCAGATGGTAGCGAAAGCCTCCGAAAAAGGACTGAATCCCGACGGCTCCATGATTCACGAGGCAAACCTCGACACAGGCTACGTGGACACCGACCGCCATTGGTGGGTGCAAGCCGAGAACGTCGTTGGTTGGGTCAACATCTACCAGTATTTCGGTGATGAGACAGCCATGCAGAAAGCCCTCAACGGCTGGCAGTACATCAAGGACAACCTCATCGACCGCGTAGGCGGCGAATGGTGGTGGAGCCGCGACCCTCAGCGCAACATCAACCGCAAGGACGACAAAGCAGGCTTCTGGAAATGCCCTTACCACAACAGCCGCCTCTGCCTCGAAATCATAGAAAGAGAATTCTAAATCCCCCACCCCCCCCATAAAACCCATCAACCCCATTAACCCCATCAACCCCATGAAAAAAATCCTCCTCCCCCTCCTCGCCGCCTTCTCCCTCACGGCGCAAGCAAAAATCCATCTGCCCGAAATCCTCAGCGACAACATGGTCCTCCAGCAGCAGACCAGCGTCAACCTCTGGGGCAGCACCGACAGCAAGCGCAGCGTCGTCATCACCCCCAGCTGGTCAGGCGGCAAGACCTACGAAGCCAAGGCAGACAAGCAAGGCAAATGGCTCATCTCCATCCCTACACCCGAAGCCAGCTTCACACCCCACACCATCACCCTCTCCGATGGCGAGTCCATCACCCTCAAGAACATCCTGATTGGCGAAGTGTGGTTCTGCTCAGGCCAGTCGAACATGGAAATGCCACTCAACGGATTCTGGAACTGCCCCATCAACAACTCCAACGAGGAAATCGCCCTCGCTGGCGAATGGGCAGACAAAATCCACGTCGTCACCATCCCAAAGACAGGCAATCGCCAACCCCAGGACGAAGTGCCAGGCAAATGGTACGTGCCTTCGCCCGAAACAGCACCCAACATCAGCTGCACGGCATGGTATTTCGCACAGATGCTCACCCGAGTTCTCCATAAACCCGTCGGCATCATCGTCTGCGCATGGGGCGGTTCCTCCGTCGAAGGCTGGACACCACGCGAAATCCTCAACACCTATCAGGACGTGAAACTCGAAGAAGAACTCAACCGCGGCTGGAACGGCAAGTGGTGGGAATGGTACACGCCACTCATCATGTATAACGGAATGCTCCATCCGCTCCACAACTACACCATCAAGGGATTCATCTGGTATCAGGGCGAAGCCAACGTAGGCAAGGACAAGGACCACGCCACACGCCTCAACACGATGGTCAACGTATGGCGCAAGGAATTCAGCGAAACGCAAGCCCATCCGCTCGGCGACCAACTGCCTTTCTACCTCGCCGAGATAGCACCTTGGGCTGGCTACGGCGGTGCTGATGGCGACAGCGGTGCCCTGCTCCGAGAGGCACAGCACAGGGCTGCCAACGAAGTCATCAAGAACTCAGGTTGCATCTGCACCAACGACCTCGTCACTCCGTTCGAAGCCGACCAGATTCACCCAGCCGAGAAGCGGCAAGTAGGCTATCGCTTTGCCTATCTCGCCCTCAACCGCACCTACGGCATGAAGTCCATCGTATGTGATGCACCCGAATACGACCACCACAGCGTAGATGGCAACAAGCTCGAAGTATTCTTCAAGCACGCCGACGACGGCATTTCCCCTTGGAACGATGCCACAGGTTTCGAAATCGCTGGTGCGGATGGCAAATTCCATCCTGCCAAGGCAAAGCTCAACGAAAGCAACAAGTCCTTCATCCTCACCTCCGATGCCGTTCCCGCACCTAAGCACGTCCGTTACTGCTTCAAGAACTTCCAGATTGGTAACGTCATCAACCACCGCAACCTCCCTTTAGTTCCTTTCCGTTCGGACAGATGATGAATGAAGAATGAAGAATAAAGAATGAAGAATGAAAATTACACATCGTAAAATTCATTCTTCACTCTTTTTTTTATATTAAGGAAAGAAATTATAATAATTATAATAATTTCTCCACAAATATATGTGTTTTTTGAAGTGCCTCTTCAAGGCAGAAATCATACAAATCTATTCAAAATCTGTCAAATCTTTAAAATTTTTGCCATAAGGATTTGTTTGATTTGTTAAGATTTGTGAGATTTCTCGCGAAGCGACTCCTTATACCGAACAGACGTTTTAACACATAATTATTTACGAAAAATTCATGGTCAATTCACGGCAATTCGCGTTAAACAAAAAAACACATATTTTTGGAGAAATTATTCTAATTATTCTAATTTCTTTCCTAAAAACTCATTCTTCATTCTTCATTTAAATACGCCTCCAGCAACTTGCAGGTAGTTTCTGGCACCACATTCAGCAGTTTAGTGGTAGCCGGAAGCAGCACAGTCATGCCTTGGCGGATGAGCAGATGCGCCATCTTGCCGTCCTCCTCCGTGCGGAGCATCGCACTACCCTCCATGCACATCAGCACGACAAACGAATCCAAGTTCTCATAACTCGTTCTGAACGGCTTGGTCAACTCCAAGAGATTCGTCGTGAAGTAAGGACACGACACCAAATCCACACGCTCGTCCTCCGCAGCCTCATAGTGCGTGCGGTAGTCATCCTGCACCACATAGTCAATCACGTCGCGCGCCTCGCTCACGTGCAACTGGCGCGGATGCCCCTCAGCATCCACACGTCCGAAGTCATAGATGCGGTAAGTGATGTCGCTCGTTTCCTGAATCTCAGCCACGAAAGTACCTTCGCCTAAGCTATGAATCCGTCCTGCGGGCAAGAAAAACACGTCGCCAGCGTGGGCATCGCTTTCCGACAGCACATCCAAGATGCTCTCGTTCTGCACACGTTCCTCATACTCCTCCTTCGTCACGCCCTGCTTGAAACCGATACGCATCTTACTGCCCTCATCGGCTTTCACCACGTACCACATCTCCGTCTTTCCTCTCGACCCGTGACGCGCCATCGCCACCTCGTCATTCGGATGCACTTGAATCGACAAGTCGCGATGGGCATCAATAAACTTGATAAGGAGTGGGAACGTCGTTCCGAACTGTTTCCATACCTTCTTTCCCACCAACTGTTCTTGTTGTTCCTCCACGAGTTGCGTAATCGTCTTGCCAGCATCCTTTCCGTTCGCCACCACCGACTCGCTGCCAGGCAGAGCTGAAATCTCCCAGCTCTCGCCGATGTCGTGCAAGTCCGTGTCTAAGCCCTTGAACGCTGCAATCGTTTCACCACCCCAAATGGTTTGTTTTAAAACAGGTTTGAACGTGTACATATTCTCTTTTTTTCTTTTTCGGCTGCAAAGTTACGAAAACCCATTCATTCCCAATGACACAATTTATCCCAAATGATGCTTTTTCAGCAAAAATACAAAATGATTGGGTTTTATTTCAGGAAAGAAATTAGAATAATTAGAATAATTTCGCCACAAATATGTGTTTTTTGTTTTTTATGTTCCACGGAAAGAACGGAAAGAACAGAAATTTTTACTCACACCATGCGGAGCATTTCCGTTATTTCCGTCATTTCTGTGGGACAATATTCGCGTTTTAAAAAATAAACATGGATTTTTCGGGAATTTTCCATGAATAACACGTGAATTTTTCTTTAGGAATTCACGAAGGGATGAGGGCTCGATGAAATTTGAGCGAGGGCTCGGCGTGACGACGACGAGGGCTCGGTGATTCGATAACGAGGGCTCGGACGTAAAGTAGAAACCCAAGCACGATTGGGCGGGAAACCATACACCGAGCGACAGAATCGAAAGAGCGCATCGCGATTTGTCGCAAAAAAGAACAGCTGTCGCAAGAAGGCGAGAAGAAAAACGGGGAAAGATATGGAATCCGTGGCGAAGGCGCGTAAATTTGCAGTGTCGAAAGGAAAAAGACAGACAACCCGATTCGAGTTTGACAAGAACGGCAACTGGGACAAGGTGGATTGCCACCACGCTGCCGTTCCCGCAGCCATCATCCCTGCTTCCATCGCGAACTACGTGAAGGCGAACTTCCCTGACTCGTAGATTGTCAAGATTGACAAGGAGCGCGGTGGTTACGACATCGAATTGTCGAATGACCTCGACCTCAGGTTCAATGCCAAAGGCAAGGTCTTAGGCATCGACGACTAAGTGAGTATTTTAGGAAAGAAATTAGAATAATAGAAGACTACCGTCCTTGGACGCTTGGGGCAACGCTCCCAAGAATTTCCCAAAAATATGTGTTTTTTGTTTAACGTGAATTGCCGTGAACCTTTAGCTCGGCGTAGCCAATTATCCGCGAATTTTTCGTAAATTAATTTTGTGTTAAAAAAAAATTCATGAAAAATTCACGGATAATTGGCTACGCCGAGCTAAAGGTTCATGGAAATTCGCGTTAAAAAATGTTAGATTTTTTACGCTTTAAAAGGATTTGATTAAATTTGCACATTTATTTTTGCCAATTTTTGTTAAAAACGTGGAGATTCATCATCCTGACTTTTTTAGCGAAGTTATAAACACACATCGAGAAATAACTATAATATCAAAAAAGTATAACTATTTAATAATCAATTAAAACAAAACAATTTATGGTGACGCAAAACATCCCGAAGTTGCACTCTTCCACAGCGGAAAGGGCAACACAACGGACCGACAATGGTCTTATCCATTGCCATGCGCTGAGGACGACATTCCTGATGGCGTTCCTCATGCTTGTGTGCATCAGTTCGCGTGCTGACAGGTTCATGCAGGACCAGAGCAATTACAAGTGTATGCTATATGGCATTGACAAAATCAGGTTCGAACTGCCTACGCGCTACGACGGTGCTGGTAACGAAGGTATCTTAGAAGGCCATGTCTATATCTATGTAGATGGTGGCAGCCAGCAGACGCTCTTCGACTGGAGCTGTTCCAGTATTTGGACTCTTGATTCATCAATAAAAATACAAGCATACCAGAAAGGTATATTCACGCTCGCTGGTAAAGCAAAGGATATTTCGAAGAACAATTTCACCCAGAATGACGGTGAGATAACTTACAAACTCGAAGGCGACAGCAACGATGACGACCACTACACCACCACACTCGATTGGACTGTGCCCCGTGAACTGCGAGGTCACCGGCTGAAGCTTGTAGTTAATGCAAAAGTTAAAGATACCTGGACAACAAATTGGGATATTAACCACGAAATGGCTGCTATCGATATGCCCGAAGCAGGTCAAGCCACTGCGTCGCTCAACGAGCCGATGCTCTCCGTTTCACGCGACCATGCGAACGAGGTGATGTTGAGCTACAATTTCGTGGTAAACAAGATTTTCTGGGCAAACTTGCACTATACCGATGCGGTAACGAAAGAGAAACACACATTGAAACTGCCAACCAACTCCAAGGTGGGTTTCACTTACATCCCTGCCGACCGTCCGTGGAAGGACATCTACATCGAAGCTGAAGTGACAGATGTGCAAACAAAGACGGATGATCAGCAAGTCCACATCACCATTCAGTCTGAACATCAGTCCAGCAGTATGCTGCACCACCCGAAGAACCTCAGTGTCCAGTTCACCACGGAGGGAAAAGCTTTGCTCAGCTGGAGCGTGGACAACCCTGAGCTGGCGGACATTTCGGATGGCGACTTCTTCGAGATTCAGCGCAACACCAGTGGCTCCGCTGATATGAACGATGCGAACTGGCGCACCATATCGATGGAGACAGAGTTCAAGCTGGGCACCAAGGATTACAGCTTTACCGACGAGACGCTCTTAGAGCAGTATGAGGGCAAGAAAACGGCATACCGCATACGCCGCTCCGTGACATCGATGTGGCAGTGGGCATCGGCTGATACCTATGGGTTGTACCAGGCTCCTTGGATTTTCAAGCTGCCCGTGCTGACAAACGCCACCGTGCATCGCACTGACACCTGGAACGATGAGCACCGCATCGTGGAGTTCGCTTTCGACAAGCAGAACAGCTTATACGACGAAAACGGCCATTTCATCGTGCGAACGCCAGAGGACTTCAAGCAATTGGATGATTTGGCAAATAAAGGTGAAACTAAATACAATCAAGCAATTGTCAGCTTGAGCACCAGAGCCATGTGGGAAGCGCTCTGCCATGAACTCAACGATCGTGGTGCGAACTTTGCAAAAATCATCTTGTGCAACGACCTCGACCTCCGAGGCTGCGATAAGATGCTGGGAACTTTGTCTATGGACTTCGAAGGAATCTTTGAAGGCAATGGGCACACCATCACCGTTGATTACAACTCGACAGGGAATTATGCCGCTCCAATCCGTCGAGCAAAATATGCTACCATCCGTAACCTGACCATAGCGGGTACGATACGCACAACGGGTCAGTTTGCGGGCGGATTGATTGGACGTGTTTCTAACAATGTCACCATTGAGAATGTGAACGTGGCCGCCACCCTTCAATTAGACAAAGTGGGCGATACCAGCAGTGGCGGTCTGATAGGAATAATCACTTGGGAAAAGAATGTCATCAGGAACAGCGTCTTCTCGGGCAGCATCGTGGGTGCTAAGAGCTACAACAATGGCGGTTTCGTCGGCGTGGGAATAAAGAATGGCGATTTAACCCTCGAAAACTGTCTTTTTGCGCCTGATAGCATCAAAACCCTATATGATGGTTGCCGCACCTTTGCACGCTTAGACCCAACCTCCAAGTACACGGTCACCAATTGCTATTTCACTCAGGTTTATAGCAACGACGTCACCGTTGACGGCAAACCATGCATAGTCATCAGCAACGTAAACGACTGGAATAACTTCGTACAGCGGGTTAAAAACGCCAACGGTGCTGAGGTGAATGCTGTGCTAACCGCCGACATCACCACCTCCATCACCCAACCCGTAGGATTGTTGGACGGTATTGCATGGCATGGCACCTTCGAGGGAAACGGCCACACACTGAATGTAGCCATCGACAACAAGGACACACAGTTCTGCGCACCATTCGCTCGCGTCAACAACGTCACTATCCGCAATCTGCACGTGCAGGGCACAGTGAACGGTGCCATACATTCGTCAGGTCTCATCGGCTATGCCAAAAACAGCGTCAATAAGATAGAGAATGTGCATGTATCGACCAAAGTGAATGGCGGCACCCATGTCGGCGGTTTCATCGGTCATGGCGGCACAGGCAGCAGCACCCTGACCAACTGTCTCTTCGACGGCGTAATCACGACCACCGGCACTGGACAATATGCTGGTGCCTTTATCGGATGGGAAGAGGGCACGACCAACAGCAAGCTGACCAGTTGTCTTGAGAACGGTACCTACACAGGCTATGCCCATGCTGGTATGAACTGTCGCACCGACATGAACGGCGGCGCTGAAGCATGGTGTACTCCAGGCAACTACAACAACCACTACTGGGGTGAGTCGAACAAAGCTAATGGGCTCGCGGCTGAAGAGTTAGTCAGCCAACTGGGCAGCAACGCATGGCTCGTTGACAACGGCAAAGTCCTTCCTGTCATGAATCAGAAAGAAGTCAAGGATGTTTCCGGAGGCACACCAGCCTTCGACTGGGCGGGCACTGACTTGGCGAAGGCATTGGGCGAGGAGAACTGGGTTCCTACGAACACCATTCCTTATCCCACAGTAGAAGAAACCGAGCTCGTCAGTTTTGCTTTCTGGGACAATCGTGCCCGACTGAAGCTGAACATCCAAATGCACGGCGAGAACGGCGTGACGACGAAGGTGGTTGACCTCTCGAACAAAGAGGAGGTACTCAACAACAAGCCTTTCACCGAAGAACTGACACGCAACTGCGTGGAATACTCGTTCGCACTGGTGATGAGCAGAGGCTACTCGCCTCTTGCCATCTCGGGCACCAAAGACGACAGTCTGGTCGTGATGGTGACCAAAACCGACAAGGGCGAGCTCGCCAACTACCGCTACATGAACCAGACCAGCATTACGCAGCTTAAGGCGAATACCAAGCAAAGCAGCGTGGAGCTGACCTGGAACACCACTGGCGGTGAGAGCGACTTCTTCCGCGTGCTGCGCCGCAATCACTCCACCGATGCGAACGCCGAGTGGACCGACACGATTGCCACCGACCTCATGCAGATGTTCTACGTGGACAACGACGTGCTCGTTCAGCAGTCATACGACTACTGCGTGCAGAGCGTGCTGCAATGCGAGGGCATCCACATCGCAAGCTCGACGGCGACGGGCCAGTGCGAGCCTACGGGCCGTGTGAGCGGCTACGTGCGCATGGCAGACGGCACGGCGCGTGCAGGCGTGACGGTGGAATGTCGTCCTAAAGGCACCATCCCTGGTGCTGACGCACTCTACACCACTGTCACCGACGAGACGGGTTACTTCGAGTTCAGCAAACTGCCTTACCAGATTGGCAGCAACGGCACAAGCAACGGCATCTACGTCATCCACGTTCCTACGAAGAGTGGCGATGCCAGCTACACCAGCCCAAACTCTGGCGGCGAGGTGAACTTCACCCAGAACTCCAACTGGACGCAGAACTTCAACTTCTACATGGACACCTACTTCGTCTATAGTGGAAATGTGTATTATCGCGACACCTCGATTCCTGTGCCAGGCGTGCAGTTCAGTCTCGACGGACAAGTGATGCACGATGCCAGCCAGAAACCGATAGAGACGGACACGCAGGGTGCGTTCAAGCTGAGCATTCCAGCCGGAAGCCACAAGGTGCAGGCTGTGAAGGAGGGCCACTACTTTGCCAACGATGGCTTCCTCATCAACCGCGATGCTCCTGAAGACCCAACCCAGTACAACTTCATCAAGAATGTTTCAGCCGTGATTTGGGACTCCACAACGGTGGTGCTCCGCGGCCGCGTGGTGGGTGGCGACGTGCAAGGCAGCAAGCCATTCGGCAAGAACTTGTCGAAGAACAATCTGGGCGAATCGCTGAAGATTGTCATGCAGCTGGAGGGCGACAACGCCTCCTACCTCATCCGCAAGCAGGACGACGAAACCGTGCGCAGCGCGAGCTACGACGTGAACTTCGGTCCTGACAACAAGAACACATCGCACATCGACGTGACGCGCCACACGCTGACCATCCGTCCAGATGCCACCACTGGCGAATACCAAGTGGAGCTGCATCCAGCCAAGTACAAGGTCATCGAAGTGTCGGCACAGGGCTATCCAACGCTCTTCCAGGAAGGCAAAGTGGGCGAGACCGTCGATTTGAGCCTCAACAAGAGGGGCGACATCTGCGAATACAACCGCATCTACCACTCAGTGCCAACCGTCGATGTGACTCAGTTCAACCCAAGCGGCGAGAAATACTTCGGCGTGAAGTCGATGATTTCGCAAGACAACCTCGGCAACAAGGCAACGGTGAATCTGTGGTATTGGAAGAAACTGTCGGAGACCGACAGCGTGGGTGTCTATAGTTTCGGCCACCCAGTGTTCATGGCAGGCTCTCCATACGGCCTCATGCTGCAGGCTTGCGAGAAATACTATTGGAACAACGATTACTCGAAGCGCGTGGATATTGTGAAGCTTGACCAGCGCGGCAAAATCAGCATCAACAACGCCCTGACCACCGACAGCAAGACAGCTGACTGGTCGTGCGAGCTCGACTCGGCTGGCGGATGCTCCTACATCTTCACGCCAGACGACCCAACCTTTGTGTTAGACAACGCAAATGCCCTGAAGACGCTCGACATCAACCTGCTCTACGACGGCACCTACTACGACGTGATGCCACTCGATGGCAAGCCTCTGCAGGCATACGTGATGGCGCAGAAGGCAGTGCCAGGCGGACGCAGAGTGACTGTGGCTGGTACGCCAAAACTTTTTGACATCCTGCGCGACCCTCCAGGCGGCAGCAGTTCCTCTTACATTGAAGAAGGCTCGAAACTCAGCTACGGTTACTCGTTGAACATGAGTGGCCAGATTGGTTTCAGCGTGAAATCATCGACAGGAAGTGGTGCCGATATCTATCACGGCTTCGTGGCAGCACCACAAGGCGCTGGCGAAACCGCAGGTACCTTAGAATTCGCAAAGTCTGAGAAGGGAGTCGACCTGAATGTATTAATCAACTTCGGAGGTGCTTGGACTTGGAACTACAACATGGATATCACCGAGCGCATACAGACACGCGGCGGCAACATGTGGGTGGGTCCAAAGGCAGACCTCTTCATCGGTACCACGGAGAACCTCGTTTTCCAGGAGGCTATGGCAGTTCGTGCCATCACTGAAAGTATGTACCAGATTGTGAAGGGACATGAGGGTGGAACCTACACGACAAAAGACGGCACAAACGTGAAGGTGCCAATCGGCACGACTAAGGTGCTTGCCAAAGGAACCGACAACACAGGAAAACCAATCTACTTGGTGCGCGACGAGGTAATCATGGCATCGCCTACTGTTACGTCAACCTTCATCCACTCGCAGGATTACATCGAGAATGAACTGCTGCCAGACCTCATGAAGATTCGCAACTCGCTCATCCTGCCTAAGGGCTACGACCGCGCCAAGGCGCAGGCTCTTGCCAACGCACGCGGCTATGCCACTTATATCAGTAAGGTGGATGAAAACGACAAAGACTTCGGTGTGGAGTATGAAATCTTCAGACCAGGCACAGAAACCACGGGCGACAGCATCGCTGCCCTCAATAACGAGATGGTGGCATGGGTTCAATTCCTTGCTAAGAACGAGGAGGAGAAGCTCAGCGTTACCTCGCGCGACTTAGTGAAACGCTATGACTTCGACGGAGGAGCTGCTTCCATACAGTACAGCGAGAGTTTCTCTACTTCTGAGTCCTCGCAGCGCTATCTGCACTTACCGATATGGCCTGGTAGCAACAGTCTCTTAGCTGAGGGAGGCATATTAGGATCAATGTTAAAGAATCTCTTGGATAAGATGAAGATGAAAGGAGGAACCGTTGATACTTCAGAAAATTGGGACAGAAAAAATGATTCTAACGATTACAATAAGATAGAATTAGACGTTTTGAATACCACCTGGGAGTGTGAATGGAGACCTGTTATCGGAGTAAACATGTCAGACAAAAACAATAGCTCCGAGACACACTCAAAGAAGGTGGGCTTCACGCTGGCTGCCGCATCCAAGTCGAGCATGACGGTCGATGTGTATCGCACTGCCACAGAATATACCTACGATAAGAATGCCAACTATTTCTATGAGCAGACCCATGAAATGCTTGACAAGTTACGTAATGGTTCCTATATCACTCTAAACAGCCTCAACTATTTGGGCAACAACACAGAAGTATATTCCAACTTCGTGTTCCGCACTGTCGGCGGCACCACTTGCCAGCCTTACGAGGGTGAGCGTGTGACCAAGTGGTATCAGCCAGGCACCGTGCTTGACGCAGCTACGGCTCCAATCGACAAGCCACGCGTTTGGATTGACGAGCCAGAAGTGGCAGGCGTACCATTCGGAGAGCCAGCTCGCTTCAAGGTACACTTTGCCAACGAGACTGACTTCCCAGACCAGGCATCGCTGATGTTCAACTACTACATCCTTGCCAGCAGCAACCCTAACGGCGCAACCATCTGCGTGGATGGCAAGCCTCTGGGCCCTGGCGGTGAGAACATCATCCTCTACCCTGCTTTCAGCGATGGCAAGCACGTGGTCTTCACCAAGGAGATAACGGTGTATCCAAGCAAAGCCTTCGACTACGAAGACCTCACCATCTGTCTCTACGACCCAGAAGATGCAACACGTGTGTTCAGCCAGAAGTTCTCGGCTCACTTCATTCCAACGGCTGGAAAAGTGAAGGTGACGGTGCCTTCGGACAAGTGGGTGATGAACACGGAGAGTCCTTACAATGCTGAACGCAAGGGCTACTACATGCCAGTGCGCATTGAGGGCTTCGACGTGAACTATCCAAACTTCGACCACATCGAACTTCAGTACAAGCTCTCGACACAGGGCGACAAGGACTGGGTGAACGTGTGCTCATACTATGCTAACGACACGCTGCGCGCGAAAGCAAGCGGTGTGACCGACATGATTCCAAACACGGGTATCATCGTGGCATCCTTCTATGGCGAGAACGACCCAGTGGAGCAGTACTACGACTTGCGCGCCGCTGTCTATTGCCGCCATGCAGGAGGCTACCTCACAGCCTTCTCAGATGTGCTGACCGGTATCAAGGACACCCGTCCACCAGTGGCATTCGGCTATCCAGAGCCTACGAACGGCATCCTCGGCATTGGCGACGACATCAAGATTACCTTCTCTGAACCAATCGCTGCGAACTACCTGCGCAACATCAACAACTTCGAGGTGCTGGGACAGTTGAGAAGCAACGACATCTCTACTTCGACTTGCCTGTCCTTCGATGACCATGCTATTGCATTGACTCAAGCGAGCCGCAACTTCTCAGGAAAGAGCTTCACGGTAGATATGATGATTAACCCTGCGAACAACCACAGGGGTATGATTGTCTTCACTCAGGGCTCAGACCTGACAGGCGTCAACTTCGGTTTGACTGAAGACCGCCATCTGATGGCTATGGTGAACGGCAAGACCGTTACCTCCGACAGCCCAGTAGTGTTTACGGGTATGCTGCAGCAGGTGGCATGGAGCCTCGACCAGAGCGGAAGCGACATGGTTATCAACTTCTTCGATGGCAGCACGAGCATCGGCAGCAAGAAGATTGTCGGCAAATATGAAGGCACAAGCCAGATTCGATTTGGTGACAGCAGCTTAAAAGATTACGCTGATTACGAAGGCGACATGCTGGAGGTTCGCCTGTGGAACCGCGCCATGACTGGAGCCGAGTTAGACACCTACAAGAAGAAGCGTCTGACAGGCTACGAGAACGGCTTGCTGAACTACTGGCCAATGAACGAGGGCAAAAATACTTGGGTTTACGACAAGGCTCCAAGCGCTATGGACATGATGCTGTATGGCACGACATGGAAACGACCTTCGGGTATTTCTGTGGCATTCGATGGCGAGAAGGGCTTGTTGCTGAATCCAGACAAATTCACCCGCACTCCGCAGCACGACTACACGCTGATGTTCTGGTTCCGCGCAGAAGAGTACAACTGTACGCTGTTCTCGAATGGCGAGGCTCTGGAAGGCCAAGACAACCAGCTGAACATTGGTCTGCGCAATGGTTGTGTGTATGTACGCTCTGGCGGCTACGAGGCAACGAACGAGAAGTTTGTCGCTTCGGGCGAATGGCATCACTTCGCCATGACGGTTTCGCGCGCCATGAATGTAGCCAATGTTTATATCGACGAAAAACTCGTGATGTCGTTCGCTGCCCAGAATCTCGGCGGCATCCAGGGCGACAACATCGCTCTCGGAGCAACCTACGCAACGAGGAATCATCCTACCAACGTCCTGAAGGGACACATGGACGAGGTGGCTATGTTTGCGAGCGCACTGCCTCAGAACTTGCTGAGCGACTTCTCTACGCTTGCTCCTAAGGGTACGATGGCGGCACTGATGGCTTACCTCGACTTCGGCCAATCGGAAAAGATGGATGACAACACGCAGCACATAGAGCCTAACGGCATCAGCCTGAAACGCTACGTTGACAGCCAGGGCAACATTCTGGCACGTCGGGACACGCTGGTAGCAGCTAACGAGGTGCGCAGCATGGCTGACCGCAACATCTATGCTCCTATGACCAGCAGCGCGCAGATGGACAACGTGAGCTATAACTTCGTGGCTCACGACAACCAGCTGCTCATCAACATCACCGAGCCAGACTTCATGGTGGAGAAGACCAACGTCTATGTGACCGTGAAGGAAGTGCCAGACTTGCAGGGCAACCTCATGCCTTCGCCTATCACGATGGACATCTTTGTGTATCGCAACCCACTGCGCTGGGATGTGAAGAACGTTAGCTACGAAATGCCTTACGGCACTGGACACGAGTTCACTGCAACGGTGAAGAACCAAAGCGGCGTGGCTCAATACTTCGAGCTGGACGACCTGCCTGTATGGATTACTGCTTCGCAGACCAGCGGCACCGTGGAAGCTTTGGGCGAACTGACCATCCAGTTCCATGTGAACGAATATATTAATATAGGTACATACACCGAACAGATTACGCTGACCGCAGAGAACGGCATGGCTGAACCTCTGCCTGTGACGCTGCATGTTCGCGGCGATGAACCTATCTGGGCTGTCAGCGACCGCCTGCGCCAAATGAACCAGACGATGATGATGGTTGCTCAAGTGAAGATTGACAACACCATCTCCTTCTCGACTGAGGACATTCTGGCTGTGTTCGACGACCAGGAACAGACGCTCGGCGTGGCGCACATTGAGGTTGACAACCGTGCCAACGCTGGCGAGGCTCTCGCCTACCTGACCATCTACGGTTATTCTAACTCCGACGGCTCATGGCCATCACTGCACTTCAGGTACTTTGATGCTTCGACGGGAATGATTTACTCCGTAGCTCCTGAAAACGACACCACATACGTGTTCGTGAGAGATGCCCTCGTAGGCTCGGCTTCGAATCCAGTGGTGCTGATTAACAGGCTTGGCTTCGTACAGACGATTCCTCTGAAGAAAGGCTGGAACTGGGTGACCTTCAATGTGAGTCCAGACCAAAAGACCGTGAGTCAATTCTTCAACAACATGACGAAATGGGAACCAGGCGACATGGTCAACACCATCAAGGGAACGAGCGTGGAGCAGTTCAACTGCCGTCAGAACAAGAAATCTCCTACGGGCTATGCTTGGGACAAGGCGGACGAAATCATAGAAATCAAGTCGCCTCAGATGTATAGCATCTACTCCATGAGCGACAAGATTGCTTATCTGGAAGGATACCTGGCATACCAACTGATTCCAGTGAGCAACGGTTGGAACCGCATCGCGTTCCTGTCGAAAATCAACCTGCCAATCGCTCAGGCAATGGCAGACTATGCTGAACATGCTACTGTGGGCGACGTGCTGAAGTCGCAAGAAGGTTTTGCTGTGGTCAGCAATGTTGACAATGGCGTTGTGACCTGGAAGGGCTCGCTCCAATATCTGGAGGCTAACAAGGGCTACATGCTGAAGCGCTTGGCTGCTGATGAGACCGACTTCTCTTACCCACTGTACTTCGACGAAAGCCGATATAGCGGAGACCAAAGCATGAAGGCACCACGTGCAGCGAGCGTAAACACTGCAACCACGATGAACATTGTGGCACGAGTGGAAGACTTCGACATCGAGGCTAACGACCGCTTGGTAGTGTTCAGAGGCATGGACCGCATGGCAGATGTGACAGCTGACGAAGAGCAGTTGTACTATCTGAACATCGGTAGCGACGACAAGAGCAACGACAAGTTCACCTTCGCACTGGAACGCGACGGCGAAATCATTGCCATGACTCGTTCGAACATTGCCTACGTGCCAAACAGCCTCGTGGGTACGCCTAACGAACCAACCGCTATCAAGTTCAACTCTCTCGACGAGATGCCAGAAGACGGTTTGTGGTACACAATCGACGGTATCAAGGTGGGCGAAAGAAAGCCTGCTAAGAGCGGTATGTATATCCACAACGGTAAGGCAGTCATGATTAAATAACCAACATGCAGAAATAGCAGAATATGATGGAATTTAAAATGTTTAGAAAACTTCCGATAGTTTTATCATTCCTATCCTTGGGATTAGTGTTTACAGGTTGCTCGTCAGACGATGACGAGCAACCCCAGACCCCAGGCACAGAGACAAAAGGTTTGGAACCGGGTACAGACCAGCGCCCAAGCTGGCAGATGCCAAACTTCGACAACTACGAGTTGACGATGAGTGTGGAGGTGCAGCTGCAAGACACCTTGCAGCCTCACGCCTCGGCGCAAGACTTGATTTGCGCCACCATCAACGGCGAGGTGAGAGGTGTGGCTTCGCCAACGCAGGTGGAAGGTGTGTGGAAGTTTCCACTGGTTATCGGAAGTAATGAGGGCAATGCTGCCATGTCGCTTTCGTACTATTGTGAAAACTTGCATCGCATCTTCACAACTGAGTGGACCATCTTCGACGCAACGACGGAGCCTATGGGCACGGACGGCATCTATCTACCTCTGTTCGTGAACTAAGAAACTGTAGAGTTATAACTAATGACCAATAGCATGAGGAGTTGAAGGAAAGAAATTGGAATCATTAGAAACGCTCGGGGCAACGCTCCCACGAATTATTCAGAAATAGTTTTTTTGTTAAACGTGAATTTCCGTGAATTAACCGTGAATTAAACATGAATTTGTTTTGAATAACATTATCATTCACGAAAAATTTACGGAAAATTCACGGAAAATTCGCGGTTAATTCGCGTAAAAAAATAAACGTGAATTTCCGTGAATCAACCGTGAATTAATCATGAATTTATTTTGAATAACAATATTATTCACGAAAAATTCACGGATAATTCATGGAAATTCGTGTTCAAAAAAAAAAAATCTGACATAATTATTCTAATTATTCTAATTTCTTTCCTAAAATACAAATCAAGCTATTTAAAAAAACGATTACTAAAAAAAGAAGAAATGAAAAAAGCAAATTACCAGCGTCCGACAATCAGGATTGTGAAGTGCCAACTTCAGACTATGATGTTAAATGAAAGTCAATACGGAATTGAGGGTACTCGCGAAGACTATGTCACCGAGGAGGAAGAAGTCTGGGAATAAAGAAGAGAAAACAATGAAGACAACAACTATTGTGAAGACAAGCTTCTTCCTTCTACTTGCAGGGGGATTGTTCACGGCTTGTTCCAGCGATGATGACGGTGCAAAGCAGACGAACGTCATGGAGGCTGGTAAGACTTATAGCTTGACGGTCACTGCCTCGAAAGGAAGCGACGATGCCGCTGCCAAAGAGAGACGCGCTCTAACAATGGACAACGGCACCATCCGCGCAACATGGGCAAAGAAAGAGCAGGTGTTTTACCGCGACCGTGATTGGAATCTCCAGTACAGTGGATATTTGAAGCCGCAATCTGAAGGCAAAACCGTGCCGCTGAACGGAACCATTTCATCATCAGCCGATTTGGTATTACCCATTGACATCAAGCTTATTTTCCCTAAAAAGGATTGGGACTATACGGGTCAAGTAGGTACATTGTCGGACATCGCTGCGAATTATGACTATGCCACAACGACGGCGAATATCACAAGTATTGAGGCATATCGTATGGATGCCTCTGTGCCAGTGACCTTCGAGAATGAGCAATCCATCGTCAAATTCACCCTGAAGGACAATGCCAATGCTGCTGTCAATGTGAGCAGCCTGCGCATCTCTGCCAAGGGACTGGTGAAAAACATTGATGAACCATTTGGCGATGAAGAATTTGGCGACATCATTGTAACGCCAGCCAATGCTACCAACGAAGTGTTTGCTGCTCTGCGAGGCATCAAGAACGCACAGGTCACTCTGACGGCTACCGTAGGCAGTGACTACTACATCTTCAAAAGGGATAACGTCACATTCAACAATGGCGCCTACAAAGCCATCACTGTGAAGATTCACAAGATCAACTACCCTGTGAGTCTGGCTGAGGTGACACAAGACCACATCGGCAGCGTGGTGGGACGAAACGGAAAGGTGTATCCTAATGCCTCTGCTGCCGAAAGCGACGGCACTGTTGCTGAAGCCATGATTGTTTACGTGGGTACTGAATCCAACTGCACGCACGGCTTGGCAATTGCACTGAACGACGAAGGCGAAACGATTCAAGATGCGGCAAATTCTGCGGCAGCGTCGCATACTGCGGTCAGTGGTGGCACATGGCGACTGCCTACACTCACGGACTGGCAGTATATGCTCATCGGTTGCGGCAATGGTGCAACGTATAGCAATGAGCCTGGCACCGTTGACTACACGGCTCTCAATTCCAAACTTGGCACAGTGGGAACGGCTTTGCACAACGACGGACACTACTGGTCATCGACAAATTACTTCTGCCCAGTATTCTCACCCGAAGGAGATTGCGATATGACTTCGTTTGACCAAACGGGTGGAATGTTAAGCTTTTATGTCCGCGCGGTACTTGCTTTCTAAATTGAAAACCATATCAAACCATTTTAAAAACTTTAAAAACCATGACAAATTAGCGAAATTATCACTCTTGTTGCTGTTCTGCATGACTTGCAACGTAACAGCATTATATGCACAATAAGACCTTGAAACGACCTTCATTCCTGAAGGCGAACGTCCTGACGGTACGGTCTTCTTGCCAGAACCTCCAAAACTCTCTGATGCTACATTCTTCGATGACTTCTACTATTACCAGTGGGGCAAGAGCGTTCGCGACACAGAGCTGGGCAAACTGGCTATTGAACACGATGCTGCTGAACTGGTGGATGTTTATTCTGACATCATTGGCATTGATATCACTCCTGAAGGCACTCCAGAAATCTACAAGCTCTGCCAGTGGCTCTGCAACGACATCCAAAAGGAGAACACTCACACTCGCAATCACTTCAAGCGCACACGTCCATTCGTGCAGTTCAACGAGCCTTCTGCAATTCCTGAGAACGATGAAGACAAGAGACAGAGCTGGGGCTATCCTTCTGGCCACGTAGCACGTAGCTATGCTTACGCTCTCGCTTTGTCGTGTATGCTGCCTGAAAAGTCTGCCGAAATCATGGACTTTGCTGACAGCTACGCTTTGGGTCGCGTTATCTGTGGTCACCACTACAAGAGCGATACGGATGCTTCACTGCGCCTGGCTACAACGGTGTTCTCGGCTGCTATCGGTCGCCCTACTTTCATCCCTCAGCTGGAGAAAGCTGTGAAGGGGTATGGAGAAAAGACAATCGCTGTTGGTGTGAAGGCTGTCAACGAGGAAGCTCAGCAGGTGGAAACTCCTATCTATGACCTCACAGGCCGCAAAACTGGCGACCCTAAGGCTGGCATCTTCATCCGCAACGGAAGAAAATTCCTCAGACTGCTGTCAAGATAATCCATCCCCTGAACTTATATCACAAAAACAGAAATCAGCCTGAAGACGCGCGTCTTCAGGCTGATTTCTCTTTTATCTTCGATTGGTGTTCGAAAAAAATGCCGAAGGCATGAAAGAACACAGGCAGGGGTGGAGAGAAACGGAACCCCTGCTATGTGTCGCAAAGTAACAGAGTGCTGAAGGCACGACGGAACATCTGATTTACATATCCGTCACCCACTTCGGGGTTCCCGCTTGGCTGTATGCTTAGCAGGGGTTCCGTGCTTTGCACTTCACCGCCTGCCTGAGATCTTTCATGCCTTCGGCATTTTTAGCGGACACCTATTATATAATGAAAAATGATTATCCGCAATCAGCCGATTACGTCCCGAAGGGACAATGAGCAGTTAGTCTGGGGCAACGTCCCAGATGGCAGACGGTATGGATTATGCTCATAACCTACCCAGAGCGTTGCCATGCGCTATGTGCTTATTGGCCTTTCGTGCCGTTGTCAGATGCAAGCGGATCATCATTTAATGAAATCAGCCTGGAGACTCGCGTCTTCAGGCTGATTGGCGGAAAGTATATAAAGTCCTTGGTACGGACATGTCCAAGGTGCTCAGTACGGACCAGAAGCAGGCTGTGAAGGTGGCCAGGGAGATGGCCAGGATCATCAGCGGCGGCTGCATCACCTGTGCCTCCGTAGCGAAGAGGCTCCGGGGGAAGGTGGAATCACGCATCGTACACAGATGCATGAGGCCCATAACGGAACGCTACAAGGTACTCCGTGAGGAGGTACGACTTCACAACAAGGCCCGGCACGAGAAGGGGAAGACCGTCAGAGTCAAGGCGGCCACCATCTGGAAGTACATCGTCACGGGAGAGACGACTTCGAAGGAACTGCTCAAGCTGCACCAGATGCATCCGGAGGTGGAACAGGTTATACAGATTTGCATCCGTTTCCGCAAGATGCTACATGGCGAGGACGACGCACCGCAGA
>DGSN01000081.1 GCA_002393575.1 Prevotellaceae bacterium UBA4361 | reverse complement strand
GTAACCGTAGGTCGGAACGACCTGCGGAGGTGTGCGTGCAAGCAAGATGCACTCTGAAAGAGTGCCCCAAAACAGGGAATAGATGGGCGACTCCTTCAGAGTCGATATAGACGATACACAGCAATCCGGGGGTGCTTTGCACCCTCGGTTACTGAGCGGTGACGCTTTCAGCGTCTTTCTGCAACAATTATTCAAGGGATGGGAAAGATTAGTTATAAAGTTGAATTAATTGCAATAACTTTACTCTAATAATCATATTCCTCCACAAGAAACATTACATTCTACCTCGTTTATACCATACTGTAGTTATAAGGATTGGGATGTTATTTTCTTAATAAAATACATACGCCACCTTCTTTATCAAATTCAGACTATTACAAATCCTCACCATCCGAGTGGTTATACTCATTATCATAAAACAACAATAAATAATAATCATTGTATTGTCTGTCAATCATGAACCAAACAGACTTATTCGAACACTTCTCAATAAAGAGAGACACTGAACTATTTACTATGTCTGACTGAATATCTTCGGTTGGATTTGCTAATTGTTCTTCCGTATATTTCGTCAACATTAAAGATCTTAGTTCTTCAGCTAAAGCCAACGAATCTTCAATGACAGGCAACTGATAAAACGATGCTTCATATCGTTTATTATAAATGGTCATCTGATGTGATATGTTCTCTTCGTCTGGTATCGTCTGATCAGATGATACATGGATATACTTTTCATTTTTTTCAAACTGACGATAAAGAAGGTTGAATTTAATTTTAATATTTGATTCATTAGATGGGAAAGCGTCTCGAACCATAATTCGCCATACTTTGTTATTGTTTGTCGCAACAATAAGTTCAGACCTATGACCATTAAATTCACCTGTTAGGTAATCACGAGAAGCATCATATTGAAATCCTTTCGCTTTCAATTTTTGAATCATTTCAGACTTTGTCCCATCCACAGGGATTCCAAGAAACTTAGTTACATCTTTTTGTGCAAAAACGCCAATAGAAAACACAAATAAGATTGCATTTAACATAATCTTCCTCATAAAAAACGTATTTAGTTGTTAATAAAAAAGGCGCAGGCTCTCGCCATACGTCTCACGGTTCACCACAAACCACAACTATATACGGGAAAGCTGCGCCCCATACGATGAGGGCAGTCCCAATAATAGTTGTTGCTCTTTTTCACGTGGTGATTGTGAGACTATTGAGCTTTATGTCTTTGCATTTCCCTGAGGAAACACCGCACAAAATTATATTTTTCTATTATAATCACCAAATTTTCAACCATATTTTTTTGCGATTATCCATAATCGTACCAACAAAATCCCGAAGGGACGAAAGACCACAGGCAGGAGGTGGAGTCCTGAAAGGACGAAACTCCTGCTATGTGGCACATCACTAACAGAGCTCCGAAGGAGTGACGGATTATGATGACAAGCTGTCGCAGAAAGAGTCCGTCACCCCGTCGGGGTTTGGATGAGTGAATGGTCCCAATAGCAGGAGTTCCGTTTGCTACGCTCACTCCACCTCCTGCCTGTAGTCTCATCAGCCCGTTGGGCTTTTGGTGGTACAAATACAGATAATCTGATAATTATATGAAAGCATTCAACTTGTCATTAGAAACTTCATCGAATAGATAAAGCGACGAACGTTCGTTTCACTTTTGTTGAGCGTTCGTTGGGAGAGCATTGAACGTTCGATGGAATGCAAATGAAGGTTCGTTGTTTTTTTGCGTTCGAAAGGGCAATGAGTAAAGTAGGAGACAAAAGGACGAAAGGAATTTGCTTTTTCGCACAAGTTACACGAACGTTGACAAGGTCGAAGATGGGCTACGGTTCGGAAATACGCAAATATTTTTGGTATTTCACTCAACTTGCACTAACTTTGCAACGAAATTCAGTTAATTGTAATTTTTTAATCAGAAAAAAGTTTTATTGTGGATACAGTACTTAGCGGCATTCGCCCAACGGGAAACCTACACCTTGGTAATTACTACGGAGCTGTGCGAAGTTTCGTGAAAATGCAATACGAATATAATTGTCTGTTTTTCATAGCCGACTGGCATTCCCTCACCACTCACCCTACTCCAGAGAACATTCAGAACTCGGCTCGCACCATCCTTGCTGAATATTTGGCTTGCGGTCTTGACCCTGAGAAGGCAACCATCTACGTGCAGAGCGATGTGCCTGAGACGCTGGAGCTTTATCTTTATTTTAATATGAACACGTATCTGGGTGAGCTGGGACGCGTGACGACCTTCAAGGAGAAGGCTCGCCAACAGCCAGACAACGTGAATGCAGGTTTGTTCACCTACCCTACTCTCATGGCTGCCGACATCTTGCAGCATCGCGCCAAGTACGTGCCTGTGGGAAAGGACCAGGAGCAGAACATGGAGATAGCTCGCAAGTGTGCTCGTCGTTTCAACAACATCTATAAGACGGAGCTGTTTCCTGAGCCACAGAACTACTACTTCGGTGCTGAAGCGCTGAAGGTGCCTGGGCTGGACGGAACGGGAAAGATGGGCAAGAGCGACGGCAACTGCATCTATCTTTGTGACGAAGAGAAGGTGGTGCGCAAGAAGGTGATGCGCGCTGTGACAGACAACGGTCCGCAGGCTCTTAACAGCGAGAAACCAGAGGTGATTGAGAACCTCTTCAAGATGATGAGCATTGTGAGCGATGCTGAGACAGTGAAGTATTTCGACGAGAAATGGAACGATTGCACGCTTCGCTACGGAGACATGAAGAAGCAACTGGCTGAGGACATGGTGAAGGTGCTGAACCCAATTCGTGAGCGCATTCAGGAATTCTCTGCCAACACGGAGCTGCTCGACAAGATTGCACGTCAGGGTGCAGAAAGGGCTCGCGAAAGTGCTTCTGCTACGCTCAAGGAAGTCAGAAAGATTATTGGATTTAGAATTTAGCCTCACCCCCGACCCCTCTCCAAGTGGAGAGGGGAGTAGATAGAGGTTATAGTTATTATAGAAAAGAGAAGTGAAAATCCGACTGAATTTTCACTTCTCTTTTTTGATTCTTCATTCTCAATTTCTCATTTTCATCACTCTACTCCCCTCTCCCCTTGGAGAGGGGTTGGGGGTGAGGCCTTAGAAAATGAGCGGGATGAACTGATTGAGGCAGCGTCGCCATGTGAGCCATTCGTGGGCTGTGCCTTCCGAAACGTAGTAGTGTGTCTTGATGCCAGCAGCGGTGAGTTTGTCGTTCACAGCTTGAGTGCCAAGATTTTCCTCTGAGCCTGTGCCGAGGAAGAGGGTGTGTACCTTCTTGTTGAATGCAGCAGCATCGGCAAAGACTCCGTTATACATGGTTTTGGCTTCCTGCCCTGCTGCCATGAAGAGCGCACCGCTGAATGCGCCAATGTAGGCAAACTTGTCGAGATTGGCAAGCGTGATGTCGAAAGTTTCCTTTCCTCCCCAAGAGAGTCCTGCCATGGCACGATGCTCACGGTCATTCAGCACTCGGAAATGGCTCTCAATGAACGGGATGGTCTCGTCGAGCAGAATCCGTGTGAAACTGGTTCCGAAATCTGCCATGCTCTCACCTCGCTTGGCACCGAAGGAATAGCCGCAGTTGCCGTAGTCCATGACAACGAGCATAGGTTTTGCCTTACCAGCGGCAATGGCGTTGTCCATGATTTGTGCCATCTTGCCCTGCTGGTGCCATCCACGTTCGTCCTCTCCCATGCCGTGTTGCAGATAAAGCACAGGGTATTTTGCCTTGGTCTTCGTTTCGTATTCGGCTGGAGTATAAACATAGCAGCGACGAGTGGCTTGCTCCGTTTCTGACCAATAGTAGCACTCACGCACTTGTCCGTGAGGAATGTTCTTGTTATAGGTGTAGTAGGCAGCTTCGGCTGGGTCTTCTGGAATGTCAATGCCGCTTGCCATGCGTCCGCAACCATAGTAGGAATCGCAAGCAGGGTCGGTGATTTGCACACCATCGACGAAGAAGAAATAATAGTGGAAACCTACCACGAGCGGGTCGCTGGTAGCAGTCCACACACCATTCTCATCCTTCGTCATCGGATATTTCTTTCCGCAGATGTCGAGCACCACCTCTTTGGCATCGGGTGCCTTGAGGGAGAACTGCGCACGGCGGTCGCTACTCACTTTTGGAAACTCGGAAGCTGGCACAGCATTCTCTGCTGTTTGCCACGTCTGCGCACTCATGCCCAAGGACAACAGTCCCAAGCAAGCAGACAAAATCATTGTCTTTTTCATCATCTTTCGTTGGTTATTTAGATAATCATTAAAATAACTTGGTTGGATTTTATTAAGGAAAGAAACCACGAATTTCACGAATTAAACGAATTTTGAACTCAGCGTTAATCAATTTCTGGATTATTTTTATCGAATTTCTCTAATTAAAAAAAACCAGCATTTCTGTTCGTGAAATTTGATTAAATCATACAGAAAATTAATTCGTTAAATTCGAGTAATTCGTGGTTTAAAAAAATGTCGAGGTTGAGAATAATCCCAACATATTAGTACGTTGTTATTTATATTCGTCATTTTTCAATTACCACAGCACCATCTTTTGGTACGAGAATCGTGAAGTTCTTCTTCACCTTCATGTCCTTCACGGAACCCTCGAAGCTGTTCCAGCCCTGTGCGTCTGTGCTAATCACCTTGTCGGAATAGACACGCATCATTCCATCCTTTCCGAGGAAGGAAAGGTCGAGCTTCAGCTTGAGCGGTTCTTTCTGTGCATTGATGGCAGCCACGTACCATTTTCCAGCCTGACTCTTGCGTGCCATGACAAGGTACTTGCCTGGATAGCCGTCGATGTAGCGCACATCTTCCCAAGTGACAGGAACCGACTTCATGAAATCCACCGCCCAGGCAGGTGCATCCTCCAGATTGTTAGGAGCCAAAGCGAAGTTCTGCACAGGTGTCTGGAAAAGAACGGCTGTCGCCAAGGCGAACACATCGCTCGTGCGACGGGTGCGACCGCGACGATTGTCCTTGCTGTAGTGCTTGTTGAGCGTACTGCCACCGAAGTCCATGTTTCCTACGGCATTGCGAAGAACAGGATGGATGGTGGCACTCTGCGCCTCGCGGTCGTTCTCGTCCTGACCAAACGAGAAGTTCTCGCTGGCACGGACTGCCTCTGCTGCCACGAAGTTAGGGTACATGCGTTCCCATCCGCGAGGCAAGGTGCATCCGTGGAAAATAATCATGAGACCGTATTTGTTGGCATCGTAGAGGATGTCTTCGTACATCTGCATCGTCTGCTGCTTGTCGGAACCGATGAAGTCGATTTTCAGTCCCTTGATGCCCGTCTTTTGCAACCAAGCCATTTCCTTTTCGCGGTCCATGAGTCGGTGCATCTTTCCCTTTGGTCCCTGCGGAGCATCGTTCCAATAGCCGTTGGAGTTGTACCAAAGGAAGAGACCCACGCCCTTGCTCTTGGCATACTGTGCGAGGCGTTCCATGCCTTCGTAACCGATGTTCGTGTCCCAAAGCGCATCCACAAGCACGTACTCGTAGCCCATCTTGGCAGCAAAGTCGATGTATTCCTTCTGCTCATCGAAGTTGCAACTGGCATCCATACGGATAATCCAACTCCAAGTGGCACGTCCGTACTTGTAGTTCTGACTTGCAGGATATTGCTCCTTCACCAAGTCCCACTGGATGGTGGTTTCAGCCATCGCCTTCATCGTTCTGCCCACAGTGATGGTGCGCCAAGGAAGTGTGGCAGGAAGCGCGATGCCTGGTTCGCTGGTACCCACGCCACCAAATTCCTTCGCATTCGGGAAGGCTATCTGATAGAGGTTGCCTCCTGCGTTCTGCAAGTGGGAAGCACAATAAGAGCCGTCCACTCCTGTCTCACTCAGCATCACCCATGCCTTCGAGCCTACCTTGAACAACGCAGGGAACACATAGCCTTCGCCCCAACCGTTCTTGCCGAGCGGTGCATCCCATTCGTAACTGGTTTCGTAGCTTGGAGCCGTGCGAGCAAATCCGCTCTGCGAACCCATCTGAGGACAATTGAAACTGGTGGTTCCCTCTGGCAGACGGAATCCTGTTTCCTCCTTCGTCACCAAAACCGAAAGGCGACGAGCATGTTCCTTCACAATGTAGCGGAAGGCAATGTTCTCGTTATCCACATGCCATTCCACAGCCAACACCTCACGTCCGTCCTTGTCGGTGAGGTTGACAGTCTGCTCCGTTGCCTCCACACTGATGTACCGCTTCTTGGCATTCTTCAGTTCGTAACTATCCTTCACCGCCTTGGGTTCCGACACCTTGCCAATCTTCAAGCCCTCGGAGAGATTGGCAGCCGAAGTGACAAGACCGAGCGGCGATTCATCCAGAACAACGTCATTGCCCAGCACCACCTTGTAGGTAGCCTTGCCGTTCGCGTCGTTCATTTCCACTTTCAGTTCACCGTTGGGACTACTCACAACGGTTTGCGCATTCAGAACCGTGGTAAACCCGAATGCCCATGCAACAAGCCATATTTTCTTCATCTGTTTGATATTTATGATTTGAACTTTCTGCAAAGGTAAGTCTTTTGTGGCATAGAGCAGATAAAAACGTGTAACACATCTTGTCAATTTTGTATCAAACGCCCACTCTTTTTTGTTTATTCGGCTTTTTCTGTGTAAATTCGCCCAATCAACCAATTAAAAAAAAACCTTTCGACATGGACATTGCAATCTATACCCTCACCTCGGAACTGCACGACGAGCAATCGGTGAAAAAAACAACGGAAGAATTTCTGTCAACAATAACAGCCGACTTCCATTTCTGCGGAAACAACTACGAAAGCTATGGCTCGGCTCCCCTCTCCCTCATTTATGTACGGACAGGAGGAACAGAAGGCATCTTCAAGCGTATCTACCAAGAACTGATGGCAAAGATGTCGGCACCCTTCTACCTGCTCACATCGGGCAAAAGCAACTCATTGGCTGCATCGATGGAGATTCTCTCCTTCCTCCGTCAGCGAGGCATTCAAGGCGAAATTCTTCATGGCTCCACCGCATATATCAATCAGCGCATCAACCTTCTCCTACAAGTTGGAAAAGCATACAGAAAACTTCAAGGAAGCCGATTGGGAATCATCGGTAAACCTTCCGATTGGCTTATTTCAAGCGAGGCTCATCGAGAGATAGTATTTGAGAAATTAGGCATCACGCTCATCGACATTCCGATGCAAGAATTACTCAACACCATTGATTCCATGCCAGAACACAAGATAGATGAAACACTGATGCGGAAAGCATCCAGCGAGGGAATCCGCAAGGCTCTACCAGGTGCTCTGCACATCTACCATGCCTTGAAAACCCTGGTTGAAAAGTATCAGTTGCAAGGTTTCACCCTTCGTTGCTTCGACCTCCTTTCCACCGTTCATAACACGGGTTGCTGGGCTTTGGCACAACTCAACTCGGAAGGCATTGTGGCAAGTTGCGAAGGCGATGTGCCAGCCATGCTGTCCATGAAAATCGCTCATGCCCTCACGGGTTGCACAGGTTTTCAAGCCAATCCAGCTCGCATCAATCCCGACACTGGCGAAATGCTCTTTGCCCACTGCACCATCCCATTCAGCATGACAGAACGCTACGAACTCGACACCCACTTTGAGTCGGGCATCGGCGTAGGCATTCGAGGCTTCGTAAAGCCAGGACCTGTCACCATCTTCAAGGTGTCGGGCGACCTCTCTCGCCATTTTGCCGAAGAAGGCGAACTCCTGTCGTGCCAAAGCGAAGCAGACCTTTGTCGCACGCAACAAGTCATCCGCCTTTCGCATCCCGAACAGTCGCGCTATTTCCTCACCAACCCCATCGGCAATCACCACATCATCCTACCTTCACACTGCAAATCACTCTTGGAGGAATTACTATCCTCTAAAACGCATGTTCGGATTGACTGAAGTTCCTGAAGGGATTTACTGAAGCAAGCTTTTGATTGGCTTGCACCGAGCTAAAGGATTAACTAAATGCGCGAGCCCTCGTTATCGTTCAAGCGAGCCCTCGGTGCAATTCAAGCGAGGGCTCGCTTGAAAAACGCCGAGGGCTCGGCAATTTAGTACAATCAAATGAAAGGTTCAGCACAATCCATGTAGAGTGTTAGAACTTTCGAAGGCGAAGAATCTGAAAATAGATACTGTGAACAAAACTGGTTGACGAAGGTCTTTTCAGGGAGGTCAAGATAGGCTTGGATGCATATCCATCACACTCTTATTTCGGAGACAGGGTGTCTGACAGGCTTGTCATAGCAACGACATCATACAGGTCAATGTTCGAGCATAGGATGTATGGGAATGTGTCACCTAAATGCAGATAATCATTTTAAAACATTTTCATAAACAAAAAGTGTTTGTATTTTTGCAGCGAACAAAATTATTCTTATATTTGCAACGTATTGCGTGATGAAGCGTACAAACCATTTAAAAGACTAAATAACAAATTCGTAATTGACATGCATTTCGGAACTGGTGAAATCATTCTTATCGTACTCGTTGTGCTGCTGCTCTTCGGTGGCAAGAAGATTCCTGAACTGATGAAGGGACTCGGCAAAGGTGTCCGCAGCTTCAAGGATGGACTGAACGGAATTAACGAAGACGAAAAAGAGAATAAAAAAGAATCAACAAATGAAGCGTGAGTCAACATGTTTTTTTCTGTCAACAAATTATCACAAATTATCTCAAAGAAACTCTATTTGTGCTTTATTTGTGTCCATTTGTTGACTCAAAGAAAATTTTTGTTGACTGAAGAAACATTTGTTGGCTGAAGACGGGAAAGATGGACGACGCTCAGATGACTTTCTGGGAACATTTGGATGTGCTGCGAGGTAGCATCATACGAATGGTGGTGGCAGCGGTGGTGTTGGCTGTGGGAGCTTTCTTCCTGAAAGAGCCGCTTTTCGACATCGTGCTTGCTCCCAAAGATAGCGATTTCATCACTTACCGATGGTTGGGAGGCGAAGCTTTTTCCATCAAGCTCATCAACACGGGGCTTGCCGAACAGTTCATGATTCATATAAAGGTGGCACTGATGGTGGGCATCCTCGTTGCCTCGCCTTACATCCTCTACCTTTTGTTTCGCTTCATCGCCCCAGCGCTCTACGAGAACGAACGACGCTATTCGGTGAGAATCACGGTGGCGGCTTACGTCATGTTTCTCATAGGAGTGTTGGTCAACTACTTCCTCATCTTCCCGCTCACGGTGCGATTTCTCGGCACCTATCAAGTGAGCGAAACGGTGAACAACATGCTGACTATCAGCAGTTACATCGACACGATGATGATGATGAGTTTCATCTTCGGCATCATCTTCGAGATTCCTGTCATCAGTTGGCTGCTTGCGGTCTTCGGACTCCTCAAGGCATCGTGGATGAGCCAATACCGCCGACATGCCATCGTGGGCATCCTCATCCTTTCGGCTGCCATCACTCCTACGGGCGATGCCATCACTCTCATCATCGTGTCGCTCCCCATCTGGCTGCTCTATGAAATAAGTATTCTGATTGTGAAAATGAATAATAAGTCAACAAATGAACACAAATGAGGCACAAATTGGATTTTTATTTTTGCGATAATTTGTGGAAATTTGTTGACTGAGAAAGAAAGACTATGCTAAAGAAAATCCGTACCACCCTCGCCATCATCGTCCTGGCACTCATCACACTGCTGTTCTTGGATGTTAGCGGTGCGCTTCATGCTTGGCTCGGTTGGCTCGCAAAGATTCAGTTCCTCCCTGCTGTGCTGGCACTGAACGTAGCTGTGATTGTGGCTCTCGTTGCACTCACACTCATCTTCGGACGAATCTATTGCTCCATCATCTGTCCGCTTGGCATCTTCCAAGATGTCATCTCATGGATTCACTCCAAGCGGAAGAAGAACCGTTTTAGTTTTTCTCCCGAAAAGAAATGGATTCGCTATCCTGTGCTGGCTCTGTTCATCATTGCGTTCGTGGCAGGCGTGAATTCATTCGTTGCACTTTTGGCTCCATATAGCAGTTATGGAAGAATCGTGAACAACCTCTTTCGACCTGTTTATGAATGGGGGAACAACATCCTTGCCCGCATAGCTGAGCACTACGAGAGTTATGCTTTTTCGGAAACTGATATCTGGTTGAAATCACTTCCCACTTTTGTCATAGCAGCCGTGACGCTCGTCCTCCTCATCATCCTGGCATGGAAAGGTGGACGCACCTACTGCAACACGATTTGTCCCGTGGGCACCATCCTCAGTTTCCTCTCACGCTTCTCTTGGCTGAAAATCAGGATGGACGAAGACAAGTGCATCAAATGCGGCTTGTGCTCCAAGAACTGCAAGGCTTCAGCCATCGACTTCAAGAATTTCCATGTGGATTATTCACGCTGCGTGGTGTGCGGCGATTGCTTGGAGAAATGCAAGAAGGATGCTATCCACTATTGTTTTAAGGACAAAGGACAAAGGACAAAGGACAACTTAGTTAATGAAAAACAAGAATCTGTGAGTGGAAAAGCCACTTCACCTCAAACAGAAGTGGATAGTTCGCGCCGTTCGTTCCTCGTGTCGGCAGCAATGGCAACCACCGCAGCGGCACTGGCACAAGGCAAAGGCGATGTAGATGGAGGACTGGCTGTGATTGAGGACAAGATTGCTCCCGAGCGCAACACACCTATCACGCCTCCTGGTTCGCTCTCTGCTAAGAACATGGCAAAGCACTGCACGGCTTGCCAGTTGTGTGTGTCGGCTTGTCCTAATGGCGTGCTCCGTCCTTCCACGGATTTGCTGACGCTCATGCAACCCACTTCGAGCTACGAGCGTGGCTATTGCCGACCTGAATGCACGAAGTGCTCTGAAGTGTGTCCTGCTGGTGCCATCCGACCTATCTCTGTGGAAGACAAAAGTTCTACACAAATCGGTCATGCCGTGTGGATCAAGCAGAACTGTATTCCTGTGACGGACGGTGTGGATTGCGGAAACTGTGAACGCCATTGTCCAACGGGAGCCATCGAAATGGTTCCGCTCGACGAGAACGACCCCGCTGGCGTATATATCCCAGCCGTCAACGAATCCTATTGCATCGGCTGCGGAGCCTGCGAGAACCTCTGTCCAGCCCGTCCATTCAGTGCCATCTATGTGGAAGGTCACGAAGTGCATAAGACAATTTAAAATGATGAATGAAGAATGAACAAAGAACTCAATAGAAGAAATTTCCTCAAATACTTAGGAGGAGGCTTGGCTGCTTCTTCCGCATTGCTGGCAGCCTGTACGGATGGCGAACGCAGAACCTCTGCGTCCAAGCAAGAACCACCTAAGGGAAAAATGACCTATCGCACTAATCCCAACACGGGCGACAAAGTCTCACTCCTCGGCTACGGCATGATGCGTCTGCCCGTGGAAGGCGGTTCGGAACGCGACAACCCAGACGCTCCCATCGACCAAGAGATGGTGAACCGCCAAGTGGATTACGCCATCGAGCACGGCGTGAACTATTTCGACACATCCCCAGCCTACTGCCGAGGTTTTTCGGAAAGCGCCACAGGCATTGCACTGGCACGGCACAAGCGAAGCGAGTTTTTCGTTGCCACAAAATTGTCGAACTTCAGTCCTAACACACAAACCACAGAAGGCTCGAAGCAGATGTTTGAGAACTCGCTGAAGCAGTTGCAAGTGGATTACATCGACTATCTGCTGCTTCATGCCGTGGGTGGCGGAGGAATGCCCGAAGTGAATCGTCGCTACATGGACAACGGCATCCTCGACTGGCTCGTGGAGCAGAAGCAGAAGGGACGCATCCGCAACCTCGGATTTTCTTTCCACGGCGACAAGGAGGTGTTCGACGAATTGCTGACATGGCACGACGAAGGCAAATATCATTGGGACTTCGTGCAAATCGAACTCAACTACCTCGACTGGAACTGGGCGAACGAAATCAACGACAGCAATGTGGATGCCGTGTATCTCTACAGCGAATTGGAGAAGCGAGGCATTCCAGCTGTCATCATGGAACCGCTGCTTGGCGGACGACTCGCCAACGTGCCAACCACCATTGCTGCCAAGATGAAACAGCGCGACCCCGAAGGAAGCATTGCCAAATGGGGATTTCGCTTCGCCGGCACACCGAAGGGAGTGCTCTGCGTGCTCAGTGGCATGACCTACATGGAGCATCTCAAGGACAACCTCATCACCTACTCGCCTCTTCAGCCCATCACGGAGGAAGAGAACGAATTTCTGATGGAGATTGCCGAAGACATCTACAATCTCAAAACCATTCCTTGCAACGAATGCAACTACTGCATGCCTTGCCCTTACGGACTCAACATTCCTGCCATCTTCTCACATTATAATAAATGTATCAAGGACGGCAACATCCCTCACGAGAAACTCGACAAGGAATACGACCGAGCACGTCGTGCCTTCCTCGTGGGCTACGACCGCAGTGTGCCAAAATTGCGCCAAGCAAGCCATTGCATCGGTTGCAACCAGTGCGCTCCTCATTGTCCTCAGCGCATTCCTATTCCGCAGGAACTCCAGAAGATTGATGACTTCGTAGAACGACTCAAACAAGAAATCGTCATCGCTCCAGAAAATGCAGAATGAAGAAGTTTTAATTTTTAAATTTATATTTTTATCAAAATGTTGTATCAACTAACACTCCGCCAGTCGCGCACTTATCTCTACAGCGCACTCTTCATCGTAGCAAACCTTCTGTTGCCACAAGTGGTTCACCTCATTCCTAACGGAGGAGCCGTCCTGTTGCCATTCTATTTCTTCACACTCTTTGCAGGCTACAAGTACGGATTCAATGTCGGACTCATCACAGCCGTGGTTTCTCCACTTCTTTGCAACCTTGTGATGGGCATGCCTGCCGTTGCTTGGCTTCCCATCGTTCTCATTAAATCCGTTCTCGCAGCATTGGCTGCTGCCAGCGTAGCCAAGTGGTTCAACAAAGCAACTCTTCCTGCCATTGCCCTTGCCGTTGTGCTCTACACAGCCGCAGGATTCTGCATCGAATGGGCAATGAGCCAGAACATCCACGTAGCCCTCAACGACATTCTCATTGGCTACCCAGGTCTTCTTCTCCAAATCATTGGCTGCTACCTCTTGCTGAAGCGATAAGGCACACAGCCAAGCATCAAGAAAAACCACAAAAGCTTTGGAACAGGCTCACCGAGCCTCGCTCCAAAGCTTTTTCTTTTTCCCTATATGTGTCGTAGAAGCCGTTTTTTCTGTCCACCCATCTTGCACTATTTTGCCATCGCAATTTATGAACAAGCACGTTTATTGTACGAATATCACAATCTCCACAATATCGTTTTACGTTTCAAAACTTCATCGCACCTTCGTCATCGCATCGACAAACGTTCGGAAGACCCTCGGCGAGCGTTCAAAAAAACGGCAACGAACGTTCAAAAAAAACACTCATGCACCATTGGGACAAGACAAAAGTGAAAAGTAGTCAACAAATTGCCCTTTTCTTCTGTCAACAAATTGTCCTTTTTCTTATGTCAACAAATTTACACAAATTGTCTCAAAAGAAGGTCGAAGGCTTTTTAAACACAAAGGACAAAGTACAAGGGACACGCTTATCCATGTCCCCTGTACTTTGTCCTTTGTACTTTTTACTATGTACTTCTATTTATCTTACTTTATAGACCAACACACCCTTTCCGTTGAGGAGGAAGGAATAGAGATAGGCGATGTTGACACCTTTCTCGGTGAGGGGAGCCAACGCCTCGGCTGCACGTCCAGGTTCGTCGTCCAGTTCGATGACATTCACCTCCGTGAGGTTGACAGTCATGCCAGCATCGGAGAGGATGAGGTATGCCTTGTCGGGGTTGTCGCAGATGATGCGGTAGATGGCATTGTCCATCGTGTCGGCAACGGTGGATGCAATGATTTGGATGCCACCGCCTTTCAGCAGGTTAAGCACACGGAAGATGGTGCCCGACTTATCTTCCAAAAATATAGAGAGTTGCTTCATGTTGATTGTTATTTTTAGGTATTAGAATAGCTTTCTGAGGTCTTTCACACGCACAGCCTTCTTCTCGTCGGAAACGGCGAGAGTTCCCTTTGGCACAAGTTTCACCTTTGGCGTGATGAGGATTTCGTCCTTCAGCTGGCGAGTGATTTCGCGCGTGAGTCCCTGAATCTGCTGGTAGTCGTCGTTGAATTCCTTCACTTCCACTTCCACAGTCATGAAGTCGCCTTGTGGCTCGATGGTTTCGAGCGTGATGAGGTAGTCGGTGGAGAGTTCCTTGAAGTTCATCAGAATCTTTTCAATCTGGATTGGGAAGATGTTCACTCCCTTCAGGATAATCATGTCGTCGGAACGTCCACGCAGACGGTCGATGCGTGCATGGGTACGACCGCAAGGGCACTCGCCTGGCAACAGTCGGGTGAGGTCGCGGGTACGATAGCGGAGCAACGGCATTGCCTCGCGGTTGATGGTGGTGATGACGAGTTCGCCGAATTCACCTGGCTTCGATGGTTGGAGGGTGACAGGGTCGATGATTTCCACGATGAAATAGTCTTCCCAAATGTGATTACCATTCTGTTCAGGACATTCGAAGGCAACGCCTGGACCCATCATTTCCGAAATGCCGTAGGAATTGTAAGCCTTCACGCCGAAGTTCTCCTCAATGCGCTGACGCTGTTCCTCACTGTGAGGTTCTGCACCGATGCAAAGCACACGCAGACGTGTGTCCTTGCGTGGGTCGATGCCTTGCTCACGCATCACCTCGTAGATACGACTGGCGTAGGAAGGGATGGCATGAACAACTGTTGTGCCGAAGTCCTTGATGAACTTGATTTGGCGCAGGGTGTTACCTGCTGCTGCTGGCACGGTGAGCATTCCCACACGCTCTGCTCCGTACTGGAATCCGAGGCCTGCGGTGAACATGCCATAGCCTGCCGAGTTCTGGAACACGTCCTCGGGACGGCATCCCACCATCCAAAGGCAGCGAGCCACGGCGTTTGCCCATTCGTCAAGGTCTTTCTGCGTGTGTGTCACTACGGTTGGATTTCCTGTCGTTCCGCTCGATGAATGCAAGCGAACGCACTCCTTGAGAGGCACGGCAGTGAGCCCCCAAGGGTAGAACTCGCGGAGGTCGTCCTTGGTGGTGAAAGGAAGTTTCTGCAAGTCGTCGAGCGACTTGATATCCTCGGGCGAAATGCCCATTTCCTTGAATTTCTGTTCATAGAACGGAGCCTTCACGCATTGGCGAACGGTTTTCTGCAAGCGCTCCAACTGAAGTTCTCTCAGCTGCTCGCGTGGCATGGTCTCCAATTCTGGATTGAAATAATTTGAATATGACATAGCTGATTTATTTTAATGTAGAAAGAAATTAAATGAAGAATGAAGAATTTTAGAATAATTAGAAATGAGGAGTTTGGAGTTAGAAATTAATTTAGCTACGCCGAGCTCTAAAGGTTCACATTCCAAATTACTAATTCCAAATTTTAAATTGAAGTTCTTCATTTTTCATTTTAAATTTAAAGCATGGTTTTCTTCGAAAATCTTCATGCGCTCTTCCAACTGTGCGTACTGGTGGTCTTCGAAGAACGAAGTGCATACGCGCAGACCCTCTTGATGCGAACCTGTCGTAATCAAGCAGATTGCACTCACGCCATAGTACATCAGTTCGCGAGCCAGTTCACCACTGGTCATGCCTGGGTAGCCAATCGTGAAGTAGAAACCATCGGCAATAGGCTGGTCGAGGTCGTAGTCATAGACGATGCGGAATTGGTGACGGCAGAAGATGTCCTTCAACTTGTGCGCCCGCTCTCCATACACCTTCACTTCGTTACGGAAATTATACTCTCCGTCGCAAGCGGCACGCAGCATGGCAGCCATAGCGTACTGTGCCGAATGGCTTGTTCCTGAAGAAAGGGCATAGAGCATACGGGTGGAGAAAACCAATCCGAATGGCAGTCCTTCATAGCGAGCCGAGAGGTCGGGATAGTGACGATGGAAGAGCTTGTCGCTGATGCAGGTCACACCGATGCGCTCTCCAGCATAGCTGAATGCCTTGGAACCACTGATGAGAATGATGTAATTGTCTGTGTAGTGTGCCACCGTTGGCTGGTAAGGAGGCTCGAACGGCTTACTGAGGTCTTGACGGAAATCCATAGCAAAGTAAGCGAGGTCTTCCATCACGATGGTGTCGTACTTCGTCGCCAGCGTGCCGATGGTACGCAGTTCCTCGTCGTTCAGACAAATCCATGCAGGGTTGTTCGGATTGCTGTAGAGGATGGCACAGATGTTTCCCTTCGAGAGGTAGCTTTCCAACTTCGGACCTAACTTCTCTCCACGGAAATCATATACGTCGAAGGTTTCGTACTTCACGCCCAACACCTGCAACTGCATCTTCTGCACAGGGAATCCTGGGTCGATGAACAGCACCGTGTCCTTCTTCTTGTCGGCTTGCGAACAGGTGAGGAAGGAAGCAAAAGTGCCTTGCATACTGCCGCTGACAGGCACACAGCCCTCTGGCTGAATATCCACGTTGATGAATGCTTTCACAAAACGGGATGCCTGCTTCTTCAGTTCAGGATAGCCCTGAATGTCGGGATAACTGTGAGCGATGCCGTCCTGCAAGGCTTTCACCTGTGCATCCACGCCCACTTGAGCTGCTGGCAGGCCAGGAATGCCCATTTCCATCTTGATGAACTCCACGCCCGACTCCTTTTCTGCCATGGCAGCCACCTGCTTCACTTCGCGGATAGTGGCCTTGGCAAAGTCCTGTATGCCGAGACTCGCGATGAGTCCATCTACTAATTCTTTCTTGATTGGAGTGTTCATTTCGTCTTCTTATTTCTGTGCTTCTCTTCCCAAAGCCAATGCCTTGATGTTTGCTTCCACAACGCTCTCACCTTTTCTGCCAAATACACGGCGGATGGCATCTTCCAACTTGTCGTATTCAATGCCTAAAGCCTTCTGCGCAGCACCCAAGAGAATCACATTGGCAGAACGAGGCACGGCGTTGTCCTTTGCCATCTGCTCAATGTCGATGACAATCACGTTCGGCAGCTTGTCCAAGTCCTGACGAATCACCTCCATGTCGGGATAGTTCGGGATGTTCACGAAAGGAGCACTCGACGTGATAATCCATCCGTTCTTGCTGAGGAAAGGCAGATAGCGCAAGGCTTCCATCGGTTCCATAGAGATGATTACGTCAGCACCGCCCTTGGCAATGAGGTCGCTGCTGATGGGTTTGTCCGAGATGCGCAAGTTGCTTTGCACGTCGCCTCCACGCTGACTCATGCCGTGTACCTCTGCCTGCTTGATGTAGAGGTTCTCGTTCATGGCAGCTTCGCCTATGATGGTTGCGATGGAGAGGATACCTTGTCCTCCCACACCACACAAGATGATGTCTGTTTTCATTGTTTTCCCTCCTGTTCTTTAGCTCGTTTTTCCTTAAGATGTCTTCGCAGCGTCTGCAAGCACTCACGGCGCGGAATGATAACACTCGTTCCGTTGTAGTTGATTTCCTGACGGATGATGTCGGTAATCTCCTGCATGTTCTTTGGGAGTGGCACCACCACGTGCAGATGCTCGTCGCTGAGTCCCAAGCCACGACAGATGGCCTCGAACTTGTTTGTACCCGCAGAGTTCTGACCGCCAGTCATGCCTGTTGTGAGGTTGTCGCTGATAATCACAGTGATGTTGGCATTCTCATTGATGGCATCCAGCAAGCCAGTCATGCCGCTATGCGTGAAGGTTGAGTCGCCGATGATGGCAACAGCTGGCCACTGACCTGCATCGGCAGCGCCCTTTGCCATCGTGATGCTCGCACCCATATCTACACAGGAGTGGATGGCACGATAAGGAGGAAGGAATCCCAATGTGTAGCAACCGATGTCGCCAAACACACGCGCATTCTCATACTCTTTCAGCACTTCGTTCAGGGCAGCATACACGTCGCGGTGTCCGCAACCCATGCACAAAGCTGGTGGACGAGGAACCACATCCTCGCAGGCTGCATAGCACTCATCGCTCTCCATGCCCAAAGCCTTCTTCACAATGTCTGGGTTCAATTCGCCCGTGCGAGGCAGTTCACCACTGAGCTTGCCCTGAATCTGAGCTGAATCGCCCACACCGCGAATGATGTCTTCGATGAAAGGCTGGCCTTCTTCCACCACCAGCACCTTCTCGCACGCTGCCATCAGCTTTCTGACAAGTTCCTTTGGCAATGGATATTGTGAAATCTTCAGCAGTGGATAAGGGCAACCGTCAGGGAAGCACTCCATCACATAGTTGTAGCCTATGCCACTGGCAATGATGCCCAGACTCTTGTCGGCACCATCCATGTATTGATTGAAAGCTGAACTAACTGCATCTGCCTCCAATTGTGCCTGCTGTGCAGTGACGATGTCATTGCGCTTGCGGGCATTAGCTGGCAGCAGCACCCAACTGCTTGCCACAGCATTGTAGTTCAACTCGTTTTCCTCACGGGCTATTGTAGCCACCTTCACCACGGCACGACTATGCGCCATGCGGGTTGTCACGCGCATGAGCACAGGCAAGTGCTGCTGCTCGGAATAGTCGAAAGCAGCCGACATCATGTCGTAAGCCTCCTGCTGCGAACTTGGTTCGAACGTAGGGATGAGCGCAAACTTGCCATAGAAGCGTGAGTCCTGCTCGTCCTGCGAGGAGTGCATCGAAGGGTCGTCTGCCACCAGCACGATGATTCCACCGTTCACGCCCGTCATGCCCGAATTGACAAATGGGTCGGCACACACATTCAGTCCCACATGCTTCATGCACACCATAGCACGCTTGCCCATGAACGACATGCCCAAGGCTGCCTCCATAGCCGTTTTCTCGTTCGTACTCCAGCGGCTATGAATGCCTCGTTCTCGTGCCAAGGCATTGCCCTGGATAAATTCCGTAATCTCGGTGGAAGGAGTGCCTGGATAAGCATACACTCCCGAAAGCCCCGCATGGATAGCACCCAATGCAATGGCTTCGTCACCAAGTAAAAGTTTCTTTTCTACCATTATTATAATAAGTATTTTAAAAAAGTGCTTCAGTTTTTTCCTCACCATTCCCATCCGTTCTCGGACAGGCAAAGTCACTCAGCTCATCAGCATCGTCTAACACGGGGAATTTCTGTCGGAAAGCGAGGAGTCGCTCCATGTCGATGTCAGCCGTGGCAGCACACTCCTTGTCCCACTCACAGCTTGCCATTTCCTCACCGTAAGGGCTGATGATGGCAGATGCGCCACAATACTGGCAGCGGGGGTCTTCCCCCACCCTGTTCACACCAGCCACGTAGCACTGGTTTTCGATGGCGCGTGCCTTCAGCAATGTGTTCCATACCTTCACTCGGCTCGTGGGCCACGAAGCCACATAGAGAATCATGTCGTAGTCCTTGCGGTTGCGAGTCCACACAGGGAAACGCAAGTCGTAGCACACAGCAAGCAGGATGCGCACACCTCTCCATTCCACCACCACGCGTTCCTGCCCAGCAGTGAAATGCAGATGCTCCTTTCCGTAAGTGAACAAGTGACGCTTGTCGTAAGCCGTCACCTCTCCACTGGGTTTCACGAAGTAAAGGCGGTTGAAAAACCTACCGCCTTCTTCCGTCGCCACACTTCCTGCAATGGCAGCATCCAGCACCTGAGCCTTCTGCAACATCCATGCCAACGTAGCCTTGTCGTTCTCAGCCACCAGTGCGGCATCGGTCGAGAATCCCGTGGAAAACATCTCGGGCAGCACGTAGAGGTCAGCCTCCGCCATCCCGTCCATCCATGCGCCCAAGTGTCGTCTATTTTCTTCGGGCTGCGCCCAAATTATGTCAGATTGAACAATCGTCGTTATCATCTACAGCATTTCATCATTCAGTCCCGTGTTCGGCGGTTCTTCCGCCTATCCCGTGTCCGGCGGTTCTCCGCCCCTCTTGTGTTCGGCGGTTCTCCGCCGAATTCTCACTCATAGCACTTGAACACCTTGTCCACGTACTTCTGAGGCAGCTTTGGCGTGAGGATGCTCACAAGAGCCACCACAGCGAATCCACCCACCATAGCGATGGCACCGCAGTTGATAGGCGAAATAGGATTGCCCAAGAGCATGTTCAGCACCGTGATACCTACGCCCCAAATGAAACAAGCCCAAACTCCACCCTGAGTCACGCCGCGCCAATACAAGCCAAGCATGAACGGAGCCAAGAAAGCACCAGCCAGTGCGCCCCACGAAATGCCCATCAACTGAGCAATGAACGTAGGTGGATTCAAGGCAATCATCAGCGAAATCACGATGAAGAACACGATTAACACGCGCATCACCACCACCTTTCTTTTCTCAATCCTTTCCGACACTTCGTCATCGATTTCTCCGCTGTTCACCTCGCCTTCCAGCGACTTCTTGTCGCGGTAAATCAAGTCGAGCGTCATCGTACTACTACTCGTGAGCACCAGCGAAGCCAATGTGGACATCGAAGCAGAAAGCACCAAGAGCACAACGAGGGCTATGAGTATGTCGGGCAGAGAGGAGAGCATACTTGGAACGATGGAGTCGAAGTCGAGCCGTCCGTTAGGCAACGTAGGTGGCACACCGAAGAGGCGACCGAAACCACCCAAGAAATAGCAACCTCCTGCTACTACAAACGCAAAAATGGTGGAAATTATTGTGCCGCGTTTGATGGCAGACTCATCAGTGATGGAATAGAACTTACCCACCATCTGAGGCAAACCCCATGTGCCCAAACTCGTCAGCACCACAACGCCCAGCAGGTTCCAAGGGTCAGGACCCCACACGTCTGCCAATCGACCGTTCACAGCAGGATTGTCGTCGGCAGGAATGGCAGCCATCTGCTCCACGGCAGATACCAGTCCACCCTTCTGCGCCAGCACAGCTGCAATGATGGTGACAATGCCGAAGAGCATAATCACGCCCTGGATGAAGTCGTTCATGGCTGTGGCACGATAGCCACCCAAAATGACATACACAGCCGTCAACACAGCCATCAGTATCACACAGTATTCGTAAGGAATGCCGAAACCCATTTCAAACAGCGTGGAGATACCTTTATAGACTCCCGCCGTGTAAGGAATCAAGAAAACAAAAGCGATGACAGAAGCCACCACGCGCAGACGCTGCGAACGGAAGCGCGTACCGAAGAAGTCGGGCATCGTGCGAGATTCGATATGCTGCGTCATCAGTTTCGTGCGTCGTCCAAGCACCATCCAAGCCAAGAGAGAACCAATCACGGCATTGCCCACACCAATCCAAGTGGATGACAAACCGTACTTCCAACCGAACTGGCCTGCATAGCCCACGAACACCACAGCAGAAAAATAACTCGTACCGTAAGCGAACGCTGTCAACCACGGACCTACGGAACGTCCTCCCAACACAAAGCCTTCCACATTTCTTGCTTGCTTGCGCGAATACGCACCCACGCCCACTGTCACAAGCAGAAACACAACTGTTAAAAATATCTTGACAAACATAGTAATTATTAATTTAATAATGAATGAAGAATTAAGAATGAAGAATGAAGAATGAAGAATGAAAGTTACACATTCCATGAGCAGAGTAAAATATATTCTTCATTCTACATTCTTCATTCTTCATTTAATTATTCTTCATTCTACATTCTTCATTCTTCATTTTTATCAGAACGCCACTTGCACCTGAGCTTGCAGCGTGCCATAATTGCTTTGCTTTTCAGCGATGGAGTAAGTGTATTGCAACTGCACACGGCACTGCTTGTAGAACCAATGCTGCACACCAGCTGTGAGGTTCGTCTGCTTCCAGTCCATGTCGGTGTTGTAATTGAAATAATCCACCGAACCAACCACGTCGAGAACCTGACAAACAGGTACGCAAGCCGTGGTGTAAGCACCAAAGCTGTTCACCTCGCCGTCCTTACCGCCTAACACTTCGCCATGCACACTCGCTGCACGGTTCTTCCAGTAGTCCACACCCTTCACGTGACTCTTCCATTCCGCACCAGCCGACCAGCGGTTGCGCGTGTAGTTCTCGCCCACCTTGATATTAGGGTTATACTTTGACTCGGCAACGGCATTACCCTTGCCCAACTGTCCCGACACCACGATGCGCCAGTTCTCCACAGGGCGGAAGTCGAGCTTGGCAAGCACATCCTTCTGGTTGTTCCTGTCCTTGCGGTTCACACCCGAACCCTGCATCATCGCCAACTCATAGAAGAGGTGGTCCTTGAACAAGTATCCATAAATCTCAATACCGAGGTCACGACCATAGTTCACACCGAAAAGCGGGTCGGAACCGCAGCCAGCCAAGTAAGTAGCTCCTTGCGAATACACGTCAATCAGCTCCATCTTCGTAGGCGAAAGCGGATTCTCCAACGAATAGCAGTTCTTGAACTGTCCCACGCGTAAGGTCAGCCCACGGTCGTTCGTCAGACGATAGTCGGTGTAGAACTCCTGCACCACGCTTGAGAAGTCGTGCATGAAGAGGAACGACCAGCGGTCAGTGATTTGGGCCTTTGCCCAGAGCAATGTGCGTTTCACATCGAGCGAGTTGGTTTGCTCTCCATCCTGATGTCGCCAAGTGTAACCAGCCTGTGCGTAACCATTGAGCGTGATTCGTTCCGCCAGGCTCTTCAACCATTGTGGCTCATCGGACTTAGTTTTCTGCTGCTGTGCCCTTGCTGCATCTGCAAAGCAGAGTGTGAGGCAGAGCAGGAAAAAGTAGATTTTTCTCATCACAAAAATTATTAGTACATATTTTAATTTTAATGCTTTTCGCGCATTTTGCTTGCAAATTTACAACATTTATTTCATTTCATTTTCATTTTAATAGAAAAATCGTTAAATATCCTTGCAAAAACATCATTCCCCGCTCAAAACCTATCCAATCGTCAGCGTATGTCAGTCATTCGTTCAAATATATTCTCCCCCGTCACTACAAGTTTTAACTCTTGGTATCCAAGTATACAACCTTGGGGCAATGCCCACATCAAATCCAACATCTGTAGCGATACAGGTATTGAAGCATTGACATATAATTATCAAGTTCCACAAATTCTAAATAGTTGAAATAAGATTGCTAAAAGAGCGAAGGGATTTCCGTATATAGTTGAAAATTGGCAATTTAAAGTACCATCAAACAAGTCACTAAGGCTAATATCAGCCACAAAAATACAAATATTTTTTCAATTAGTCAAGCGTCTAACCATCCTTGAGGATAGTAAATACTTACATGGTCATATTATTATAGAGAAATATCCATTACTTGATATTATTACATACCGTTTCAGAGATTTCTTTCAGTCTTGATATAACTTCATCGTAGGGTTTTTTATTAAACCAAGCATAGTATTGATATAATTTGAATTCCGGTTTGTTCTTAACTTTTGATTCATAAATATTGTAAGCCAATATGTTTTCCTTGGTTTTGTAGAAATCGAATGAACCATCACTTTTTAACTGAATGCCCCAGTCAAGAAGCTTCTTTTGATAATCAAAAAATGAAAAATCTTGTACAGTAGGGTTTCTATGACTTTGATGATTTCTGACATCTCTAACAAAATCAAAAGATTCTTTTGCTTTTTTAAGTTGAAACTCATCACAAAAAGCCCATAATTTCGTACTAAAAGGTATAGATGTAAGTGTAGGTGAACTATTATCTATTTTGGCATTTGTATTGTACTTTTTGATGTGAATAATAGCTGCAGCAACAGTAGGTTCCTTATGATAGTAGAAATAATTGATAAGCATTTCAGCTTGAAGTTGGGCATATCTGCAGAATTCTTCAAACAATATTTCGTGAAAGCGTGTTCCATATCTAAAACGTAACATTTCACGATTATCAGATATGAGTTGTGCTCTCACGTCCGCCTCTTGTATGTATGAATAATCTATCACAGATGGCATGGAATCAGTATAGAAATCTAGTCCCAGATATTTTTCAATATGGGATACTCTTTCATCATAATCGAAATGCGACGAAGCAGAAGCTGTATTTCCAAACAGTTTCTGCATTGCCTGATTAAACTCTGGATTTTGTTCTGCCAGGAGTTTTATTTTATTTACTGTAGCTGTTAACTTTTCATCCATATCATGTACTTAAAAGTGAATCCAAATCATTGTTTAGTTCATCAATGTCCACAGGTGCTGGTTTATAAACAGTCACCTTATCAATCAAATGAATAAGCCAAAATTGTTCACCTTTGGAATCCCTACAATTAGAAATGGATAGTTTTTCTTTTTGCAGTTCGTCTTCAGATTTAACGCCCTTGTTGATTGATGCAACCTGTTGAACATCTCCAAGTTGAAAAGTGGCGAATCGCTTGTTGTCATCCTTGTGCTGGAAGGTAACACTTGTATTCTTTTCCTGTTCGAATTTCAGAAGAGGTATTGTTTCCATGTAAGTAATGCCAAAAGGATTTGTCTTGTCTGAATTTGAATCTTTCTCAACAAGTTCCTGAAACTTTTTGTATAGTCTTACATATACTGAATCAGTATCACCCTTGACCATCTTCAAGTATAAAAGCTTGCCGTCAAGAACGTTTGTCAAGTCTGGATTTCCTTTCTTGACATGTCCCTTCTCTGCTTTATATTTCGGTAGAAATCTTGACATAGCAGCCGAGTAGCCATACTTTTCCCAAATATAGAGTAAACTTCTGATTTCACGAACGTATTTCTTGCTAACATTAAGTTTTTCGCTGACAATAATACCTGTCACCTCCTGACGGCTTCCAAGCTTCTGAAGTCTTGTTTTGGTTTCGTTAATCGTAAAGCCTTGATCCTCAATAATGCGGACCAGCTCTTTTCTAAATTCACCGTTTTTAGAGTAAACATAGTGCATGGAACTAAATGTGATGTCATCGGCATAGCGAGTATAGTGAAGTCCAAAACGTTTTGCCAATCCTGCCAAACGACGATCAAGAGTATCACATATCATATTGGTAATGATTGGTGATGTCGGAGCCCCTTGTGGCAACACATACATAAACAATTTGTCCAAATTATGTTGTTTTGTTTCTATAGCTTGCTCTCGTTTTACTCTCATGGAGCACAACCCCGAAATTAATAATGCAATCTGAGGCGAAAAAATGAAGGGCGCCAAAGTCAAGCGTTTCAATACTCGTCCTTGTTCCACACTTGGAAAGAAATCTTTCAAGTCTATGTTAAGCACATAGTTCTGGCCTTTATGAACTACTGCATTTGTTACTACAGAACGTCCCTCAGTAAATCCCATAGCATAATCAGATGGAGTGTATATCGCTTTTAGGATTTCATTTACCGACTGTAGAAGCATCATGAAACTCTGATTGCGTGGAGCTGTAATCTGACGAAAGCCGCCAGACTTCTTTTTAATCTTGAATTGACGATAACGATGAAAAGCATGATTAGGGTTACAATAGTACAAAAGATGCTTCATCGTAAATGGATAAAACTTATCGGCATCAAAGCCCAGCTCACACATCTCTTCTTTTTTGATACGATTGAGCAATGCCAACAAATCTTCTCTTGTTGACATCTGAGATGCGATTTGTGCTATTTGTGTTTTATCCATGTTTCATCATGTTTGAAAAGGCGGTCTCTGATGTCTGGTGCCAAAACTTCTTTTCTTTATGTAATGTATAAGAAATAACAACATAATAACAATAATAGTAAAAGTACAACGTACTAAAGTGAAATACGTTAACAATCTAACATTGTTTATCTCCAGGATTCCGAAGAACAAGGAGACATCCAGACAAATACGCTGGACGAATTTCAAAATGTTGTTTCAGCTACCAAACTTGTCAAAGACCGCCTTATTTTGTTATCTGTTGCAAAGATACGAACTATTTGCGAAGTCTATGTTCGTTTTCTGATTATTCTTATAAATTCATAATTCTGGAGCAAATAAATGTTGATAGAAAGGGAATAAAGAACGAAAAATATTAATTTTTTTTGGATTTACATATATGGTTACCCCCATGCCATCATCGTCAAAAATATCGTCACCCATAGACTCAATGCTATCAGGTAAGTGTAACTTACATATACTATTAATATATCCTGCTCCTGGGCCATATATTCCCTGAAACACTCCGTTCTCTATTCGTCTTACTCCATCTTTTATATAATATTCCTCGTTGTTAATATATAAACTTTTTATTAGTTTTGTTCCATCTGCAGAATAAATTAGACCCTGTTCACTGTCAAGTGTTTCATCAGGTTCACACCAGTAGTCAAAAACCTCAGTGGTTAAACCATCGGTACCCCAAAAAGAGATAGATACAATCCCATTTCTTTCATTCTTACGGAAATCATGTCTTTTGTCACTTCCCGCAAAAGGAAGATAAGACTTATCATTCTCCTTCTCTTCTAAATGAAGATTTCTGATGACGACAACACCATCATCCCCAACAGCCATTAATCTACGCTCGTCACAAGAAAATGCAGCAGAAGCAACGTTCCCAGCACAAGACACGACACCGACTATACCCTCTCCGAAATCATTATAATGCTCAAGACATGCTTGAATGTCATTTATGGAATGAATAAATATGTTCCCAGAAGGTTGATGTCCCCAGTTTGAATTTGGATGATGAGTATAGTCGATATAGTTTTGGTCAGAAAAAGCAATGTATTTCCCTGATGGACTGAAACAAAGAAGACTTTTACCTTCTATCTCTTCAATCTCTGTGTAGTTTGACTTATTAGTCACAACATATGCATTTGCACGACTATCATAATAAGCTACATTTCCATCTTTACTAAATAATGTCATCCAAACAGCATATAAATTCTGTCCATGGTCTTGTCGAATTATTTCTTTGTTCTCTTTCAAATCATACAAGACAAAAACGCCATCTTCAGTGAACCTAAATACATCTCGTCTCATTTTTGCAGCAAATGCGAGATAACGTGAATCATAAGAGAAAGAAACATAGTTCAAGAAATAAACACTTCTACCTATTAATATTCTCTGTTCGTCATTAGTATGATTGTTCCGATAGACGACATACCCCAACTTTTCCAAAAACAAAGGAGTAAAAATTTTCTTTTGTTTTAAGAACTCTTCTATTTCAGAATTTACAGCCCATTCTATTCTCTCACTCTTTTTAGCTTCAGGGATTTTCTCGTTTACATTTATTAGATGAGTATATCTCTCTATTACATACTTAAACAAAAGTTCTTTTCCGTATTGTTCAAGTAGCAACTCCCGATGAGCTATTTTCTTTTGTTTATCTTCTTCTGAATCGTCCCATTGAAAATCATACTCTTTGCATAACGTTCTATACTCATCAGAAGATATATCACAATTAGAAAGTCTGTTCTTAACAATTACTTTGAAATCATTATCAGCAGAATAAGATTTATCAGGACTCATGAAGATGTGGCTCGAAAATTCTTGTGACTGTATTCTTACAAGACTGATAGGATCACGCCAAACTGGCTTTCTACAATTCTGCATCTCAATTTCTGGCTTATAACCATTAAAGCCAGCATGACGAGGTAGTGTTAGGCCTTCAATATCAAACGAATCTGTAGATAGATCTTCAAATCCCATTATATGCATTGTCATATCATCACGTTCGAAGATTACACTTTTACCATCACTAGTAAAAAAGGCATTGGAATAATGTGAACCATCAAAAACTTCATTCAGTATTACTTGTTTAGTTTCATGTTTTGTGTCCCAATAAAACAAATTATTGTTTAATTGAGATATAACAAATCTACCAGATTCGGATTGGCCAAGTATTGATTCTTCCTTGGGAATATTAAAAGAGGAGGTCTTCGACTTTGACTCAATTACTTGTTCTGAAGAAACTTCATCATCCTGTCCAACGATAATCTCACTAAAATCGATGCTGCTACCAACCTCTCCTACAATTGAGAAAGGTACTTTTATTCTTATGGTTGGAAATGACAAGAGTTCCCCAGTTAATTTCACGAAGTATTTGTCTTTTTCCCAATAAGATATTATTTCAGTTACTTTAATTGCAAATATGGAACTTTTTATATTGGAGAATTCTGTACTGGGCCTATATGTGTTTCTGTATTTTTCAAGTTCACATTTTAATTTTTCAAATATACCAAATGAATAACCTTTCCAAGATTCAACATAGTATGGAAAGCTGAATGAAGTTTCCTTCATATTTTTTTCACCATTTCCCAACGAATAGTATTTGTAAATCTTTTGTGCTAGATAATCAGATGTTAATTTAACAAGAGAATTGCCATATAGATAGTAATTATCTTCAACTTTCCCAACCAAATCTATTGTATTGATGTATGATGAACTGAGATTGAGCCCATGCAGTTTGCCATCCTTTATAAAATAAAATTTTGAGCCAAAAGAATATTGTCCTTCAAACTCAACGACCACTTTTCCCTGACGATAATCATAAACTGTAACTACCTCTTCAGATTTGTATATTACGAGATGATTGTTACTATAAATATGGTTAAGGAAAGTGAATACTACTTTTCCTGTTTGGACATTATAGATGGAATAATCATTTTGGGTTTGAAACAAAAAATATTCACATGGATTTCCATAATAATTGCCCAAAGAAGTAATGGAATCAGGGGTTATACTATATTCTACTTTTTCCTCCATCATATCTTTATTAGCAATGTAGAGACGGTCTTTTGTGGAAATGAAAATCCAGGGGTTATTGTCAAAAACAAATGCTTTTTTTACTCGGCTGCCTCCAAGTTTGATGGCATCTTCAATAACAATCTCCTCTTCATGTTGTTCAGATTTCAATATGTGATGACCAGCTGAAAATCGGGTTTTCAACTCATGCTGAAATTCATACACCTGTCCTGTAATGGTATCTTCTATTGTAATATGACCTTCTGTCTTAATAACAATATCATTATTTAAGTATGCGTGGTGAGTGTTTACTGTGAAAGATGCCATGTTTTGATATATTATTTATAAATTACATTGCAAAGATATAAACGCATGTCGAACTCTATGTTCGCATTGATGTTAATTCATTTCAAGAATATAAAAAAATCAATACTATTTTATTTGTTCTTAAAAGATGACGTTCTATTGCATCAACAAACTTCTTTTATTCGATACTAATATAATCTAATGTCATTTGCTTGAAGAATTTGTAAAGGTTCTTAATTTCATTTTCTCTCGAATAATGTCACAAAGATGTTCACCTTCATTTCTCATTATGGTTTTCATCTTTGTATTATTCACTTAATGACTATTCTCTAAATAATAATCTTTAATATATGCCCATAAAATATCACCACGTTTCTTCTTGGCAACTTTTTCAAGTGCTTTCATTTTATTATTTTCTATAAAATTAATTAGTTGTCTCATTGCATCAAAACAATGAGGATCAACGAATTTCCTAAATACTGAAATAACATTCGGTGCAATTGTTTCATATCCTCGAACAAGGCTCAATAAAGTAGAAATGCTATTAAAATCCGTTTTTGAGAATTCTCTTAGTTTTGCAATTAACAATTTCGTTTCTTTGATTATCCATTCTTCATAATTGTTACAAATATCACAAACCTCTTGAAGAGCAATATCCCAATTCATTTCATCATTACGTTGAAAAATAGTTACAGGTTCCTTGCCTTGATTGTTCCCTATCCCATATTGAAGAAATGCAATGTCATGCTTTGAGAAGTGAATATTTGTAACAGCCTTTCTGCAAGCCATTGAAATAGGCAGAAGTAAAATTCCATTAACAGTTATGCTTATACTTATATATTGACGTTCAGGAGACTGGGGATAAAAATTGGTTTTTATAGTTATTTCGAACGGTCCTTTTTTAATCGGGGGATTATTACCTTTATCCAAACCAATGCGTTCTTCTCTCTCATAACACTCAAATAGAATCTCACAGTTATCCGACCTGTTTGGAGTGAATTCATCTTTCGATTTATCATAATATAAAACGCCCATATTAATATAAAGATTTTAATTATGTTTTTGAATTCGAGATTTGTTAGCTAATCATCTCAATAATTTTCTATAGTATTGTTGGCAAGCGGAATTTTCTCCACATTTTTCATCTTTTCAACAAAATAAGGCAGTTTTCCTTACTCATAGTGATAATTGTACATTCGAAAGGAACGTACCGCCCGAAAGAAGTTCATTTCTCTTTTTGCTTCTAGTCCGTTATTATAGCACTCGATGACAGAACCAAATGACGACATGTGTTTTTAAATTATGGGGATAATTTGTTCATAATTCTGAATCATTTCTTGGATTCGTTGACAAATACTTTTTTGGATATGACAGGGTTCAAGCACAATCAAATTCTTGCCAAATGAACATAATTCTCGGATAAGTTCATAGTTTTGGATACAATCAATAGAAAAGAAGGACCCACCATTAAGCAAGGGATAATCATCACGAAGTTTTTGTTCCTGTTCTCCTTTTAGAGGCTTCTGGCTGCCATGTATGGGCTTTGTATCGACATATCCTTTGGACGCATCACTTACCCAAAACACTATATGCTCCACTTCGCAGTCCTCATAAAGAGTTACACCAACAATATCTTCAAATCGTTCAGAAAGGTCTTTCTCACAAGGAAAGAACTTTTGTTCAGGCAAAGGAGTGACTTTGTCTATTCTGTCTAAAGCAAAATTCAGAATTTTCTTGTCGCTATCGGCAGCTCCAATAATGTACCACCTATTATTATATTGTTTCAGCAGATATGGATGGAAGATGATGGTTTTTTTTCCTGTGTCAGAATAAGTATGGTATTCCAGTTCTACAACCACCTGATTTGATGTATTGTCAAACAGGACGCCTAAAAGGTTTGAATTCTGAAGATATGGATTATTACTAAAGCTAATGACTTTGGGACGTTCTTTTAGTCCAAGACCTGTCTTGAATCGTTCTAACCATTCAAAATGTGCCAAACCTTCAAACTGACCGATGGTATTAAGCACTTCAAGGATAAGATTGCTTTCCTCTTTAGACAATTCCTTCTTAAAAATAGAAAAGGAAGGGTCGGCATAGCGCACACATCTTCTGCCACCTACACGAAAACGCTCTATCTCCGCAAAAAAAGGATCATATTCCAAATAGTTGATGTCCTTCTCAATACAACGCTTTGTGACTTCTGATAATCCTGCCGTAGTAAGCTTTTCATTGCACTTCTCAGTCAAGTCATGAATATCATAGAAATGATGTCTGTCTGACAACATTTCATCCAGAAACATGTATCGCGTTAAAGCATTTTTATTAGTCGGCATTATTTAATTGTTTTTGCAAAGATACACCTTTGCCACGAACTCTTTGTTCGCATTATGGAATTTTTATGTTTGTGTCAAAATCAAAGCGTTTATTCATGAACTACCAACTTCCTTTTTACAAAGTTTTTGTTCGCAGGTTTGGATTGTTAAGATGGAGAGGGAGAAAAAGTCAGTCGAAGCAGAACGAGCCTTCGGGTGAAAGCGAACGAACGTTCGAAAGAAGCAAAACGAACGTTCGACTGAAACAAAACGAACGTTCGTAAGAAGCAAAACAAACGTTCGTCTGAAAAAATGGAACGAAAGAAAGGACGAACTACTTCAGTCGTGCCTTGATCCACTCCATAATGCTGCGCTCGGTGTTTTCGCTGGTCCAATGCTCGTTGACGGGCGTGATGAGGGATTCCTTCGGACATGGGAGGGAATTCCAGACGGCATAGCTGGTGGTAGGTGGACAAGTGTCGTCGTTATAGCCCCAGGTGAGGAAGGTGGTTGCCTTCATCTGTCGTGCGAAATTCACCACGTCGTAGTAGCGCAGGGTGTTGATTTTCTCTGGAGTGAGCATGGCGTTCAGGCGGTGGAAATGAGGATAGCCACCTGTGCGTCCCTTCTCGGAATAGGCAGCCATGTCGCTCAGTGCGGGATGGTTGGCAGCACAGAGGCTGACACGGGAGTCGAGCGAGGCGGTGACAATGGCGAGGGCTCCACCCTGGCTTCCTCCCTGCACGGCTACGTTCTTGCCGTCCCACTCGGGCAGCGAGGTGAGGAAGTCGATGCAGCGCACACAAGCGAGATAGACGTGCTTCATGTAGTAGTTGTCGCGATGGTCGAGCCCTTGTGCCAGATAGGTGTTGGCTCCGACGTTGAAGGCATTGTTGATGGCTTTGAACTGCTCGGTACTGAGGCGTGGGTCGAGTCCGTGTATTTCGATTTCGAGACGGATGAAACCGTTCTCGGCGTAATACTTGTGACGCAGCGGTTCCTTGATGGTCTTTACGCCTGCTCCTGGCGGACAGAACACAACGGGACACGTGCCCTTTGCAGCGTTCTTGGGCTTGGTGAGGTAGCCATAGACGCATTGCCCCTTGCTGTTGATTTGTATCTTCACGAGGTAGCAATCCACGGCATCGGTGGTGTATTCGGGTGCTGGCTCGATGGTGTAGGTGAGCGGAAACGTCCGTGCATCCTTGATGCTCTGACTCCAGAAGGTGGTGAAGTCGGAAGGCATGGTGGTGAACGGCTGAATCTTGTCGGGTGCGAAACCGAGCTTCACGTGGTGCTTGTAGGTGGTGTTGCCCACTTTCATCTGCAAGCGCAAATCACGGAAGCCAGGTGTCTTTCGAGTTGACATCTTGATGGTGGCTCGTCCGTTCTTGAGTTTCACACTACCTCGGTCGTCGTCCTCCAGGAGGTCGTTGCCGATGGTGTAGGTGACAGTTCCGTCCTTAGGCATTCCATACTGGTAGAACTGCACTTCGACGCGTGGTTCCTCGCCTGGCTGGTAAATCCAGTCGGCATGGTCGGGCACTGTGACCCACAGCACGTCACTACGATAGGGATAATTCTCAGCCTGCGCATTCGTTGCAAAGAGCAAGAGAAGCAGAATAGTTAGGATTGACATATTTTAAGTTTTTTTTTAAGTTGGACCCTCCCCAACCCTCCCTGTGAGGGAGGGAGTATGGACCCCTCCAGCTCCCCCAAGGGGGAGTGAATAACCATCCGGGTGACTACTCCCTCCCTCACAGGGAGGGTTGGGGTGGGTCTTGGGTCTTTGGGGGTGAGGCTTTTTTTCATTCTTCATATTGGTTTCATCATGCGGCAAAATTACATAAAAAATAAAAAAATCGAAACTTATTGGCAGAAAATATTCGTTTTTCATGGAAATCCATTAACTTTGCGCTATTAACCTCTTTCAAAAACTATTAAACGCTATGTTAGAAAAAATTTTCTCGCCAGAAACCTACTCCATGTTGGGAGGTATGGCAATTACGTTCTGCAAGAACCTGATTGTTGCTATTATCGTTTATTACGTAGGTAGCAAAATCATCAAGTGGATTTCAAAACTCGTGACGAAGGCACTGGAGCGCAGCAAGGTGGACAAATCGCTCTTCTCGTTCCTCACCAGCATCGTGAATGTGGTGCTGTGGTTCGTGCTTGCCATCATCATCATCTCGATTTTTGGCATCGAGACTTCGTCGTTCATCGCTCTCTTCGCTTCTGCCGGTGTTGCTATTGGCATGGCACTGAGCGGAACGCTGTCGAACTTTGCCGGAGGTGTGATGGTGCTGCTGTTCAAGCCTTACAAAGTGGGCGACTTCATTGAGGCTCAGGGCTACATGGGTACGGTGAAGCAAATCCAGATTTTCAACACCATCATCCGCACGAACGACGCGCAGACCGTCATCATCCCTAACGGAACGCTCTCCACGGGTATGCTGAAGAACTACTCGACGGAGCCTTACCGTCGTGTGGATTTGGACTTCAAGTTTGCTTATGGCACCGACCTCAACAAGGTGAAGGATGCCATTCAGGAAATCCAGAAGCGCAATCCGCTCATCATGCAGGCTCCTGTGGCAGACAGCGATGTGGTGGCTGCTCCTTGGATTGGACTGACCTTGCTGGACGAAAGCGGCGTTGTAGTCAACACGCGCACATGGTGCAAAGGCAGCGACTACTGGGCAGTTTATTTCTACATGAACGAAACTGTTTACCAGGAACTCAAGGAACGCGGATTCATGTTCCCATTCAACCGCATGGATGTAACCATCAAGAATGAAAAATAAATCAGGGATTTTAGGGATTTAAAAAAGATTCTTTAATATTAAAAGGTCGAAGGTCGAAGGCAAAGGCGTAAAAAGTCTCCTAAAGAAATAGACTAAATGTACTAAATCTTAATAATTTTGCCGATTCTGCCGATTTCTTTAGGAGATATACCTTAGACTTTAGACTTAACAACTCAAAAACTTAAAAGCTTATGAAACATTTTTTTACTCTCTTGGCTGCAATGGCTTTCACGTCAGCCATTGAAGCAAACGCACAGCAGATGAACCAGCTGGGCAAACAAAACAGAAGTTTTGAACCTAAGAGCCTGAGCGAAGTGCGAATGCCTGCATCACAGATGAAGGGTCAGCACAAAGCACCAGGATTCAAAGTGATGAAGGCTGCCGCAGCAACCGAACTTGCTGGACCAGCTATGGTGGTTTACGAAAGTTCGAGCAAAGACGAGAATGGCGAAAGCATTGCTATGTATTTCTACTATGGTATCGACATTGCGAACAATGGCGACGGCACCATCACCATATCGGGCTTCGGACAATGGCTGACAAACTCCAATGTGAATGACATCACTGCCAAGCTGGACGAGAACGGCTACTTCGAGATGGACAGTCAGGTGCTGTTCACAGATTCTGATTATGGCACAATCAGCATTGCTGCATGGGACTATAATGAAGAAGAGCAGGATCTCTTCCCTGTTCGTGATGCAAAAATTACGGGTAGCTACATCGACGGTGAACTGGTGTTCGAAACGCCTTGGGGTGCATTCATTGACTCAGGTGCTTATCAAGACTACTATTACGACATTGCTTTCTCAACAGGTATCATGAAAGCAACAGGTGTCATGACTGACACAGACAAGGATGGCAGCTACAAATCCTACATCGTTCACGCCATCGATGGCGACTCCATCTATGTGGGCGGTTTCTCCGGTATGGGTGAATCGGCAGTGATGGCTTACGACCTCAGCAAAAAGACCGTTACGATTCCTAACCAGCGTGCATTCTACTACAACTCCACATACGGCGTGTTCTACACATACGCATTGAACAGACTGATGACTTCCATTGAGGGTCCTGACATTTCAGGCACATTCAATGAGAAACAAATCAGTTGGGGACCTTGGGCACAGCTCAATTCCGACGGTCAGGGATTCTTGTACAGAGGTAGCACAATCGATTTCTTCGAAGGCTACAACCTCATCGACGACATCACTTCGGTGAAGCAAATCGAAGCCAGCAAGGAGGTTGCACGAAGCAGGTTCTACAACGTGCAAGGCATCGAAACAGCTCAGCCTCAAAAGGGTGTGAACATCCAAGTGACGGAATACACCGACGGTAGCAAGAAGACGGTGAAGATTCTGAAATAAATCAATCTATTGAACGAAAACGAGAACGAAAACGAGAACTGCCAACCAGATGGCAGAACCTTCGTTTTCGTTTTCGTTTTTTTTATCATTCAAACAAAATAATGAACAAAAGGGAAAGACTGGCTCTCGCTCTCATAGGATGGGAAGCTGTGGCACTGGGCACTTTTGCCCAAACGAAAATCAACGTACAGGAATATCGCTATGCAGGACCTTACAAGGTGCAAACACCCGTGATGGTGGATTCCATCGACCTTCACGCACGGAAGTTTGGCAAGGACAAACTGCTCGACACACCCATCCGACTGGATGCCGTGAAGACGGGACAAGTGATGCACAGCAAGGCGCTGCCTGGCGGTGAGAACCAACTGCACTTGATTGGCTTCACGTTGCAGAACACGGCTTACACCACGGCAAGCATCACCGTGGAAGGACTGGGCAAACACAGCCTCTACGTGGATGGCGTGAAGCAGATAAGCCCCGAAGTGGTGCTGGAGCCCAGTTCCCACTCCGTTGTCGTCAAGTACCTTTCCGAGAAAGACCATCAGGACTCGCTGCACATCACGGTGGAAGCCAAGAAGGACAACGCCGTGGAAGTGCTGACAAACAACGAGAGTCGGCTCTACTCGCTCAACGAAGTGCTGCACGGATGGAAATGCTCGAACGTGAGCATCTCACCCAACGGAAAATATGCCATCGTGAACTACAACAACACGCAGCAAGGCGGACAGTCAGTGAGCCGCAGCAAGCTGTGGAACATCGCCACGAAGCAGATAGTGGATGCCCGAAGCGGTATGCACTGGATGCCACGCTCCAACTGCTATTATTATATAAGAGGAGAAAAGCGAGAACTCGTCAGCGTGAATCCGCAGACACGGGAAGAAACCGTGCTGTGCGAGTCCGTGCCTTCGGGCTCATTCACCATGTCGCCTACCGAAGACTATCTCATCATCTCGAAAGAACAGGAAGGACCGAAGGAAAAGAAGGAAATCTACGAAGTGGTGGAACCCGAAGACCGTCAGCCAGGATGGAGAAATCGAAACCAACTGGTGAAGTTCGACCTGAAGAGCGGACTCGCCCAACCTCTCACCTACGGCTACCACAACGTCTATCTGTCCGACATCTCTGATGATGGCAAATATCTGCTCGTGATGAAGTCTGAAAGCCGACTCACCGAGCGACCAACCACCGTCTATTCGCTCTATCGCATCCATGCCGACAACTTAGACGTGGATACCTTGGTGACGAAAGACGGATTCGTGGACGGAGCGCAGTTCTCGCCCGACGGTACTCAGGTGCTGCTGCAAGGTTCGCCCGAAGCATTCGGTGGCATCGGCAACGTGGTGCCCGAAGGCAGGGTGCCCAGCATGATAGACAAGCAACTCTTCCTCATGGACATCCGCACGAAGCAAGTGAAGGCAATGACCAGGGAGTTCAATCCGAACGTGATGAGTGCCACTTGGTGCAAAGCAGACGGAAACATCTATTTCAACGCTGAAGACAAGGACTGCATCCACCTGTTCCGCATGAATCCCAAGACGGGCAACATCCAACGCATGAACACACCCGAAGAACTGGTGACGAACTTCAGCGTGGCATCTTCAGCCTCGATGCTCATGATGAAAGGACAGAGCGCATCCAACTCCGACCGCATCTACACGCTCAACACGAAAACGCTGAAGACAGCCCTCTTCGAAGACCTCAGCAAGGACATCCTGCAAGGCATCACGCTCGGAGAATGCCAAGCATGGAACTACCTGAACGACCGTGGCGACACCATCTGCTGCCGCTACTATCTGCCACCTCATTTCGACGCTTCGAAGCACTATCCCATGATTGTGAACTACTATGGCGGTTGCTCACCTACAAGTCGCAACTTCGAGAGTCGCTATCCTCACCACGCCTACGCCGCTCAGGGCTATGTGGTGCTCGTTGTAAATCCAAGTGGAGCCACAGGATTCGGACAGGAATTCTCATCCCGCCACGTGAACACTGCAGGCGAAGGCGTGGCCCAGGACATTATCGGTGCCACCAAGACCTTCTGCAAGGAACACGCGTGGGTGGATGCCACGAAGATTGGCTGCATCGGTGCCAGCTATGGAGGATTCATGACGCAGTATCTGCAAACGGTGACAGACATCTTTGCTGCCGCCATATCCCACGCAGGCATCAGCGACCACACCAGCTATTGGGGCGAAGGCTATTGGGGCTACAGCTACAGCGAAGTGTCGATGGCTAATTCCTATCCGTGGACGAACAAGCACCTCTATGTGGACCAAAGTCCGCTCTTCAATGCCGACAAGATACACACACCACTTCTCTTCCTCCACGGAACGGACGACACCAACGTGCCCGTGGGCGAGAGCATCCAGATGTTCACAGCCCTCAAGCTCCTCGGCAGGGAAACAGCAATGGTGCTGGTGGATGGACAGAACCACCACATCCTCGACTACCAGAAGCGCAAGCAATGGCAAAACACCATCTTCGCATGGTTTGCCAAATGGCTCAAAGGCGACGACACATGGTGGAAAGCCCTCTACGACAAGATGCCTGACAAGAAATAACTTTTCACATTGTTTGCTGTTATCATCTAATTCCCATAACTTTGTAATCAAAAACTTGAAACAATGAAAATTAACATCAGACTTCTTTTCATCATTCCAGCATTCTTTGTCTTTTACATCTCCTATGGACAAGATTCCGTAATGAATAACCTTGTTCATCATCATGAAGGGTATCAATGTATGGGCAAATCGATGAAATGCGTAAAGTTAACTTCTGATTTCGATGGTCTCATTGACAATTGCCTTCGTACTCGTCTGCCAAGCTACAACTACTTGAATAAATGGGCAAAAAAGAATCCTAAGGAGTTTTCCTATTATATGCCTTTACTCATATTCTCTTGCAAAAAAGAGAATGATGGTAAAATCAATATTATTGTGAATTTCTGGCATTATGAAAGAAACGACTTTCATAACGTTCCTTTACTATTCTATAAAGACCAGTTGCCATGTTTGTTGGAAGGTGATTATTTGGATGAATGGATTGCATCAAACAAGAATGTTGAACTGAAGCATTGTATAGATTGTCAAAAGAAGTCGTATCATACTGAAGCCATTATCGATTGCCCTTCTATCTGTATGGAACTATCATACGACACGAATCATCATTCAATGTTCGTTGAGCAATACGCACAGATTTGGGAATTTGAACAGGAGGTGTTCCTCAAAAGATTTGGGCTGACATCCTTGCTTCGTGAGACCAATAGTCCTTTTAATTCCTTCGATGAAAATGATAAGCTGAAAAATAATGTAGAGAAGATTCAATCCTTATCTGAATCAGCGATTCAAAGACCTTTTTGGAAAACCGTGTTCCTACAGGTAGCAATTGACAAGCAAGGGAGAATTGAGAAAGTAGAACACATCAATGTTTATGAATCAGGGTGTATCTACAATCATTTGACGGAAAAGGAGAAAAATATAATAAGAGAGATTGCTTTTAGAAATCTCCCACAGGTCCATTTTTCAGATTCTCTTAAAAAAAGAAGGTTTTATTCATTAACGCTGGAAATAAACACAGCAAAAAAGAAAAAAAGTTTCACCTCAGCTCAATAGAAAGAATTATGAAAAGAATAGTAGGAGCATTTTCTTTGGTTTTATTGTGCTCATTAAGCGTATATAGTCAAAACAACAAGATTATATACGATGAGTATGGACCTATTTATACATCAATGAACGATTCCATCATGGTCTATAATACAAAAGAAGGGAAACAACTTGAAATAAAATTGAATCAAGTATGTTTCAAGGATGGAGACGATTATCTTAAAGAGTATCTAAAAAAGTATTATTATAAATCCAATTATAAAGACGATTATAGCTATAGAGTGTTTTTCTTTATTTTATTCAACTCAAATTTAAGAATTAAAGAAGTAAGAGGTACTACTTTGCCATATAGTTCTTATACAGAATCAAAAAAGAAACGTATAAAAACATATACAAAGGGATTGAAAAGAACAAAGTCTAATTGGGAGAAGGTCACGAACCAGAAATGGTATGTATATTGTTTTAGTTTTGTCACTGATTAAGAGATTACTCTTCTCCAAGTAAAAACACAAGCGTCTTGTCATCATAAAGTCAGAATATGAAGTATTATATAAAAAGGATCGAACAGAAGTTGATAAATTTTATAAAACAAAGGAAGAAAAACGGGTTATTACTGGCTCTGAACAGAATACGGCTGAAGCAAATGGTGAAATAAAATAAGGTGAAACAACACGAAAAAGTCA
>DGSN01000080.1 GCA_002393575.1 Prevotellaceae bacterium UBA4361 | reverse complement strand
TAAGATTTGAGAAGATTTGTGAGATTTCTTTGCGAGCAAAGCGAGTAAACTCGATAACTCGCGAAGCGACTCCTTATGCCGAACTGACGTGTTTTTATATAACCTTTGATAGAGAAGTATTATTTGTTTGCTTTGATGAAACGAACGCACGTTCATTGTATTGTTGATGAACGTGCGTTTGATGTGAATTGAGCGTTCGTCGTGGCGTTGATGAACGTGCGTTATATTGGTGTGTCCTTTGTTGCAAGGTTTTGTGTGCGGTTGCTGGCTTATCCGAAGAGTTTGCCTACGAATTGAAGTAGGTTCTTGACGGACTCTTTGTTGGCAATCGGGATGTGGATGCTGGTTTCGCCTGTCTTCTCGTCTTCCACTACGATGGTCTTAATCAGTTCCTCGGTGGCTTCGGGCGATTTCAGGGTTTCGGCGAGTCCTGTCATGAAGGAGATGCCTTGCGAAACGAGGTCTTTAGGGTTGCGGATGGAAGGCTTGTGGGACGACGTTGAGCGAGTGTCTTGTTCTTTGTCCTCTGTACTGTTTTCGTCCTCGTCTTGTGGCTCAATGAGTTCTGGGGATATGTTGGCGGTTGAGTCCTCGATGTCTGCTGAGTCCTTGCTTTTTTCTTCTTCGGGCTCTTCCATGACTGCGGCTTCCTGCTCTGTCGTTTCTGTTGCTTCGTCTTCGAAGATGTCCATCGTCTCTTTCAGGCTGTCCATCATCTGGCTGAACTTGCTGTCTTCCACGAATACGGAATCTTCACCTCCGTCAAGAACTCCTTCGAACATGGAGGCTTTGAAACGAAGTTTTCCAATCATTTGTTCCTCGATGGTGTCTTTGGCTACGAGGTTGATGACTTGGATGTTTTTGGTTTGTCCCAGTCGATAGATGCGGGCAATACGCTGTTCCAGCACGGCGGGGTTCCAGGGTAGGTCGAGATTGATGACGATGGAGGCGACTTGCAGGTTCAGACCTGTGCTGCCTGCATCGGTGGATAGGAAGACGCGGCTTTCGGGCAGGTCGCAGAAGTTGCTGACCAAGTCCTTGCGCTTTATGGATGGTACTCCTCCGTACAGATATTCATAGCCGATGTTGCGTTTGTCCAGTTCTTGCGCCACGAGTCGTGTCATTCTTTCCCACTGGCTGAACACGACGACTTTCTCGTCACCGCTGTCCACGATGTCTTGCAGGATATTTGTCACTTCGTTGACTTTCGTGTCGTAGCGTGTTTTCTGGTCCAGGATGTAGCTGCTGTCGCACACCATTCGCATTTGTGAAAGCAGGAGGAGCAGGCGTCGTCGGTCTTTCTCCGACAGGAAATGGTTGGTTGTCCACTTATGGATGAGTCGTGCCACTCCTGCATGGTATTCCTCGTGCATGTCGATTTGCTCTTGTGTGAGGGGAAGGATGAGGTTCTTGTCTTGTCGCTTGGGCATTTGGAGGGCTACGTCCTTCTTTCTTCTGCGGATGAGTCTGCCTCTGATGATTTCGCCGACCTTGTTAAGATTCTTATAGCCTACAATCTTTCCCAATTCATCGGTTTCAATGCACTGGGCACGGAATTGGTAGTAGGGTGCCAGGCAGAATTGGTCAACGAATTGCATGATGGAAAAGAGTTCTTCCAACTTGTTCTCTAACGGTGTGCCGGAGAGAATCAGGGAGTAGTCGGACTGAATTCGACGTGCTGCTGTCGAGATTTGTGTGTTCCAGTTCTTCAGTCGTTGCACTTCGTCCATGATTAGGATGTCTGTGTGCAATGAACCGAGAATCTTGATGTCGTTGCACGCACTGTTGTAGGAAATAATCTTATAGGGTTGAGGAGCATTGTATTGGTCGCGTCGCTGCATGTGTGTTCCTTCTATCACGTGTACTTCCTGCCCCGACAACCGTTCTATTTCCCGTTTCCATTGGTATTTCAATGATGTGGGGCAAATCACCAACACGCTCTCTGCAAGATGTTCTCGTAGTAACAGCTCTGCTGCGGCAATGGCTTGCACGGTCTTTCCCAGTCCCATTTCATCGGCAATGATGCTTTTCCCTTTGGCAAAGGCAAAGCGCACTCCTTCTTTCTGGTAGGGATAGAGTTGTGTGTGGAGGATGCTGTCCAATTCTTCATCCGAGTAGTTGCGAATGATGCGCTCACGCACGGTCTTTTCTCGTTCCTCAATCACAAAGTCGAGTGCATCCTGATAGAAGCGGAAACGGTCGTCGATGGCTTTGGCTGCTCGGATGAACTGGTGTATGTTCTTGTATGCTGATGGCAGGAGATTTCCTTCTGCATCGAAATAGTGGGCTGCCAGCCGCTGATAATCTTCTTGATAATCCGCCCCGATGCGAATGCGAACGGTTCTTTCTGCTCTGTAGTCCAAATAGACAGATGTGTAGGAGGGAATCTCGGTGTGTACCTTCAGGTGGCTGCCGCTCACTTTCTGTTTTATAGCCTCAATGTGTTTGCAAGTGCCTAAGCGTGAAGTCTTGAAGTCCATGCACGAGCAATAGTTCCACGGACTTTTCGCTCCTCGATACACGACCTTGTACTGATGGCGTGTTTTCGGATTCTTCAAAAGATACTCACCAGGAAATTTCTCCTCATCCACACATGAAATGGTATATCGTTCCTCCCGAGCCATTTGCCGACGCAGTGCAATCTGCCATTCTTCCATTGTCATGTTTGAAGGACAATAATAATAAGGAACGCGTTGCACTTTTTTCTTGCTTTTCTTCTTGCTGTTTTTTTTCTTTTCGCTTGAGGACATGTTCATTATTGGGGGGATTTGGTTGATTGTCTTTTTGTTATACTTCGCCATTCTGCGACGATTTGATTTGCAAAGTTAAAGAAATACGTCCTTTTTCAATGGTGAATTGTCAATAATTATTTACCTTTGCGAAAAAATTCAAGCTTGATTCAAAAAAAACGAAATAGTATGAAGATAACAGTTATTGGCGCTGGCAATATGGGCGGCGCATTGGCAAAAGGATGGGCAAAAGCGGCTCAAAGCGGAAAGTCAGAGCAGGTGCTGGCTTCGGTGGCTGACATTTGTGTGGCAGACAAGGCTCAAGCAATTCTCCAAAAGTTCTCTGCCGACTTCCCTGGCATTCGCACGACGGACGACAATTCTTGCGCTGTGGAAGGTGCGGACATCGTTGTGCTGGCGGTGAAGCCTTGGTTGGTGGAAGTGGTGGTCAACGACATTCGCTCACAGATTGACTTTCGGAAGCAGATAGTGGTGTCGATTGCTGCTGGCATCACGACCGAGAAACTCATCGGTTTCTTCGGAAATGTTCCTGCTGATGCTAACATCTTTTATTGCATTCCTAACATTGCTGCTGAATTTGCGCAAAGCATGACTTTCATTTCTTCGACGAAGGGCACTGGTAAGGATGCCGTGGAAAAGGTGGAAAGTCTTTTCAAGCTGGATGGCGACACGCTCGTCACGGAGGAACGCCTCGTGGGTCCAGGCATGATGATGGCCAGTTGCGGCATTGCCTACGTGTTCCGTTTCCTTCGTGCCATGACAGAGGGTGGGGTGGAAATGGGGTTCTATCCTCAGCAGGCATTGCAGATAGCGATGCAAACGATGGAGGGTGCTGTTGCTCTGTTGCGCGAAACGGGTTTGCATCCAGAAGCAGCCATCGACAAGGTCACCACTCCTGGTGGCACTACCATCAAGGGGCTTAACGAACTCGACCATGCTGGTTTCAACTCTGCTGTCATTCGCTGTCTCAAGGCGGGACTGAAGTAAGGAATCGTGCTTGCATATTTTCCCAAGAAGTGTGCAAAAAAAATCGGGAATCGTTGCACAAAGGGAAAAAGTGTGTGTAAATTGGTGAAAATTAACATGTTTTTATTTTGCAATAAGATAGAAAAGTGTGTAAATTTGAATCGAAAAGAAAAGTAGATTCATCATGGTGTGCAAAAAATTCTTTGTGAATCGTGTTCGGATTCCCAAGGTTTGTTTGCAGCAGAAAGAGAGTGATACAAATAAAGACGGGTTGGCAAAAGAACACACACACATTTTTCGCTTTTCTCAGAATAAAAACAAACACACACGTATATGTTAGAACGTTTTTTGAAGCAGAGTACATTCACATCGATGGAGGATTTCAAGCAACATCTTGAATTCATCGTTCCCGATAATTTCAATTTTGCCTACGACGTGATGGATGCGTGGGCAGAAGAGGCTCCAGACAAGCTGGCTCTTCTTTGGACAAACGACCGAGGTGATGAACGACGTCTCACCTTCAAGCAAATCAAGGAAGAATCGGACAAGGTGGCAAGTTTTTTCCAAAGCCTCGGCATTGGAAAGGGCGACATGGTGATGCTAATTCTCAAGCGAAGACTGGAATTCTGGACGAGCATCATAGCTCTCCACAAGATTGGTGCTGTTGCCATTCCTGCAACGTTCTTACTGACTGCCAAGGACATCATCTATCGCTGCGAGAAAGCTACCATCAAGGCCATTGTGACTTGTGGCGATGAGGAAATCCTTGACCATGTGGATAATGCTTATCCTAAGTGTCCATCCGTGGAACGACGCATCAGCATCGGTCCTGAAGTACGCGAAGGCTGGGAGGATTTCCAGAAGGGTATTCGGGAGGCTGCTCCATTCAAGCGTCCTGAACATGTCAACAAGTCGAGCGACTACTCTATCATGTATTTCACGAGTGGTACGAGTGGAGAGCCTAAAATGGTGATTCACGACTATACCTACGCGCTCGGACACCTTACCACTGCTGCTTTCTGGCATAATCTGAAGCCAGACAGCCTCCACCTCACGGTGGCTGACACGGGCTGGGGAAAAGCTGTTTGGGGAAAGCTCTATGGACAGTGGATTGTGGGTGCTACCATATTCGTGTACGATCATGAGAAGTTCACACCTGCTGATATTCTCAAGAAGATGGAGCAATACCATGTGACTTCGTTCTGTGCGCCACCCACCATCTATCGCTTCATGATACGCGAGGACCTCTCGAAATACGACCTCTCATCGCTTCAATACTGCACGACGGCTGGAGAAGCGCTCAATGGTTCTGTTTATAAGAAGTTCTTTGAAGCCACGGGAATCCACTTGATGGAAGGTTTTGGACAAACAGAAACCACCTGCACCCTCGGCACCTTTGTGTGGATGAAGCCAAAGCCAGGGTCGATGGGTGTGCCAAATCCTCAATATGACATAGAACTCAGAGACAAGGAAGGCAATCTTGTTACGACGGCTGGTGAACAGGGCGAAATCTGCATTCGCACCGACAAACGCAAACAGCTCGGACTTTTCTGCAAATACTATCGCAACCCAGCTCTCACAGAAAGCATTTGGCACGACGGTCTATACCATACTGGCGACTTGGCGTATTTCGACAAGGACGGCTACTTCTGGTTCATCGGACGTGCTGACGATGTCATCAAGAGTTCTGGCTACCGCATTGGTCCTTTCGAAGTGGAGAGTGCGCTGATGACGCACCCAGCCGTTGTGGAATGTGCTATCACAGGTGTGCCCGATGACATCCGTGGCGAAGTGGTGAAAGCAACGGTTGTGTTGGCTAAAGAATGGAAGGACAGAGCTGACGAAGACCTCGTGAAAGAATTGCAAAGACACGTGAAGCACGAAACTGCTCCTTATAAATATCCACGTATCATTGAGTTTGTTGATGCGCTACCAAAGACAACCAGCGGAAAAATTCGACGGGTGGAGATACGTGAGAAAGATAGGAAAAGAAACGAAAATGAAGAATGAAGAATGGCATTCAATGAAGAATGAAGAATAAAGAATGAAGAATGTAAATTACTTATTTAATTAGCTGAGTAAAATACATTCTTCATTCTTTATTCTTCATTCTACACTTTATTCTGCTTGGTGGTTGATACAGATGCCTTGGAGATACCATTGATAAAGGCGATGGATACCTTCATCAATTTCTATTTTATGATGCCAACCCAGTTCGTGAAGTTTGGTTGGGTCAGTCAGTTTCTTTAGTGTACCATCAGGCTTTGAGGCATCCCAACGCAATTCGCCCTTGAATCCGATTTCTTTCATAATCAGTTCGGCAACCGCCTTGATACTGATTTCCTTACCAGTTCCCACGTTGATGTGGCAATTGCGGATTTCGTTGATGTGGTCAGCGTTGAAATTCTCCTGGTATGTGTCCTTGAAATCCACATTGAGTAACACGTGTACACTCGCATCGGCCATTTCTTCACTCCAAAGGAACTCGCGCATAGGTGAGCCTGTTCCCCACAGCGTCACGGCTTCAGGGGCAATGCCATAGTGAGCAAGCACTTCGAGAATGTCGGCTTCGGATGAAGAGGCATCCACACGCTTCACCTCACCTGTTGCCTTCACCTTCATCGTCACAGGGCGCAAACCGATGTCCTTGCGAACAGCCTCCCAATCGCCTTCATTCAAGCATTTTGCCAGATGTATCTTACGAATCATGGCAGGGAGCACATGCGAGTTCTCCAAATGGAAATTGTCGTTAGGACCATAGAGGTTGGTTGGCATCACTGCGATGTAGTTGGTGCCATATTGCAGATTGAAGCTTTCGCACATCTTCAGACCTGCAATCTTGGCAATGGCGTATGGTTCGTTGGTATATTCAAGGGGAGAAGTGAGCAGACAATCCTCTGGCATAGGCTGTGGAGCCTCGCGTGGATATATGCAGGTGGAACCGAGGAAGAGCAATTTCTTCACACCATGCTTCCAACTCTCTCCAATCACATTCTGCTGAATCTGCAAGTTCTGGTAGATGAAGTCGGCACGATACTGAAGATTTGCCATGATGCCTCCCACATGTGCAGCGGCAAGTACCACGGCATCGGGTTGTTCCTCATCGAAAAACTTCTTCACGGCGATGGGGTCGAGCAAGTCGAGTTCCTTATGACTGCGTCCCACCAAATTCGTAAACCCTCTCTGCTTGAGGTTATTCCAAATGGCAGACCCCACCAACCCGTGATGGCCTGCCACGTATATCTTACTGTTTTTTTCTAACATTCGTAATATTTTTTCCGTTGTTTTATTTCACAATACCCTTTTCAAGATATTCGGCGAGGTTCGTGCGAAGCACCTGCTCAGAAGCCTTCTCAGCAGCCACTTTTGCCATGTCATGATCCACCATGATTTTCACGAGTTCCTCGAACGTAGTCTTGCCTGGATTCCAGCCGAGTTTCGCTCTTGCCTTCGTTGGGTCGCCCCAGAGATTCACCACGTCGGTTGGACGGTAGAAATCAGGACTCACTTCAACCAGCACATTGCCCGTTGCCTTGTCAATGCCCTTCTCGTCGAGACCTTCGCCTTGGAACTCCAGTTCGATGCCAGCATGTTTGAAAGCATAGTAGCAGAACTCACGCACACTGTGCTGCACACCCGTAGCAATGACGAAATCCTCTGGTTTGTCGTTCTGCAAGATGAGCCACATGCACTCCACGTAGTCCTTTGCATAGCCCCAGTCGCGCAGGCTTGAAAGGTTGCCCAAGTAGAGCTTGTCCTGTTTGCCTTGTGCAATTCGTGCAGCAGCTAAGGTAATCTTGCGAGTCACGAAGGTTTCTCCACGGCGCTCCGACTCATGGTTGAAGAGGATGCCCGAGCAGCAGAACATGTTGTAAGCTTCACGGTATTCTTTCACAATCCAGAATCCATAGAGCTTTGCCACAGCATACGGACTGTAAGGATGGAATGGCGTGTTCTCGTTCTGAGGCACTTCCTCCACCTTGCCATAAAGTTCCGAGGTGCTTGCCTGATAGATGCGACAAGTGTCTTTCAGACCACAAAGGCGAACGGCTTCGAGCACACGGAGCACACCAGTGGCATCCACGTCGGCAGTAAACTCAGGTGAGTCGAAACTCACTTGCACATGGCTTTGCGCAGCAAGGTTGTAAATCTCGGTTGGCTTGACCATACTGACTACTTGAAGAATCGACATGGAGTCGCCCATATCACCATAGTGAAGGTGGAAATGTGGCTTACCCTCAAGGTGTGCGATGCGCTCACGGTAATCGACCGACGAACGGCGGATGATGCCATGCACTTCATAGCCTTTTTCCAAGAGAAACTCGGAAAGGTAAGAACCATCCTGACCTGTAACACCAGTGATCAATGCAACTTTTTTCATAATAATGCTATTGTTTGATATATAATTATTTCTGTATGTTCAATCAACAAGTTGCAAAGGTACAACATTTTAAGTAAATAATAATAAATGGCACTCGAAAAAAGACCAATTCATGCAAATTCGGTCCATTACACTTACAAAAAAGGCATTGCAGAATGTTCTCTGTTGAGGAAAATCTGCAATGCCTTTTTCTCTTTTTCAGTCGTTATATTTTGTACTACTTCACGACGAATTTCTTGCCGTTACGGAAGTAAACGCCTGGAGCCAACGCCTTGAGGTCGGCACCAGCCTCTGCCACCTTCACACCGCCGATGGTATAGATTGGTGCATCCTCATCGTTTGCATACAGCACTCCATGAATGCCCGAAGGGATTTGTGTCGTCACATAGAGCACACCACGAGCCAGCTGGCTGTCATCCCAATAGAGTCCGGCAGCCTCATCCACGATGTAGCTTTCCAGTTTTGGAGTACCCAGATACTTGTCTGCCACCCAGAGAATCACGGAGTCGCCAGCCACCAACGAATGTGAGCTTGACAAGAAGACGGAAACCGTTCCGTTCATCGTCATTGTTCCGATGTTTGTCAATGCTGCACCACCGTATGAAGTCTCGTTAGCACATTTGCTGACACCCAAGCGGAGCACTGAATTTGTGCCCATCGTTACATTCTTGCCACCAAAGCCCATGAAGCCCGATGTGCTCGATGAACCGACACCCACTTGCAGCGTTCCATTGATGCTGTAAGACGAGTTGGTCAGATTGCCTTGAGAAGAGAAGATACTTCCTGTCACACCCGTCAGCGAAGCATCGGCAGCCACGGTGAGCGAACCAGTGCCTAAGCATGTGTTCGAATTGATGTGGACTTCACCCTCGTTCACACGCACTGCACCAGTTGTGGTCCATGCACCCGAAGCGGTCATTTTGCCTGAGCCGAGTTTGGTGAAGTTGGTTCCTGTGCCAGTCACAGCACCTCCCCACGCAAAGTTCTCGTCGTTGCCAACCTGCCAAGTGTTGGCACCGCTGACTGTTGAGCCGTAAGCCGATGCGCCACCCAGGTTGCCCGAACCAGTCACCTTGCCAATCTTGAAGGTCTTTGCCGAGTTGCCCACGGTGATGCCCGACGAGAGGTCGAGTGTTGCTTTTGGCAAACCGTATGAGTTGTCGAGAGGGAAGATGGCATCGCTGTTTGTGGTAGCCTTGATGGTTCCTTCGAATGCCGACCAGTTGCCCTGCAGCTGTGTGCGCTGGATGGTAGTCTGAACATTCACGGTCAGCGTTCCTGCACCTGTCAACACATTCTTATAGGTGGCGCGCGAGTCGAGATTCCATGTACCCGTCTTGCCCTCAGGAACATTCACCGCGTAGGTGTAATTGCTGTAAGAGCCGTTTCCGTTGTAGTCGCTGAATGAGCCGCCTTGGAATTCGAGCGTCTTGGCTGGCGAAAGGCTGTTGTCGGTAATCATCGTCACGGTGCCTTGAGCCACAATCATCTTCGTGAGGGCTGCGTTGCCTGTCGCAAGGCGCAATGTGCCATTGCCTCGCTTCGTGAGCTGAGTGCCCGAGAACGCTGAGTTCTGTGTGAAGTTGGCTCCTGCATTGATCACACCGCCTTCTGTACCCACAAGACGGATGGCAGAGCCGTTTGTCACCTCAGCCGTTGTCTGAAGCACAGCACCGTCTTCGATGGTGAACAGGCTTGGACTCATCGTCACACCGCCCAAGTTGCCGTATGCTTGATTGGCATTAGAGAGTGTGCTGACAACGGTCGTTCCGCCTTTCAGGTGATTTCCACCCTTGTAGGTGTTGTCGGTTGATATGGTCAGTCGTCCTGCACCCGTCTTCACCAGTTGACCTCCGATGATGGAGCCAGTGCCCATGAACTGATAAGCTGATACGTTATCTACAAACATCGTGTCGGGTTGTACCTCGCCATTGATTTCCACCTTGAAGCTTTCTGCGTCGTCGTTGAAATACACATTGTCGCCATTCACGAACATCGTTGCAGTCAGTTCTTCGTCTGGGAATGCGAAATTATCCGTGATGGAAGCGTTCCAAACTGAACTCTTGTCGCCCAACCAAACAATATCGCTATTGTCGCGAACACCCGAAACCACCAGATAGAGCTTGCCTTCGCGCAGTTCGAGCACGCTCTTCTGGGTGAGGATAGTGCCTTTCAGCACCAGCTTTTCCATTGCTCCCGTCACATTTCCAAATTCTGCCAAGAGATATTCGCCTTCAGGAATTTTCTCTACACCCGTGCCAAGATGAGGAACCACTTCCACCACTGGAGCCAAGAATTCAGGACCATACGCCCAGTCCTTCGTTTCGATGTTCACTGCCTTAGCAACCACCTTGTCAGCCGTGCCATCCTCAAAGATGTCCAGCACAAGGCGAGAGCCAAAGCCTAATGTCAGCGTGTCCATTGTCACCGTTCCCATCTGCTTCTCACCGCCTGGGCGCAACTCAGCGGCGTAGTCCATCTTGATGCTGCGGAACTCGCCACCATTGCTGTTCAGTTTGGCAAAACGATTCAACCAAAGGGCTGAGTTCAGCAACTTGCCATCGAAGTTCACCGTTCCTGCCCAGATGTCGGTGTTGCCCGTGTATTTCTGCTCCACAGCTGGCAATGTCAAAACGCCATCGCCTTGCTTCACTAATCGCATGTCGCCAGCAAATGCACCTCCACTCACTTCGCAAGTGTAGTAATCATACTTGATGACTGGATTCGTCTTGCTGTTGCTGTTCGTTCCCTGCACCCACGAAGGCACATTGAAGGTGGCAATATATGGATTTGCACCGTCGGTCACGGAAATCTTCGTGTCGTTCGTTTCGCAAACCATCACGTGCTCGTTGGCATTAGCAGTGCTGATGGTGCCGCCATTGCCAATCTCCACGCGGTCGGTCATTGTGAATGGTGGTGGAGCTACCGTGAGACCCTCCAGCTCGCCGAGGAAGTAACTCTTCTGAGGAGGCTGGTTGTAGCCCACACACTGCCAAACCATTGCATTGCGATACTGATGGTCGTGCCAAAGTGTAGGAATGCGATAAGTGGTAGGAGTGTTCGTCGTATAGATTCTGATGTAAGCATTGTCGCTGGTGCGAACCACGATTTCCTCGCGCCAGTCGCCGAGGATGTCAGCCGAAGCACAGGCGTTGTTCTTCGAGTCGTTGTTCATCTTGCAGCCCGAACTGGTGAACAACCTGCTGTGCTCATGCTTATAGACAGCAGCCTCCTTCTCTGTTCCAGGGCTATCGAGCACCTCATCACAGAGGTCGCCGTCCCAATAGATGCGGAAGTTGAGGTGAAACCATGCCATAGCCCAGTTCTTAGCCGTCTCTGCGTCACTTGGAATCGTCACAGGCAGGAGTTTGTCGGCAACAGTGGAAACCAACCCGCTCTGTGTACTTCTGCCCTGGCAACCAGGATAGTCGTTCGAGAAATTTCCGCAAAGCGAACGGCCGTCGTCGCTCGTACTCTGCAAGCGGTAGTAAATCTGCGAAGTGGTAGCATTGCGGTAGTTCATGGATGGATTGTCCTCGTTGCAACCGAAGAACTCCAAGCCCTTGCGGTAAGGGTCGAGGTCGCCCACAATCTCAGCATCGCCATGTCCGAGTCCTGTGGTGGAAAGTCCCTTTCCGTTGTCGTCAATCACCATCGAACCAAACACAATCTCGTCGCGTCCGTCTTCATCCACGTCGGCAATGGAGAAGTTGTGATAGCCATTGCCAAACCAAGGCGACGAACCGTTGTATTCCGACCAGAACCAACGCTGCGTGAGCTTATGCGTGGCTGGGTCCACATCGTAAGCAGCCATCTTGTGGCGCGTGTAGCACCCACGACCCAGGAAGATGCTTGCCTTGCGGCCATCCAGGAATGGGGCACCGAAATAATGCTTCATCGAACGGTGACCACCGTCGTGACGACCATTCGAGCCGCCCCAAGTGTTCACGTAGGCTTCCTCGTAAGTAGAACTTCCTTCCACCCCGCTGAACTCATTGGCTTCGAATCGCTTCAGTGGATAAGTCATCCAGAGTTTGCCGTCATCACCGATTGGATAAGGCTTGCCCGTTGCGCCCTCCAAATAGAGCAGGTACTCATTGCCCACGCAGGTATATTGCGTGTTATAAACGGTACGGGCATCGTAGTTAGGCTTGTCGCCAATGGTCAGCACCGTGCCGTCAGCCTGATGGATAATCATGTTGTCGGCACCGCGCATCAGCACCTCAGCCTTGCCGTCCATGTCCCAGTCGTAAAGCACAGCATCCCACTGCTCGTCGGGACCTGCCAGCATGTTAGGACCGAGGTCCATCCACCACAGCAACGTGCCATCCAGTTTGTAGCACTCGTAATGGTGGAACGTCAGCTTGTTCGTCACGTCCCCTTGATTGCCAAGATGATTGTTGCGCTTCACCAAGAACTCCACAACACCATCGCCATCCACGTCGCCCAAGCTGACATCGTTGATGATGTAGCCCGAAGTGACATCATTGCCAGCGCGGTCATAGACCTTTGCCACAGGGAACTGATAATACTGGTTGTTCCAGCGCTTCGTTGCCTGCGACATGAGGTCAGTGCGCTCCACACCTTTCACAACGGGAACCACCTGATAGGAACTCGACGAATTGCCATTCGTGTGGGTGTAGTTCGACGTTTTCAGATTGCTCGCAATCTTCGAACCATTGCAATAGAGATTGTAAGTCACGTCGTAGTATTCCTCAGCAAACACTTTCCAGCTCACAAAGTTACCACCCGTCACAGGCACTGCCACGAGCCCACGGTCCAGCTGGTCTGTCACACGCTGAGCATTCGCACTCATCAAAGAGGTCAACGCTAAAAGCGCACAAGTAACAAATTTTTTCATATAGTTATCTAGTTAGTTGTTGATTCCAAGAATACGTTTCTTTGCTGCAAAGATAACGAAAAAATAAACGTTGATGCGACTCAGCAAAATAAAAAATCCTAACCGATTCCCATTTCGTCTCAAAAAAGTACAATTCTACATACAGCGTGAATAATCACACCACCAGGAATTGCTTGCATAACAGCCGAAACAATTTCTGTTTTATCTGCGCCCATTACCCCCATTTCGCCCATTAACCCCATCATGCCCATCACGCCCATCCTCATTTCGAAGTATATCTGAACTTCCTGAATCGCCCATCCCCGTCCCCGTAAGTCACCAACGCAGGCCGCAAAGCCACCCCATCCGCATTGGCATCGACATATCGTTCCACGTTTATGCCCTGAGCCAGAGTCTCCCATCTGCGTCCCGTTTCGCTCACCTGTATGCGCACCCGCTGTCGGTGATTGACGATTCGCACATAGCAATTCTTCCCGTAGGAGTATTCCTTCCGTCCCTTTTCCTTGCCATCTTCGTATATCACAAACTGCCTGCCATCCGTCACCACACCACAGAAATGCCCCTCGTCGGCAAACAGCATCAACCCCGACCAATTCCCCGACGAAGATACGACCTGCGTTTGCACCAAATAATTCTTGTCGATAGCCTTCGTCATCAGCTTTCTGCCATCAACAGGACTCGTTCCGCAAGCCGCCAAATGGAGTGTCCCTTTTTCGATTTTTGCCGAATTCATCGAGAATTCTTTCCACATCGTCCATTGCAGTCCTACATGCTGCCCAGTGAAATTGTCATTCATGCGGATGCGCATTTCGGGCATCTTCTTCGTGTCGCTTTCTCGCCAAAACCTACCGCCATTCTGCTTGCGGTTTTTGCGGTTCAGTTCGTCCGACATCGACTTCCACGCCCCATCGTCATCCTTCTTCACGGGTTCCACCTTTGTCTGCCTACCGAAACTGCCATACCCCTTCAGTGCTTCGTGATAGACCACATACTCCTGTCCCTTCACGTCATTCACCCGCACCACCTTGTGCCCATCAAATACTTCATGGAAATCCCTTCTGCCCTTGGCATCGCTCACCGACACACGTCGCCACGGACCCTTCGCCTTCTCCGCCTCATAGCGGTAGAGCGAATCGCCCGCCTCGAAAGTCAGGCTGAAACGTCCTTCCGCCTCCTTCTCCAGCAACGGACGCACCGCCATTCCGCTCCAGGCATCCTCCACCACTCGGCACAGCGGAGTCCAGTTCATCAAGTCGGTAGAATGCCAAATCAAGAAAGCAGGAAAGTCGTAGAAAGCAGAGTGAGTCATGTAGAAATCCTTTCCATCCCTCACCATCGTTGGGTCTTCAAAATCGCCACGCATCACCGTCCTTGGCCATTGCTGCGCCAAGGCTACCGTCATGCAGAACAACACTATGGAAAACGCCAAGCTTCTTTTCATTGACCGCAAAGTTAACAAAAAATCTTATCAGTGAAAAATAACAAGACTTTTTTCTATCATTTTGCGCCAATGCGACCCCACGATTCACCTTTCCTTTTTCAACGAACCTTCAACAACGTCCCAACGAACGTTCATCGTCCCCCGATTGAACGTCCGTCAAAACTCAAACGAACGCTCATCGCAATTCATACACCCCTTAAACGCAGTTTGGATACCACAGGAACGCGATTGGGACAGTAAACGAACGCCATTGGAACATTACTTTCAGACAAAGCTGTCGAAAAAAAACTGCGGCATTGAATTGCCGCAGTAAATGATTTAGAATGAACGTAATGTTTATTCCAAAAGGAATCATTCCGATGACTCTTCTGCTTTTAAGACAGGACGAACGGATTTACCTTCACAGCGGTTGGTCCCGTGTTTCCAGTACAGAGTGCTACTTGCACTGTGTAATGGGTATGCCCAATATCGGGTATTGCCATCACCAGTTCCCGACCAATATTGAAGAACACTGCCTTGACCATAGTGTGCCGTGGTTTTGTATCCTGCTGCAGGCAAGAAGATGCTACCGCCACTTGGACCTTTTAACTTATACCCCTTTGTTTCATAAAGTTCAGTCAATTCGTAGGAACAATTCTCAAGCAGTTCCTTCATTTGTTGTTGTGTCGGCATCACCCAATCCTCTCCCCATTCCTTCGTGGCAACATCGTATTCTGTGCCACAAATATCATAAATTTTGAAACATGTGCTTTGTGTTCCTTCGCAGAGGGAGTAGTTAGCCCAATTATACGTTTCCTTCTCTTCTGTTTCTCCCCAAGCATAATAGCCACCGTAAGCATCTGGAGCCACAGCACCCACATTGCAGCAAGCCCATTTTGTGCCACTTGGCAAACCAAGGTCGATAAGATGAGGATGATGATTGTCGGGACAAGTGAGATTAGTTGCATTAGGATTGAGAATCAAATTGACAAGGAAAACAACATCGGAAATGTCTATATATCCATCGTCGTTGACATCGCCAAGCAATGTAGCAGGGACACGAGTGGCAACAGGACGAATGGAATGACCCTCGCAACGATTAGTGCTGTATTTGCCTCCCCAAAAGTTATTGTTACTGCCAACTTGGAAATAGTAAGCCCAATGTTTGGTATTTGGATTCACATTTGCAGACCAATAACGTCCTAAACTCCCCAGACCAGAGAGTGCAGCGGTTTTGTAACCAGCAGCAGGCAGGAAAATGCTACCGCCATTGGGAGCTGTGAGTCTGCACCCCGTTACGCCATTGACTTCAGTCCATTCGCTGGTGCAGGTGTTAAACAATTCATTGATTTGTTCTTGTGATGGCATCAGCCAAGCATTTCCCCAATCTTGACGAACAACATCGTATTCAGTACCACGGATGTTGGAACCAATATCCTTGCAAGTGTTTTGTGTACCTTCGCAGTGAATGTAGGTACTCCAATTATACGTTTCCTTTTCCTCCGTCTCTCCCCAGGCATAATAACCGCCGAAGTCTTCGGGAGCAGAAGAACCCATGTTACAGCACGACCATTTCGTGCCGCTTGGCAAACCGAGGTCAATCACATGAGGATGGTGGTCATCGGGACAAGTGAGATTTCCCGCATCGGGATTGAGAATCTTGTTTACAAGAAAAACAACATCGGAAATATCAACATCTCCGTCTAAATTCACATCTCCTAATTTCGCGTATTGGCAATAGGAGTTAACCGCTATGAACGGCAACAAGGCAAAAAGAGTAAATAGTTTTCTCATCGTTGAAATGGTTTTGAGTGGTTTATAATTAGATGATGATTTCCTATCATTTTGTTAGTGCGTGACAAAGATAACAAAACAAATTCAAAATCAATTCTTTATAAACAAAAAAATGAGAAAGAAAAGCGAAACATCAATGAGTGCTATGACTTATCTCAACATCGGAAGAATCCAGAAGAGGATGATGAAGAGGATGGAACCGACCCACGAAAGGACGGTTCGAACAGTCTGCGGAGGTTGCTTTCCTGTGATGATTTCGTAGATTTCGAACACGGCATGACCACCGTCGAGGGGATAGATGGGGAGAATGTTGATGAAGAAAAGGACGATGCTGTAGATGGCAAGTCCGTAGGCGAAGGAATGCGCATAGAGGAATTGGTAGATGTCGTAGATGGGTTGGGAGACTTGCGAAATGGAGAAGTCGAAGCCAAAAAGTCCCGTCACGACAGCGGACGCATCGAGAAAGGAATAGCCGAAAATCTGGAAAGTGGAAAGGAGTGATTCTTTCAGTTCGGCAAATCCCCAAACGCCGTGCTTCTGACTCACTGCACAAAACACCATGATGCCCATGAGGAGCAAGGCAAAGAGGAGATTGAATATCACGCCTGCCAACGACACGCACAGGCGTTGCCACGCTGGTCGGAGATGGAGAAACTGCCGACGTGCCACTTGCACGGGTTTGCCTTCTTTCGTCCAACCCATATACTTGCCTTCGTTCTCCTCCGCTGTGCCATCGGGGTTCACGGTGGAAAGCGGAACAAGGTTCGTGTAGTTGGAAGGCACATCGAACACGGTCAGTCCTGCCAATGGCAACCAACCAATGGAGAATTCCGTGTCGCGCCACGAGGGTTTTCCATCTTTCCGAGGGGGAAAACGGAAGGAGTAGAGGGGTGAAAGGAAAATCTGGAATCGGGTGACTTTGCACCCCAGTCCGTGCCCTACGAGAAAATGCCCCAATTCATGAACGATGGCGCAAATGGCAAACCAAACAAGTGTGAGAAGTGACATGAATAAATGAAAAATGAAGAATGGAGAATGAAGAATGAAGAATAACTTAACTATTGATATGCAAATTTACATGTTATTCTTGTAAAATTAGGTGTTTGAAGAACAAATTTTTGTGTTTTATGTGATTTACTTGTTTTGTAATGCCTTGCTTTTCCGATATTTAATTGTATATTTGCAGTCGATAAAATATGTTAGGATTATGACGACATTTGCACTGGAAAATCTTTGGACATATCTGCAAGGACTTTCATTGAAGCAAGCCGAACGTGAATGGCTTGCCAATAAGTTGATTGAAGCAAAGGACATGGAAGAAACCAAAACGAGTAGTCCTGCTGCTAAGAAGATACGGAAGAAGAACCGTCCGTTATCGCTAGATGTGGAATTGCTTGGCAATCTTCATTTGAGAGAATTCACGCAAAAAGAACTGGACGAAGACCCATTGTTGGCAGCCATCGTTGAAGATAGAAGGCAAGTGAAATGATGAATGTTTTCCTTGATACAAACATTCTGTTAGAGATTATTCTGGCACGAAAAGAACAATCAGACTGCCAACAGATTCTGCAAGCAGGTATAAACGAAGAAATCAACATCTTCGCCTCTTATCTCACATTTGCTAACATGGCATACATCTTGCAGCGAAATAAGATACCTCGGACACAGTTGTATCAGATAATGCGTATGATGGAGAGCCATGTTATAGTGCTTCCAATGGATAGCAATCAGTTACGTATAGCTTTGTGCCAAGAAGTGAAGGATTTCGAGGATATGCTTCAGTATCAGAGCGCCATTGCAGGTCAATGTGATTGTATCGTAACGATTAATACTGACGACTTTGCCGAGTTCAGTAGGCTTCCCATTTATTCACCAAAAGAACTTCTCTATTTGCTGGACAAAGATTAATGGGATTTCAAATACTGGAACATAAAATGAAAATTCCTCATAGCGGTTGTTGACGCTATGAGGAATTTTGTTTCATCACAGATTTCGCTGATTATCAGTTGTATGTATTTGTCAAATCAGTGTTCATCCGAGGCATCTGTGGCTCTGAAAAAAATCATCTGCCGTATCAGAAGCGGAAATAGACTTGGAGGTCGAAAGTGTTGTAATCCTTGTCAATCGCTGTGCGGTCGTGCGTGTAATAGTAGTTGCCCTGAATCTTCAGGTTCTTGTAGAAATAGTAATCCACGGTGAGGTTGTAAGTGCTCTTCGTGGTGTCCCATTCTTTGTTGTCACGATAGACATCATACTTGCCCCAGAACTTCCAGTGCTTGCCTACAGGCACACCCACGATGGCATACCACGCATCTGCGCGGTTGGCACCGACAGCTGCGGGTAGTCCGTCGGCATTCGTGCCAATCTTGCGTCCGTGGCTTCGGGCATATTCAGCTCGTACATTGACAACGCCGTCGTACTTCAAACCATACGCCAAGCGTTTGCGGTCAACTGTCACGCCGTTTGCCGTGTAGTTGCCATCCCATCCGAAAACGGCGAGTTGCAAGTCTTTGATTGGGCGGAGGAAGATACCACCGATATAGTCTTTGCGCCCGTTCTGGTCTGCCTTGTTGATGCCTTGTCCGTTGTAAATGCCAAACTGGTAGTGGAAGAGCTTGTGCTTGTCTTTGCCGATAGGCAGGAAGTCGCCTTGGATTTGCACACCGATGTCGCGTCCATTGCTGGAGTGCTCACCCACGCGGTCGCTGAAGCCAGCCAATTTCGTGCTGAGCTGCGAATAGCCAGGAGCACCGATGTCCCACGGATTCATGGGGTTCTCGAAGGTGAATGCACGCTTGAACTGCCCGAACTTGATTTTGGCAAATTCGAATTTCTGCCATTCAATCCACGCATCCACAACGCGCGGACTGTTGCCCTTGGAGTCAGTGCCAAATCCGTTGGCTTGGAACTGCAACTTATACTGGAAGTCCAACACTTTGCCATCCACGTAGAGACGGATGAGGCGAACGCTGAAGTTGGACTGCACCTTGTTGGATTGATTGTCGTTGAAAGCAGCCGAACCAATGACATAACCACCAAACTTGGTGTTTTCCTTGATGTCCTTGATGGCTTGCTTGCCCAGCATTTCCAGCTTGCTTGGATTGGGTGCTTCCTGTGTCGCAAGTTCTGTGGGTGCTGACTCGGGCGAGTCTAATGCTGGCTGCATGTCTGCCATAGGCTGGGAGAGTGCCACGCTTGAAGCGCCGAAAAGTAGAAGGGAGAGGAGTTTTTTCATGATGATAGTGGTTATTGATGGGTTAGATAAAGAAAAGCGATGCACCTGCTACAGCCACACAAGCCCCCACCACTTCGAGCGTAGTGACTTTCTGATGGTAAATGAACCATGTGGGCCATATAATCAATATAGGTGTCAGCGACATCAGGGTTTGCGCCACGCCAGCACTCGTGTAGAGTGTGGCAAGCAACGAGAGGGACACACCGATGGTGGGGCCACAAAGGATGGCACAAAACGTGAACAACATGCCTTTGCCGTCGCGCATGGCAGGAAGGAGACGACGTGCCTTTCCGCTCAGAAGCAGGATGACGAAGAAGCCCAACAGCCCCATGATGGCTCGCACGAAAGTGGAAGCAACGGGCATGTAGTCGAGAACATCACCTGCTTGCAGCAAACTACCGCCGAAATGGTCGGCAATGCCTTCCTTGTAGTGCATCATGCCCAGTTTGCTCATCACGAGTCCGACACCCTGACCAACTGCTGCACCGATGCCGTAGAGCACTCCGTGGAGAGGCAACTTGAGGTGGGGACGATGCTGACCTTTGCCTCCTTTGTTGAGTACAGACATGCCGATGCCGATGCCCACGACGAACATGCCGAGGATGCCCATCGCACTCATCTTTTCGCCCAAGATGAGCCAACCCGAAAGGGCAGCCGCCAATGGTGCCAAGGTCATGAAGAGCTGTCCGTAGCGAGAACCGATGGTGAGGTAGGAATTGAACAGGCAGTAATCGCCAAACACGTAGCCCACCAAACCTGAGAGCGACAGCCAGAACCAAGCCTGGGCATTGAGATACTGCGGAAGGGGATGCCCCGTGACTATCCAGAGGATGATGCCCAGTACCAACAACGAGCCAGCCATGCGGATGACATTCAGAACAACAGTACCGATGCGCAGGGTGGCAGCTTCACTAAACAAGGCTGCACCCGTCCACGAAACGGCTACCACCAACGACAGTATTTCACCTATGTAATGTATCATTTGCTTGCAAATATATCAAAAAAAGTTAACAACATTACTCTCGAACCTGATTTTTTAAGTATATTTGTTCTTCGATACAATACACATTCATTTTTTTATGGAAATTGCAATAGTTTTATTAGCACTCATTCTTCTCGTTTTGGGCTATTTCCTCTTTCAGAGTCATGGCAAGGCAACCAAGGCAGAAACACAAGTGCAGTCGCTTCTGGAACAGCAGAAGACGCTGAAGGAAAGCAACGAAACGATGGTTCACAACCTGAAGGAAAGCCACAAGAAAGAACTGGACGAACTGAAAGTACAATACTTGCAAATGCTGGAACAGCTGAAAACCCAGTTTAAGGAAAGCAAGAACGACATGGAGACGCGACATGCGGCACAGAAGCAGGAAATGCAACAGCAGTGGGAAGAAAAGATGAACACGCTGCGACTGGAGTTCGACCGCCTGTCGTCGGCACACCTGAAGATGCAGCAGGAGTCGATGAAAGCCACAAACGTGGAGAGCATGGACAACCTGCTCAATCCACTCAAGGAGTCGCTTGCCACGTTCAAGAAGGAATTTGAGGACAAGATGACCGAACAAGGAAAGACGGATGCCGTGATGAAGGAAGCCATCCGCAGCCTTTCGGACCAAACCGCCATCCTCGGCGAGAACGCAGAAAATCTGGCGAAAGCTCTGAAAGCCGACCCGAAGAAGCAAGGAAACTGGGGCGAAGCCGTACTGAGGAACATTCTCGAAGCCAGCGGAATGACTGAGGGTACGGACTTCTTCACACAGGATGTAAGCACTGACGAGAACGGTAACCGCTTCATTCCCGACGTGAAGGTGAAACTTCATGGTGACAGTTACCTCATCATCGACTCCAAGACATCCATCACGGCATACCTCGACTACATCAAGGCAGAAACAGCCGAAGAGCAGGAACACTTTATCAAAGAACACATCAAGTCGATTCGTACACATGTGAACGAACTGGCAGACAAGCACTATCCCAAAAAGGTGGAGAACTCAGCAGAATATGTGCTGATGTTCATTCCGAATGAAGGCAGTTACATCCTTGCGATGGAGAACGATGCCAAGCTCGCAACGGATGCCTACCAAAAGCACATCATCATCGTGAATCCAACCAACCTGATGTTGGCATTGAAAATCGTGTGGCTTTTCTGGCAGAATGCCAAACAGACCAAGAACGTGAAGGACATCATCGAATCCGCTCAGAAACTCTACAAGAAATTTGCCACATTCTCTGACACATTCACCGACCTCGGCAACAAAATCTCAGCCGCCAACACAGCCTTTGACAAGGCGCAAGGTCAACTCTCCACGGGTGCAGGCAACATCATTCGGCAACTGGAGTCGTGGAAAGACAAAGGCGTTATCCCCGACAAGGAAATAAACAAGAAACTGATAGACAGCAAGAATGAGGAATGATGAATGATGAATGAAGAATGAAGAATGAAGAATGAAGAATGAAGAATGTAGAATGTAGAATGTAGAATGATGAATGTCCCATCCTTCCCATATAGCCCATTAATCCCATTCACCCCATTATTCCCATTCAGCCCATTCCTCCCATTCACCCCATTAATCCCATTCCCCCCATCCTTCCCATCACCTACAGCTCCGTCTCTCCTTCTATATAGTTATCCATAAACATGTTTTCGCCGTCGAACACAGCGTAGGTGAAGAGAGAATACCATTCACCGAGAATCATCATGCGGCAAGTGCGATTGAGGAACATGTCCAACTCAATGTGGCGATGACCGAACAGGAAATAATTGATGTTGGGATGAGTCTTCAGATAGTCTTTTGCATAGAGCACCAGCCCTTCCTTGTCCTCACCCTGATATGGCGGTTCACCTCCAGCTTCTATGTGCTTGACGCGACTTCTTTTCGCCCAGTTCAAGCCGAAATTCATGAACCAGTGCGGATGAATCATCTTTGCCAAGCGTCGCAAGGTACGGCTCTCAAACAGACTATACATGAATTCCGTCTTCCAGTTGTGGTCGCGATAATCCAGTTGGTGTCCGTGAGCAATGTAGAATTCCCTTCCGCAGATTTCTGTGGTCAACGCCTCCTTGTGGATAATCATGCCACACTCCTTTTCCAAATAGTCGCCACACCACATGTCGTGGTTTCCCTGGAAGAAATGCACCTCCACGCCTCGGTCGGTCAACTCACTCACTTTCCCCAAGAAACGAGTGAATCCTCTTGGCACCACTTCGTCGTACTCAAACCAGAAGTCGAACATGTCGCCAAGCATATATACAGCCTCAGCCTTGTCCTTGATGGCATCGAGGAAATTCACCAATCTGCGTTCTCTGGTCCTTGCATGCTGAAAAGCCCTTGAACCAAGATGTGCATCCGATATAAAATAGTAATTTTTCATGCTACATTCCTCATTCTACATTCTTCATTCCTCATTCCTCATTCACTTTAAATGAATCCCAAGTCGAGTTTGGCTTCCTCGCTCATCATGTCCTTGTTCCACTCGGGTTCAAACACCAGATTCACGGTGGCAGACTTCACCCCGTGAATAGAGTCCAGTTTCTGCTGGATGTCCTCCATGATGAAATCCGCAGCGGGACAACTCGGCGCGGTGAGCGTCATGTCAACCGTCACGTCGAAATCGTCCGACACGTCAATCCTGTAAATCAGTCCCAAGTCATACACGTTGACAGGGATTTCAGGGTCGAACACCGTGCGGAGCATTTCCACCGTCTTCGTTTCTATATCATATTTCGTTATTTGTTCATTTTCCATCTTTGTCCGTCTTATATTTAAATAGGATATTCTTTTTCGCTTCACGTTCCGTAAGCTTCGGTTTTGCCGAAGCCATTCCTTACAGCTTGCCATTCTCAGAAAATGAGTAATAGTCGCCGTCAGCAACAATCACATGGTCAATCAGCTTGATGTTCATCGTCATGCCTGCCTTCTTCACGTGTTCCGTCAGGTTGACATCCTCGCGGCTTGGGCGGCACGAACCCGATGGATGGTTGTGTACCAGCACCATCATCGTTGCCTCAGCCAGGAGAGCCGCCTTGAGCAAGATGCGCACGTCCACCAGCGTTTCCGTGCGTCCGCCTTGGCTCAGTTTCACTCGTTTGATGAGGCGAGCGTTGTTGTTCAGCAGCAGAGCCCAGCATTCCTCGTGGTTCAAGTCGCGCATCAACGGGCGCATGTATTGATACACCTGCACGGCATCCTTCACTTGCGTAAGCGTCGCCGTCACCTCTTCCTGCGCACGTCGTCGCCCCAGTTCCATCGCCGCCATGATGGTGATGGCCTTGGCAGGACCAATGCCCTGAATCTTCGTCAGCTCGTCCACCGTCATCCTGCTGAGCAGAACCAGTTTGTCATCGCATTCACGCATCAGCTCCGCCATCAGTTCCACAGCCGACTTCTTTTGCGTGCCACTGCCTATCAAGATGGCGAGCAACTCAGCCTTCGTGAGTGCCTCAGCACCCTTTGCCTCCAACTTCTCGCGCGGACGGTCTTCCTCAGCCCATTCCTTGATTGAAAAGCTATGCTCCTCCATGTCTTTGTTCGCCATCGTTTTCTTATTCATAGAAATTCTTCTCGTAGGCAGCAAACTCACCCTTCTTCAGCACACAGCGTTGCCACCATGCCTTCAGGAATCCCAGCCCGTAACCAAAGAGTTGCACAAAGGCTGCCTCGATAGAAAGGAAACCCACCACCAACGACCTGTTCTTGATGGTCGAGTCGATGAAGACGAGCAACGCATATAAGAGCACAGGAATCAGTGGCAGCGTCCACCAACCCAAGCGTGTCTTTCCGAATGGATAGCCCGCCTTGAGCCATTCGCTCGCACCATCACTGATTTCCGCAAAGCGAAGTACCACAGCAGCAATGAGCAGAAGTGTCACACCCACCGTGAACACCATCGGCAACAGATGGACGAGTTTCATCGTCCCAGGGTGACGCTTTTCCAAGTTGATGCGGGCGATTCCCGAGTTGAACACCTGTTTGAAGAACTTGTCCATGTCCGTCCGGCGCTTGTGCCACACCCATGCCTCAGGGAACAGGCGAGCCTGAAAGCCCGCTTCGAAGATGCGGTAGCTGAAGTCGATGTCCTCGCCAAAGCGCATCTTCGAGAAGCCCCCCAACTGCTTGTAAACATCGCGGCGCACACCCATGTTGAACGAGCGAGGGTAGAACTTGTCGAGCTTTTTCTTTCCGCCACGGATGCCACCCGTCGTGAAGAACGAAGTCATCGAATAGCTGATGGCTTTCTGCACCAACGTGAACGAATCGTGCGCACGGTCGGGACCACCAAAAGCCTCGCACGGATGCGCAGCCAGTTCCTCATCCACCGCTTGCAGATAGCCTTTTGGCAGCACCACGTCCGAATCCAGAATCAGCACGTAGTCGCCCTTGGCACGCTCCACACCAAAGTTGCGCGAAGGGCCAGGACCCGAATTCTGCTTGGCAAAATACTTGATGTCGAGCTTTTCCCGATACTTCTCCACCACCTCCTTGCAAGGTTTCGTAGAACCATCCTCCACGATGATTACCTCAAACTCCTGATTCCCCACCGTTTGTTCGGTGAGACTCTCCAACAACTCATCTGCCTCATCGGGACGATTATATACGGGAACTATGATAGAATATCTCATACGCAAAATAATTGTCGTCACTGTTCGGACGATTCATTCATTTTGCAAAAGTACATTTTTTTCTGAAACCACCCAACAAATTATTTGAAAAATCAAAATTTGTCACCCTTAGAATTTGTATCCACCAATTATTTAAACGATAACCTTAACCATAACCTTAACTATAACCTTAACGATAACCATAACCTTAACCGCCATCTGGATGAGAAGTTAAGGTTAACGTTGATTTTTTCGTGTACCTTTGTGTTAATTTGTTGACTCAATATAATTTTCGATTAATTCGCGGATAATTAACGGACATTCGCGTTATATAAAGAAAAACATGAATTCCCATAAATGACCGTGAATTATTCATGAATTATTATTCGTGTTCATTTGTGTTAATTTGTTGCCTCAATGAAGTTCTACGGAGGATTGGAGGATAGGAGTTTTTTCCTTTATACTGATTATTCGTTTTTTTTGTTGTTACTTCAAGCAAGACTAATTCCATAGGTCCTCCACCTTTGTCGTTTCAAATTCCCCTCTTTTGATTTCCTCATCCCCCTTCTCAAGTATCTCCACCATAGCTGGTGAAGACAAGATATAGTCTGTTTCGTTTTCCACCTTTTTTTCTGCTGTAATACGTCGCAGAGCCTTGATAGCCTTTTGCATTAACCCGTCGTCTGTCACGATGATGTTAAGTTCACGAAACAATTCCGCATTCAGTTGAGTAGTAGTCATAACTTCTATCATTTGTTCACGCTGCAAATATATGCCTTTTTTTTGCAAAAACCTATTTTTTTACAAAAAATGTATTGACTCATCATTTACCCTAAACGCACTCGGAGCGCAAGCGGGATGCCTGCGCTCCGAGGAGAGAGAGTATGAAGTCTGTTTCTTAACGATAGGAGAGGGGATTACCAGATGGTGCCCCAGTCAGCACCACGACTCTTGGTCTGGGAATTGAGAGTTCCGTAATTGTCACCAGCTATATCAACTGGATCGGCACTATATCCTTGGTTGTGCCAATCAGGATTGGCATATTTACCAGTACCACCCCAATCTGCTTTGCGTTCAATAGTAGCATTGCAAATTGAACATTCTAACGCATATCGAGCATTGATATTAATATCAGGCTGTATATAGTTCTTTTTCATATTATTCCTTAATAATTAAGAGAGTTTATAATTATTTTACTTCACCAAATATTTCTTACCATTGATGATATACATACCCGATGGAAGACCTTGCAAAGATGTGCCTTGACGAACTATCTCACCATTGATGCTGACTACAACGTCAAAGTATTCCACCTTCTGGCCTTTTTTCTCAGCTTCTGCAACGATTTCCTTGATTTCAGTTGGGTCATAATCACCCACGAAATCCTCGTTGAATACCATGTCGAATCCCTTAACATTTCCGCTTGATGTGGTTGATTCCACTCCTTGTTCTATACCATCGATTGCACCTTGATTTGGCTTGATGATTGCTGAATATTGACTCCATACACCACCTGTTCTGGCAGGACCTTCATCAGCCATTTCACGATAGTATTTAGGTAACTTCACTCCCTCACGAGCCAAGAAATAAGCATATTTAGGAATCTGAACCTTATAATTAGCAATAGAAGATTCCCAAACCGCATGTCTTGAAGGATAAGAATCATATTCGTCTTTTTGATCCTGCCATGATTTAAGAACTGTAGTATTCCAAGTATTTTCGTATCCAGTAGGATCATTCGAATAATTATTCCAATTAGTCCAATCAGCTTCCAATCTAGAATATGCTAATTTATATGCTGCTAAATCTGATAAATACTGATTATAGGCCAAAATGTCAGACTTTTTATTGAATGTCGATTTACATTGATCGAAACAGCCTTCTTCATTCGAATAAGGATTTATTACTCCATCGATATTTTGGAACATATGTTCTTTGCCCTTCCAACTAAGCCATTGTGATGAACCATCATTATAATCAGCTGTAATTCTACTTTCGCCATACCATGGTCCACGATTATACTGGTCTTGCCCTTCAGTCATCGCCAAATACAAAGTTTCATCAGTGTTTGTCCAAGTACCAGGATTAGTTACCTCAGAAGGCATATTCTGAGCCTCAAAATCAGCAAGAGTGATTGTTGGCTCTGTAGGTGCTTCGAAAATTGGTTTTGGACCTGGGTCTACAACAGGAGTTGGTTCAGGATTTGCAGCAATGTATTCATCTGCATCTTTAGAATATGTTCTACAAGTTCCTATGAATGTATAAGTCTGACCTTCATATCCAGAGTATGCAGCCTGATTGAAATTGTCGGTAGTCTTAGCAACACCGAGGTCAACGGTGCGAGCCTCCTTTTCATAGAGCCAATCGTAATTGGTTTCCACCTCTGTTGTTTCAGGATTATCTACTGGCTTATATGTAATGCCACGGAAGCGGCAGTTTGCAGGACTACCCGTCTTAGCACCTGTGCTTGGGTGAATCATATATGGATGACCAGCAATTGCCAAGTATCCATCAATGTAAAGAACATCGCCTGTTGGTTGACCATTCACATATTTTTTGAATGTCTTTGTCTTATATGAACTACCATTTACACCTACTGTCACATGATGATACTCAAAGTCTTCATCATCGAGATAAACATTATACTCGAAGTCATTATCTGAAGGTTTTTCTCTTATGACTTCACCATTTCCGTCTCTTTTACGTTGATATAACTTTCCCTCTGTGTCTTTATAAAACGTCTCAGCAACATTGTTAAAGTGAAGAATCAACTCCTTCTTATTTGTACCTGTAACGGGTTTGATTTCCACACCTGAGAAGTCAACAATGTTGAATGTTTCGTTGAATGCAGAAGCCAACTGCTCGTCGGTGAGGTCGAATGGGAAACACATGGTGTACCAAACGTCTTCGTACTTCTTTTCAAACACATTCTCTGGCTTAGACTCTCTCATCAATAAGAATTGCGCCCAACCAGCGGTCGTCCATTTACCACTACCATCCGAGTTAGTTGCGCCTTCTACTCCTATACGATTAGCAAGGTCTTGTTGAGCAGGCAAGCCATCATTTTCGCTTGACCACAGATGGTAAGTACGACTGATATCCGCATGCAAAATATCTTTAAGTGTTGGAGGGTAATGAAGAGCAGCAAGACGGTTGGCATTCATATAATACCAATCGGCAGCTTCTTCCCAAGTCATCTGTGTGAAATCTGGGTGGCTTTGTGGAGCATTAGCATCAGGAATACCGTTCCATGCCCAAACTTCGCTGTCATAGAACGTGGAATAGGTGTCAACACCCTGACCTTCATTGTTACCAAACGAGAATATTACAGGTACTCTATCAGGATTGGTAAGATAGATGTCCTTCAAACCTGTATTATGGAAAGCCTGCTTTCCGATTTGGTCAACATTAGGTGGAATGATGATACTGTTCAATGCATGGCAGTTCATGAATGCTCTATTACCAATTTTTTTCAATGTGTCTGGGAGACGGATGGATTCCATATAATGACTCACCTCGAAACAGCCAGCACCAATCGACACAATTCCCTCGCAGAGTTCGATATGTGCCATGTTTTGACAATCGGAAAAACAATATTCACCAATCTTGCACTCACCTTCTATTCCTGATTTAAATTCCAAAGCTTGCAATTGCTCACATTTTAGGAAAGCACCTCCACGAATTTCCTGAATGCCGCTTCCTATCTCTACTGTATAGAAATGTCCCCACTTAACTGCTTCATGACCAATGAACTTAATATTATTCGGTATGACCAATGTTGTAATAGGTACAAACTTCGTAGATTGACTCAAATCTGGATAGATTTCCTGAATCTGAGCATCCGTCTTACCTGTTATTAATTTATAATTCGCTAAGTTTTCAGAAGCTAATTTTTCCAGACAAAGAGGTGGAAGTTCATCAATTCCTGTTGGTAATTTAATGCTTGCTACGGTAGTAGCATAACCATTAAAATAAAAGAATGCATTAGTCGTCACATTACCTGGTGCAGATTTTGGAAATTCTTCAAAGCAATCATCAATTCCAGAATATGCATTTGGAACGCCAGAAGGAACGTTTTCACATGTTACAAAAGTAGCGTCTGTAAAATCCCACACAGCAGGTTTACCAACAGTATTATCTGAGAAAATAAGACCATGAAGTTCATTGTTAGTAAAATCTTTGTCACCAAACTCCCCCGACATTCCTACATATTTTGATTTTCTAATCTCTTGACATAATTGATAATATTCTGGGATGTTAGGATTATTTCTCTCAGCCATAAACTGAGAAAAAGCATTAGCTTCGAAGGAATGAACAGCAAATTTATTATAATCATTTGGCGCAGTTCCACCTTTATAAAATGCATAAGCTAATTTTAGATTTGGATTATTTGTTGTGCTCAAGTTCTTGATGGCATCATCTGCAGTGAAAGTAATTGCGTCAGTCATTTTGCCATCTTCACCATATTCAGGCTCACTTTCTACAACAAAGTCATCTGAAAAACGAACAATTTCCAAACTACTCAATGCCATGCCTGAAATATCAGAAGGAGCTGTAACAGAAAAATTATTGTCGCTCATATCAAGCGTTGTTACACTTGCCAATGGAGTAACAGATGATGATTTCAAGGCATTAAAATCAGCATCATTCCAATTTCCCTTGAGCTTAAGTTTTGTGGCATTTGTTGACCATGAGTTAAATAATGCTTTAGCTGCATTAGCATCTTCATCTGTGTCGTCTGTAGAATTAACTAATTCCATGAATTCTGCAAACGAACCAGGATTACCTTTGATTTCGATTTCCTGATTCCCAGCATCGTCATAATGAATCTTAATCCTTTCAGGATTTGCATTTGCAGGCCATTTAATGTCCACAGGTGCAGCTTTGACTCCGATACATATCAAGAGCAAAACGAGAAATGTGAGTAAATTTTTCAATCTCATAATTTCCAAATTTGAAATGGTTGATAATTATTTTTATATTTATTTAGTTTGTATTGTTCTTGTCGATTTCTCCAAACAAAGGGGGCGCGATTCGCATCGAACCCCTTTCGTAGGATGCGCCAGTCGCATGAGTCGCTACCAGCTCATCCACTGCTATTATAAAACCATATTACTATTTGTATGCTGTGCTGCACTTTCATGCAGTTTTTCTGACAATTAAGACACAAATTATCTCGATATAAAAATCACGTGCAAAGGTAGATGTTTCGCGTTTTCGCGCAAAATATCTTCCGACCCATAAATGATACACAAGTGACACAATTTTGTATCACTTTTCTTCATTCATCACATTTTCAGAGAGTTCCTCGAAGAAGTTGTAGTGGAGGACATGGCAGATTTGACCCAGCAAAGCCGTGTCGATACTGTTTTTCTTAAGTATTCGGTAGATTCCATTGCGGCTGCAATTCATCTTGCGTGCCATCCAACTGACGGTACGCTCCTGGCGGTCAAGCTCCTCTTGTATTCTTTGTCCGATATTTACCATGTCTTAGATAACTTTAGGTATCTAAATGTGTTTATGGAAATAATTGGTATGTTTAAATTTCATGCAAAATTATACAAAATTTATCCAAAAACAAAACATTTATCGACACTAAAACGATACAAAAGTGTAACAAATATGTAACACTTTACGGAAACATCTGCAAATTTGCAGAATAAGAGTCAACGAATAGACTGAATTAGGGTCAACAAATGGACGCAAATGAACACGAAAAAATCTCTACGGAGTTATGGAGTAAAGGAGAAAAAAGTCCTAATCTCCAATCCTCCGTAGAATTAAATAGGGTCAACAAATGGACACAAATGAACACGAAAAAATCTCTACGGAGTTATGGAGTAAAGGAGAAAAAAGTCCTAATCTCCAATCCTCCGTAGAATTAAATAGAGTCAACAAATTGACGCAAATGAACACGAAATATCTCTATGGAGTAATGGAGTAAAGGAGAAAAAAGTCCTAATCTCCAATCCTCCGTAGAATTAAATAGAGTCAACAAATGGACGCAAATGAACACGAAATTATCTCTACGGAGTAATGGAGTAAAGGAGAAAAAAGTCCTAATCTCCAATCCTCCGTAGAATTAAATAGAGTCAACAAATTGACACAAATGAACACGAAACTCTATGGAGTAATGGAGTAAAGGAGAAAAAGTCCAAATATCCTATCCTCCGTAGAAAAAGAAAAAAATCTCCGTGGAAATAAGAAAAAAACGTGCTGGTGGAGTTATTCGAAGTAAAGGCTGATGATAATCATCTTGGAGTGACCACCATCTACCGACTGGGAGAAGATGAGAGCACGAGGGTCGGTGAGGTCGTCACGCTTTTTGCTGATGATGTTCGTGAGACCGTAAGCAAATTTGATTTCGGGGATGAACTTGAAGAAAGAATAGTAGAAGTCGCAACCGAAACCCACTTCCAGATAGCAGTCGAAGCGGTTGTTGAGCAGGTTCCTTCCCCTCTTCACGGTGAGGTCGAGCATCGGGTTCACGCCTGCCACCACGTAGGGACGGTAGTTGTTGAAGCGCTCGGCGGAAATCTTGATGTCGAGGGGAATGGAGATATAGGTGGATTTCATGTTCTGGTACTGCCGCTCGTTGTTCAGGTGGTTGACGAAGGTGATTTTCTTCGTGCCGAAGTGCATGGTGGGGATGATGCGGGCGGAGATGTGGTTGGTGAGTCGTGCCTCTGCCAGCACACCGACGCTGAAGCCTGGCTCGTAGTTGGGCATGTCGGCAAACCACTGGTTGCCTTCCTCGTCCGTGTAGCCATTGTTCATCAGCTCGATGTCCTGCATGTGGACGCCAGCGAGAAAACCGTAGTGAAGCTTGCGCTGGTCGATGTAGGGACGGTTCATCACCTTGCGCGTCTGGGCTTGCGCCTGCTGCACGAGGCATGGGGCAACGCACCAGAGCACTGCCAGCAGCACTCCAGTATATATATTATATAATGTATGTGGCTTCAACATTTTCATTTTGCTATCTCTGTTTTAAAACGTAAAAAGCTTTTTTTTATTGCACGAAATGGAAAAAACACGGAAAAACCGAAAAAAAATTGTTGAAAAAGCATGGCGGTGATAGTTTTTTTGTATCTTTGCCATCCGTAAGACGGATATTAACAAATTTATAGTAATTCTAAAAAGGTAAAGACTATGGCTTATGTAATTAATGACGATTGCGTGATGTGTGGAACTTGCGAAGGCGAGTGCCCTTCAGGTGCAATCTCTGCTGGCGACAGCAAGTATGTTATCGATCCTGATTCTTGTGTTGATTGTGGCACTTGTGCTGATGCTTGTCCTTCGGGCGCAATCGCACCAGGAGAATAACAATCGTTTTCCTACAGAAAAGAGTGGGGTGGCTTTCCAAGCGGAGAGCCACCCCGTTTTTTGTATAGGTCAACAATTTTTTAGGGTCAACAAATTTTCACAAATGAACACGAAAAATAATTTACGAAAAATTCATGGTCATTCATGGTAATTTACGTTTTTCTTTATCTAACGCGAATGTCCGTGAATTACCCGTGAATTTAACGAGAATTATTTGGTCAACAAATGGACACAAATGAACTCTACGGAGGAATGGAGGATAGGAGAAGATGAGTGAATTGATGCTCGGATGGTTGTGCAAAAAAGACGCTGAAAGCGTCACCGCTCAGTAACCGAGGGT
>DGSN01000054.1 GCA_002393575.1 Prevotellaceae bacterium UBA4361 | reverse complement strand
CTAAAGTCGAGTGCCAACGCACCTTGCTTTCTACCTGCCACGTTTACTTCTGCTCCTAAGTTGAAATGGAAAGTCCTGCCTTGTGTCTTCGATAACTGTCCACCAACAGACAATTCACCTTCTGTGTTTTTGCCTAGATGATAGTCGGTGGCGCCATCCATGAGTGCGGGCATCTTGTAATGTTCCATTTCATAAGCGACAAAGCCTTTCAGACCAGCCTTCATGTATTTGTTGAATCCCTCCAACAATGCCAAGGCGAAGGTATTCTTGATAGAAGTAAACTGGTATTTGTCGTAGATGGCTAATCCGCCAGCCTCGCCTTCATAATTCTTGTCGTAGTACGTGTCGGCATAGTAGTTCTCTGGCGATGTGTGGGCTTGGTAGATGCGGTCGTAGTTGTTCAAGTCCAGGGTGTGGATGATACTTGTCACCGGTACATATTCCCGCTTCATCGTGGCATCGATGGAGTCTTGTATGGCTTTTGCCGCCATCAGACTGTCCATCATTTCCTGCGACTCCACTTTCACACGGGTGCTGTCCGTCGTTATCTCCGACTTCTTGGAGCCTGGTTCATCACCCATAATCTTTGCATCTGAAGGACGACCCTTGGGAACTTCTGCTATCGGTTCGTTGCCTTTGCGTCCCAATTTTTCATTGCGCATCACACCGCCTTTCTCCTTCATCTCGCGTTCCTCTTTCTTCTTGGCCGACTGTTGGGCAAACTGACGCGCCTTGATTTCTTCTTCAGTCATTTTCACCTTACGGTAAAAGCCGATGTTATAGCGGTGTGACAGAAATAAGTGCTGTGAGTTGTTGCGGTTCCAGTTTTTCGAGAGCACGGTGGGAATTTCCTCCTCTGAATATTGGGTGGTTTCCAATTCCGGATGGGTGATGTAATTATCATTGGTGATACCACCATTCTCAGTGGCCTTACGATGATAGGCTGACCCCAGGAAATGCAATTGGTAACGGTCGCCCACATAAGTCGTGTACAACGAGGCGCGGAAGTGTGAGTTCGCTTGGTTTTGGTAATATCCTCGCGCATAATAGTAGTCCAGGTCGAATCCTAATCCCAGTTGCTTGTTGACATTCACGCCGAACTTGGCATCGATGTGGTCCTCGCCATTCTGCTTGTCACCACAGTTGTCGTAGCTGATATTGGTATAAGGTGACAGGGTGTTCAGATAAAGGAACTGGTCTGGTTCCTTGGTTGTATAGTCATAAGGGTCGATGAAGAAAAACTCGCTGAACTTCTTCCGGTCGATGAAAATACGGTTCTGGCGAGCGGTGTAGTTGTTGCCTATAGAATTGTATTCTCCGTATATTCCTGTGTTGTATATCGTGTTCTGATACAGGTGTGGCATCGTGTCCAATGGCATTTTGATGATATCGCCAAATCGACGGTCCACAGTCCACGCCCAGACTCCTTTCGGCACCACTTTGTTGCTGGCCTTGGTACTGTCTCGCTTGTTCGGGTTGAAGAGATCTGTTTCATTGCCAAAGCCACGTTGCGTAACATTGCCGCTGGCATCCATCTCATTATACACTTGAGCCTGCAATGACGAGGCAATGCAGGCTGTAAGCAGGAGTATTAGGAGTTTTTTATTCTTCATTTTGTTTAATCATTCTGAGTGCTGCCTCCGTGAACTTCACAATCATCGAGGCAAGGATGATGTAGATACCCGTCTCACGGGAATGGTAGAAATAGACTATCAATCCCACGATGGCGCCAACTATAAAGATAAAGCTCAGCCAATTGCGTAAAACCTTCATGCTCATTTCAGCAACGACTCGAATTTGTTAAACAAAAAGTCCTTGCGGTCGATGGTCTTCCTGCGGAATTTGCCCGAACCAGGATAGAGCTTGGTGTTTTTCTTGTTGACAGCCTCCTTGTCCGTAATCCAATCCTCTGCGGTGTAACGCTCTGGGTTGCGCTCCTCTTCATACAGATAGCGGATATGACTTATCGATACATCTGCGCCACCGTCCTTGCACTCGGCCTTGAGCGCATAATAGAAACGGGTACGGTCCAACACGATGGCTGTCGATTTGAATACGAGCCATTCCTCAAAGCTGGCGGTCAGCACATGCTTCTGGGCGTCTTCTTCAATGAATCGCGTGTTCTCCAACTGGTTCTTTTCCTTCATCATCTTTTGTATGTAGGTATGCAGGATGTCGTAGACCTGAGCAGCAGTCTTGCCGGGGGCAGCGATATGCGTGCTGAATACAACCTTTCCGTCAACCTCGGGAACAGCCCCCCTTAGGTATTTTGCATTGGGGTTTTCTTTTTGCTTTACCACTTCTTCCTGTTGTTCTTCTTCAGGACGTTCCCATGTGTTGTCTTGTGCATACATAACCATGGGTGCCAATGCCAGCAATGATAGGATGAACTTTCTCATAGATTTATATTGAAGTTTTTTCGTTGTTGTTATGATGCTGCAAAAGTACAAATAATATTTTTAAAACAGGACATCGGACCTTTCAATTCTACATTTTTTTATTTTTTTAATCCTTCAGCTCCAATTCTTGCTGCAGCCGTACAATTTCGTCACGATACTGGGCAGCCTGCAGGAAGTCCATGTTTTTAGCTGCTTCTTTCATTAGTCGGGTCGTCTCATTGATGCTCTTCTCCAGTTGCTGGCGTGTCATGCGCTCAATAATCGGGTCGGCAGCAAAGGTGACCGTTGCTTTCTTCGTGCTTGTCTCTGGTTTCTGACCGTTGGCTTGCTTTTCTAATTCAACAAGTGATGTGTTCAGCGCCTTCTTGATTTGTGTAGGCGTGATGCCATGTTCCTCGTTGTACTTCATCTGCTTCGAGCGTCTGCGCAGGGTCTCGTCAATGGTCAACTGCATGGATGCTGTAATGTTGTCGGCATACATGATCACCTTGCCGTTGACATTGCGGGCTGCTCGTCCTGCTGTCTGTGTCAGCGAACGATGTGAGCGCAAGAAGCCTTCTTTGTCGGCATCAAGGATGGCAACGAGTGAAACTTCGGGCAAGTCAAGTCCCTCGCGCAGCAGATTGACTCCAACCAATACGTCGTAGGTGCCATTACGCAGGTTCTCTAATATTTGTACTCGTTCCAGCGTCTTGACCTCGCTGTGGATATAGGCCGTCTGGATACCGTGGTTTAGTAAGAATTCGCTGGTCTCCTCGGCCATGCGCTTGGTCAGCGTCGTCACCAGCACGCGTTCCTTCCTGCTGATACGCGTCTGTATCTCGTCCATCAGGTCGTCAATCTGGTTCTCTGTAGGCCGAACTTCGATGATGGGGTCTAACAGTCCTGTGGGACGTATTAATTGCTCTACCACCACACCCTCGGCTTCGTTCAGTTC
>DGSN01000083.1 GCA_002393575.1 Prevotellaceae bacterium UBA4361 | reverse complement strand
AACATTGATGCTGATGACACGGCTGGGGTAACCGACTTTATAATGTCCCTTCTTGCTCCAAATGTTGATGCAAGATTGTTTGAGATTGTAAGTTATTCAATACTCAAATTCTATTATAAAGACATTGAAATCTATTGGGGGTACACTCCAGAAATAGAAAAACTCACAAAAGATTATTTACATCTTTACAAAACCGGAAGAACTAATGCAAATGATGGGGGTATAGACTTCGTCATGAAGCCTTTGGGACGTTTCTTTCAAGTTACAGAAACATTAGACTTCAAAAAGTACTTTCTTGATATAGAAAAAATTGAACGATATCCATTATCTTTTGTAATTAAGTCAGAGGAGTCTAAGGAAGATTTAATGAAAAAGCTTAAGACAGATGCTCTTAAGACCTATGTGGTTCAAAAAGTGGTTAATGATTATATAAACTGTATTGAGGAAATAATCAATATACCTAAATTGAAGAATTACCTTGTGGAATTGGATGAACGGAATATGGTTCCTGATATTCTCAAAGAAATCATCCTCCAAAGTAAGGTGGAATTTAATTACGAAGACGAAGATAATTAAATGCTCATACCGTATTTCTACTGCAATGATTTCTGCATCTATAGCGGAGATAGTTTAACTCTTATTGATCAATTAGACGATAATAGTTTAGATTTGGTATTTGCAGATCCTCCGTACTTTTTATCAAGTGGTAGGAAGATGGACATTGCAGGTCGTAATGTGTCATTTGAGAAAGGCGTATGGGATAGATGCCGATCTGTCGAGGAGATTGATAATTTCAATTTGCAGTGGATTCGTGCAGTGCGTTCTAAAATGAAGCAAAATGCCACAATTTGGATTTCAGGCACATTTCATAATATTTTTTCTGTAGAACGTATCCTTGTTGACAATGGTTTCAAAATTATAAATCTTGTATCGTGGCAGAAATCTAACCCACATGAAATTGCAGATGGTCAACATCTAACCTTCTCTACAGAAATTTTGGTTTGGGCAAGAAAGTCACTTCATGGGAGACATTGTTACAATTACGAGTTAATGACTCAACTTAATGGAGGGAAGCCTTTAACTGATGTATGGAAAATACCAACACCAAGTAGTTGGGAAAGGAAATGTGGCAAGCATCCAACTCAAAAACCGCTTCGTCTTCTTTACAAAATTATCCTTGCTTCAACACACGCTGGCGATACCATCTTAGACCCTTTCGCAGGCAGTTGCACTACTGGTATTGCGGCAAATCTTCTTGGGCGTAAATTTATCGGCATTGACCAAAGTGTTGAATATTTGTCTTATGGCATTCGCAGGAAACAGGAAATTGAAGATCCCGTTATCGCTGACAAATATCTAAAAAAAATGTCAGAGAATCCAGAAGAAGTAACAGTGATGGTTAATCATTGCCGCAAAGGATTAAAAGAAAAAATGATAGAAACAGGTATTTGCTATCTGCGAGCCGGTGACTCTAAAGGTTCTCTTTGTATCACTCCTGGTTTTGAAAGATTATCATATGTACTCCTTCATACAAATGGTGAGGATTGTCAACTCTTCAAATTGAAATCAAAAGGACGGTTTAATATTTGGACTAAAGAGACCTTGGAAGAATATGGATTTCAGCCATCCCATGCTCCATACTATATAGTTTTGCATTTTGATAATACAAAGCCTATACCATTTAAACAGTTGCCAAACCTGAAGGAATCTAGTAACACTTACATAGCTAAGATTAAGCCCCTAAGTGATTTTATGGGCATTAAGTAATCATCTTATAAAGATTGACAACGAAACGAATTAACCCACTGATTTTCAGCATCAATGCCGATTGTCAGTGGGTTAATTGTTCCCAAAACGAGACCTACAAACCATTTTGGGAACATTAAATGATTAAAACCATTTGAGCCATTAGCCAACCAACAGGACAATGATAATAGCGAATACGGAGAATAACCAACATTCGATGCTAATCGTATCAGATAGTGAGCTTCTCGATAAAGGAATAATATGGCACGTGGGCAAACCCAGTGCCCCGAAGTTTTAGAAAATCACTAAACAGGTGTTGCCAATTTGTCCATACGATAAGCTCCATTGTTGAATACAATTTTCTTGACCATCTCATTGAGCCTATCGGCAATGCGGTCACCAGTTTTATGATTACATTCCATGTTCCACCATGGTCGCCTCCTACTCTTTCCATAAGACCCAGTTCCATGATTTTGGCAGTATCACGTCCATTATGCGACTCGTTACGGAAAGTCTTTACGACATTTCTGTCGCTGAAATAGTAGGCTTCATTATCATCAATTCAAGAATTGATATCTGTTTTTCAGAGAGTTGTGACCTATTCTCCTTTACGACATTCCTTGCGATATCCCCGACTTTATCTCCGACATTGGTAGTTTTTGCCATATATTTTATTTTTTTGGAAAACCATCTTCACCTCAACTTTGAAAGCCGTGATTAGTCTAAATACTCGGTACTCATTTTTTAGTTCCACTTTCAACTTTATTGCCTGTTGGTACAGTTTGTACTTTTCACGAATTTGCTTTGTCTATTTGTCCAATAATTAATTAATTTTGGATGCATTTTGGACGTTTTTAATTCATTGAAAATAAACCATTTACATCAAATCGCCTTTTGAATTTAACATTTATTTGCTATAAATTGGACATTTTATGGACGTTTTTATTCATTGCCCTCCAAAGCCTTCTACGTGAGTATGATAGAGGGCGGACTTTAGGCGGGGGGAGGGGGTGTAGATGAAGCGGCGACGGGTGATGCAGGTGCTGTCCAAATCTTCTTTTCGCTCCTTCGCCTTGCAACTGAACGATGCTCTCAGTATGCCCAGCACTCCCAAATCTACGGAATGGCCAGTCAGCACCAATTGCTCCACCTGGGTTGCCAACGCATAGAGCGCAGCAGCGACGTTGCTTTCCGACATTCCCGAATCGGATGCTGCCATCTGGACCAGTTCTTCCACACTGATTTTCGAGTAGCGCACCAGATGCGCCACATACAATTTCCGATTCTGATTCACTCGCACTCGTTGGTGACTCACACTGACTTGCAATTTTCCCATAATTCAAACTTTTAATAGGTTAAACTTCTTTTGATTTCGGGTGCAAAAGTAAGCATTTTTCGTTTCCATGATCCCGTTTTTTCTGCCTTGCCAAAATTTCATGCCGTTTTTTTTGCTTTTCTTCTTCGATTCAAGTCAACCGCTCTTTGGGATGCACTGAAAAGGCGAGCCCTCGACGATTTGCAAGCGAGGGCTCGTTTGCGTTACGACGAGGGCTCGTTTCAACAACGCCGAGCCCTCGCAGGTTTAGTTGTTCCTCATGGATGTTGTGATTGATGCAAAGGAGAGCTTCGGAATTGTCGAAGTGTTGTTTCACGAAAAACTATTAGCTCCCGAAGAACCGTTTAGCTCGGCGAAGCCAAACAGACTTAATGAACTAAACTAAAGCGTTTTGCCAATTTCGCCAATTTCTTTAGGAGACCAATCAAGCAAAACATCATAGATTGTCACAAAATCAACAAGATTTCCTTTCAAATCCAAAGCAAATGATTGCGTTTTGTTGAAAACTTTTTGCTTTTGTTAAGTGTATAAAATGCAATAAAAAGGGGAGGTTGTTCGTTATTAAGGCATGAATAAGTGTTTTTTTGACCTAAACATTTCGCAATGTGAATTATATTCGCTACTTTTGTAGCCCATTCCTATATGAACAGGGACAGGCTTCATTTCACCTAACTTTTACTAAACCTCAAGTTCTTCATCCCAAAGGCTTGTATGCGAGCATCTCACTATGCCTAACTATAATGACAACATATCTGAACTGCTTTCTGCGATGGACCCCATCAGTCTCGACGAGATGAGTGGTATCAAGCTGATGAACCGCATCGACACCAAGTTTGTGGCATCGAAACGGCAACTCATCGACATGCTCCGTTTGGTGAAGGAGAAATACTACGTGCAGCAAATCAATGCCGACCGCGTCAGTCCTTACCGCACCACTTATTTCGACACGGACAACTATGCGCAGTATATGCAGCATCATGGCGGAAGGGCAACGCGAACGAAGGTGAGGGTGAGGACTTACTTGAGTTCGGGCGACCTCACTTTCCTCGAAGTGAAGAAGAAGAACAACCATCTGCGAACGAAGAAGAAGCGCATACAGGTGGAGAGCCTGGAAACTGCCAAGCTGACGGCGGGAGCCAGTGAGCTCGTGTTCGAGCGCACGCAGTTGCACTTAGAGGACATGCACCCTATCGTGCAGAACCACTTCAACCGCATCACGCTGGTGAACAAAGGAAAGACGGAACGTCTCACCATCGACTTCGACGTGAGTTTCCACAACTTTGAGACGGGTTTGGACCGCGACACGGGCAACATCGTCATCATCGAGCTGAAGCGCGACGGAAACATCTTCAGTCCCATCAAGGACATCCTACGCGACCTCCACATCCATCCCACGGGCTTCTCGAAGTGCTGCATCGGTATGGCAATGACTGACCCCCAGCTGAAGCAGAACAACTTCAAGCAGAAGCTTCGCCTCCTCCAGAAAATCAATGCTGACGAAACGTACCGCATACGTCCATACGAGGAGGACATTTATTAAAAGACCCACCCCTGACCCCTCCCTGCGAGGGAAGGGAATAGATACACAACTCATCATTTCGAACATCCAAATACTTTATAAAAAACAATATCTCCTTCGGACAATAACTAATCAACAATGGATACCATCAATCAATTCCTGTCCACTTTGTCAAGCGACTCGTACCGAATCGTTGACCTCATCTTGCGACTGTTCATCAATTCGCTTTTCTGCTTTATCATAGCACGAGTGCTCTATTTCCCCAAGAGCCGCAGAAAAGACTTCTTCTTCACCTATCTGCTCATGGGCTTCAGCATCTTCATGCTCATCCACCTCATGGGCGACTCGAAAATCAAGACGGGTATCGCGATGGGTCTCTTCGCCATCTTCAGCATCATGCGCTACAGAACGGAGTCGGTGCCTATTCGCGAAATGACATACCTCTTCCTCACCATCGCTATGGCTACGCTCAATGCCGTGGCTTGGGAGGCTGACATTTCGAACAAGAACCCTGACTTCCTTGGTCCAGAGCTCACATCCGTCGGCGAGTTGATTCTCACGGACTTGCTCTTCATCATCTTCATCTGGACAACGGAGCATGTGAACTATGCGCGAGGCTTGTCGTCAAAATATGTGAGATACGACAAAATCGACCTCATCACGCCAGAGCGTCGCACAGAACTCTTGGACGACCTGAAGAAGCGCACGGGCCTCGACATCACGAACATCGAGATTGGTTCCATCGACTTTCTCAAGGACATGGCGCTCATCAAGATTTATTTCCATTCGGATGACGACCAAGCCGAGTCGCTCGACAAACTGCCAAAACTGTTTAACTAAGTCATTATCTCCTAAAGAAATAGACTAAAATGTACTAAAGTTTTATTAGATTTAAAAGGGTAAAGAAAGGTAGAGAAAGTGCTCTCTATACCCTCTATACTTTCTATACTTTCTTTTTCTTAAAATTTTGTCGATTTTGTACGTTTCTTTAGGAGACAAAAAACTCAAAGCAATAAAGAATATGAAGAGAAGCATATTGATATTCACTACAGCCTTGCTGCTCTGCTCTGCCAACGCTGTCGCACAAGACAACAACGACTTTGGTGCTGACATCAGTGTGGAGGTGGAGAAGAAAATCAAGCCAGGCCTCAGCGTGGAAGCTGGCATTGGCTTCCGTAGCCAAGATGACAGCAAGGACATGGAACGCTTCACGGTAAGTGTAGGCGTGGGCTATCGCTTGTACCAGACAAAAGACAAGAAGTTCAATATCAAGTCGAGTCTCGGTGCGGAATATTTCCTCATGCAGCAACTGAGTGAATGCAAAGAGCATTTCAACTCCAGCAACGTGATGAACGGCTACAACCAGGCAGCTCGCTACAAGCAGCACCGCCTGCGCGGGAGCCTCGGCATTGCCTTCAACTACAAGCCATCGAAGCGCTGGACGTTCTCGCTGAAGGAGACATTCCAGTACAACCACTATTTCTCTGCCGACTCCGTGAGCCGCAACAAATATCGCTACAACGATGACGACGAGCTTTACCTGAGGGAGACCGACAAGAAGTACATCGAAGCCAAGGACCGCCTGATTCTGCGCAACAAAATCACCGTGGAATACAACATCAAGGGATTGCCGCTCAATCCATTTGTATCTGCCGATTTGGGCGTAGGTCTCAACAAGAACTTGCTGAAGCAGAAATACACCGCAGGTCTGGACTACAACATCAACAAGCAGCACCGCTTGTCCGTGTGGTACCGTTTCGCACGCGAGAACGATGACGACGAGCCTAATGGACACCTTGTGGGCTGGGGTTATAAATATGAATTCTAACTAACTAAAAACGACCAATATGAAGAAGTTCTTTTTGGCAGCCTTTGCTGCCCTGTTCAGCCTCACAGCACTGGCTGACGATTACTATCTGAACGTCATTTCAAATGCCACCGACAGCTACGCAACTGCCAGTTTGAAGAAAATCACTTTCGAGAACGGTAACGTCGTTGTCACCACTTCGAACGGCAGCAGCACTTCCTACGCCATCTCTGCCATCAACCAGATGTACTTCAGCAGCATAGCAGCCGGCATTGGCTCCATCAGTACCGACAACAGCATGGCATGGGACGGCTCCACGCTCTCGCTGAGGGGAATGCAAGGCAAGGTGCAAGTGTATCAGCCAAGCGGCACGCTCGTGGCTTCGGAATCAGCCAATGCAGAGCGCATCGACCTGTCCCACTTGTCGAAGGGCGTGTATGTGGTGAATGTGAATGGCAAGAGTTTCAAGATTGTGAAGAAATAGCATCATCCCCATTTCACCTACACCATGATGAAAAAATCCTTAGTTCTCACAGCCATTTTCGCACTGAGCGCCGTTTCCCTGCACGCTCAGAAAATCTACTTGTGCGAAGGCTTCGATGCGGACGACATCACACTGACCGACCCATCGAGCGTGGTCTTCTCGAAGGATCAGACCACCGTGACCATTGAAGGTACCGCCTACAACATCAGCGACATCGACTCCATCACGTTCGCAGAGCCTCAGTTCGAAAGTGTTGACATTGTGTGGAGCGAATCGGGTGCCACCGTCACCATCCCTGCTTCCTTGAAAAGCATGGTGTCAGCCAGCACCAACGGCGGACACGTCACTATCGTTTCCACAGCTACCAACAAGGAAATCCTCTACACGCTGTCGGGTTCTTCCTCGAATGGTTCGTTCACGCTCAACGGCAACTACAAGCTCACGATGCACCTCGACGGTGTGAGCCTCACCAGCGGCACTTCGGTTCCTCCTATCAACGTGCTGTGCGGCAAGCGAATTGAGGTGAAAATGAAGAAGGGCACCGTCAACACGTTCGTTGATAGTCCTTTGAACACCTCGAAGGGCGCGTTCTACGTGAAGGGACACCTCGAAGTGAAAGGCAAAGGTGTGCTCAACGTGACAGGCAAATCCTCTCATGCCATGAAGATTGGCGAATACTGCCAGTTCAAGTCATCGACAGGCGATGTGAACATCCTTGGTGCAGTGAGCGACGGCATCCACTGCGGCGACGGTAGTGCATTGGCAGCCGACTACGAAGACAACCGCCTCATCGTGAACGGCGGAAACATCACCGTGAGCAACTGCCAGAAAGACTGCATCGACTGCGACGACTATGGCACAGCCATCATCAACGGAGGTACCATCAACCTCAACGTGAGCCAAACCGACGGAACAGGACTGAAAGCCGACTCCATCGTCTATATGAACGGCGGCACGCTGAACCTCAACGTCACAGGCAACATCTCGGAAGGCATCCGCTACTGCTATGAAGGCTACTTCAACGGCGGAACCATCCAAGGCACCATTACGGGAGCAGGAGCCAGAGGCTTGAAGGCAAAGAGGACGACATCCACTTCGGACACGGTTCTCAACGGTGGCAATTCCTATTGGAACGGCACCAACGTCACCCTCTCAGCTACGGGTGGCACCTACTCAGCCGACAGTTCCAAGTGCATGGGACTCCGTTCGGACAACAACATGACCGTCACAGCGGGCACGATTGCCATCACCACCAGCAACTCCTCCACGGGCATCAGCGTGAAAGGCGCGTATTCCAAAACGGGAGGAAACGTAACCGTGGATGGCTGCGAATTCAAACAATGAGAGAGAGCCATGAATGACTCTCAACAGTAATAGATAAGGAGCAGAATGTGGACATACCGCATCTGCTCCTTATTATTTTTAATGATTATCCGTTTGCACCCGACAACAGCCTGAAAGGCCAACAAGCACATAGCGCAGGGCAACGCCCTGGGTAGGTTATGAGCATTATCCACGCCCTGCAAGGGCAAAAGCACAAAAAAGAGTAACGCTTTTGCCCTTGTAGGGCGTTTGTCATACCGTCTGCCTTCTGGGGCGCTGCCCCAGGCTAACTGCTCATTGCCACTTTGGGGCGTAATCGGCTGATTGCGGATAATCATTTATTTTTTTGTCAATTCTGTTTCCTCCAATCATTCTTTTCACTATATTTGCAAGGTAAAAGACAAAAAACGCAAAGCTATGGGAAAACAAGCGGAATATATCAGCAGCATTGAAATCAAAGCACTCTGGAAAGGCGGAAGACACATCGTGTGGAAACTGCGACCTGACGTGAACATTCTCAGTGGCATCAATGGTGTGGGCAAGAGCACCATCATCAACCATTCCGTCAAGGGACTCCACCTCATCGACTCGGGCGAGCTCCATGCTGGCGAAGTGGACAAGAACGTGAGCATCACCCTCTTTCCCGAAGATGCCACCAGCATGAAATTCGATGTCATCCGCAGTTTCGACCGTCCTTTGCTTCACTCCGACCTGCTCGAAAAGCTCTCGGACTCACGCGTGAAGACCGAACTCGATTGGCAGATTTACAAGCTTCAGAAGCGATACCTCGACTATCAGGTGAACATCGGGAACCGCATCATCGAACTGCTCACATCGGGCAACCCAGAGGATGCCTTGTTAGCAGCAGAGGTGTCGAAACCCAAGAAGTTGTTCCAGGATTTGATTGACCAACTCTTCTGCGACACGAAGAAAACCATCGACCGCAAGAACAACGAAATCCAGTTTCACCAGAATGGAGAGATTCTCACGCCTTACCAGCTGAGTTCGGGCGAAAAGCAGTTGCTCGTCATCATGCTGACAGTGCTTGTGGAGAACGGAGAACACTATGCGTTGCTGATGGACGAACCCGAAATCAGCCTCCACATCGAATGGCAGCAACAGCTCATCGGACTCATCCGCAAGCTCAACCCTCATGCCCAAATCATCCTTTCCACCCACTCGCCTGCCCTCATCATGGACGGCTGGATGGACTTGGTGACAGAAGTGAACGAAATAACAAATTAAAAACTTCGATAAGTTAAAAGTTAATAGTTAAAAGTTAAAAGACCATCTGGATAGCCAATTTTAATTTTTAACTTATAACTTTTAACTTTCTAAAAGCGAAGCATGTCAAAGACACTCACGGGAAATATCACTTCCCGCTATTTCGAGGCAAGCAACCGACTTCGCCCTGGCGGAAAGAAGAAGAGACGCATCATAGCCTACGTGGAAAGCTATGACGACGTATTTTTTTGGCGCAATGTGTTCCAGGAGTTTGAGAACGACGAACGGGAATTTGAGGTGGTGCTTCCATCGCGCACAGACCTCTCGCGAGGCAAGAAGCAAGCCATGACCAACCAGCTGGGGCAGAACCTCGGACAGTGCATGATTGCCTGTGTGGATGCCGACCTGGACTATCTGATGCAAGGCCATACGTCTTTCTCCAAAGCCATGCTCGACAATCCCTACGTGATTCACACCGTGGTTTATGCCATCGAGAACTACCAGTGCTATGCGCCTTCGCTCCACGAGGTGTGCGTGATGGCAACGCTCAACGACCGCAAAATCTTCGATTTCGAAGCCTACCTGAAGGAATACAGCGAAATCATCTATGAGTTGTTCATCTGGAGCGTATGGCTCTATCGTCGCCAGCGTTACCGCGACCTTCCTCTCAACTCCTTCTGCAACTTCATTTCCATCGAGAACCTCAACCTCTTCAAACCATCCACCGCACTCGAAGCCGTCAAGAAGAAGGTGAACCGCAAGGTGGCATGGATGCAGCGCAACTATCCCGAAGCGAAAGGCAAACTGCGTCCACTAAAAGAGGAACTGCTGCAATTGGGCATCCGTCCCGACAATACCTATTTATATATACAAGGGCATCACCTCTTCGAGAATGTCTGCATGGCAGCACTCGACCCTGCTTGCACCTTGCTCCGACGCGAGCGCGAGAAGGAAATCAAACGTCTGGCTGGCGACCATCGCATCCAGATGGACAACGAACTATCCAGCTACCAGCACAGCCAAAGCCCCGTGGACCAGATGCTTCGCCGCAACACCAACTATCATGACTGCGAAGCATACCTGAAATTGAGAGAAAGAATCATTCGGTTCTTAGACTTGGAGAAGGGAAACGCTCAGCAAGACAACTCACCATCTGAGCAAGCATCGCAAAAAGTGGTGTAAAGGTGTGTTCTATCGTTTCTTTGCAGAGCAAAGCGACTTTGTCGATGGCTGTTTTTTTATATATTGGTAGAATTCTATTTGAATAATTTATAGAAGCCACCTAAAGAGAAAGGGAATTTTGCCAAGTGAAATATTTGCAGTATCTTTGCACACAAATTATTTTGATACATGACTATAGAAGAGAAAATCATTCAGGCAGTTGTAGCAGGCGTGAAGGCACTCTACGACGCAGATGTTACAGCCGACCAAGTTCAGTTGCAGAAAACCAAGAAGGAATTTGAGGGACACCTCACCGTTGTGGTTTTCCCATTTGTGAAGATTGCACGCAAGAAGCCAGAGGACGTGGCTGCTGAACTCGGACAGTATTTGCAGGATAACGCACAAGACGTGGTGGCAAACTTCAATGTGGTGAAAGGATTCCTCAACATTGTCGTTTCGCCAGCATCATGGATTCAGCTACTCAACGAAATCAGTGCCGACGAGCATTTCGGCTTCAAGAAGGCAGACTCGAAGTCGCCTCTCGTGATGATTGAGTACTCATCGCCCAACACCAACAAGCCGCTCCACCTGGGACACATGCGCAACAACCTCCTCGGTTCGGCTCTGGCTCGCATCATCGAAGCCAACGGCAACAAGGTGGTGAAAACCAATATCGTAAACGACCGAGGCATCCACATCTGCAAGTCGATGCTGGCTTGGCAGAAATGGGGCAATGGCGCTACTCCTGAGTCAACAGGCAAGAAGGGTGACCATCTCATTGGCGACTTCTACGTGGAGTTTGACAAGCACTACAAGGCTGAATGTGATGAACTCTCCAAACAGTACATCGCCAACGGCATGGACGCAGAGGAAGCCAAGGAAAAAGCCAAGCAGGAAGCACCACTCATCAAGGAAGCACACGAGATGCTCGTGAAATGGGAGCACAACGACCCCGAAGTGCGCCAGTTGTGGAAGACCATGAACGAATGGGTGTATGCAGGTTTTGATGAGACCTACAAGATGATGGGCGTTTCGTTCGATAAGATATACTACGAATCAGACACATACCTCGAAGGTAAAGAGAAAGTGCTCGAAGGACTTGAAAAGGGTCTCTTCTATCGTCGCGAGGATGGTTCCGTCTGGGCAGACCTTTCGAGCGATGGACTCGATGAGAAGTTGTTGCTCCGCAGCGATGGTACATCCGTCTATATGACACAGGACATCGGCACCGCCAAACTCCGCTATGAGGACTACCCTATCGACAAGATGATTTACGTGGTGGGCAACGAACAGAACTACCACTTCCAGGTGCTCTCGCTCCTGCTCGACAAACTCGGATTTGAATGGGGAAAGAGCCTCGTCCACTTCTCTTACGGAATGGTGGAACTGCCAAACGGAAAGATGAAGAGTCGCGAAGGCACAGTTGTGGATGCCGACGAACTGATGGCAGACATGATTGAAGATGCTTACCAAGTGTCGAAGGAAATGACCAAGAAGGTTCAGATTCCTGAAGACGAAGCACGTGAGATTGCCCGCAAGGTGGGACTCGGCGCGCTCAAATACTTCATCCTCAAGGTGGACGCTCGCAAGAATATGCTCTTCAACCCCGAAGAGTCCATCAATTTCAATGGCGACACAGGTCCTTTCATCCAATACACCTACGCCCGCATCGCTTCCATCCTCCGCAAGGCAGAGGAAGCAGGCATCTCGGTTGCAAAAGCCATCGATGCCAACGTGGAGATTTCGGAGAAGGAAACCGACCTCATTCAGAAACTCAACGGGTTCAAGGCTGCTGTTCGCCAGGCTGGTCAGGACTACAGTCCATCGGGCATAGCAAACTACTGCTACGAACTTACGAAGGAATACAACCAATTCTACCACGACTTCAGCATCCTCGGCGAGGAAGACGAAAACAAGAAGCTGTTCCGTCTCACACTCTCCAAGGCTGTTGCCAAAGTCATCCGCCTCGGCATGGGGCTGCTCGGCATCGAAGTGCCTGAAAGGATGTAACACATAACCTTCGAGCACTGTGAGCTTACAGAATCCGCCTGACAATCGCCACGACACGGTCCTTCCACTTCCGCTTGAGGTGGAGGCCAATGCGGTGGCAGTGGATGCAGCGTGTAGCGGGAATCCTGGACCAATGGAGTATCGAGGCATCTATCTGCGGACAGGGCAACAGATTTTCCACTTCGGCCCAGTGCAAGGCACGAACAACATCGGAGAATTTCTTGCCATTGTCCATGCCCTTGCCCTGCTCAAGAAGAAGAATTCAGCTATCCCCATCTACAGCGACAGCCGCACCGCACAGATTTGGGTAAAGAAGAAGAAATGCAAAACGACGCTTCCACGCACACCCGAGAACCAATCGCTCCACAACATGATTGCTCGCGCTGAAGCATGGCTTCTCTCCAACTCCTACTCCAACCCCATCATCAAATGGAACACTGAGCAATGGGGTGAAATACCTGCCGACTTCGGAAGAAAATGATAATGAAGAACTTCTTTTTTCTAATTAGGAGTTAGAAATTAGGAGTTAGGAATTAATTTCACATTCCTCATTCCTCATTTATTCAAGAAGTTCCTCATTCTTAATTTATACATAGCTGATGAAAGAGTTTTTCAAAGTGATGGGCAAGTATTTTGCCCCGTATAAAGGTTTTATTGCCGCCACTTTCGGATTCAACATTCTGTCTGCCCTGCTGAATGTATGCTCGTTTGTCGTGCTGATTCCTATTCTGAACATCCTGTTCCAAATAGAACAAGCACACTACGACTACATGCCTTTCAGCGCAGCAGAGTTTGGCGACCTGAAAGATGTCACCATCAACAACCTTTATTACGGATCACAACAGCTCATCAGCACATACGGTCCATCCACCACGATGCTCATCCTTGGTGCAGGACTGGCACTGATGACACTCCTGAAAACCTCTTGCTATTTCGGTGGCTCTGCCACGCTCACTCCCATCAAGACTGGTGTTGTGCGGGATATTCGCAACAACATCTACCGCAAAATCCTCGAACTTCCCCTTTCGTTCTTCTCCGAAGAGCGCAAAGGCGACATCCTGGCGCGCGTCAGCACCGATGTCAACGAGGTTGATTCCTCCATCGGTTCGTCGCTCGACATGATTATCAAGAACCCCATCCTCATCTTGGTCTATCTGTCTGTGATGATTGGCGTGAGCTGGCAACTCACTCTCTTCACCCTCCTCGTGGTTCCTGTCATGGCGTTTGGCATAGGGCGCATTGGAAAGTCGCTGAAGAAACAGTCACTCTACGCTCAATCGAAATGGAGCGACGGACTCAGCCAGATTGAGGAAACACTCGGTGGACTCCGCATCATCAAGGCATTCATTGCTGAGAAGAAAATGGAAGAACGCTTTGTGAAAGTGAACAACGAGTTTCGGAATGCGTCCATGAAAGTGAACATCCGCCAAAGCGCAGCACATCCCGTGAGCGAATTCCTCGGCACCGTCATGATTGTCATCGTGCTTTGGTTTGGAGGCTACCTCATCTTCTCAGGCAACTCCCCCATCGATGCCAGCACTTTCATCTTCTACCTCACCATCCTCTACTCCACCCTTCAGCCTCTGAAGGAAATCTCGAAGGCTGGCTACAGCATTCAGAAAGGCATGGCATCCATGGAACGCATCAACAAGATACTCGGAGCAGAGAACACCATCCTCGAAAGCCCACATCCTAAACAAATTGACGGTCTTCACCAGAGCATTGAACTGCGCCATGTGTTTTTCTCCTACAACGGTTCGCGAGAAATCCTACACGACATCAACCTCACTGTGGAGAAGGGAAAAACCATCGCCCTCGTCGGACAATCAGGCTCAGGCAAATCAACACTCGTCGATCTCATTCCTCGCTACCATGACATCCAGCAGGGAGAAATCCTCATCGATGGTGAGAACATCAAGAATCTCAGCATCAATTCGCTACGTTCCATCATCGGCAACGTCAACCAAGAAGCCATCTTGTTCAACGACACGATTTTCAACAACATAGCTTTTGGCATGGAGAACGCCACACAGGAGGAAGTGGAAGCCGCAGCCAAGATAGCCAACGCCCACGATTTCATCATGGAAATGGAGAACGGCTACCAAACCAACATTGGCGACCGAGGAGGACGTTTGTCAGGCGGTCAACGTCAGCGCATTTCCATTGCCCGTGCCATCTTGAAGAACCCTCCCATCCTCATTCTCGACGAAGCTACCTCCGCTCTCGACACCGAATCGGAACGCCTCGTCCAAGATGCCCTGGAGCGATTGATGAAGTCTCGCACCACCATCGCCATCGCCCATCGTCTGTCCACCATCAAGAACGCTGATGAAATCTATGTCCTCCACGAAGGCAAAATCGTTGAATGTGGCACTCATGACCAACTCATCTCCCTTGGTGGCTATTACAAGAAACTCAACGACATGCAAGCACTGTAAACGACACACATTCACAGGAAGCACAATATTACTCTAAACGAAAAAGGGTGGAACAAAGTCTTTAACGACTGATGTTCCACCCTCATTTTGTTGAAGCAATTATGCTATTTCACAAGCAGTTTCTTTCCATTCTTGATGTAGATACCAGCAGGGAGATGACGGGTAGATGTGCCCACTTTCACGCCTGTGAGAGAATAAATGTCGTTCTCGGTTTCGTGATTCTGAATCTGTTCGATGGCACTTGGCACTTCAGCCTGTCCGTAGAAGTAGAGGCGGAAGTTACTGAATGCAGACCACCAGTCATCACCTCGCTTGAGAGAACGGGCACCAATGCGGAAGGTGGTGGTGCGACGTGGATAATTGCCAATGACAACATTGTCGTAAAGACCTTGTTCGAAGTAAGTGGCAGCACCCTTGGCTGATTTTGGCACGAAGGTGCCGTCAGCCAGCACTGCTTCGTCGTCATTTCCATCACAGAGAGCAGAGGTCTGACGGTCAGCCATGATGTTCTTGATATTCTCGCGAATGATAGCTTTCACCACGTAGATGTGCGCCGAAACAGCATCGTTGCCAGCGAGGTAGTCAGCATAGACGTTTTCTGCGGAACCTGGGCTTTGGAATGCATTGACTTCCAGTTTGTAGTTTCCAATTGGCACATCCGCAATGTCCTGATAGAAGTGGTAAGTGAGGTCAGGGAAAAGGACGACACCATCGCTACTTTCTGCTTCGTGGTTGAATTCCCATCCGAAGAGCGACTCGTCAGCAAACTGAGCATTGGTGATGCGGAAAGTGAGGTCGAAAGGCTGGTCTGCATCCGTGATGCTCACATTCTCCAAGAAGTCGAGAGCAGCCGTCCGAAGTGTGGTTTCCACTTCGTTGATGTCGTTAGGTGTCTTGGCTTTTTTCACATTGCTTTCAGCCGTAGCAACAGCCGAGCTGAACGTGGTCGTCACGTCATCGCTCGTAGCCGTGTAAGGCACTTCGAGAAGCTGTTTGTAACCATCAAGACTTTCATTGAAACGTGCCAATGTACCCGTGATTCCGTAGCGGTCGAAGATAGGAAGTTCATCAACATCGAGAAGGAGCCATCGCTGCTGGGTGGCAGAATTGGCAATGTTGAAGGACTGGGTCGTCACACCCGAACGCGTGCCAGTCATAGCAGGAGGAGTCCAGTTGCTTGTTGGGTGAATGAACCAGAATCCTCTGCCCGTGAAGGTATCGTTTCCCGAACCAACGGTGAGGTCGATGCGACTTTTCATCACGTGTAGGTTTTCAGCAGCAGTTGGCTCTGCAGCACGTGTCACAGTCCTGAAATTCTCCGACTGATAAGTGATGTAGTTGCCTGTAGCAGCATTGCGAAGCTGGTAGTATTGGTTGGATGGCGTGAACGACACATACCAGGCAGCAGAGTCATTGGAAGCAGCCTCAGCCGCATTCATCACCTTCCACGTCAGGTTCTTGTTCTTGCCTTCCATGAGATAGCCCGAATAGAGTCCACCATCAGAACTTTCATTCTTGAGATAGTATTTCTTTTCAGCATCGAAATCGAGCGAATAGTAAGGCTGAGCAAACTCGCTGTTGGTGTGCTGCAAACCATCCTCACCCAAAGCCTGGCAGACCATTGAGCAACCCAGATAGAGAACCTGACTACCATTGTCCTCATGGGCACCATTGATGCCGTAAGGCCACATGTGCTGGTAGTCGCCATTGAGCTGCGAGGTAGTGCTATTGTCCCAGAAGCGTAGGAACTCCGAGACACGGTCCCCCAACCAATATCCCGTACCATAACCATCGCCATTTACTCCCGACCGTAGGTTATGACGGCTCCATTCGGTGTCAGCCCAAGGAATGACTCCAACGCCGTGAAGCATTTCGTGCATGATAGTACCTGTACGCTGATAGCTGGCGTTGGATCCCACACGAATCCAACCTCCGTAGGAGCAGTCTGCTGTTGGCACACCATCAACGAAACCGATGCTTGGTCTGAAGTTCTTGATGGAGGTGAGGTTGTTCCAATATGTATCAATCGCCTCCACTGTGGCATTCGTGATGCGCTGTTTCTGTTCGGTTGACCCTCCATCGCGGATGGTGTATTGGATATTGCCCTTAGGGATAGTGACAATCTTCAGCACGTCACCATAGCCCACATTGCCGTTCGTGGCTTTGGCATAAGCACGAGCGTAGTAGATGGTAGCAGGCTTCAGGTCTTTCATCCAATAGATGCGACCGTTGTTCTCCAAATACTCAGTTGTCTTGTTGTCATTGATGGTTGGTTCAGGGTTTTCGCTCCAGCAGAATCCCTGTTCCTCGATGGTTGTGCCACTGGCCACCACCTTACAGCGTCCGAATGCCATCGTTGCTCCGCGAGCAAAACGAGTGTCAGTGGTCACGGTTGGGGTCTGCGCCAGTGTCGGCAAAACGCCTGTCATCATGACAAGGCCAGTAAGAAAAGGTTTCAAATGTTTCATGATATAATGTTTAGAGTTTAGTGTTTAGTGTTTAACGTGAAGCGTGAAACGAGAAACGTGGGGCGATTTTGCCGGATGGCATTTTTCACTATTCACTTTTCATTTTTCACTTTCTATTTTCACGCCCCGCGTTAATACCTGAACGAGCTTCCTCCGAGGAATTCTCGGAGCAGGGACGTAGGAGGCAGTTCCTTGTCGCTGATAGGTTCGAAGTAGCGCAGGAATTCAGTGAGCGCGTATGCCAAGGTATGCTCTTCGCAATTCTCAGGCACGGATTCAAGGAGAGGCAGAGCGTGGTTGCGAAGGACAGAGAGTTCGTAGATGAGCGCACTGTTGAACATCACGTCGGCATTCTCCTGATAAGGGAAAATCCACTTATCCTCACCACGGCGCACACTTGGCCAACGTGCGATGGTGCTGCGGGCACTGGTGCCACGGAACTGGTTGTCGCGCACGATACGGCGAATCAGACGGTTGTCGGTCGTAGGCACATAATTGTGGTTATCAAGCTTGATGGTGGTGAGAGCCGACACATAAATGCGGAATTTCTTCTCTTCGGGAATCCCTTCCGACATGAGCGGATTGAGAGCATGGATGCCCTCCATCAGCAGGATAGTGTTCGACTCCAGTTTGATGCGCGTGCCACTTTTCACACTCTTGCCTGTCGGGAAGTCGTAGCGTGGCAGTTCCACCTCTTCACCGTTGAGCATCTGCTGGAGTTGCTGATGGAACAGGTCGAGGTTGAGCGAATAGATAGACTCGTAGTCATAGTCGCCGTTTTCATCGATAGGAGTGTGTTCCCTATCCACAAAGTAGTCGTCGAGCGAAATGAGCCGAGGCTTCAGTCCGCAAGCCAAGAGTTGCACACAAAGGCGCTTGCTGAAAGTAGTCTTTCCGCTGGAAGACGGACCGGCAATGAGCACCACTTTAGTCTCAGGACGCGCGGCAATACTGTCGGCAATGCGACTGATGCGTTTCTCCTGAAGTGCCTCCGACACCTTGATGGCATCACCAGCCTGTCCACTGCGAGCCAGTTCGTTAAGCTCGCCCACCGACGACACACCGACCAAGTCAGCCAAGTGATGATCATCGCGGAAAGCCTGCAACATCTTCTCCTGCTTCACGATGCCTGGCAGTTTGCCATCGCTGCGTGGCAACTGGAGAAGGATGCCGTCGTAGTATTTCACGAGGTCGAATGTTTCAAGATAGTCTGTGGATGGCACGAGCGGACCATAAAAATAATCCACAGTCTCTGCCAGTTTGTAATAATAGCAGAAGAGGCGTCCTATTCCCTCCACAAGTTTAGCTTTCTTCTCCAGTCCTCGTTCACGAAAGAGTTGAGCCACCTCTGGTGTGGGTGCTTCCATGCGATGGAAGCGATGGCCTTCGGCAATGATTTCCTTGATACGAGCCTTCAGGTTCTGCACCATAGCCAGCGTGACAGGGAATTCCTCGTTGTTGTCCTTGTTGCGCAAGGTGAAGAAATAGCCCTTCGACACAGGAGCCTCAATGACCAGTCGGAGACCTGGCAGAAGGTCCTCCACAGCTTTGTAGAGCACGAAGCTGAAACTGCGCATATACACCTTTCTGCCAATCTCTGATGTATAGTCCAAAAACTCCACCACCTTCGAACCAAAGATGCGGAACGTGAGTCCTTGAATATGGTTGTTGACCACAGCACAAATGGGTTTATGCTTCAACTCAGGTTGGAGCGTGTCGAAAACCTGAAGGAGCGAAGTGCCAAAGTCAAACGCCCCTGTTTTCTCATTGTTCTTGCATAAAATCTGTATCATAGTCTTGTTATCATTGGAAATTTGCCCTAAAAGTACAAAAAAAACTTAGGAAAAGGGTGATGAAACGAAAAAAAATGCCGAAAACTCCGATTTATGTCGCTTTTGGCAGTCGCTCCACGCCTCGTTGCGATTTCGGCTTTAACTCTCCCCAAATAGATTTCATCCGACGGAATCGGGAAATCGCTCTTTTGTCAATTGCGGTATCTGTTCAAAGAAAATTCCTCTTGGAAACAGGGTCTTTAAGTTTTTTTTATTATTTTTGCAACAATTCCAATTCTCTTGGCAAAAGTCGAGAATTCCGCCTCGTTTGCGCTTCCGTGCTGGCATGGGCAGGAGGAAAGAGGGAACATCGACGGAATTGGCATTACAAAACAATCATAACTCTATCTATTTATATGAGTATTTGGGTCGTATTCAAGCTTCTTGGCTCGCTTGCTCTGCTGATGTTCGGCATGAAATCCCTGAGCGATGGCTTGCAGAAAATGGCAGGTCCTCAGTTGCGCTCTGTGTTGGAGAAAGTGACATCGAACCGTTTCACGGGCATGATTGCAGGTATGTTCGTCACAGCCAGCATCCAGTCGTCAACTGCTACCACACTGATGACCGTTTCGTTCGTGAACGCTGGTCTGCTCACGCTGGCACAAGCCATCTCCATCATTCTCGGCGCACATATCGGAACCACCCTCACGGCATGGATTATGAGTCTGGGTTTCGCGTTCGACATGGTGAGCTACGTCTATATCGCTTTCCTCTTGGGCATCATCCTCATCTACTCAAAGAAGCGCAAGAACATGGGTGACTTCCTTTTCGGATTGGGCTTTCTCTTCCTCGGCTTGGGAACGCTACGCCAAACGGGACTCGACATGAACATGGCTGAAAACGAGGCGTTCATCGACCTATTCAGGGGAATGGACAACAGCATTTGGAACACCATCCTGTTCCTCGCCATTGGCACGGTGCTTACGCTCTGCGTGCAGTCGTCGGCAGCTATCATGGCTATCACCATGATTCTCTGCTCGATGGGCGTGCTACCCGTTTATCAAGGCATCATTCTGGTGTTGGGTGAGAACATCGGCACGACCATCACTGCCAACATCGCAGCCCTCGGTTCGAACGTGTCGGCACGGCGAACGGCTTTCTCCCACCTTTTCATCAATGTTGCGGGTGTGTTCTGGGTGCTTTGCGTGTTGCGTCCGTTTGTGAACATGTCCTGCTCCTTGGTTGGCTATGACCTCGACATTCAGAAGGGAGAACCTGGCTACGAAAGCAACTTGGGGAAGGTGACGTTTGTACTCGCCACTTTCCACTCGCTGTTCAACATTGCCAATTCATTCATCATGATTTGGTTCGTCCGCTTTATTGAGAAGATTGTCTGCCAGATTATCAAGCCAAAGAATGAGACGCAAGACGAGGACTCCCGACTCTGCTTCATTACGGCTGGCTTGATGTCCACGCCCGAACTCTCCATCCTCAATGCCAAGAAGGAAATCGGTGTGTTTGCCGACCGCTGCAAGCGCATGTATGAACTGACAGTTAGCTTATTCTCAACAGAGAAGGACGAGGATTTCAACAAGCTCCACTCGCGCATTGAGAAGTATGAGGGCATCACAGACAACATGGAGGTGGAGATTGCCGACTATTTGAGTCAGGTGAGCGAAGGACGACTCAGCACCGAATCGAAAACGGAAATCCAGCACATGCTCCGCGTAGTGAGCGAACTGGAGAGCATCGGCGACTCCTGCTACAAGTTGGCACGTAGCATGAGCCGCAAGCGTCAGTATTCGAAGGAGGACTACACCGACAAGTTGAAAGATCATATCCACAACATCATGGACCTCGCCGACCAAGCACTCGAACACATGTGTCTGGTTGTGAAGTTTGGTGAACAACGATATGTGGATATCAACAAGTCTTACAACTTGGAGCACGAAATCAACAACTATCGCAATCAACTGAAGAACCAGAACATCATCGACATCAACAACCATCTCTACGACTATCAGATGGGTGTTTTCTACATGGACATCGTTTCCGAGTGCGAGAAGTTGGGCGACTACGTCATCAACGTCATCGAAGCCAGCGGCATCAAGGAAAAAGCAAAAAGCGAAAAGCTTTGGTAAGTTAAAAGTTAATAGTTAAAAGTTAAAAAACCTCCTGAATAGCCAATTTTTCACTTTTAACTTTTCACTTTTAACTCTCTAAAATTCATCTCTGCGGATAAACAACAGGTTCTGAAGGGAGTCCCAATCCACCGCGTTGATTGGCACAGCGGATGGTGTAGCTGGTACCTTCGCGCGTTCCAGCAGGGATGGTGTAAGAAGGTTCAGTGGTGAAGGCAACGATTTTGCGGTCTTTCAGCACGGCGTAGCAACCAGCCTCAGGAATGTCCTCCCAACTAATTTTCTTGCCTTTCAGATGCAGCACAGGAGGAACGACCTGCTCTGCCACTTTCTGCGGGTTCCAATCAGGGAACACCTTGTCGAGCGTGTAGTTCTCAGCCTCTTCGGGTGTGAGCGAAGGGGAAAAGTTGATAGGCACTTCCACGTTCTCCGCATTCTTGTAACTCTTTTTGCGTTCGCTCAAGTCGAGCAGTTCGAAATGGCCGTTCGTACTTTCAAATTCCGCGAACAGCGTAGGTCGTCTGCCGTGCATCTCTCCCCATCCCAATTTGGATGGCTCCACATTCATGCAGCAGTTGATGAAAACAGCACGTGGTGCATTTCTCCACGGACGGCCCAAGATGTATGCCCAGCGTTGGTGTTCGGGACCATCAATATAGCAGTCCGTGAACACATAACCGTATGCCCTGTCAGCCTCAGTTGCTGGAGCACAAACGATGTCGCGGTTGCCCGTCGTGCCACGAGGCACAAGACGAATGTCGCAATGATTGAAAAACACGGTTCCTCCACCACAAATGAAATCGACGGTTCCCGCTATCTTGCAGTCTTCAAGATAAGTGGTTCCCCCGTTGTTGGTATAATAAGTGTCTTGCGTACTCATCAGGCTGACGTTCTTGAGGACATTGCCTTTGCAGTTCTTCTCGTTGAGAGACACAGCACGATTGGCAAACAGGGTGGCATCGTTCTTGAAGTTCGACCACAGCTCCACGTCCTGAATGTAGGTGCTGTCGGCACCTTTGCAGAAGAGCGTACTGGTGATGTCGATGCCCTCATGCTGCGGACAGTTCTCTATCTGCGTACTGCCAGCACTCTCTCCCACGATGGACGTGTTGGGAGCCGTGAGTACCGTCATCGGACTTGGAAACTCTATTTCCTTTCCATTCTCCACAGCCTTAATCATGTTCTGGTCTCCCTTCACACGATAGTATTTCGCACGAAGGAAAATGCGGAATCGCTTCGTCTTGTCGGGACGCTGATTGGCAGCATGAATAGCTTGCACAAAGTCGCCATTGTCGGGCACAATGAAGTCGTACTTCCACTTCTGTGCATACCCATGAAGCATGAAGAAAGTGGAAAAAAACAAGGTTAGTAGTGATATGCTGAAAAAACGTTTCATGATACAATGTTTAGTGTTTAAAGTTTAGTGTTTAACGTGAAGCGTAAAGCGTGAAGTGTGAAGAGTGAAGCGATTTAGCCAGATGGCATTTTTCACTTTTCACTTACTTCTGGACAGCCAATTTTTCACTTTTCATTTTTCACTTTTCACTTCTTCCGTCTTCCGTCTGCGTGTAGTCAATCAGTGTGACGCTGTCGCCAGCGACCACGTTCTGTTCTTTTTTGTCGGCTTGGTTGCGGAAGGAGATGTAGAGCATCCCGAACACCAAGATGAAAATGAGAATGGCAAGGCCCATCATGCCAAGTCCCATACGTCGGTTGAATTTCGTTGCGCGGCTCATATTCTAAATGTAGAATGTAGAATGAAGAATTTAGAATGAAAATTACTTATCCAATGAGCTGAGTTAAATACATTCTTCATTCTTAATTCTTCATTCTTCATTTTATATTATTTTTTCATTAAAATGCGGTCATATTCGTCACTGCCCAGCACTTCGATGGCTTTCTGCAAGTCCTCGTCAGCCTTCAGAGCCTCTTGAAGCTGTCCCGACTGGTAGTAGTAGCGTTTCACCACTTCCTGCGCCATCACTTCCTTGATGTCTTTCTTGAAGCGGTCGAACTCACGGTCGAGGTTGTGTTCCAACTTCTTCTCCAATGCTTCAAACTCCTCCTTGGCATCCTCGTAGTAGCCTTCAAATTCAGCCACTTTGCGCAAGTCCTTCAGGCGGCTTTCCGACAGGCGGTCGTACTTGAATCCGCTTTCCTTGGCCATTGCCCTCAGTTCCTCGAAGTCGGCATCCGTGATGACAAACTCCTCAATCGGAGCAATCGTAGCATGGCTTTGCTGGTATTTCGTTCCCCAGTCGGTCAGCACATCGTCGTTGCTCAAGTAGAACACCACGTTTGCCATCGTGTCGTGCTTGATTTCAATGTCGGGTTTGATGCCTCCACCGTCTCTCACCTCGCGACCGCCAATGGTGTGGAACACGTTGGTGAGGCTGTCGGGCACCTTGCTCGTCTTGCCATCACGCTTCAGCTTGTAGTCGATGGCTTGTATGCACCTTCCGCTTGGAATATAGTATTTACTGGTAGTGAGTTTCAGACTTCCGTTGTAAGGCAGTTCGCGCGACGACTGCACGAGTCCCTTTCCGTAAGTCCTTGTACCAATGACAACAGCACGGTCCAAGTCTTGAAGCGAACCACTCAGAATCTCCGAAGCCGAAGCCGACGTGCCGTTCACCAGCACCGCCAAGCGCGTGAGCGTGTCAAGCGGTTCCGACTGCGTCTTGTACGTGGTGTTGGCTGCCTTGATTTTGCCTTTTGTCTCCACGATGGTCAGTCCTTTCTTCACGAACAGGTTCACAATGTTCACCGCTTCACCCAGCAGTCCACCGCCATTGCCACGAAGGTCGATGACAAAACTCTCCGCACCCTTGTCCTTCAGACTGATGAATGCCTTGCGGAGGTCCACGCTGCAATCCTCCGTGAACTGCGACAGGTTGATATATCCCACCTTGTCGCTCACCATGCCCGACCAAGGGATGGACGGCAACTTGATGTTGCGACGAGTAATACTGAATTTCCGCTCCTTCTTCTCGCCAGGGCGTTGCACCGTCAGCACGAAGGTGGTTCCTGGTTCGCCACGCAGCATGTCGCTCACCTCATCTACCTTCATGCCCTTCAGTTCCGTGTCGTCAATCTTCTTGAGCACGTCGCCCACTTTCAGCCCCACCATAGCAGCAGGCATGTCGGCGTAGGGTTCAGCAATGATGACGGTCGAGTCCTTCCGCATACGGATAATCGAACCCATACCGCCATACTTTCCCGTGGTCATCATCTTCAGTTCGCCCATGTCCTCCTCGGGATAGTATTCCGTGTAAGGGTCGAGACTGTGCAACATGGCATCAATGCCCACCTTCACCAGTTCATCCGCATCGAGGGTATCCACATACATGATGTCCAAGTCGCGATAGAGCGAATTGAACACGTCGAGGTTCTTTGCCACCGTAAACGAGTGGTTGCTCTTTTTCTCTTTCTGAGCCGTAGCCGTCAGTACGAACAGGGAGCAGTGGAGAAAGAGAATAAAAACTATGCTGAGAAATCGTTTCATAACAGTTTGAAATACTCTGAGTCTTAATTTGCTTGCAAAGATACAAGATATAATTAAGAATGAAAAATGAAGAATGAAGAATTTAAATGAAGAATGAAGAATTGGGAATGAAGAATGAAAAAAATAAATGAAGAATGAAGAATAAAGAATGAAGAATGAAAAATTGAGAATGAAGAATGATAATAGTAAAACACATTCTTCATTCGGAGCGAAGCGACCATTCTTCATTCTTCATTTTCTCTTCAATCCCCTTCGTCCCGTGTTCGGCGTTTCTCCGCCGAATTCCAGCCACACCTCCCCATCAATCCCCGAAGCCTTGAGCGAATCATTCGGCGCATACACCTCGGGGAAAGCGTGCGTGATGCGTTCTTGCCCAGGGAGCGAAGCATCGAGAATCATGCGGTTTGCCCATGTGTTTGTCACTTCCAGGCGCAGCACGTTCTTTCCTCGCTTCACGTAGGGAGTGAAGTCCATTTCGTATGGAGCGCACCACAGAGTGCCCACCTCCCTTCCGTTCAGCACCACGCGAGCCATGTCGTGCAACCCATCAACCTGCAAACGGCAGCGTCTCCCCTTCGGCAGGCGCACGGTCTTTTCATAGATGGCTGTACCCGAATAGTGCCGAATCCTGCTGTCCTCACTCTGGGTCCAATCATACAGCCGCTCCATCTCCACCGCACCTGGACCACCCAAATGCGGGTCGAAAAACACCTTCCATCCTTGCAAAGAGACGCGCTCTGAAGCCAACGTCCTTTCCTCAAGCGTCACCTCTCCCTCATCTCTCAGCACCACGAAGCCCGACTCCTTGGCTACTAACGTGAGCGGCAAGCGCACACGTCCGTCTGCCGTTGGCTGGCACTGCAACGACCGCCGACTGCCATCCACAGGATTCCACCATTCTGCATGGCAACGTCCTGTGCGCAGCAGCAAACTGTCGCTGAGAGATTCCGTGCCGTGATTGCTCAGGAAATAAATGTCGGCATCGTCTGTCTGTCGGTGGCAGAACCACAGTTGCTGACGTTTCATGCTGCCATGAGCCAAAGCCACGTCTGCCACGTCAATCTCTGGAAAGGAAGAGCGAATGACAGTGGCACCCAGCCGCTCCATTTCAGCCAAGCGTTCCTCATCTCGTGCTGTGAGCCGAGTCTTGTCGGGAACAACCATCGCCGCATAACTCATGCCATTGGGCAGAGAAATGCGTCCGTCCTTCACCGACATTCGCCGATAGAGCGCATCGCTGGTGAAGACATCGAAATCCGTACCCTCTGGCAACTGTGGCAAACGCTCGGAACGAATCTTCACAGGGACATCGTTTCCCAAATAGATGCAGAAATCCACCACGGGACGACCTTGTCGGAGCAAGAATGACGCACGAGCCTGATAGTCCCAAAACGCACGGCTGTCGCGCCAACAAGTATTCATGCGGTTCAGGCAATAGTGCCGACCACCGCCCGTGTTGATGACCGTTTCTCCAGGCACGAAGGACGCAGCAGGCTGATAGGCTGAAGCACAGACCACAAACTCCTGCAAGCCAAAGCAATAGGCATTGTCCGCCAAGGTCTTGACGTAGGAAAGTGGCATATCGAAGCGCATGTCGGTGAATGCTTCGCCCGAGGCGATAGGCTTGCCGTAGAGATGGGCAGCCGAACTGCACTCCTTGATGTCGTAGCCTCCATCGGGATGATGACTCCAGAACTCGCCCTGTGGCACCGTCACCCGTCCCTTGGCTTGGAGAGGGTCGCCCACGATACACAGACCGTTGCCCACGGCATGCGCTGTGAACGGAACGCCCACCGAGCGACAAAGACTGTCGATGGTGCCGAAGTGGTACTCACTGATGAGGTCTGCCACAGTGCGTCGCACGTCGGCAAGCGTCTGAGCCGTCTGTGCCCTACTGCCCACCACGCATCCCGCCATCGCTGGCAGAAGCCGCAGCAAGTCGTAGCCACGCCGATTTCGGAACTCCAGTTCGAAACCCTCCGTCCAGTTCTGCGCTCCTGCCTCGTGGCTGTCGATGTGCAAGCCCTCGATGCCCAACCCATGTTGCTGCAAAGTGTCGAGCATCACCTTGAAATAGTTCTCCCACTGCACGGTGGCAGCTCGACGCGAGAGCTTGTCGCACTCCAGCCCCATCAGGCTCTTCCGTCCGTGCTTCACCTGTCCACCCGTAGCCACGTGGTCGAAACGCAGCACCACCCAGTCGTGCCCTTTGGGTGCGTGCCAACGAAGTTGCGAACGGGAATGTGCATCCTCGCCAGTTGCAGGCGAGAGCAAAGGAGTCAAGTCGAGAATATTCTTCGGATTGATGATTTCGTCAGCCGCATAGTCAGGCGTATCGTCACCATCCACGAAGTCCGAAACGAGTGCCGACTTCACCTCCCATTCGTCCATGCGGGCAACGCTCGACAGGGTGAAATCGCCCAGTTTCAGCGTCTTCTCCCCAGGCAGTGCCCAGTCGTGCAGGTTCAAGCGGAAGTACCGCCCCGTGACAGCAGGAAAGGCAATCGTCCTGCTGCGCCAACTGGTGTTACCGCTATAGATAGGTTTCACGCTCGCAACCTGTCGCCAGTGCTGACCGTCGTCGCTCACCTCCAGGCTACCTAACGGAGGCACGTGCTTCCACCCCATGCCATAGTATTCCTCCTGCATCGGTCCAGGCACATTCATGCTGCGAGGCTTCGTTCGGTTCCGTCCATTCACCTGATACGTCATGCTCCTCACCGTCACGCTTCGCCCCATGTCGGTCACGATGATTTGCTGACCATCATCCACCGTAATGTTGCGATTGGCGTTCATCGGATAATGCTCCCACCCCGACTTCGGAACAGGAAATGCCAACACCGCCACCGTTCCGTGAAATTTCTTCTGAGGCATGGCAGCCTTCAGCAGTCCGTCGAAGTGAGTGCCACCACGAATCACCGTGTCGCTGCACACCAGCATCTGCATCCCCAATTCTTCCGTTATCCACGGCCCACCAGCACAGTAGCCGTTCGAGAAATGCGTCTCAAACTTCAAGCCCACCCGTCGGGCTTCCTGCGCTGCAAACACAAACATCTTCCACCACTCAGGCGAGAAAGCATCCAGCGCCTCCTTCCCCTTGCCATGCACTTGGTCGTAATAGACCACACCGCCCACACCAGCCTCACGGAATGCCTCCAAGTCAGCCGTGATGCCCTCGCTTGTCGTAGCAGTTTCGCCATGAAACCACCACACCTTGGTTCGGCACGAGTCCTGCGGATGACTGAATCCATACCACAAGGCATCTCCATCCTGAGCCACCGCCACACAGCCCCATGCCACGCAAAGCATGACCAACAACCATCGTTTCATTCCTTCATTCCTATCGTTCATTGATTTCACTCCATTTTTCAATGACAAAGATACAGCAATTTTCTGAATATCAAACATTTTTCGCCCAATCTTCCCATCGTTTCCACATAAACCTCCCATCGTTCCCACATAAACCTCCCATCGCTCCCACACAAACCTTCCATCATTTCGCTCAAGCCCATCATTCCTTTTGATTATACTAAATCGCCGAGCCCTCGTTGTAATTCAAGCGAGGGCTCGTTTGAGTTACGCCGAGCCCTCGCCGATACGACAACGAGCCCTCGCGCATTTAGTTGAACCTTTAGCTCGGCGCAAGCCAATCAAAAAATCCCTTCAGGCAATCCCCTCTTGCGTTTTGACAATTCCCATATCACGAACATCAAGACTTAGACCGTTCCTTGTTTGAGCCTCACATCCGCACAAGGCTTTCCTATTAACTCCAAATGGTCGGTAACAAAATACTTGCCGCCAAGGAGGGAGGTTGGGAATAACATATACAGAAAAAGGAGTTAGAAAGAATCTAACTCCTTTTTCTTGCGCTTCAGGATGGGCTTGAACCAACGACCCCCTGATTAACAGTCAGGTGCTCTAACCGACTGAGCTACTGAAGCAATGTTGTTGTGCTTTGTTCTCGAAAGCGGTTGCAAAGTTAAGCATTTTTCATCAAACACAAACGAAATGATGAAAAAAAATGCATGGATGAGTGATTTTTTTCTGAAAAACGGGGAAATGGGGTGGCTGTGGGCATAAAAAAAGCATTGAATCTTTCGATTTCACTTGAAAGATTCAATGCTGTTCGGTTTTGTTTGTTCGTACATTGGGGATTCATCCTTCTGACGACATCTCCTGCTTGTTTTCACTCGCTATCTTGTTTTGTTTTCTATATACAGAAGGGGAAACGCTGTAGTTTTGGAGGAAACAGCGTCTGAATGTAGATAAAGAGTTAAAACCGGACCTTTCTGCAATGACCTCAAGGGTGAGATTTGTTGTGAGGAGAAGCTCCGTAGCATACTTTAAGCGCAAGGAGTTGATGTAGTCGAAAAACGTCTGATGTAGTGTCTGGTTGATGTAGTTCGACAAATACGTACGATTCGTTCCAACTCGCAAGGCAAGTTCGGAGAGTGTGAGTTTAGGATTCAAGAATGCGTGTTCCTCACTCATACATTCTTCTAAGCGGACTGCAAAGTTATACACCATTCGTAATTCGTTTAAGTTATAAATATTGGTAGGTTATAAATATGACTTAATCAAACAAAGAGCGATTCTGAATGATTTGTTGTTGCAAAAGTAGGTAAAATAAAGTCGGTTGTAAAAGTTTTAATAACTTAAAAAAAGTCAAAACGTAAAAATCGAACATTCTTTTACGATTTGAGCAAGTTAACCGCCTAAATCATACAAAAATAGGTAGATGCATAAAGAATTTGTGAGGAAAATCTTTCATTCTACAATCCAATTGTTTAAAAGTTTTTCTTAATCGTTAATGTTTTAATTGAAAATTCTTACCTTTGCAGATATTTCAGAAATCACGAACACGAAAACCATGCGAGTACTCATTATTAACACTTCGGAGCGAGTAGGCGGTGCTGCCATCGCTGCCAACCGCCTGATGGAGGCTCTGAAGAAAAATGGCGTGAAGGCACAGATGCTGGTGCGTGACCGTCAGACCGACCAGCTCAGCGTGTCTGCCATCAAGAGTACGTTGCTGCTCCCGCTGAAATTCATTTGGGAGCGCTTGATTATTTTCCTCAACAACGGATGGAGCAGGAGCAACCTGTGGACGGTGGATATTGCGAACGCGGGTACTGACGTGACGGACTTGCCAGAGTTTCAGCAAGCCGACGTGATTCATTTGCACTGGGTGAATCAGGCTTATCTCTCCTTAAATAATATACGCGCAATACTGGAAAGCGGAAAACCCATTGTGGTGACGATGCACGACATGTGGTACTTCACGGGTGTATGCCACTATGCTGGCGAATGCACGAAGTATGAGCATGAATGTGCTGACTGCCCTATGATGGGAGGAAGGCACTGGGGTGTGGACATGGCACAGCGTGTGTGGAAGAAGAAACGAGAGATGTATGGTCGGACTAAAATCACGTTCGTGGGATGCAGTCACTGGATGGCTGACATGGCTCGGCGTTCGGCACTGGCACAGGGGCAGAAGGTGGTGGATATTCCGAATGCCATCAACACCAGTCGCTTCCGTCCGAAAGACCGTGAGGAGATGCGCCAAGTATTGAGGCTGCCAATGGACCGTCAGCTCATCCTCTTCGGTGCGCAACGCATCACCGATGAGCGCAAGGGATTCGACTTGCTGGTGAAGGCTTGTAGTTTCATCCAGCAGAACCATCCCGAAACTGCGAAGCGCATGGCCATCGTGGTGGTGGGTGGCAACTCGGAACAGGTGAAGAACGTGCTTCCGTTCGATGTGTACCCCGTGGATTATGTGAGCAGCGAGGAGAGAATGGTGGACCTCTACAATGCCGTGGATGCTTACGTCACTCCGTCGTTGCAGGACAACTTGCCTAACACCATCGTGGAGGCATTGGCTTGTGGCACCCCATGCGTGGGATTCAGAGTGGGTGGTATTCCTGAAATGATTGATCATCAGCAGAATGGCTACGTGGCTGAATACCGCAACGCTGAGGACTTTGCCAATGGTATCGTTTGGACGCTGGACGAAGAACGACAGGAGGAACTGGCAAAGAACGCTCGCGAAAAAGCCCTTAGCACTTACTCGGAGGAAGAAGTGGCAAGAAGATATATGGAGGTCTATCAATAAAAGGTCAAAGGTCAAAAAGTCTAAAGTCAAAGGTCGAAGGTCAAAAGTCTAAAGTCAAAGGCAACCTCAGACCTTAGTCCTTAGACCTTAGACCTTAGACCTTAGTCCTTAGACTTAAAGTTTTCCCATGATGCAATTCAGCATTATCACAGCTACATACAATGCAGCGCACACGCTGGGACGAACGCTGCAAAGCGTGGCACAGCAGGAGTTTCGTGACGTGGAACACATCATCATGGATGGTGGTTCGACAGATGGCACTGTGCAGATGGCGAAAGCCTATCAGCAGCAGAATCCCGACTTGAAGATTGTCGTTGTCAGCGAGCGCGACAAAGGTCTTTACGACGCACTCAACAAAGGCATCCGCATGGCAAAAGGTCGCTACCTCATCTTCCTCAATGCTGGCGATAAGTTTCATGCCAGCAATACGTTGCTGAAGGCTGATAAATGTATCAAGAACAACCCCGACGGCAAACTGCCCGCCGTGGTGTATGGAGAGACGGACATCGTGGACGACAAGGGGAGGTTTCTTCGTCATCGTCGGTTGCAAGCACCCGAACAGCTCAAATGGACATCGTTCCGCCAGGGTATGCTTATTTGCCACCAGTCGTTCTATGCCCTGCGCGAAATCACTCCTGAATATGACTTGAGCTACCGTTTCTCTGCCGACTTCGACTGGTGCGTGCGCATCATGAAGAAGGCGAAGGAAATGGGAATGCCTTTTCTCAATACACACGAAGTCCTCACCGACTATCTAAGCGAGGGACTCACAACACAGAACCACCAAGCATCGCTGCAAGAGCGCTTCAACATCATGGCAAAGCACTATGGATGGCTGACGACTTGCGCCATGCACGCTTGGTTTATCATCAGAAATTACATCAAGAAATGAACGAACTACCCAACGACCCGCTCATGCTGTTCAGTTATGTGAACATGAAGTTGCGCGACATCTACGACTCTCTCGATGCGCTCTGCGCTGACATGAACATCTCGAAAGAACAACTCTGCGCACGCTTGGCAACAGCGGGTTATGAATACTCCGAACAATACAACAAGTTTTGGTAAAGATGAGTGAATCAAAGCAAAACCGTTCCACGGTTGTTGCCCATGTCTGCATGTTGCTGGCTTGCGCCATTTGGGGACTGATGGCACCACTCGGCAAGCACGCCATGACACATGGTGTGCCAGGGTTGGAGATGGTGTGCTTCCGCGTGGTTGGTGGCGCGCTGTGCTTCTGGATTGCATCGGCGTTCGTGCCACAGGAGAAAGTGAAGCCAAAGGACCTGTTGCTTTTCTTTTTCGCTGGAATGCTCAGCATCGTCTTCAACCAGTGCTGCTATACCATCGGCCTGTCCATCACCTCGCCCGTGAATGCGAGTATCATGACAACCACGATGCCTATTATCACGACGGTGTTGGCTGCGCTGTTTCTCCATGAACCCGTAACGAGCAAGAAAGTCATCGGCATTTTCCTCGGAGCCATCGGTGCGTTCATCCTCATCACGGGAAGTTCACATGCGGCAGGGGCGACAAACGAAGGAAAACTGACGGGCGACCTCCTCTGCCTGGCAGCACAATGCTGCTTTGCGGTCTATCTCACCATCTTCAAGCACCTCATCCAGCGCTACACGGTCATCACCTGCATGAAGTGGATGATTACCTACGCAGCCATCGTCATCATGCCGTTGTCGTTCAGCAGGATGTCTGCTCTCCCCTGGGCTGACATAACAGTTCGCGTATGGGGTGAAACGGCTTTCGTCGTGGTAGGCGGCACGTTCATAGCCTATATTCTCATGATGCAAGGACAGAAGAACCTGCGCCCAACAGTGGTGTCGATGTATAATTATGTGCAACCCATCGTAGCTTGCCTCGTCAGCGTGTTCTTAGGTCTTGGCATCTTCGGCATAGCACAAGGCATCGCCGTGCTGCTGGTGTTCACGGGTGTATTCCTCGTTACCCAAAGCAAGAGCCGACGCGATTTGAAGATGGAAGAAAGGAGAACGAAACAAAAATCAAAAAGGCTTTCATAAAAACATATTTATTATGAACTTAGATTATTCCCAAATAGCATTTGAACCATTTGAGCATTTCAAAGGTGGAGAAGGCACAATGTATGCCAAGATGTTTTTCGATGGCACTGTTCGCATCCTTCGTGCCTATCTGCCCGTCGGTGCCAGCATAGGCTACCACCAGCATGTGGAAAACTGCGAAATCATCTATATTTTGAGTGGCAAGGGAACGGTTAACCTGGATGGAGTGGAAACGGAAGTGCAGGCAGGCATGAGTACGTACTGCGAGAAAGGACATTTCCACAGCCTAACCAACACGGGCACAGAGGAATTGCACTTCTTTGGAGTCGTGCCTGAAGTAAGATGATAAATGTAGAATGATGAATGAAGGATGAAGAATCTCTTTCATTCATCAACCTTCATTCAAAAAAACTATGGTAGAAATTCAAGATACATTGGTTTCCTTCGATGTCTTCAAGGAAATGTTCTGCTGCGACTACAAGGTGTGTCGTGGTGCTTGTTGTGTGGAAGGAGATGCAGGTGCTCCAGTTGATATGGAAGAAGTGGCAGGACTGGAAGAAGCTGCCGAGGCAGTGTGGGACGAACTCACTCCTGAGGCAAAGGATGTCATCAATGAGGATGGTGTGGTCTATATCGACCAAGACGGGCAGTTCGTGACGAGCATCGTGAACGACAAGGACTGCGTGTTTGCCGTGAAAGACACTGAAGGCAATACGCTTTGTGCCATCGACCGAGCATATCAAGAAGGACGCATCAGCATCCAGAAACCTATCTCCTGTGCCCTCTACCCTATCCGGCTCTCCTACATTGGTGACGACATCACAGCTGTGAACTACCACCGTTGGGACATCTGTCGTTGTGCTTGCGAATTGGGCAAGCAGAAATCTCTCCCCGTCTATCAATTCCTGAAAGCACCGCTCATCCGTGCCTTTGGGCAAAAATGGTGGGACGAGTGCGAACTCGTTGCCCGTGAACTCAAGAAAGCAGGATATTTAAATGAAGAATGAAGAATGGTCGTTTCGCTCCGAATGAAGAATAATTTTCACTTTATATGATTCTACATTCTTCATTCCTCATTCTTCATTCCTCATTCTACATTCTTCATTTTCTTTAGCGAATATAATCTTTGGTCAACATATCATAATAGAGCGCTTCCAGTTCTGGCAATGACAGATTCTCCACGGAGTGCTCTATTTTTCTGATGAGTTCGTTGCGTCGCAGGTCCTCGTCCTGCTCAAACATCCCTTTGAATTGTGAGTCCTTCATAACAAACAGTCTTGAAAAAACTTTAGCGTTGGCATTGGCTTTGGCTTGTCGTCCGCAGGGAAAAGCCAATCGCCAAAGCCAACGCTAACGCTATTGCAAAGTTGAGTGATTAATAACCGAAAATGTCCTCTAAGGTGAGCTTGTGAATCTTGCCTACGCTTTCGAGTTTCTTCATGTCGAGTTCTTTCTCGTCACCCAGCACAACAAACTTGTACTTGCGTCCAGCTACGTTCTTCTTCGAGAAGTTCACGATGTCGTCCATCGTCAGAGTCTTCACCTTATTATAGAGTTCTGCGTTGATGTCGTGGTCAAGACCTCTGCGACGTGCGCCGAAATAGGCGTTGAGTACACTGGCACCGATGGTGCGGTTTGTCTCATAGCGTTTCACCACAGCATCCTTTGCCAAGTTGAAACTCTTCTCCGACACAGGCATGTTCTCGATGATGTCGTTGAACACATCGATGCAGTCAGCCATCTTGTCGTTCTGCGAACCAATCACAGCACGGAATGTGTTGTGCTGAGTAGGCAGACCAGCAATCGAATAGCTGGCACCCGCTGAATAAGCCAAACCGCGAGCCTCACGAAGCTCCTGGAACACGATGGCGTTCATGCTACCACCGAAGTATTCGTTGAAGATGTTGATGTATGGGATAAGCTCCTTATTGTATTTCTCACCATTGTCGGAATACATCGTCAGTTTCACAGCCTTCGACTGGTAAGGAGCCAGATACACTTCAGTCTGAGGAGTCGTCTGCTGCACATAGTAGTCGTCGTCCGTCAGTTGGAGCTTGACATCCTTCTGTGCGCTCTTCTTCACCTTGTGGTACTTCGAAATCATCTTGTTCACCTCTTCCATTGATGAAGGGCCATAGTACATCACGGTCTGAGGCAGGTTCTTCAGATTCTGCAATTTCTTCAGCAAAACCTCTGGCTGCATAGCGCGCAGTTCAGCCTCCGAAGGAATGTCGGTATAGCTGTTCTTTGGTCCGTACATGCAATAAGCCAACAAACGGCTTTCACAACTGCTCTGGTCGCTCTTCATCATCGTTCGGGCAGTGAGTTCATCTGCCACACACTGCTCATAGACATCCTCATCTGCTTTTACATTCTTAATCCAGTTTTCCAGCAGGGCAATGGCAGCCTCTTGGTTCTCAGCCAAACCACTCACACGGATGTATGTATCAGATGTGCCGACAGAAATGCTCGCGTTGCATGCCAGTTTGTAGAGTTCAGCCTGGATGTCCTGCAAGCTCTGCTTCTTCGTGCCGAGGTGATTAAAGTATATAGTAGCAAACTCCAGGAACTTGTCTTGCTTCTGCCCATTCTGGACGACGATAGTAAGGTTAAAGATGCCGTTCTGTTCGTTCTTTTTGTAAAGCAGTTCCGAACCGTTCTTCATGGTCATCTTGCTCAAGTCCTTGTTGAAATCCACAAACACAGGATGGATAGGTTCGAGCTGACGTGCCTTGATGTTCTCCACGAACTGACTACTCTTGTCGCGGTTCATTTCGATTGGAGAAATAGCAGGCTTGTCAATCTTCTTCTCGTTAGGGTCTGGACCCTGACGCTTGTAAATGAGCACGTATGCATCAGTCTTGAGGTACTTCTTAGCCATGTCCACCACGTCCTGCTTGCCAAACTTCGACAGGCGGTCCATCAGCGTCACCTTGTCTGCCCAGTCGCGACCAGCAATGAAGTAGCTATACATCTCCGTAGCACGGCTTTGGTTGCTCTCCAACGAGCGCATTTCCTGCAACTTGCGGTTGTTGATGATAGCTTGCAGCATCGATTCGTCGAAATCGCCTTCACGCAGCTTCTCCACTTCTTCCAACATCAAGTCTTTCACTTCGTCCAGCGTCTGACCTTCCTTTGGCACACCCACCAGCATGAATTCGCTGTAGTCGGTCATACCATCATTGAACGCCATCGCTTCCAGCACCTTCTGCTTCTGCGAAAGGTCAACATCGAAGAGACCGCTCTTGCCGTTCTGCAGCACGCTCTGCATGATTTCGTAGTAATCCGATTCCTGCGACTTGTTGCCAGGCATTCTCCAAGCGAGAATCACCATTTCCTGCTGCAAGCCCCACACTTCAGCCTTCTCAATCTTCGTCATAGGTCCTTCTTCCTGATACTGCAACTCAGCAATAGGTCCGCTTGGTTTCCAGTCGCCAAAATACTTGTCGATAATGGCAATGGTCTTGTCGAAGTCCAAGTCACCGCTCATCGAGATTGCCACGTTGTTAGGCACATAGTATTTCTTGAAGTAGTTCTCAATGTTCACGATGGAAGGGTTCTTCAGGTGCTCCTGCGTACCGATGGTGGTTTGCATACCGTATGGGTGATGAGGGAAGAGCATCTTGTTTGCCTGTTCGAACACCTTGCGGAAGTCGGAAGTCAAACTGCGGTTGTATTCCTCATACACTGCTTCCAGCTCCGTGTGGAAACCACGAATCACCATGTCCTTGAAACGGTCAGCCTGCACGATAGCCCAACTTTCGATGGCGTTCGAAGGGATGTCCTCCTTATAAACCGTCTCGTCCGTACTGGTGTGGGCATTCGTGCCATCCGAACCAATGGCTGCCATCAGCTTGTCGTATTCATTGGCGATAGAATACTTCGAAGCCTCGTATGAGATGGAGTCAATCTGATGGTAGATGGCCTTGCGCTTAGCTGGGTCCGTGGTCTGGCGATACACTTCGTAAAGGTTACGGATTTGGTCCAGCAACGGTTTCTCGGCAGCATAGTTCTGCGTACCAAACGAAGTCGTACCCTTGAAGAGGATGTGCTCCAGATAGTGAGCCAAACCCGTTGTCTCATGTGGGTCGTTCTTGCTACCCGTTCTTACGGCAATGTACGTCTGGATTCTTGGGCGGTCCTTGTTCACACTCAGATACACCTGGAGCCCGTTGTCGAGCGTATAGATGCGAGCCTTGAGCGGGTCGCCCTCATAGCTCTTGTAGCGATAGTTCTTCTGGGCACTGGCAGTCAGCACCATCGTGAGAAGAACTAACAAGAAGGAAATTCTTTTCATGTTCATTTTATTGATTTGTTATATTTGGAAATCTCTACTTCACCTTCGCCAAGAATTCTCTCAACGCTTCTTCCGACACGTCGCCCAACTGATACTCATGCTCTGCGTCATCGCGTACCATGCGGAGCCAGCTTTCGTAAGCTTCTTCAGCCTCCTTGAGCCAGAAGTCCAAGTCGATAAACATCGAACCGCCCAACTTCTGCATCAACTGCTGGGCATAGTCGTAAGCGTTGGAAGCATAGTCGGCATGAATCTGCTGAAGCACCAGCAACAATTCCTCTGTGGAACCAATTGCCCCCGATGCCACATCGTCCACAATGCGCTGAATTTCTGCCTTTGGAGCCAACATGCCACACACATCCACCCAACGGTCCACACCAGCTTCATTGCCTGAGTCGTGGCTGGAATTGAGAACCTCACGGATGAACAGCTTGATAGCCAAATCGTAGTAGCGAATACCCTTCACGGCTGCACTACGCTTGATGCAGCAACCCTGATAGACGAATTCATCGCCGCTTTCCTCTTCCACCATCTTCTCCAGCAACTGCTTTCCTTCGAGCACACTCTGGATGATGAACGGATTAGGGAATGCAAAGTTGATGAGGTCCTTACGATTACCTCTTGGACGCAGGTCGCGCTTTGGCCATTTGTTCACGTCGCGCCACGTACCCACTGTCTTCACGTTGATGCCTGGCACCACATAGGTTCTGCCCTCGCTTGCCATCACGTAGCTGAAAGGCAGAGAGCGCAAGTCGGGATGCTGCGTGAGCTTGCCCATCACCATCGAGAACGTGCCAATCTGTGCTGGCCAAAGGATGTGACTGCCCGAAGCAGTCTTGGCTCCACGCTCCAGAACACCATAGTGGATAGGTCCCATCTTGTAGGCATGGTTGCTCTGGTTGGTGTTCGAACCAGCGTTGTAGAACGAAAACTCGCCACCGATGAGCAGCGTGCTCTTGTGGTGGGAAGTGGCAAATGGTCCGCAGAAAGCAGCACACGATTCGCCATTGTCCATATAGGCATTGGCAAAGAAGACAGATGCCTCCGAACTGAAGCCCTTGCCCACATGCACGCTTTCACCCACGAACGAGCTATACACCTTGGCGCCATCGGTCACGGTTGCACCTTCGGCAACAATCGAACTTTCCAGAATCACATCAGGTCCGATGAAGGTTGGCGATTCCTCCGAACTCAAAATAGTCGATTCCGTGAGGCAGCTGGCTCCCTGAATGTCACAGGCTTCGCCCACCAGCACATTGTTCATATTGCGTAGTCCCACGATGCGGGAACCCTTGCCAATCGTTCCATGCTCCATGCGAGGACGAGCTGACACCTCGCGGAGTGCCATCTGGCGCACAGACTTGTTGTCAAGCATCAACTGAGCTATCTGGGCTGTCAACTTGTCATACAGCACCACGTTTTCCTCACCGCCTTCGTTCAGTACAGCGACTTCCGTTCCATTACCAAACAGCGGTGTGCCCTGCACGTTCATCACGCCCACATTGCTGATGAACACGCCATCGGCTATGTCATAATTGCTGATATATCCATTCACGTTTTCAATCAAGCAGTCACTACCGATGCTCACGTTGCGCAAGGTTGCATTGTGGATTCCGCAACGCTTCTCAAACCCCTCTTCCACTTCTATCGTTCCCGATATGCCACCAATCGACACGTTACCATAAAAATTCACATTGCTCAAAGCATCCACGCGGAAGTCATCGTCTTCCACCTCAATGCCGAGCCAGTTTTCAGCCGAACAGCCTTGTTCAACCAAAAGTTCGATTTCTCTGTCAGTAAGTTTTCGCATGTTATTTTGAGTTTTTAGGTTTGTTTTTCAAGACCACTATTCTTCGTTCTCTGCGTAGTTCTGGTACAAGAAGTCGTTGTAAGGATATTTCTGCACATGCAGCTCACGCACTTTCTTATACATCAGGCTCTTCAACTCAGGGATATTGGTTTTTTCTTTGGCAGAAATGAAGAAACAGTCCTCACCAAGCTTCGCCATCCACGTCTGCATCAGTTCGTCGAGCGTGATGTTCTCGCGAGTCTTAGGCGTAAGGTCGTCCTCGTCCTTTTCCACCCAGGTGTAAGCGTCAATCTTGTTGAACACGATGATGCTTGGTTTGTCGGCAGCACCGAGGTCGCCCAGCGTCTTCTCCACCACGTTGATTTGCTCCTCAAAGTCAGGATGCGAAATATCCACCACGTGTATCAGCAAGTCTGCCTCGCGCACTTCGTCAAGCGTCGATTTGAACGAATCCACCAAGTCGGTTGGCAACTTGCGGATGAAACCAACCGTATCGCTCAGCAGGAATGGCAAGTTGTCGATAATCACCTTGCGCACCGTCGTGTCGAGCGTGGCGAAGAGTTTGTTTTCGGCAAACACATCGCTCTTCGAAAGGAGGTTCATGATTGTCGATTTTCCCACGTTGGTATAGCCCACCAATGCCACGCGAATCAGTCTGCCACGGTTCTTCCGCTGTGTCGTCTTTTGCGTGTCGATGTCAGCCAGTCGCTGCTTCAGCAACGCCATTCGGTTGCGGATGATACGCTGGTCCATTTCGAGCTGCGTCTCACCAGGACCTCTCAATCCCACACTACCACCACGCTGGCGCTCCAAGTGGGTCCAGAGTCGGGTGAGTCGAGGAAGCATATATTTGTACTGTGCCAGTTCCACCTGCGTCTTGGCAGCCGATGTCTTGGCGCGCATGGCAAAGATGTCGAGAATCAAGCTCGTGCGGTCGAGAATCTTGATTTGCAGTTCTTTTTCGATATTTCTGATTTGCTTGGCAGTGAGTTCATCATCAAAAATCACCATACCCACCTCGTCGGGCAGATGCTGCTCACGAGGGTCAGTGATGCCCGACTCAAGGTACATCTCCAGTGCCTGGTCGCGAGCATCCTCCTGCTGCTTGATGAATTGTTTGATTTCGTCGAGCTTTCCGCTACCGATGTAGGTCACGCTGCTGGGACCATTCACACGCTGCGTGTAGCGCTTAATCACTTTTGCGCCAGCCGTCTCAGCCAAAAACTCCAATTCATCGAGATATTCGTTTGTCTTTCGCTCATTTTGCTGAGGTGTAATCAGACCAACAATAATCGCCGTTTCCACCTTCACCTCAGTAATCACAAATTCTTTCATTCAGTATCGTTAATTCGCTATTTTTATGATGCTTTTTTATTATGATTCACTGTTTACTCGTTCTGACCATCATCATCCCTGATTGCAAGCCATACTTTCCAACATGCAAAGATAAAACAAAATCACTTTTACGACAAATTTCAAGCTCGTTTTTTGCACATCTTCCTTCATTCTCCTTCCTTACGTCAGTAAGGACTTCATGGATTTCGACTTCGATTACAAAGAATCGCTCCTTCGATTCCACCCATCCAATCATTCGATTCCACCGAAACGGCGAGCCCTCGTTGTCATTCAAACGAGGGCTCGTCGTCGTTCAAACGAGCCCTCGCTTGAACGACAACGAGCCCTCGGACATTTAGTTGAATCAAAAGAACGCTTCAGTCAGTCCATTCATGCGATGCAGAAAATCCTCATGCAAAGCCCACATCAAGCTCTAAAACAGTTAAGCGCGAACCCCAAGAACTGAGGTTCGCGCTTAACTGCTATGTTATCAAAAAAGCCCGAATTCATCGGTATTTTTCAGTACGTGTGGCTTGCATCTCCAAGCCTATCGTCGCCTTCGTTTATTTCACGTAGGAAGCCAAGTTCGTAAGATGCATGTCGCCTTCGCGGAGGAAGGTGTCGTGCATAGCAAATGCAGCACTCAGCTTGTGAGCCGTGTGACCCTTGTCGGCAATCTTCAGATAGTCCCAAAGCAACTGCTTGTAGTCTGGGTGAACACAGTTCTCAATGATAGCATGGGCACGTTCGCGAGTGCTCTTGCCACGAAGGTCAGCAATACCCTGCTCTGTCACGATGACGTTCACGTCGTGCTCGGTGTGGTCGATGTGTGAGCAGAAAGGAACAATCGAGCTAATCATGCCGCCCTTTGCCACAGATGGACAAGTGAAGATGGAGATGTAAGCATTGCGCTCGAAGTCGCCCGAACCACCAATACCGTTCATCATCTTTCCACCGCAAATCTGAGTGGAGTTAGCATGACCGTAGATATCCACCTCGATAGCCGTGTTGATGGCAATGACACCCAGTCGGCGAATCACCTCAGGGCTGTTGGAAATCTCGCTCTGACGAATCACGAGCTTGTCCTTGAAGAAGTCGATGTCGTCATAAATGCCCTGGAGCACATCGTTGGTCACAGTGAGCGAACAAGTGGAAGCAGAGAGCACACGTCCCTTTCTCATCAAGTCAACCACTGCATTCTGAAGCACCTCCGTGTAGATGTTGAAAGCAGGCACTTCGGGATTGCTACCGAGCGCACCGAGAATGGCGTTGGCTGTGGTGCCCACACCGCTCTGGAATGGAAGGAAACTCTTTGGGATGATGCCGCGACGAACATCCTCCATGAGGAAGTTAGCCACGTTCTCGCCAATCTTGTCAGTCACAGGGTCAGCACCCTTGAAGTCGCGGGCTTCGTCTGGAAGGTTACATTCCACTACGCCCACCACCTTCGATGGGTCGAGCTGCAAATATGGAGTACCAATGCGGTCGCTTGGATGCTCAATCGGAATCACCTTGCGCTGAGGAGGGTCGAGTGGTTCATAAACGTCGTGCAGACCAATCGACTTAGGGCTGTGGAAAGCATTCAGCTCCAGGATGATACCTTTCTTTGCAAGGCGTGCAGCAGTTGGAGCAATACCACCTGCGGCGGTCAGATACACCTTGCCGTCTGGCTCGATGGCACAAACTTCGAGAATCGCCCAGTCCACTTCGCCCAAGAAACCATAGCGCAACTCCTGCGCCATCTGGCTCAAGTGAATATCGTTGTAGGCAATCTCGCCTGCATTGACATGCTTGCGGAAAGTAGAGTTAGTAGTATAAGGTGCGCGATAGCGAATTGCGTTTTCTTCTGCCAGCACGCCGTCGCAGCTCTGACCTGTTGAAGCACCTGTGAAAACACCAATCTGGAAAGGGCGACCTGCCTCATGCTCTGCGTGGGCAATCTTTGCAATCTCTGCAGTGACAGCCTTCGCTGTACCAGCTGGCGTAAAACCACTAAGGGCGATATTGTCACCGTTTTTCACCAATGCAGCTGCCTCGGCAGCTGTGATTCTTGTAAAAGCCATAAAATAAATTGTATGATTTAATTATCTGAATTTCAACGTGCAAATTTACGAATAGTTTTCCATACGAAGACACATTTCACTCGTTTTTGTGCGAATTTTCTATTTTCGCTTGTACTGTTTTCCGTTTTTTTGTAACTTAGCGGCGCAATTCATTCAAACATTCATCAACTAATCATTACATAAAATATGGAAAACGGCAATAGCACTAAAATTCAGCAGAAAGCCACCTTCAAGGACTTCAAGGAAGGCGTGAAAGACGAATTTGGCGTTTACTACAGTGCTGACGGCAAACGAATGCTGGGCTGCGACAACAAAGTGGAGCTGGAAGAATACGTCATCAAGGACGGAACGGAAGTCATCTGTTCGGTGGCATTCGACAGCATCGTCGGACTCAAGCACATACAGATTCCCAAGAGCGTAAAGGTCATTGGCGAATTTGCGTTCTACAAGAGCTTGAACTTGGAAGAACTCACCATCCCAGGCTCAGTGCAGCACATCGGTCGTAGCGCATTTGCCCGCTGCGAAAGCCTGAAGACCGTCGTGCTGGAAGAAGGCATCAAGTCAATCGAAAAGGACATGTTCGCCGAGTGCGTCTCGCTCAGCAGCGTTTCTCTGCCAAGCACGCTCGAACGCATCGAGGACAGCGCATTCTATGTTTGTCGTTCGCTCGAAAAAATCGACCTACCGGCAAGCGTCACTCACATCGGTGAAGATGCCTTCCGCGCATGCAAGAACCTCAAAGAAGTGAATCTGCCTCGCGGATTGCAGTCCATCGGCGGCTTTGCCTTCTCTTACCTGGCATTGGAACAAGTCACCATCCCTGCCACTGTCAATAAAATCGGCACATGCGTCTTCTACCATTGCAAACAGCTCACCGAAGCCACTGTCGAAGAAGGTGTTGAACAATTGGGCGAAGGCATGTTTGAAGGTTGCATAGCCTTGAACACCCTCACCCTGCCCGACTCGGTGACCAGTGTGAAGAAAGGCATTTTCAACAACGAAGTGAACATCGAGCACATCATCATTCCTAATGGCACGAAGAAACGCTTCGAACGTCTCTTCCCTAACCATGCAGGACAACTCGAAATCGACGAAAACGTGCAAGGAAGAACCGACGAAGAATTACCTGCGCCCGAAGCAAAACCAAAGCGCCGTCTCTTCGGCATCTTCAAGTTCTAATGCCAACAGTAATAAAACTTTCCATTTCATGCATTCTCTCACATCTTCACTCCTGAAGCGCAGCGTTTCAGGTTTCATCACGATGCTGTTGCTGGGCGTGTGTACAACCATTTCTGCCCACGACTTCGAAGCCAAGAGCAACGGCACAACAATCTATTTCAACCTCGCCAAAGGAGGAAACGCCGTTGAAATCACTTTCCAAGGTTCCAAGCCCCAGGAAGTGAACAACGAATACAAAGGGGAAATCATCATCCCGTCCGCCATCACCGTCGAAGGCAAGACCTATCCCGTCACTGCCATTGGCGAAGGGGCTTTTCAAGGATGCGACGAACTCGTCACCATCCACATCCCCGCTTCTGTCACCTCCATCAGCGACCATGCTTTCCTCAATTGCAAACGTCTCACTTCCGTCTTTTACAACTTGCCAGCATCGCAAGTATTCCCCATTTCTGAGACCACATTCCTGAATGTCAACCCAATGATTATTCTCAACGTCCCAGAGTCAAGTCGTCTTGTTTTCCGCAGGGAGAAAGGTTGGAGTTCCTTCACGAACATCATTGCCACCGACCAATTTCAGTCAGCACCAACCCTCAGTGCCACCGCTGCTCATCCCATCGACCTCAGCGTTCAAAAAGCTGCTAAGAAGGCAAAAGCCGAAGCAGCAGAAAAAGCCGAGAAAGCCGCTCAGAAAGAATTAGAGGAAAAAGAGAAGGCAGAAAAAGCAGCAAAGAAAGTAGATGAGAAAGAGGCTAAGAAAGCAGCTGAAAAAGAGGCTAAGAAAAAAGACAAAGAGGCTGAGAAAAAGGTAGAGAAAAAAGCGGAAAAAGCAGCAGAGAAAGAGGCTGAGAAAAAGGCAGAAAAAGCATCGAAGAAATCTTCTCAAACCGCCCTGCTTGTCCCATCCTTCATGAAAGAGGCAGCAGAATCAGCCCAGCCAGCCACCCCCGCAGAAACCACCGCTCCTGCCGCCGTTCCTGCCACCGTTCCTGCAACTTCAGTTGCAGGCCCCTCCTCAGGCCCCTCCGCAGGCCCCTCTCATCCTCAAGAGCTCACCTCCCTCATCACCACCATCAACAACTCCCTCCCCAAGAGCATGGGAGCAGGTGTTGGTATCACCGAAGAAAAGCTGACACTTGAAGACGGCTTTGTCATCATGCCTTACAGTGTGGATGAGGACATGAACCCCAACATCGATGCCCTACTGAAGGCATTAGGCACAAGTCTTGAGAACAACGACATCGACAAGCTCCTCGACTTGAACAACCCACAGAATCGTCAACTCGTGAAAACGCTGGCAAAGACCAACTACGGCTTGAAATATCGCTATCAAGCCAGCAAGCATCCCGACCTCTTCGTCCAAAAAGTCGTCAAATCAGAAGATTTGAAAAAATACTAAATGAAAAAAATGAAGAATGAATATTACCGCCATTCGGATGCCAAATCCAATGAAAACAGTAAAATTCATTCTTCATTCTTTTTCTGTACGCTTCGGTTTAGCCGAAGCCCCTTCTCTCGTTAAAGAGAACAGCAAAATTCAGTCTTTTTTTGTACGCTTCGGTTTTACCGAAGCCCCTTCTTTCGTTAGTTTCTTATATCAACCAACCCATCCCTATACACCGTCACACCTTTGCCTTGTCTGACGATGGAAAGGCGAAATTGACTGAGCTTCTTGAAGTACCATTTTCCATCCGTACCATTGGCTTGAGTCCAGTCGTCGCTGTTTCCTAATTTGTTGGCACTGAAGTAAGTCTTTCCACCTATCTTAATATAAGGCTTCAGCGATTCTTCCTCCACACCATATTCCAAATCGCCCACTCTCAGCAACGCACCCGTATAGTGCTCTGCATCCATCTTCACATCAGCATCGATGCACCAATGCTTTCCCTTCACTTCCACGGTCTTAACACCTTCCGCTGAATTCAATGAGGTCGGATAAATCCTTGTCCGCTTCATGTTCTTTTCACCCTTCACTCCTTTCAATGGGGAAACAGAAAAAGCCGCACCACTTTCCAGCTTTCCCATGATGCGAGTTGGATAGCCTTCAGGGAAACGCTTACACTTCAGCCAATAATAGTAGTCACCATTCATCCACACCACGCGCAAGTCGCTTCCCACAGAACCAGGCAACACGTATGGGCGCACATTGTTCTTCTCCGAGTTCCACGTGATGGCTTCCTTCGTCGTCACCTCACCAGCCTCGTTCAGCGTGTATTTCCAGATTTCATACACCTCCTTGCCCAACTGGTTTTTGGTTGGCAGCGAACAATACACCGTGTTCACGTCATCGGGGTCGATAGCCATGCCAGCACTGTAGCAATTCTCCGTCTGTGGTGATTGGTGGAACCACTTGCCCGCATCCGCAATGTCGGTGATGCGCCATTTTCCCCCAATCCATCGGGCATAATAGTATTCATGCTGTTTCTTATCGGGCGAAATGCGAACAAAAGCCACCACAGGGTTTTCCTCCTTGTCAGTCGTAATCTGGAACACCCAGCAACGGGCATTCTCAGGCGAATCAATCACCGTCAGCGGATACTGCTGCTTGTAATCGTCGCGCTTGAACACCTTGAATTTCCCTTCAGAAATCGTACTCAGCACCTTTCCGTTCACATCGCACAACTGCGGTTCCTTCCCTGCATTGATTTTGATGGTGTTGAAGTAGAGCCAGTTAGGAAGTTCGTTGTCAGGATGTCCCGTCGTATAACTCACGTAAATCTTGTCCTTTCCGTTGCTCTGGTACTTGGCGTATGGGCGAGCACCCGTACTTTGCACCATCTGGAAGGGTCCCCACTCTATCTTCACGTTGTCGTTAGCATCAGGCAAAGACAGCTTGGCAATCGTAGGATGCCAACCGATGCCACGCCAGCACAAGTAGATGTGCTGCGGGTCGTCGCTCAGGATGAAAGGCGAAGGATAAGTCGTGTTATTCTCCACCTCGATGATTTTCTCATCGCCCAAGCAAGTGATGTCGCCAGCGCGTTGCGAAATGCGGTAGTAGAAGCGAGGCTCGTCCGTGTGGCGCGTATAGAAAATCATGATGCGACCATCAGGCAGAGCCAAGAACGTAGGGTTGTTGTGGTCGTCAGGCTGGAAGTAAGAGCGCACCAGCACTTCCTCCGACGTGTTGCGCTTGTAGTCGAGTTGCAAGGCTCGCACCGCACCGTGGTTGTCGATATAGCCCACGTAGGCAGCATCCGTCTTGCCCGCTTTCACACGCATGGCACGAGGGTCAGCAAACCAGCACCAAGCGCCTTCCTTTGCCAACTCCGTCCCACTATAACTCACCTGCTGCGCCATTGCCTCTCCGCCCATCAGCATCATCAGCAAGCACACAGCCATCTTCACACTCCAATGATTCTTTTCCATATTTCTATCTTTTAATTTCATTCTTCATTTACAGTGCGCTTCGGTTCCGCCGAAGCCTTTCCTCGTTCTTCATTTCCATTCCTTGCTGCAAATTTAGCAATTATTTTCTGAATCATCTTCATGCCTCCACATTTTTGTTGTAACTTCGCCCACACAGCCAGCAGAGAAAGTTTTTTCAAAAAAATCATCACTTCAGTGTAATAATCTCCCACCTCACCTGTCTTATAGGCGAACAACAGCTCAAACGAATGGAAGACAGACTCATTGTTGACAACATACTCCGCAGCGGACGAACCCAGCTCTTCTCGCTCATCGTGAAGAAGTATGGCAGCGCCGTCTATGCCAAAGCCCTCGCCATCACCAAGGATGCCGAGGAGGCTAAGGAGATAGCACAACAGACATTTGTGAAAGCCTACCAACAACTCAACGACTGGCAAACCACGCAATTAGGTCCCTGGCTCATCGCCATCGCCGCCCACCTCTCCCTCAACGCCTTAGAAAAGGCAAAGCGAAAACAAAGCATGGATGCCGACCAAGTCCAGATTCCCGACGAAACCTACTCCCAAGAACGGGAAGAACAGCTCCAACGCATGGAACGAGCCATCAGCCAACTTCCTCCCCAAGACCAGAAAATCATCCGACTCTATTATTATAATAAGGTGAAAACGGAGGACATCGCCAAAGCTCTCCACCTCTCACAATCCAACATCCTGGTGCGCTTGCACCGCATTCGAGAACGACTCAAAAAGCAACTGCAAAATGAAAAAGACTGACGAAAACATAGAAAGCTTCGAAAACATCGAACTCTTCGAGGACTCCGCACTCGACCAGCTCATCGCCGACACCTTCGAGCGCGAGCACATCGTGGACGACATCAGCAAGCAGGTGATGAAGGAAGTGAAATCGCTCAAGAAATCCCCATTCACACTCCGCAACATTCTTTTTTCCTTCGGACTGCCCTTCGTGCTCGTTTGCTACGCCTTCAGCATCTGCTACCTCATCAGCACCTTCTCCAACCAGCCCTACATATACATCGCCGTCATCCTCTCCTCCGCAGCCATGCTCCTCTTCGCCATGCAAACCCTCAAGAAATTCTCCCTACAAGAATAACCCCCAATAACCCCATTAACCCCATAAACCCCATTAACCCCAAAACAATATGGACCTCAAAGATTTAGCAGGCGTTCTCGCCGTAGCCCTTACCCTTATCATCCCCATCGTTGCCATCATTTGCAGCGCCATCTCTTCCATCAACAAGAAGAAGCGCGAAACCGAACTTCGCAAGGCGCTCATCGAAAACCACACCGACCCCGAGAGCATCAAACTGCTCGTGGAGGAACAGCAGGAGAAATCAGACAAATTCAGCATGCTACGTGGGGGCTGCATCCTCTTGGGAGCAGGCTTAGGAGCCATCATCTCTGGCTGGGCTGACACCACTCCCTTTAACCTCTACTTCTGGCTACCTATCGTTGCAGGCATGGGTTTCGGTATGCTCATCTCCTTCGTCGTCGAAACCAGAATGACGAAAGACGACCAGCACCCCGACCCCACCGACCAACCATAGCATCACTCCCATTCATCATTAACCCTGCGCTTCGGTTCTGCCGAAGCCTATCCTCACTTCGTCTCCCTCACAGGAAAATTGAAGTAAGTCTCAGGGAAAGGCTCATCCTTCAGCGTGAAGTGCCACCACTCCGATTCGATAGCCTTGAAACCATGACGTAGCATCGCAGCACGCAGAATCATGCGGTGAGCAAACTGCTCAGCTGTGATGCTACGTCGCGTAGGCGACTTGTGGTTGTCACCCGTATATTCACCCGTTTCAGGATTGCCGCAGAAGTCGGGATGACTCTCAGGACCAAACCAGTCGAAGGTGCCGCCCATGTCAAGTTCTTTCTCCGTTGCCATGTCGAACAGCGTGAGGTCAACCGTCGAGCCGCGCGTATGACCGCTCTTCGCAGCAATATAATCCTGGTCGAAGAGCACACTCTTGTCCAAGTCTGGGTAGAAATACTGCTTCATCATCGTGTCCTTCAAGTCAGCAGCCCAGCGCACGAAGTGGTCAACAGCCCGCTGCGGACGATAAGCATCATAAATCTTCAGACGATAGCCCAAACGCTTCACATCGTCACTCACGGCACGCAGACTGTCCGCAGCCTGCTTCGTCATCAAAGCCGTCGGTTGCTCATAACCATCCACACGCTGCCCCACGAAATTGTACGTGCCGAAATAGCGTATTTCCAGAATGGCATCAGGCACAACGTCCGTCAGCATCGCAAACTGGCTCGAATCCATCGCCTTGCCGTCGCAAGACACACACTTACACTCTTTCTTGCCCTCTCTGCAAGACGTGAAGCTCACACCGCTCATCACCAGCAGCACAAGCATCAACCATAGATTTGTCCTTTTCATTGTCAAGTATATTTTAATCAAGTTTCGTAACACCCCCAAAAAGGTTTCAAAAACAAAGGCAAAAGTAATTGATTTCTTTGAAACAGGAAAAAAACATTCACTTTTAACTCTTAAAGCTTTTAACTAAAAAAGCAATCGGGGCGTGTCTGTTACTTTTGACACGACCCCAGAATGCAGATTCATCATATCCTTTAAAATCCCTAAAATCCCTGATACACTTAAAATCCTTGTGCAACAGGACGGATGTTGAAGCCGTAGAAGCGGTTAACACCATTACCACAGTAAGCATCACCACTACTGAAATAGAGATAAGAAGCGCGGTTGATATCTTCAGGGTTTTGCAATCCCAACCAGTAGTAGCCACCATTGTTGCGGTCGAAGAGGAAAGGACTGTAGCAACCGCCACCAGCAGGCAAGAAGATGCTGCCACCGCTTGGACCAGTGTATTTGCACCCGTTGGTGCCATCGATTTCCGTCCATTCAGCCGTGCAGTGGGTAATCAATTCGTCTGCCTGTACGTCAGAAGGCATCTGCCAAGGCGTACCCCACAGATTGTGTGCTGCATCGTATTGCGTTCCGCTGATGTTAGCACCCAGGTCGTGACACGTGTCCCTCACGCCATCGCAATGGATGTATGTACTCCAGTCATAGACCCTCTTCCCTTCCGATTCTCCCCATGCATAGTAGCTGCCTCGTTCTTCGGGAACGGTAGCACCCACATTACAACAAGCCCATTTCGTGCCAGATGGCAAGCCGAGGTCGATGAGGTGAGGGTGAGCATCGTCGGGACATCCAAGATACGCAATGTCGCCATTGAGAATGATGTTCACAAGAATCACGACATCAGATATATCCACACTGCCATCGTAGTTGACATCGCACGAACCCTTGTAGGACTCATCCGCAAGGATTCTGTTCACGGTGAACACAACATCCGAAATATCCACTTGGTTGTCGCAGTTGGCATCCCCAACAAGGAGGGACTGGGCATTGGCTGACACCGCCATCAGGGGCAGCAGCACAAGAAGCAAGATTCTTTTTCTCATCGTTCTAACATGATTTAGTAATTGTTAAAGAAACAGCTTGGTACGATTATACTTCGGAAAGAACGGAAAGCTTTACTTTGCACCATGCAAAGCCTTTCTGTCATTTCCGTCATTTCTGTGGGACTATGACATCGCGTGCATCATCTTTTTATGTCCCACGGAAAAAACGGAAAGAACGGATATTTTATTTTGCACCATGCGGAGCCTTTCTGTTATTTCCGTCATTTCTGTGGGACTATAATTATCTTCACGTGGTAAGTTTTTTATGTTCCACGGAAAGAACAGAAAGAACGGAAATCTTGCTCCGCACCATGCGGAGCCTTTCTGTCATTTCTTTCATTTCTGTGGGACCATATATCGCTTGCACCATCTTTTTATGTTCCACGGAAAAAACGGAAAGAACGGAAATCTTTGCTCCGCACCATGCGGAGCCTTTCTGTCATTTCTTTCATTTCTATGGGACTATTATTATCGTCATTCTAATTTCTTTCCGAAATAACTCGTGTCATTTATCCCAAGTTATTATTTATCGTTAATTGAAGAAAGCGGAAGTCGTGTGGCTCCCGCTTTCAAATAGATATTGTTTAACTGTCATTACCAGAGAGTTCCCCAACCAGTATCTTCATATTTCTTGTCGGTTTCGGCATTGTGTCTCTCCTTTGTAGCCACATCATCTGAACCGACATCCGAATCTTTAATTACCACATCCAAAGCGAGATTCTTGATAGTATAAACGTCGTTGAGAACGACTTCAGGGGAAACATATATTTTTCTTTTCATTGTTTTCAGAAGATTTGTTATTTCACTAAGTATTTCTTACCGCCACGGATGTAGATACCCTTCTCAGGATTCTTCACCTGAACACCTTGCAGGTTGAAGATTGGCTGGTCTGTATCATCCGCCTCTTCGTTCGTCCAATTGATGGAATTCAGAAGGTCATCATCAAACTGAGAACCAAAAGCCAATTTCACATTATTAGCCTTCTGATTTAACTCTTCTGAAATATTCTCAAATGTCACATGAAGATGCAAATATGCCTTGTTCTTTGGAATTGTTGCACCATTTAAATGATAGAATCCCAAGTTATTGTTCTTCATCGAGAACACATACATATAGTCGTGGTCGTTGGCTACAGCTTGGTATTTTGCATTATAACTGTTACTCTCTCGACATTCAATCTGATTATAACCTCGAAGTAAATTCTTGGCATATTCAGTTTTTTGCACATTGGAGAGTGTATATTCGTCAACAGGAAGCAATCTATTACCAGATGGGTCATTTGCTGAATTACACTCTATAATCACAGCCATATTCTCAGGAACAACATTGCCTGAAGCAATCTGAGTAAGTGTCAAGGTATTGGTTTTCTCGTTATAATTATCCTCATCTGGATTCAGATAATAAGCATTTACACCATCCAACAACTCATAGGCAAATGGAACACACAAGCTGGTGTAATATTTACCACCTGATTCAAATCTCGCATTAGCAGTCACACCAAATGCATGATCAACCTGTTCTTCAGTTAGAAAATAAACTTCCCAATCTACACCTGAAACATTATTTTTACCTGCAATAGATTGCATAGACACAAATTCACTTCCATCATCACGTAGATAACTTTCGACTTCAACAAATTTTTTGTCAACTTTAAGGTCTGTTGTAAATGGAGTGTAAATTCGATAACACCCATTATTTTGCAATGAAAAATACAAGGCCTGAACACCCATAAGGCTATTAACAGAAATGGTTCCTTGAACAGTTCCATTAAGGGTCTTCAAATCGGTAAGTAAAGAACCAATTTCTTCTCCACCTACTCCTGTAGTTTTTCGCTTAAACACAATCAAAGGATTATTGACGATGTCATTCTCCGATATTGTTTTCAGGCTATTACTAAAGACACAACCATCTTTTACATTGTTATAAGTGTTATTCAAAATAGTAATGTTGGTAGTATGATTGCTAACAACTCCATCACCATAAAGGCTCAAATACTTTCCAGTATCATGGTTTTTTAATATACAATAAACTGTTGATGCAGGCTCACTAAAATGAGCATAGTATGTACCCATATTTTCTCTCGTGACAGTAAATGAATATGGATTATCCGTTGATATAAAATTCTCATGATCGTTCTTATTTTTATTCCAACCCAAGAACACAACACCCAACGAAGTGTTCGCAGCTGCATTCAAAATAACTTCATCACCTATCTGATTATCATCATTATTAAGAGTTACATCACCACGTTCAGGCTGAGCAGGATAAGCCTTAACAGCTCCGTTCATTACTTTAAAATACGCTGTATAGCTTACGGAAGTTGGTTTATTTTCATTCCTACTTGTAATTTCAATTTTATCCGTCTCAAAGTGTCTTGAATTATAATCATAAGAACTATAAGAATTAGCTGTACCATTCTTTTTCCATCCTACAAATTGATATCCTTCATTAGCTATTGCATAGTAATGAAAAGATTTTTCAGGGCCTGCTACCGTCGAACTAAATAAAGGTTTTGCTCCTAGAGCTTCATCTTTAACAACAACCGTTTCAGATTGATAATTAGGGGTATTCGTAGATTGTTCTGAAACATATACTCGTCCACCACCTGTTGGTCCAATTTTTGCCTCAGCTTTATAATAAACCGTGACACTTCCTGCCTGTGCATTTCCAACCACACAAATCAATCCGACAACAAGCACTGCGAGCCTTTGTAGCCAATCGGAATTCATGAGTTTGTTGATTTTTTTCATTTTGTTAAAATTTTGAGTTTATTAAAAATAGTATATTGATTCACGCAACGTATAAGCATGGTAGCCGTGATGAGTTGATGAGGTACATCGAGCACGGGCAGTAGCGGCGTAGCAAGCAGGAAGAGCAAAAGCACTACGGCATAGATGCCAAACACTTGCTTGTACCAGCGTTTCTTCCGTCCAAAGAGCCAGAGCAGGAAGGGAATGGGATTGAACACAATCAGATACCAGTTCCATGTACTGCCGAAAAGCTCTGAATAGAAGGTGACGAAGAGCAAGAGCAGCCCCAAGAATGTCTGTCCCATCAACAGGATGGCATCGAAGACACGAGGGAGAAGCGAGAGTTTGCAGAGATGCTCTGCCAGCGTTATCAGAACAGCAAGAGCCAGCAGCACTCCAAATGCCCACATCGGTGTTATCACAGATGGCTTGGGAACCACTTTCGCTTCGATGAGCGTTTCCGTCTTTCCCGTCAGCATGGGACGGCGTTCACCCGTCTTCAGGTTCACAATCTGCGCCTGCTGCATCATCGGAAAAACCAATTCGGGAGTTAAACGCAAATCAGCCTGAATGTATTCGTCATACACATGACCTCCTACCGTCACAAATACGAATTCCACCCACGGATGATTCTTCATCGAGTAACGAAGATAGTCGCCATTGCAGAGCGTATGAGGAAACTGAGGCTCGCCCCAGTCAATGTATTCATCGTGCAAGCACTCTCGCACTTTTGCCAGCGAGGAACTCAGGCAGTTGGACGTTAGCAGATTGAAGTGATGCCGTCTTCCATGCACCATGTCTTCATCCAGCAGTCGCCACAAATCCTGCTTCTCATGCAGTGTCAGCGCCAACTCATATTGTTGTGTTCCCCTGCCTTCCGTCTTCACATTGTTCAGATATTCCTCGGTTGGAACTGCCACAAAATTAGAAGTGGATTTTCCTGCAATTCCCGTCATGAAAGGATTCACATCAGGGTCGTTCTCGAACGTGAACACATAATCAAGCTGATGGATGGGACACTCCAAACGGAGCGTGGCATGACCGAAAACGGAATAGAGATTATCAGTCGGAGAAGTTACCAACATGCTCACCGTCACGAAATTGCTACTGTCAGGCAAGAGTTGGAAGGCTTCGTTCCTTGTGCCGGCTAATATCTTCTTGGGGAGTATCAAACAAACAATCATCAAAAAGAGAAAATTCCATCTATCCAGTCCTGTTCCGCTACAATCTCTTTTCTCTGTCATCTATTCGTTTGTTCTTAGCATATTTTATTGTGAAAATTCACATACTTATTGAAAGTGAAGAGGTTTGTTCAGAGCGGATTCTTACACGAGACGCATAGAAATCCTCCTGCCGCGTCGGTTCCTAAAACATTATTCAACTAAGCATTCAAGCATCGATGATGCCCTGTTTCTTGTTCAATCTGCAAAGATAGTCATTATTGCTTTCTTCACAAAAAAATCATCAAAAAAAATGCTTCATCAGATGTAATCTTGAACAGATTTTGAACAGAATGCGCCATTCCATAAAAAAACGCTGAAGGGACTACGATGATTTCCAGAAACACGGATGGCAACGAAAGGGGTCTCCTGAAGAACCTTTAGGAGCTCACTGAAGGAACTTTTCGTTTCCACTGAATCGCCGAGCCCTCGTCATGATTCAAACGAGCCCTCGCTGTGATTCAAACGAGCCCTCGCCTGAACAACAACGAGCCCTCGGACGTATAGTTAATCCCCACGCGCACTTCAGATAACACAAATGGTATTAAGTACAAAGAACAAAGTACAAGGTACATCGTTCAACGTGGAGTGCTAAGCGTGTCCTTTGTTCTTTGTATTTTGTTCTTCTCCATGATGATTTTTAGAACATCAGATGAATCAAACACGACTGTGCGATGTATTTTTAATTAAACCACAGATAACACAGATGACACGGATGGTATTAAGTACAAGGAACAAAGTACAAGGTACATCGTTTAACGTGGAGTGGTAAGTGTGTCCTTTGTTCTTCTCTGTGATGATTACTTGGACATCAGAATAATCAGATGAATCGGATGAATCAAGCACGATAGTGCGATGTTGTAATAAAGCCACGAATTGCACGAACCTTTAGCTCGGCGAAGCTAATTAAACGAATTATTTTTTTTAAATTATTTTACTAAACTTTCCCATCATATTGGGATAGTGTAACCCTCTGACGCTGAAGGCGTCATCGCTCAGTAACCGTAGGTCGGAACGACCTGCGGTTGGTGTGTATTCGGTCTATATGCACTCTGGAAGAGTGCCCCAACAGCCACAGATGGGCGACTCTTTCAGAGTCGATTGAGCGGACACACAGCTATCCGGGGGTGCTTTGCACCCTCGGTTACTGAGCGGTGACGCTTTCAGCGTCTTCTGATACAATTATTCAAGGGATGGGAAAGTTTAATTATTTTAATCTAATTGCACGAATAAAAATGCGAGCATTTTTTAATTAGAGAAATTCGATATAATTAAAATCAGAAATTCGTTTAATTGGCTTCGCCGAGCTAAAGGATCGAGTAATTCGTGGTTTAAAGTATTACTAAAATAATTAATTGGACATCAGAATAATCAGATGAATCAGGTGAATCAAGCACAACTGTGCGATGTTTTTTATCTGGAAATCATAGTTTTTTGGTTTGACATTCTTCATTGTTCAGAATAGATTTGTAATTTTGTAGTCTGAATCCGTGTAAATACCGTGTTATCCGTGAAATCATTTGTTCGTGCCATCGCTTGCTTGTGCTGTTTTGCGTGTGCCGTTTCGCTGTTTGCAGAGCGAAACGACAGTGTGGCGCATTGGGGGTGGCAGTTGGATGTGAACCCGTCGAAGGTGCTGCGAACGGATGAATACGTGCGGATGTGGCTGAAGAAACAGGGTGCATGGGCAGTGGATGCACAGTTGAGGTATCTGACGCAGCCGAAGGACAGCGATGCCTTTGCACGCGACTATGGCTTCCCGACGTTTGCGCTTGGACTGACGTATCATTACTATGGTGGGGTGACGATGCACAAGGATGCGAGACCCGTGTGGGGAATGGCGCAGGAAGTGGAGTATGATTCTCACTTGGGAAATACGGTGTCGGTGTATGGTTCGTTTGAGCGTCCTCTCCTTCGCCGTCGGCATTGGGAAGTGGATTATGCGCTGAGCGTGGGTGTGGGCTACACGAATCACAAATATAATCGGGTGGATGCCATCGACAACGAGTTGATTGGCTCGCGCTGGCTCATCTACTTCGGTGCTGGTGTTCATGCCACTTATCGCTTTGCTCACGGTTGGGGTGTGAAGGCAGGTGTGGAGTTCAAGCATCACAGCAATGGTGCGCTGAACCGTCCGAACAAGGGGAGCAATTCGTTGGGTCCGATGGTGGGCGTTGTGTTCACGCCTGGATATGGGGCAAGCGTGTCGGAGAGGTCGATGTCTCAGCAGTCGGCATGGGGAAAGCCGTTTGAACGGTATTGGTACTTGGGCTTTTCGTTGGGCGTGGGCGCAAAGGTGCCGTTGGAGGACTGGCAGTTGACTCAGTTCCAGACTCCGCAGTCGAGTCCCGACTATCGCACGGACGATTTCAAGCTCTATGCAGCGTATTCGTTGCAGATGGACGTGATGCGGAGGTATGCTCGGAGGTGGGCTTCGGGCGTGGGCATCGACTTGTTCTATGGTTCTTATGCGGACCATGTGGCGAGTCTCGACGCGGCTCAAGGCTACACGGACAGGCACAGCCCGTGGAGTATGGGCATCGCTGCCAAGCACGAGGTGTTCTACCACCGCCTTTCGTTGGCGTTGTCGCTCGGTTTCTACTTGCATCGGCAGATGGGGCATCAGGCGAAGATTATCGAGAAGCCTTACTACGAGCGCATCGGTCTGAAGTATGAGATTCCTCGCTTGGGTGGCCTCTCCATCGGTTGCATGGTGAAAGCGCACCTGACAAAAGCGGACTACACGGAACTGACTCTCAGCTATCCGCTGAGGTTTTAAAGTGGAAAATTTAGTAACACAGAAAAATTCATGATAATTCGCGGATAATTTGCGGTAATTCATGTTTATATTTTAACGCGAATGGCCGTGAATTGACCGTGAATTTTTCGTGAATTGTTGTTTAAGATCACGTAGAAAAAAATTCATGATAATACACGGATAATTTGCGGTAATTCATGTTTTTTTTAACGCGAATGGCCACGAATTGACCGTGAATTTTTCGTGAATTTTTGTTTATGAACTCGCAGAAAAAAATAATTCATGAAAATTCGCGGATAATTTGCGGCAATTCATGTTTTTATTTTAACGCGAATGGTCACAAATTGACCGTAAATTTTTCGTGAATTTAATTTTAAGGTCACGTAGAAAAAGAAATAAATTCATGAAAATTCGCGGATAATTTGCGGTAATTCATGTTTTTGTTTTAACGCGAATGGTCATGAATTTACCGTGAATTTTTCGTGAATTATTGTTTATGAACTCGCAGAAAAAATAATTCATGAAAATTCGCGGATAATTTGCGGTAATTCATGTTTTTTTTAACGCGAATGGCCACGAATTGACCGTGAATTTTTCGTGAATTTTATTTTAAGGTCACGTAGAAAAAGAAATAAATTTATGATAATTCGCGGATAATTTGCGGTAATTCTTGTTTTTATTTTAACGCGAATGGTCACGAATTGACCGTGAATTTTTCGTAAATTATTGTTTAAGATCACGTAGAAAAAAAAATAATTCATGATAATTCGCGGGTAATTTGCGGTAATTCATGTTTTTATTTTAACGCGAATGGTCGTGAATTTACCATGAATTTTTCGTGAATTATTGTTTAAGAACTCACAGAAAAAATAATTCATGAAAATTCGCGGATAATTTGCGGTAATTCATGTTTTTTGTTTTAACGCGAATGGTCGTGAATTGACCGTGAATTTTTCGTGAATTACTGTTTAAGGTCTCGCAGAAAAAGAAATAAATTTATGATAATTCGCGGATAATTTGCGGTAATTCATGTTTTTGTTTTTAGGGAAGTGGCTACTCATTAGCTTTTTAACTTTTAATTATTAACTTACCAAAGCGCTTCACGGATTTCCTCTCAATAGGACGAAACTGACCAATCCTTGCACGGACATGATGAAATTGTTAGGGTGCTGATGTGCTTTTGTTTGTTTTACTTACCTTTGCGAAAGTGAAATAAGAAAAACTTTCAACATTCAATCAAGATATGAACAAGGTTGTTTATTTGACTGCTATACTGCTCTGCATGAGCATGTTTTTCACTTCGAACGAGACGAAAGCAGGGGAGCATGAAATGGCATCGACGCACAGACGGACGGCATCGCCTAACGGGAAACTGGTGCTGACGATGCAGGATGACGGACTGACGCTCGGCTACGAGGGACGGACTGCACTCCGTTTGCCTGCAAGGGGTATGAACGGCACGAAACTGGGAAAACCAAAGTTTGTGAAACGCGTGAAAGCGGACTACACGATGCTTTCGGGTAAACGAAGCCATTGCATGAACGAGGGCAATGAGTATTCGCTGGCGTTGGGGACTGAGAGAACAGCACTGATTGTGAGGCTCTACAACGACGGCATGGCATTCCGCTACGAGGGAACCATGCCACCACCATCAGCGAAGGAAGAAGCATTGGCATACCGCATCCCTGAGGGAACACGCCGCTGGATGCAGCGATGGACTGACAGCTACGAGGGATTTTTCCCTCTCTCCACCACTGCTGGCGAAGAAGGACGCTGGGGCTATCCTGCCCTGACGGAACCTGCGGACGGACTGTTTGCCCTCATCACTGAAGCGAACATCGAACGGGGACAGAGTGCATCGTGCCTTTACAGCCAGGGAGATGTCTTCAGGGTGGTGCCCGACGAGCAGGAGAGACACACGACAGGCGCATGGCACACGCCGTGGCGCGTGGTGATTGTTGGTTCGCTTGCCACCGTGGTGGAATCGACCTTGGTGACTGACGTGTCGGACCCCTGCTCTCTGACGGATACGGATTGGATTCATCCAGGCGTGGTGTCGTGGGTGTATTGGGCATACAACCACGGTTCGAACGACTGCAACATCATCGGGAAATATGTGGATATGGCTGCTACGCTCGGCTTGCCTTACGTGCTCATCGATGCGGAGTGGGACGAAATGAAAGACGGCAAGACCATTGAAGATGCCGTGAATTATGCCCATGCGAAGGGTGTGAAACCACTCATTTGGTACAACTCCAGTGTGGGTTGGGTGAATGGTGCGCCAGGACCTAAGTTTCGCCTCAACAAAGCAGAAGACCGCGAGAAAGAGTTTGCTTGGTGCGAGCGTATCGGTGTGGCAGGAGTGAAAATCGATTTCTTCTCTGGCGACAACCAGATGAACATGGACTATTGCCACGACTTGATGGAAAGTGCTGCCCGTCACCACTTGTTGGTCAACTTCCACGGTGCCACCATCCCTCGCGGATGGCAACGCACCTACCCCAACTTGCTATCGACGGAGGGTGTGTATGGTGCTGAGTGGTACAATAACGTGCCTACATTCACCAAACGTGCCGCCCAGCACAATGCCACCCTGCCGTTCACGCGCAACGTCATCGGTCCGATGGACTACACGCCTTGTGCCTTCAGCAACTCTCAGCATCCGCACATCACAAGCCATGCCCACGAACTGGCTCTCACCGTACTCTTCGAGAGTGGTTTGCAACATCTTGCCGACAAGCCAGAGAGCTTTTTGGCACAACCGAAGGCGGTGCAATCGTTCCTGAGTCATCTGCCAGCAAGTTGGGACGAAACTCGTTTCGTGTCGGGCTATCCAGGCGAGTTCGCTGTGCTGGCACGTCGCAAAGGCAACACTTGGTATGTGGCTGGCATCAACGGAACGGACAGCGACAAGTCCATCCCTCTGCCTCTCAGCAAAATCGTGGGCAACAAGGGATGGACTTACGACTTGTTTGAGGACAGCGGCAACTCTCCCGACCAATGGCACATCAGCACATCGATTGCTAACACTCCCCTCCCAACTAACATCGATTGCCAACCACGAGGCGGATTCGTACTCGTGATAAACAACTGATTACAATGATTTTTGAGGTGTCAAAAACACAGATGGTATTAAGTACAAAGTACAAAGTACAAGGTACAAGGTACATCGTTTAACGTGGAGTACGAAGCGTGTCCTTTGTTCTTCTCTGTGATGATTACTTAGACTTCAGATGAGTCGGATGAATCAAGCACAAATGTGCGATGTTTTTATTAAACCACAGATGGAACAGATGACACGGATGAAAATAAAAAAACATCGGCTGCGCCTGGATTAAAAGGATTAAAAGGATTATTTGGACTTCAGAAAAATCAGATGAATCAGAACAACCAGCACGATAGTGCGATGTTTTATTTAAACCACAGATGGCACAGATGACACGGATGAAAATAAAAACATCGGCTGCGCCTGGATTTAAAGGATTTAAATGTTTTTGGGGTCATCAGAAAAATCAGATGAATCAAGCACGATAGTGCGATGTTTTATTTAAGCCACGAATTGCACGAACAAATTCGCATATAACCTCTTTGGATGCAATTGATGGCATATTGGTGACTAATTTGCCGTATATAAAAAAGAGTGGATGTGCCACGACGGACACATCCACTTTTTTTTAAATTCATCATTCTTCATTCAAAAGATTCTTCATTCTATTTCGAGGCACCTACTTCGATGCAAGCATAAGGACGGAAGAAGCAAGCGGGTACGCGGGTAGCGAATGGGAAGAGGTTGTTCTGTGCGTCGGAAGGATGTTGTCCGGCGTGTACTCTCATGTTGTCGCCCA
>DGSN01000005.1:16212-19607 GCA_002393575.1 Prevotellaceae bacterium UBA4361 | reverse complement strand
GGGTGACACGATGACGAAGTCAGGAGGTCTAAAGTCTGAGGTAGCCTTTGACCTTTGACTTTCGACCTTTGACTTTCGACCTTTGACTTTTTTCACTTTTCCAACAACAGAAAAACGAAGGCTTTTGCTATTCACTGCAAAAGCCTTCGTTTTTTCGACTCATCGATGAACAATCATCATTTTGTCATTTCCTGAATGGATTCGTCCACCTTGTCGCGTGTCGTAGTTCTGCGACTTCGAGAACTCGTCCCTCCATTGGCCGAAGTCCTCGACACCTCGTCGTGCTTCACCTGATTGCCTCGATTCTGCTCCTGATTTCCCTGCTGTGTCTGCTGAGGTTGCAACACATTCGGATTGTTCTTCAGATTGCCATTTCCACCATTCATATATACACCCGCAGGGTCTCGATAGCCGTGTCCAGGATTCTTGCCGAAGTCGTTCCGCCTGTTGTTCTCATTCAGATAGTAACCATAGTAGTCACCATCACGCCTGCTGTAATATCCACCACGCTTGTTTCCCTTTCGGAAAAACACATTGTAGCCACCATCAGGACGGTTGTAGTAGTAACCACCACTACTGAAGTCATACGCCTCGCGATAAGTCTCCTGATAGATGCCACCACATGCCACAAAAGCAAGGCTCAAAGCCGACAATAACAATAGTTTCTTCATGTTGCGTGCTATTTATTAGTTTGTGAATCGTATGAAAAGAAATCGGAATAAGATTTGACTATTTTTGCAAAGGTAAAAGAAAGATGGGAAAAAAACAAAGGAAAAAATAAAAAAAATGTAACTTTGCAATGAGAATTCCTCTTTCTATCATTTTCTAATCAAACATTGCAGAAATATGAAAAGCAAAATTCACACATCATCCCCTTTGCTCCTCGTTGTTCTGCTAACGGCTTGCGCCACATCGGGACTCACCAAGGAGGAGCGTCGCGCCCAAACCCGCCAACACGTGGAGGAATGTTTGGCTGCACGGAAATTCAAGATTGACATTCGCGATATGCAGACACTTCGCTATGGAAGTAGAAACCTCACTTCGGTTTGGAATGTGGAAGTGAGGAACGACTCGCTCATTTCTTACCTCCCCTACTTCGGCAACGCTTATTCCGTCACACCTTACTCAGGCAGCAGTGCCAAAGGACTGAATTTCAGCGAACGCATCCTATCCTACCAACAAGAGCGCAACCCAAGAAAAGAACGCACCAGCATCACCATCCAAGTGGAGAACGAAGAAGACAAATACACCTACCTCATCGAGGTTTACGACAACGGCTCCAGCACCGTCAGCGTCCGTTCCTACAATCGCGACTACATCAGCTTCACTGGGGAATTGGAATGAAAAAATCAAATAAAGAACATCCGATTATAAAGAAGAGCGAGGAATCCTGTCCTCGCTCTTCTTTATAATCTGTAATTCGTTACTGATTCTTATCTGCTCATTATCTTCGTAGCCACCTGTTTTCCATTGCTCAGCGTGTTGATGCGGATGAGCACACCTTCATAACCGTCAGGGTTGTTGATTTCCATACCTGAGAGAGTGACATAGCGAGTGCTAAGAACTGGCGCATGGTCGTCGGCTGTGAGGGTGCTGATGCCTGTTGGGTCAACAAATGTTGGATAGTATTCATCCACGGCTGAAGCTGCATTGAGGTTCTGAGCCTTGGCAATGTGCTCTACGATGCTGTTGAGGAAAACTTCGAGATTGGTGTAGTATTTCTTGGCATCGAGCGTGTAGGTCTTACCATCGGCAGCACTGTTCGGATTCAAACCATTGGCTGTTTCCCATTCGTCAGGCATACCGTCGCTATCCGTATCATACCCAGCAGGACGCGTATTGGATTCGAGCTCTGGGAAGGATGGCAAGGCAGAATTTGGTGTTTTGGAAGGGTCGTTGATAAGGTCAATCAATCCTTTCTTTTTCGTCACCGTTCCTGTGTAGGTAGCCATACCGTTCTTCACTTCCATCATATAGCGTTCATCCACGGCATCGCGATAAAGTGAAGCACCTGCGTATGCCATCACTTGTGTGTAAGCATTCTGTGCTGTGTGTGTGGTCACGTCGCCTGTAGGACAAGGTTCATCGACTTTGATTGACACACAATCCACGCCCGAAGTATTCTTCACGTAAGTAACACCACTGCCATAATAATGCTTTGGATCCTTGCTGTATTTCTGGCCATTAATCGTGTAAACATCTGAGTCGTAGGATACGCCCTTCCAGTCATAGTTCGCTGCATTCGAACCTGCCGCTGTCACGTAGTTACCATTGATGTAGTAGCGACTTGTCATTCCAATCAGTTCTGATGAAGTGGAATTGCCACTGGCTCCAACCGAAACCGTAGTCACACGTGTGTCGTTGGTTCGGGCTGGACCTGCCTTGTAGTAGTTGTTGACGATGTTGATGTAGCCACCACCAGGACCACCATAGCATCCCGAGTTGCAGTTATAAATCAAGCAGTTGCGCATATCCACATTCTCTGCCTGCACTGCATTCTCCCATTTGTAGGAGGGAAAAAAGGCATTGCTCGTGTAGATGTCCTTCATATAGCGAGCACCATTGAAACGAGGAGAACGGTTCGATACATGGGTAATCAGATTGTGGTGGAAGCTGGCAAGCTTTCCACCCCAAATGCCACCATAGCCATGGGCACCCTTGTCGTGTCCCGCATTGTTGAGACTCTCGCCCAACGTACACCATTGCATGGTGAAGCAATTGTTATCGTAGAACGAAGCCACCTCGTCGATACTCCAACTGAAAGAACAATGGTCGAGAATCTGATTGCTGTATTCACGTGTCCAAATGGCATCGGCTCCGTCGTTCACGTCCTTCACCTGACTGCGTCGGCTGCGGATGTAGCGGATGATGATGTTGTTGCCGTTGGGACGAACCGTGTAGTAGCGCAGCGTGATGCCAGGGTAAGGAGCCGTCTGACCTGCCACGGTGGTGTTCTCACGAATGATAAGGTCAGCCACCAAGTCAATGTAGCCGCTCACGTCGAACACAATGGTGCGAGGAGCAGCCTGCTTCAGACACCAGCGGAGTGAACCCTTTGTATTTCCATTCTTGTCATCGGCGAGCGTTGTGACATGATACACGTTTCCTCCTCGTCCACCCGTCGTGGTATATCGTGCATGTCCTTCTGCACCAGGAAATGCAGGAACCTGGGCGTTTAAATGAAGAGTGAAGAATGAAGAATGAAGAATAAAGAATGATATTAAAAATTTGTTCATTTCGTAAATTAAATCTTTCTAAATTAAATGATAAAAACTTCGTAAGTTAACGTCAGTTCGATATAACAAAATCTGTTCTTTTGTAGTGCCTCTACGAGGCAGAAATCTTACTATTCAAAATCTCTCAAAATCTAATTCATATTTGTAAGATTTGAGAAG
>DGSN01000005.1:0-16150 GCA_002393575.1 Prevotellaceae bacterium UBA4361 | reverse complement strand
ATTTGTGAGATTTCTCGCGAAGCGACTCCTTATATCGAACTCACGTATTTTAACTTATCAAAACTTAAAACTCGATGCCCTTGTTAGGGTCAACCTTCGCTGTGCTTGTATCCTTTTGCAGATTGTAGTCAGGGAACATACGTTCCATTTCAAGACTTGCCCAGATGAAAGGACCAATACCCTTGGCATCGTTGTCGCGGATGGCTTCGCTCATGTAGTATTCGAAACTGCCGTCACGCCTTGTGTTCGTTTCAGGTCCAAGTCCCGACACCGAGCAGCACTGAGTGAGACTGATGGTGGCATCTTCGTTCACCTTGATGAACTCGTTGATGATGCCCTTGTATGCCTTGATTCCAGCCTGCTTCAAGTCGTCACCCACGTAGCCGAGGCGAGCAGCCTTGAGCAAACAATATGCGAACATGCACGATGCAGTGGATTCCAGATAGTTTTCCTTGCGGTCTCTCACGTCCATCACGTCGTACCACACACCCGTCTTTTCGTCCTGGTAAGCAACAGTGGCTTTCAGCACCTTGTTCAGGATGTCAATCAACTGCTGACGCTTGGCGTAGTTTTCTGGCAGTGCATCGAGCACTTCCACGATTGCCATAGCAAACCAACCCTGCGCACGGCTCCATGTGTGCTGCGAGAGTCCCGTTTCCTTGTTTGCCCAGAAGATGCTGTGCGTTTCGTCCCAAGCATGTTTCCAAAGATTCGTGGCTGCATCGTATGTGCGGAATTCAGTGCGCGAAATCTGCTTCACGGCATCGTTATAGACCTTCTTTTCCTTCTTGTTCAGATAAGGGGCAGCATGGGTGTAGAACGGCAATCCCATGAAGATGCCATCAAGCCACACCTGCTTCTTGTAGATGGCCTTGTGCCACCACACGCCTTCCTTCGTGCGAGGCTGGTTCTCCAACTGGCGGAACAGCGTTTGCAGTGCCTTCAGGTTCTTCTCCTCTGGGAAGAGCTGCTGCCAGCGGAGCACGAACTTACCCGTGCGGATATTGTCGAGGTTGTAGTCTTCCAGCTTGTAGTTCTTGATGTTGCCGTCGGCATCAATCATTTCCTCGCAATACTCCTTGAGGTACTGACGGATAGACTCGTCCTTATATGTAAGATAGGTGTCGAGCATTCCCTCCATCTCAATGCCCATCACGTAGCTCCACTTAGGTTTCTTGGCGAAGTCGAGCATGTAAGGGTGGCTCACGCGTGCCATTTCGGAATGTGTCATCCACTCGCTGTAGTGAGCGTAAGGAATCTTGTCGAGTACCACCTTGCCGTTCACATAGAACTTGTTGAAATGCAAGTCGCGCACCTTGCCTGTCTTATAAACAGCCTGATCCTTCACACCATTCCAGCGACAGTTGTTCACGTTGATGTTATAGACATTCTCCACCGAGTCGAGCGCCACTATCATCACACCATACTGGCTCTTCTCGCAGGTCACATTGTCCATATACACGTTGCGCACCGTTGGGTAGAAGCCACGGCAGCACACTTCCTTTGGTTCATAGTCGAGATTGATTTTCAACACCGATTCTTGGCACTGACCTACCTTCACATTGCGGAAATATACATCTTCAATGATACCGCCACGGCAGGAGTTGGTCTTGATGCGCAGCACACGCTCCAAGTTTGGAGAGTCCATCGTGCAGTTTTCCACAAACACTTTCTGGCAGCCGCCTGAGATTTCCGAACCAATCACCACACCTCCGTGACCGTCTTCCATCACGCAGTTGCGGATGATGAGGTTCTTGGAAGGCAGGTTCCAACGACGACCGTCGGCATTGCGCCCACTCTTGATGGCAATACAATCGTCGCCCGTGTGGAAGGTACAACCCTCAATCAGCACATTCTCGCACGACTCAGGGTCGCAGCCGTCGCCGTTCGGTCCCTCGTTCCAAATCTTCACGTTCCTCACCGTGATGTTTTTCGAAAGCAGAGGATGAATCACCCAGAACGGAGAACGCAGCATCTGCACACCTTCGATGAGGATGTTCTCACACTGGTTGAAATTCACTAATTGAGGACGCAAGCCCTGACCCTTGCCATAGCGACGCTCGTCCATAGGCACACCGTCCTCACCCTGCTGCAACAGACGCGAACGGCTTCCCAAGTTCTGACGCTCCTTCACGGCATCCACAGGAGGGAATTTCTTCTTGCCACTCATGGCCCACCATGTTTCAGGAGTAGCACCACCATCGATGGTGCCTTCGCCCGAAATCGCCACATTCTTAGCCTTGTAAGCATAGATGCATGGCTGATAGTTCCAGCAGTCAAGACCCTCCCAGCGAGTAGGCACGAGAGGATAGAGGTCGGTGTCGAAAGCAAAGAGCAGCGTGGCGTTCTTCTCCACCACAAGATTCACGTTCGACTTCAGCGTGATGGCTCCCGTGTTCCATGTTCCAGCAGGCACCACCACCTTGCCGCCACCAGCTTTGGAGCAAGCAGCAATCGCCTTGTTGATAGCCTGCTGATTCTGTCGGGCAGAAGCCGTAGCCTTTGCTCCATACTTGGTGATGAGAAAACTGCGATTGGCAAACCCTGGTGCTTGGATGTTCTTTTCCACCTGCTTGTAGTCAGTGTCCCAAACACCTGCGTTCAGATTCATTGCCGCAACTGCCCATAGCAGTAGCAATGAAAGAAAACATTTTTTTGTCATAGTTAGTGATATGTTTATATAAAGTTTCTTATCTCTAAGTCTGTGCAATGACACCTATTTATAATAATATAGGCACAAATTACATTTTGCAAAGATAAAAAACAAAATTCACAAATGCCGTGTGAAAGAACAAAAAATATATCAATCGGCAAAAGAAATACATGAGAACAGTCAAAAAACATAAAATATTTTGTACGGAAAAAATAAACAAGTAAATTTGCAGTTCGAAAAACAAACAACAACAAAATCAATAAACTAAGATGAAGAAAACATTTCTCACAGCAGCCTTGTTGCTCACAGTTGCCTTGGCACAGGCACAGGCATTCATGAAAGTTACTCCAACCCTCAAGGTGGGCGAAGTGAAAACCTACGTCACAGAAAGCAAGACGGTGACTAAAGACGGAACCAAGACCAAGAAAAGCGAAATCCGTTTCTCTGTATTGAAAGAAATGGCGGAAGGATTCATCGTTGAAGTGCTGCAAACCAAAGAAGAGGACAAGAAGTCCGAGGACGTTATGGAGCGTTTGGCAAGCCTGGACTCCGAACTGCTTCTCAACCAGCCTGTCCGTCTCGTTATCAGCAAGGAAGGACTGCCAGTGGGCATTGCAAGCTTCCCACAACTGAAACAAATGCTCACCACGAAAATCGGCTTCGTCCTCAACGACCTCTACACCCAGAAGCCTGAAATCGCGCAGCAAACACCTAAGGACACACTCCTCAACCGCATTGCTGAAGGCATCGAGGTGGACAAGATTCTGAAAGACTACACCACCCCAGGAAACGTGATGAGCCTCAACGGAAAGACCATCGTCATTGGCTTCCAAGAAAACTTCGACCTGGACGGAATCAAGATGAAGCGCACACTCATGCCTACAGGTGGTGGAAAGAGCGTGATGGAAATGCTTACCTCCGACATGACACCCGAAGACTTCAAGGCACTCATCATGAAGCAGCTGGAAAAGGCTGACGAGGCAAGCAAGAAAGAAGCAGAAGCACAAATCGACGAAGCCATCAAGAGCGGTCTCCTCAGCATGAAAGCAGGCGGAAAAGGCACATACAACTACGGCGACGACTTCTGGCCAACATCCATCACACAGGACATCGACATCGAACAAGCTGGCGAGAAAGTCACCATCAACGAAGTCACCACGCTGAAGAAGTAACATCACCAATATCCAATAACCCTCAAAGGGATGCACCCACCATAGTGCATCCCTTTTCCTTTTCCGCATGACATAAAAAAAATACGGAGGATAGGAGTATAGGAAAAAAAGTCCTTTACTCCAAAAAGTCCGTAGAATTACAATTTCCGCATGACAAAAACACACCATAACTCCTTCCATTCCGTAGAAACATGAAAAACGCGCATGATACGAAAAAAACTCATCTCTCCTGATAGTTTTCCACAATTACATTCCTCTTTCAATCTGATATGACAATGAATCATAACAAATCGAACCGAAGACAATGAAAAAATCTACTGTCGCTTTGATTTCAAGTGTGCTCACCCTGCTGCTTGTGGGTGGAGCCGCATCTGCTTTCTACTTCTTCGGACTGCACGCTGAGGAAAAGGAAGAATTGAAAGTGGAAGTGAATGAGAGGAATTTTCCCGACATCCATTTCCGCCAGTGGATTCAAGAACACGTGTCAGGTGCTGCCGACGGAATCCTCACAGGAGAAGAAATCGACAGCGTTGAGCATATCGACATCTCCTCTCACGACATTTCCGACCTCACTGGCATCGGCTTCTTCCGCTCTCTCCGCGAACTGTACTGCCAGGGGAACAACCTCACCCGTCTCGACCTCAGTACCGACTCCCTCCTCACCTACTTGGACTGCTCCAACAATGAGTTAGTCGAGCTGGACCTGAACCACAATGCCCAGCTCGTCCGTCTGAACTGCGCCAACAACCATCTGCAATACCTCGACGTGAACCGCAACCCGATGCTCACGCACATCAACTGCGCCTACAACTCCATCAAATATCTCGACCTCAGCCACAACTACGAGCTGAGCATCCTGATGTGCAACAACAACTATCTGGATTCCATCAACGTGACGCAGGCAAAAGGTCTCACGGGGCTCAACTGCGCCAACAACCAGATGCGGGAGCTGGACCTCTTCCAGAACACCCGACTCGAAAAACTGTTCTGCCAGAACAACCAGCTGGAATGGCTGAACCTGAGCAAGAACTACGCACTCTGCCTGCTCGATTGCAGCGAGAACTGCATCAACCGTCTCGACCTCCGGCACAATTATGCCCTCACCAGGCTCCACTGCCACAACAACCAGCTCTCGTGGCTCGACCTGAGCCGCAACAAGAAACTGCGCGACAAGGCAAACGTGAGCATCGCCCAAAAGGAACAGTCGGCAAAGGTGGCATCCATCTTCGACCGCGAACTGGGCATTGCCGTGGAAGAAGCCTTCGACGGCGCACGAGTGGGTAACCTGAAAGTGGAGCGAGAGTCGGACGACTTCTGGGACATCTTTGCCAGCTACTTCGGCAGAAGCCGAATCCGCCTCACCGAAATCAACGCCAGCGTCACACGCAAGACGGGCGACCCGTTCCTGCTCATCGACTCCACAACGGGCGATGCCAACGTCTATAAGGGCAGAAAAATGGAATACGACTACGACACGGGCAACCTCGCTGCCGGCAAGCTACACGTGAGGATGCGACTCATCTGATTCCACTGAAATCTATATATGTTCGATTGTATTTGCGCGTTGAGCGTTCGTTTTGACTGAAACGAACGCTCAACGCAGTTTGTTTGAACCTTCAATGGAACGCAAACGAACGTTCATTCCACCTCAGAGTCCTTATTTGCTGGTTTTCAGTACAAAAAATTGCCATTTCAAAACTCCATTTGGAGGGATTGTATGAAAAAAATTTACGCTTTAAACGGTAAATTTTGCATTTTGGTGAAAAAAGTGAGCAAAAAAGTGTTGGTAAATAAAAAATTATTTTTATATTTGCACCATGATTAATTTGGCAAGACATATCGAGATTTTATTACTGGAGCACGACTGCGTTGTGATTCCAGGTTTGGGAGGATTTATCACAAATGCAGAAGAAGCACGATTCCTCGAACAGGAATGGCAAATGATGCCTCCTTATCGCACAGTGCGCTTCAATCAGGCACTGAAGACTAACGACGGATTGCTGGTTCAGTCGTACATGAACATCTACGACGCATCCTACCCTGCTGCGCAAAAGCAAATGCAGATGGACATCGACGAGATGATGGACCAGTTGAACCTCACTGGCGAGTATGTCATGGAGAACATTGGCACTCTGCGCATCGACATCAACCACAACATTTCTTTGGAAACAGACGAAAGCGGAATCAACACACCTTGGTTCTACGGCCTCTCGTCGTTTGCATTGGAACCCGTGGAAGCCATCGAAAAGCAGCGTGAGATTGCCACTGCCATCCAGCAGACATCGGTGCTGCCTGTCACAACAGCAGGCAACGATGAAGAAAAGAGCAAAACAGTGGTGGTGAAGTTCAATCGCCGCTGGATTGACATCGCCGTTTCAGCAGCCGCTGCGGTGATGCTGTTCTTCCTCATCTCCTACACATCCGAGCCTAAGGCAACAACCGACACGCTCACTGCCAGCGCAGTGAACATCAGCCAGCAAGCTACCGATGCTGAAGCAACGGCAGCCAATGGCCGTTTCTCTTTGGTGATGGCAAGCTACACAACCAAAGCCAATGGTGAAGAATACATTCAGAGACTCGCTGAGGAAGGCTTCAAGGAAGGACGCTTCTTTGAGAAAGGCAAGATGACTCGCGTGCTTTACGGACACTATGCAACAGCGGAAGAAGCTGACGAGGCTCTTCACGAATTGCGCAACAAGAATTCGGAATTCAATCAAGCTTGGGTGTTGGAAGTGAAAGAGTGAAGGAATGAAGCGAGTCAGATGTCCCAAGTGTGACACTTACGTAGTGTTCGACGAAACACAGTACACCGACGGTCAGAGCCTTGTCTTCGTTTGCCGACACTGCAAAAAAGAATTTGGAATTCGCATAGGCAAATCGAAGCTGACAGGCATCCACAGCGAAAAGACGCTCGATGAGCAAGCTTACAGCCAAGACTATGGGAGCATTGTGGTGGTGGAAAACAAGTTTGCATTCAAGCAGGTGATTCCACTATCGCTTGGCGACAATGAATTTGGCAGATACATTAAAGGAACTAATCTAAACAAGCCCATTGAGACCAGTGACCCAAGTGTCGATACATTTCACTGCGTCATCAAGGTGGAGAAAACAAAAACTGGAGAATTGCGCTACATACTGAGGGATGCACCGAGCGAAACGGGCACGTTCTACATGAACACCATCCTCCGCGACAACGACCGCATTCGTGTCGAGGACGGAGGAATCATCACTATCGGCGCAACTACGCTTATCCTGCGAGCAGCGGGAAACAAGGACGAACAGACTAAATAACTATCTATACTTATCTGCACTTTACATTTACGAAAAGACCACTGCAGCGATGCAGTCCACCCTTAATAAGGTGAAAAGAAGAAAGGAGTGTTATATGATTGAAACAAAAAAACTATCTGCTCAAGATTTCACTGAGGATACGTCCTATCTCAGCTACAAGGACAAGTACACCTATATTGATAATCTTGACTCGAAGGATGGCACAGTGAAAGGCATTGCCTCATTCTTCAATGCCAACTACAGCATCGTTATTACGGTGGTGCAAGGCAGTATGGATCTCATTGTCGATGGCACATCCATCAAAATGAAACCCTACGACTACATTTCCATCATGCCATGCACGATTGTCGAAGTGCGCGAGTCGCGTGCCATCTTTTTCTGCCACGTGGTTCAGGCTGGACTCATGATGGACATTTACAACCACATCGGATTCAAAACGTCCATCCGTCACAACAGCTTCTGTTTCCACTACCATCATTTCATGCCCGAACACATCAATCGGCTCAAGGAGGTTTACTTGCGCCAGAAGGCAGAAATGGTGCGCCCCGACTACCTGATGAAGGAGTTTGTGCTCCGTGCGCTCATCACGGTCTATCTCTCCTACCTCTACCACATCAAGATTACCAATGGGGAAATCATGCTGGTGAGGGAAAATCGTCAGAAATCCATGTTCAATCAGTTCCTGGATCTTCTCAACGACTATTACGACAAGGAACGCTCCGTGCAATTCTATGCCGACAAGATTGGCATCACGTCGAAATATCTGTCCACCATCACCACAGAATTCGCACAGCTTCCTGCCTCGAACGTCATCGACCAATACGTGGTGTTCCGAATCAAGCTCCTGCTCTACGATGGAAGTAGCAACATCAAGAGCATCAGCGACCAACTCAATTTCCCTACCCAGTCTTTCTTCGGACGCTATTTCAAGCGTATCACGGGAGTTTCTCCACGCCAGTTCATTGCCCAGAACAGCAAGCACCTCGTGGATGAAGAAATGGTTCATTAACTAATAAAAAGTCAAAAAGTCGAAAGGCGAAAGGTTTTTAAACGAAAGAGAAAAGCGCCATAAGGCAAAATCGCTCCACGCTTCACGCTCCACGCTCCTCGTTAAAGGGCGACCTTAGTCCTTAGACCCAAGACTTTAGACCTTAGACTTTATACATTCTAAATCACTGACAAACATGAGAGATACAGCATTTGGTCCTCTCGACCAGTCCATCCTGCATGCAGATTCTGCATCGTTGTCCGACTACATATCGCTCTACGACAACAAAAACAACTTCATTCCTTTCAAGGTGGTTGTTGGCAGAGCCATCCCTTTCATGACTGAAAGATTGGTGATTGTGGCCATCAAGCAAGGACGAGTGGAAGTGGAAATCAATGGCGAAGCCTTGGAGCTGAACGCACTGAGCTACACGTACATCATGCCAAAGTCGAAGATGAGAATCCTCAGCTACACGCCCGACATTCAGTATTTCATCTATACCCTCTACGACACGTTCCTCCAGGATTTGCACTACGACTTAGGCCTGAGCTACAACAAGTCGGTTCTGTCTTTTTCTTACCACACGCACAAGCTTACGCAAGAAGAATTCGACTATCGACAGGACATCTACAAAGAAGTCAAGGAGGAAATCCTGCACCGTGGCAGCACGTATCGTAAAATTGCAGTACGCAGCTGGGGCAATGTGATTCTCATCAACGACCTCAAGTTCCTCCACTACTTTGTGTATAGCAACAAGAAGAACATTTCGCGCCAGTCCATCCAGTTCCGAAAATTCATCGAATTGCTCAACGAACACTCCGACAAGGAACGCGAAGTGCAGTTCTACGCCAAGATTCTTGGCATCACGCCGAAGTATCTGTCCGCACTCTGCATTGCCTATAGTGGCAAGAATGCCAGCACGTGGATTGACGAATACGTCACCGTGCGAGCAAAAGAACTGCTGCGCGAACGGAAATACAGCATCCGTGAAGTGGGCGAAAAGCTCAACTTCCCTTCGCAGAGCTTCTTCGGTCGCTACTTCAAGCGCAACGTAGGCATTTCGCCAAAAGCCTTTGTGGAGCAAAGCAGATAGAGCTGACAACATGAAACAGCTCTTCGTCCTTGCACTCATTGCCATAGCATCACTTTGCCACACGAGTTGTGGAGGTCATTCAGAATCGGATAGACAAGCGTCCACATCCGATTCTGCAACTATAGCCTCCATCGAAGCTAAAAGAATCGAGGAAGAAAAGAACAAGATTTGGAGCCAAGAACTCCACAAACGGCTGCAAGCCATTGAAAAAAAAGCGCAAAGTGCCAATTTCACCACAGCACTTTGCGTTTACGACCTCACCGACGACTCCCTGTTTTCTGCATTCAATGAGCAGAAAACAATGATTCCTGCATCCACCCACAAACTACTCACGTCCATCGCAGCCCTCCACTTTTTGGGCAAAGACCACAAGTTCCGCACACAGGCATTCTGTCATGGAAACATTCAGCAAACGGTGCTCAATGGCAACCTCTGCGTGGTGGGTGGTTTCGACCCCGCTTTCAGTTACCAGGACCTCCAGCGTTTGGCGAAAGCCGTGAAGAATTTGGGCATACAGAAAATTTCTGGAAGCATCATTGGCGACATCAGCATGAAGGACTCGCTCCGCCTCGGCTTTGGATGGAGCTGGGACGATGTGCCTTCTCCCGTCACGCCTTGCCTCACACCACTCTTTCTCAATCATCAACGCCCCATCGACGGACGGATGAACATGATGATGAACGCCGACGAGTATTTCCTGAAACTATTGCAACGCGAACTAAAAGCCATTGGTGTGGAAAGCAAGGAGAATGCCATCAAACTGGTTTCCTCTCCTTCCGATGCACGGCAGAACAAAGCTTTCTTCACCGCCACCCACACCGTCAAGGACATTCTCCCAACACTCCTGCAAGAAAGCGACAACCTCTATGCAGAAGCGTTGCTCTACCACTTGGCTGTCAGGCAACGTCCGATTCATGCCACAGCCAAGGACGGCATCCAGCTTCTGTGGAATCTTCTCGACAAAGCAGGCATCGAAAAACAAAAACTCCGCATCGTGGATGGTTGCGGAATGAGTCTTTACAACGGTTTCACAGCTCAGGCACAAGTTGACCTTTTGCGCTTCGCCTACAAAAACAAGGAAACAATCTTCGATGTACTCTATTCCTCCCTACCCGTTGCAGGAGAAAGCGGCACAATCATGGAGAGAATGAAAGAAGGAACAGCGCATGGCAATGTTCACGCCAAGACAGGTACACACAAAAATGTGTCCTGTCTCACAGGCTATGCCACCGCCTCCAACGGTCATCTGCTCGCCTTCTCCATCCTCTGCAATGGCACGACAAGCCGCTACGCTTGTCGACTTTTCCAAGACGAAATCTGCCAGGCACTCACAAAAAACACTGATTAGAACGGGAAGTTCATTCCCAAATTCAAGCAAGCATTCGAAGAAAGAGGAATGCCCTGCTTAGCCAACTCACCTATCAGATGGTCCATTCCGACGTAAAGGTTGAAACCAGTTGGATGGAAATTGATGAGCCAACCAAAATCAGCACCAAACGTGCCAACGCCCAGATTAACACCCAAGGAGATGATGTTAGTAGGAGCCACGTTAGCTGAAAGACGGAACTGAGTCCAAGAAAATTCTCCCTGAATCCTGGTGCTATTCAAAAGTCCGAAAGTCAATTTCCTATACACAGGAAGAGCATATTCAGCACCCAGATTGAATGTCGCACCCAGCATCCTCGTTCTTCCGCCCTTGTCACCATTGTTCTGCAACTCATACAGATTGCACAAGTCATCCAGCAAACGGTCGCCTTCGTTCTCAAAACTGTTCGTTGCCTTATCATCCAAGTTGAAGATATACTTGTCCGTCGTAAAAGTCTTCTCCCCATTCGTGGAAGCCACCATATTGTTGTTCCACTTGATAAAGCCCAAATCGAGTAACGAAGCCGAGAAACGCCAATCGTCATCAAGCTTGTATTCTGCACCGAGGTCGATAGCCACACCGAAACCATTCATGCCAAACTTGTCGAAATCCACACCACTCACGTAAGTGTGACGGTGCTCTTCCCCTTCAGCTCCACGCATTTTTGATTCCGTCTTATACGTAAGACTCTTCACGCTGGCCTGCACCTCTGCATCCGTCACGGCAGTCCATTCGTTCTCACCCAGCGACAGTTGAGCCTTCTTGAATTGCGCATCCACGTTGCCAGCACCCAGCAAGAACTTCAGCTTTCCACCCACGCGCAAGTGCTCGTTGATGTCACGCGAATGTCCAAAAGCCACTTCAGCGAAAGCCTCACCGTAAGCATCGAAATCACTGATGTCGTAGGTCTTATTCTCTATTCCCTGCTTTGCCAATCGCAGCAACGCTCCAGGCAAATTCACATTCACATTCGCACGTGCGCTCACTCCCACTGTATTGTATCCGCCGAAAGCCTTGAACCCGAAGCCCAACAGCTGCACATTCAAGTCAGTGCGGATTTTGTTCCTGTCCTTGATATTGCCAAGGAACTCGTCAGCACTCACAGCAGGATTCAAAAATGTGGTGGTCTTTCCATTCACATTGTAAAGCACATCCTTCACAGCCAAATTGCCACGAAGCGCAAAATCCACATTGCCGATTCCCACCATCGACACATAGTTTTGCTCATTACCAGCAGCAGGATTCATTTGGTGACGGAACAAGTAACCATCCGTGAAGAAACCCGAATACGTATGTTGGGCATTCACTGTTACTCCCACACACATCGCAGCCACCACCAGTGCCGTTATTTTCTTATTCTGATTGAAAAACATCGAACTAAGTTGAATAATGTAAGTTTAAAAGAAAAGATTGGCTATCCAGTTTCTCTTTTTAATTTTTCTCTTTTATTTTTTAATTTTCTGCTATCACAGCTCATCGTCGTAGTACCCCGACACCTTCACCTTCGTATCCTTCAGCGTGATAGTCATGGTCGGCGACAGAGGCTCACCATCGTGAGCCGTGACATGAGCCTTGAGGATGATACCGTCAATCTTCTTGATGGTACCCCTCACCACAGCATGGAAGTCGTGGTCGCTTGCATTGGCAGGGATGTCCGTTCCTTCCACCGTCACACCTTCCAGCTTATTGCCATTCGCATCGATAGGATAAATATCACACTTCGCATCAGCAGGCAAGTCGGAGCTAACCTTTGCAGTCACGTCAAGCGAAGTGACCGTCAGTTTATCCAAGTCCTTGTCACTCCAGCCGTTAATCGTATCAGCGTATGCCAAGTAAGAACCTTCCGTCATTTGCAGAGGGGCAAAGAACATATAAGAGCCATGCACCTTACCATAATTGCCCAAGTTGAAATGGTCAAGGAACTGGTCCACACCAGCACTCACCTTGATGTCAATGCTGCTTGGCAACCTCTCCCCCTTCGAGTCCTTGCTCTTCAGGATTTCGCCCAAGTTCGCAAACTCCTTGTATTCAGCCGACTCCCATCCTGGATAGAACGAAGCAGGTTTCTGTGGCGCATAGCAAAAGACATTCTCCGCAGCATCAGCCACAATTTCCGACGTGAAAGTCTTCCCGTCTGCATTGGCAGGCGTTGGCTCCAATTCCAGTTCAGCGTTCAGTCTCACACCCTGCTGAATAGGATTGGTGATAGACAGATACAACTGCGGATTCTCAATGCCAATCGACGTGCCGTCCTGAAGCAGGAAATCAGGCAGATTGTCCAAGTTCACCGCATCGATGTTCATGTCATCCACCTCATATTGCACATTTCCACTGAACGACTTCACCACCATGTCGTTCGCCATAGAGGCAGTCAGCGTGTAGCCGATACCCTCCACATCGAGCAACTTCTTGGCATTAATCACCTCCATCAGGTTGTGACGATAAACCGAGAGCTTGCCAGTGGCCACACACACCGTGTTGAACGAGAAAACGTGGTTCTTCAGTGTCGCACCAGCAGCCTTCACGTCCACTCCCTTCACCAGAAACGTGAAATTCATGGGAGAGCCCTCGTCCAGCACCAGCTTTTCGTAGAACGTCACGTCACCCGTCTCAGGGTCGTATTTTCCAAGGTCGAACTCCAAATCCAATCCCTTTGGCAAATGCACTACCAGTTCCTCCAAGTCGTATGACTTCACGAATTCATTCAGTTCGTGGAACATCACCGACACATTCACCTCGAATGGCTCCGTCTCGATGGCATCAATCGTCTGAATGGCATCATCCACACCTTTCGCCTCAAACGTCAGCTCCACAGGTTCACTCGTCACGTCGCACGTCAGCAAGCGGCGGTCCGTCTTGATATAGTCCGTCACCACCACCTCCTTGTCGGGAATCGTCCTGTCAGCGTATTTGTTCGTCACAGGAATCATCGTCGAACTGGTCACATCCTTGAATCGAGCCACGCGCACAGGATTGATATTCACATTCGACGACGTGAAATCACCCTCTTCCACAACGGCATACACACCGTTCACCTTTTTGATGCGCTCATCTGGGTCTTCATCATCCAAGTCGAGCACACTCTCCAGCGTGATGGCACTCACGTTCAGCGGAACCACCAAGTCGTTCACAGGTATTCTCACATTCGTGTCGATGTCCGACAAGTCATAGTCCTTGTTGAAGCACGAAGAACAAATCATGACACCAGCCGACATCACGAACCAAGAAAGCTTACTTCTGAAATTCAGCATCTTATTTGTAACTTAAAAACAACAAAAAAATTGTTTTCATGCTTCAAAGAAGCAAGAAAAACACATTCCTTACACATTATTTATTTGCAAAGATGGCAAAGTTTTTTCAAACCACCTCACAATTTCCACTTTTTCGTCCTTTTTTTTGTAAAACTAAAGTATTTTGCCGTAATTTGCAGGAAAGTATAAGAGTAAAAAGTAAAAATAAGCCTCACCCCCAGCCCCTCTCCAAAAGGCGAGGGGAGTTGAATGAAGAGTGTAAAATTTGGTAAGTTAAAAATTAAAAAATGACTATCCCGCGAGAACTAAAAAACTCAAAAACTCAAAAACTCAAAAACTTAATTTATCATGAAAAAAACAAGCCAATCCTCCCCAACGAAAAAGATGGCAACCCTAATGCTACTTCTGCTCATCGCCATCCTTCCTGCCAGCGCAGCACAGCGAACGCTTCAGGAAATGAACAGCATTGCCTATTCAGCATTCAACCTCAGTGAGACTTCTTCCGACCCTTACGCCGTACCGCCATTGGCAGTCCTGTGCAAGTCGTCCGACATGCTCGATGCCAGCCTCTTCAGCAACAACGAAGAAGCCTTCTACGTCTTCGCCTACACCACCGGCGCTCCAGGCTATGTAGTCGTCTCTGCCGACACACGCTTGCCCGAAGTGCTCGCCTACTCCACCACCGACCATTTCCGCACCGACGGAATGCCCGAATCTGTGAGAGCCTACTTCCAGTCCTTTGTCGAGAAGATGAAGAACACACCAGAAAGCTTCACAGCCAAGCGCAGGGTACGCGGCAGACTCTTTGCCAACAGCACGTCGCCATCTGTCGAACCACTCTTAGGTGGCATCGCCTTCAGCCAACGTGAGCCTTTCAACAACGCCTGTCCTCTCATCAATGGCACACGCGCAGTGACAGGCTGCGTCGCCACTGCCATGGCACAAATCATGAAATACCACCAGCATCCCAACAAGATGAAAGGCAGCAACATCAGCTACACCACTTCGGGAGTCACCGTCAACTGGAACCCCTCCACCACCACCTTCGACTGGACAAAAATCCGTGACAGCTATACCGCCTACGTACCCGACTACACCGACGCGGAAGCAGCAGAAGTGGCAAAGCTCCTTGCAGCCTGCGGAGCATCCGTCCGCATGAGCTACGGCACTGAAGAAAGCGGAGCATCAACCGTTGCAGCAGCAGAAGCCCTCATCAACAACTTCTCCTACGACCCAAGCATCGAAATCCTCTCTCCGTCCCTCTTCAGCGAAGCAGACTGGCACACACGCATCCAGGCTGAACTCATGAGCCACCGCCCAATACTCGTCTCTGGCACTTCCGACGGCGGTTCAGGCCATGCCTTCATCATCGATGGATTCCGCTTCGACCAGTCCACCCCATACTATCACGTCAACTGGGGATGGAGCGGTTCCGACAACGCCTACTTCCTCATCGACAACATGCGCCCGTCCGAGGCAGGCACGGGAGGTTACAACGAAAACTATTCCCATAGCTACGAACTCTACTTTGGCATCCAGCCCGAGAACAACACCGACGAGGGAATCGCCTTGAGCAGTTCCTACACCGTTGACAACTCCACCTACTCCGCAGGCAGCACCATCCGCTTCAGCATCTCCCAGTTGAAGAACATCTCCGCTGTCTCCTTCTCAGGCACAGTGAAAGCCTACGCCTGCAATGGCAGCCGCTGCTACGAAATAGGCGACATCATTTCCATCAGCACAAGCAATCCTCTCCCCACAGGCTACTATTACGGCATGAACAGAAGCTTCACCATCCCTTCCAACATTCCAACAGGCAGATACCGCATCATCCTGAAGGCACAGCAAACAGGTTCCAGCGTGGAGAGAGAAGTCTTTGCAGCCGACATCCCAGAGGTTCAAATCAACGGAACTTACCTTCTCGGCGATGTCGATAAGAGCGGCAACGTCGATATTTCCGATGTCGTGATGATGGTCAACTACATCCTCGGCAGTGAATCCTCCGCCAACGTCCTCCTCTATGGCGACATGGACAGCAGCGGAAATGTTGACATTTCCGATGTCGTGGCATTGGTCAACCTCATCTTAGGCAACTGACACATTTTGTGTTTTAACGTGAAAAGCTTTGTTAAGTTAAAAACTAAACTTTCCCATCATATTGGGATAGCGTAACCCTCTGACGCTGAAGGCGTCATCGCTCAGTAACCGTAGGTCGGAACGACCTGCGGGTGGTGTGTATTTGGGCAAGATGCACTCTGAAAGAGTGCCCCAACAGCCATAGATGGGCGACTCTTTCAGAGTCGATTGAGCGGACACACAGCTATCCGGGGGTGCTT
>DGSN01000027.1 GCA_002393575.1 Prevotellaceae bacterium UBA4361 | reverse complement strand
GGCATTAACGATGTTACCCTTTTGTACCTCCGAAAGGAAACCACCGGCCTCTTCAACGGCGAGGAACAATTTCCAGCCTTCTTGAGCAATGGCATCGGTGAGGTGCTCAATGGTATAAGAACCACCTGCCACATCGACAAGTTTGTCGAAATGAGCCTCTTCCTTCAGCAACAGTTGCTGGTTGCGAGCAATACGCTCAGCGAACTCGGTAGGCTTTTCATAAGGTTTGTCAAATGGAGTCACCACGATAGAGTCGACGTTAGCCAAAGCAGCCGACATAGTCTCTGTCTGCGAACGCAGCAGGTTAACATAGCTATCGAACAGTGTTTGGTTATATTCTGAAGTGACAGCGCAAACATGCATCTGCGAACAGGTGCAGTTCAATGCTTCGTCACCTACGAACTGGCGGACAATCTGGGCCCACAGCATACGGGCGGCACGGAACTTGGCAATCTCCATGAAGTAGTTCTCGGAAACGCCCATATTGAACTTGATGCGTTTGGCTGCCTCGCAAGCACTAACACCTGCCTCAGTGAGCACATTCAGGTACTCTGCGCCCCAAGCCAGCGCATAGCCCAACTCTTGATAGATATATGCACCAGCATTATTCAGCGCCACACTGTTGACATTGACGCAACGATAGCCTGGCAATTCTTTCAGTGCATCAATGAGAGGCTTAGCAAATTGAAGCACAGGTGATACATCCTTACCTTTGCACATCATCTTGCTGATGGGATCGAAGTTGATGCTTCCCTTCAATTCTGCCAAAGGATAACCCTTCTGCTTGAAATAAGTCACCAAAATCTCAGCCAGTTCAACACAATGACGCTGACAGGTTTTAAAGTTCAGCTCCACATATTGAGGCATAATTCCGTCAAGCAGTGTAGAGATGAAGTCCGCACTGATATCCTTGCCCGGAATCTTGAAACCGAGCGAGTCGACACCCTTGTTCAGGATGTCCAGCGCTTTTGCATTAGCAGCCTTGGCATCGTCAACCACGATGTCCTGACGTACATACCACAAGTTGTTGTCTTTCTTGTTTCCACGCACATAAGGGAATTCGCCTGGCAGTGAGTCCACAGCCTTAAGATCCTTCAGGTCTTCACGGCGATAGAAGGGCTGCACGTTGAACCCTTCGTTTGTTCTCCATACGAGTCGCTTCTGGAAGTCGGCCCCTTTCAGGTCTACTTCAATTTTGTCCAACCACTCCTGAGTGGTAGGCGCCTGGAACTCGCTGAAGAGTTTTTCTTTGTTTGCCATAAATTAATGTATTAATTATATAAGTGTTTTAAGCTTTAATGAAATTTCATTCCGCAAAGGTAACAAATAATTCTGAAATGACGAAGATTTTAATAAATATTTGATATTTATGAAAAAATGTATCACAAAAAAGTGATTGTTGCGACCTTTTTTTGTAACTTTGCAGCCAATTTCAACAAGATATGTTATGGAATCTATTCAATGGTTAAAAGATTTGTTTACCACGACTGACTCAGTGGCACATATCGCATTACTCTACGCCATTGTCATTGCGGCGGGCGTGTATTTGGGAAAAATCAAAATCGGAGGAATCTCCCTAGGAGTCACTTTTGTACTATTCGCAGGCATCGTTGCCGGGCATCTAGGCTTCACCGCCCCCACCCCTATCCTAACCTTCATTCAGGACTTCGGACTCATTTTGTTCGTCTTCATGATTGGTATGCAGGTGGGACCGGGTTTCTTTGAAAGTTTCGGAACGGCAGGTCTAAAACTGAACGGACTGGCTGCTACAGGCATCCTGCTCAACATCCTCGTGATGTTCGCCTGCTATTTTATCTTCTTCGACACCAGTAACATCACCAATCTTCCCATGATGGTTGGTACACTCTATGGTGCCGTGACAAACACTCCTGGACTTGGTGCTGCCAACGAAGCCTTAGGATCTGTCTTCGGCAGTAACGCACCTCAGATTGCATCGGCATACGCCTGTGCCTATCCGCTCGGTGTACTGGGCATCATCGGTGCCACTATATTAATAAGGTATATTTGTAACATCAAGTTGGAAAAGGAGGAGGATAACCTTAATGCGCAGGAAGGTGTCAAGGCTAACCAAAAACCTTATAAGATGCACCTGGAGGTGACCAACAAATACCTCGAAGGCAAGACTCTACTGCAGGTTCACGACTTTCTCAACCGCGATTTCGTGGTTTCTCGCATCGTACATGACGGTGAGTTGTCAATACCTACCAGCAAGACCGTGTTCCACATTGGCGACCAGATGCTTATCGTCTGCGCAGAAACAGACCACGAAGCTATCATGGCTTTCATCGGCCCTAAGCTCGATATCGATTTCGAACAGTCTGATCAGCCGCTGGTTTCCAAACGTATTCTGATTACCAACCCGAAAATCAACGGAAAATCACTTGCCTCAATGCACTTTTCCAGCATGCATGGTGTGAACGTCACCCGCGTCACCCGTCAAGGCATGGACATCTTTGCATCCGCCTCACTGCCTCTGCAGGTAGGCGACCGCATTATGGTGGTTGGTCCCGAGGACGCCGTCGACCGTGTAGCCAACACGATGGGAAATTCTATCCGTCGTCTTGACGCACCCAACATCGCCACGATTTTTGTCGGCATCATTATCGGTATTATCTTCGGCTCACTGCCCATCGCCATTCCCGGCATGCCTGTACCTATGAAACTGGGTATCGCCGGCGGACCGCTTATTATCGCCATCCTCATTGGACGCTATGGTTACAAGATACACCTCGTCACCTACACCACGACATCTGCCAATATGATGCTACGCGAAAT
>DGSN01000050.1 GCA_002393575.1 Prevotellaceae bacterium UBA4361 | reverse complement strand
TCCGCTGCATATTCGCCGACGAAATAGAAGTGGATGAGAAGAACGTAGTCATCCATGAGTGCATTCCGACCCGCAAGGGTGTGAGTGCCATCAAGAACCTCAACCCCTATATTGTGCAGTCTGCCGCCACCAGTTCTGCTACGCTTGGCATCCTTTACCAACAGACTGCTGAGGCTGGTCACATGGTTGCCACTGTGGGTACTCCATGCATCACGGCTGAAATGCCTACTGAGGGTATCATCGAACTGCGCAACGCTGAATTCTCTGGCAATGCCAACACGCTGAAGTGCCGATTGAAGGGCGATGGAAGCGTCAGCCTGCGACTCGACGACAAGGACAGTGCCGACATCATGACCATCACCAGCACGGGTGATGATTGGCGGGATAGGACTGCCACTACGACCAGCAACTTGAGCGGAACACATACCATTTACTTGATTCTCAAAGGCAATGTGCAATTCGATACATGGCAGTTTGTAGGCGACCCGATGGATGGTATCAACACTTTGCCAAGCGACAAAAGACAAGTAGAGAGAATTTATGATTTACAAGGATACAGCCTCTCTTCCATTCCTCAAGGGAGCCCCAGTCTCTATATTGTGAACGGAAAGAAACAACTGTTTAAGTAAATAAAACGAAGGCTTTTTACTATCCAAATGGTAAAAAGCCTTCGTTTTATTTATTGTTTATTTCCTTTCAGAGCGTGATGGTCGTTCCCGATTCCTTGCCGATTTGGTCGGCTCGGGTGATGATGACGCGCTTCACTCCTGCTTGACAAGCAGAGAGAGCGTTTTCGATTTTTGGTATCATTCCGCCCTGGATGATGCCTTCTGCCACAAGTTGCTTGAAGTCGTTCGCATCGATGTGGGAGATAACGCTGTTATCGTCGTTTTCATCGCGCAAAACACCCGCTTTCTCAAAGCAATACACAAGTGTCACTTCGAAGTAAGGAGCCAGACCCTTTGCCGTTTCTGCGGCAATGGTGTCGGCATTAGTGTTGAGGAGATGGCCTTCGCCGTCGTGCGTGAGCGGAGCCATCACAGGGACAACGCCTTCTGCAATGAGTTGGGAAAGCATCCTGCCGTCGCATTGATCCACATCGCCCACGAAGCCGAAATCCACAATGGCATCCTCTGCCGTTCCTGCCACTTGGGCAGACACTTTCACTGGCGGACGCTTGTGGCTGCGCATCACGTTCATGTCAGCCCCAGTGAGACCCAGCGCATTGATGCCCATCGCTTGCAGGTTGGCAATAATGTTCTTGTTCACCAGTCCACCATACACCATTGTGACCACTCGCAGCATATCTTCGTCGGTGATGCGTCGGCCTCCAATCATCTGGCTTTCGATGCCGAGGCTGGTGGCTATTTTCGTTGCAGAGCGACCGCCTCCATGCACCAGCACTTTGGCTCCTTCCACATTAGAAAAGTCGCCCAGAAGCTGCTTGAGCGTCTGAGCGTCTTCCACAATCTTTCCACCAACTTTAATGACGGTTAGTTTGTTCATATAAGTATGTTAGTTTGTTCTATAGTTTCTGGAATTCACTGAAGATGGCAGCGGCAGTTGCCTGCATCTCCTCGGCAGAGAACGACTTCTTCTCGTTGCGGAAATTGAGGTCGTTTTCGCTTTGCATAGGCACGAGGTGGATGTGTGCGTGAGGCACTTCCAAGCCCAGCACAGCTTCTCCCACCTTGATGCAAGGGAAAGCTGCCTTGATGGCTATTGCCACCTTCTTGGCAAACACTTGGAAACGGGCGATTTCGTCGTCTTCCATGTCGAAGATGTAATCCACTTCGCGGCGAGGAATGCAGAGCGTGTGTCCCTTCACGAGTGGGTTGATGTCGAGGAAAGCATAGAATTCCTCATTCTCTGCACACTTGTAGCTTGGAATTTCACCAGCAGCGATTTTTGAAAAAATATCCATGATAGTTTCTGTGTAGGATGTTAAACGTCTGAGGTCTAAAGTGAAGCGTGGAGTGTGAAGCGATTTAGCTGAATGGCATTTTTTATTTTTCACTTTCCAAAGGAAATCCTTTGAAATCCCTAAAATCCCTGATTGCCTCCTGACCTTTGATTATGAAGATGATTACATGGAGATGTTGAGCACTTGCAGCTCGATGGAACCGTGAGGAATGGTGATGAGAGCCACGTCACCCACTTTCTTGCCCAGCAATCCCTGAGCGATAGGAGTCTTGATAGAAATTTTGTTCTCGCTCAGATTGGCTTCACCTTCGCTCACAATCGTGTAAGTCATCTTCATGCCAGTCTTCACATTCTTCAGTTCCACTTTCGACAGTATCTGAACCGAGTCCGTGTTCAGCTTCGAAGTGTCGATAATCTTGGCATCAGCCAGCTGTGCTTTGAGTTGTGCAATTTTAGTTTCGAGTTTGCCTTGTGCCTCCTTTGCGGCATCGTATTCTGCATTCTCTGAGAGGTCGCCCTTTTCGCGTGCCTCCTGAATCTGGCGAATCACCTCTGGACGGTCGATTTCTTCCAATTTCTTAATATCGGCTCTGAGTTTCTCATAGCCCTCTTTTGACATGTAAGCCATAATTCTTTCTGTTTAATTCTGTTTTTAATTTTGCGTTTAATGTAACCCCACCTCGCAAGTGAGGTGCTTGAATCGTTGTGTTACTTGATGTTAGATTTCCATGAAAGCAGAAAAAGAAAAGAATCCCAATGCATTCGACTGCATTGGAACCCTTCTTTTTACCTTTCGGCTGCAAATTTACATTTTTTCTTTTAAATGCGCCAAATTTTTGCGTAAAAAAATGATTTCTAAACACTTCCAAAGGCGAAAAAAACTCAAATCCTCAGCCATGCAAGTTGGGGATAAATGAAATTCTCAACTTCCTATGCAGGACTGCGTTGGAACAAAAAGGGCAGGACGACTTCGCGCCTTTGCTTGCACCGATTCATTCTTTCGACTGCACTAAACAGCCGAGCCCTCGTTGCATTTCAAACGAGCCCTCGCTTGAGTTACGACGAGCCCTCGCTTGAATGATAACGAGCCCTCGGTCATTTAGTAGAATCAAATGCGCGTTTCGGTCAATCCCTTCGTGCGCTACTTCAGAAGCATTGCTTTGTTCCTCTATTCAAGCTTTTTCGAACTTCAGAAGGTTTCCATAGTCCACTGCTGAGGGTAAAGCTTCGTAGAATGAATGAGATTACAATACTAAACTTTCCCATCATATTGGGATAGTGTAACCCTCTGACGCTGAAGGCGTCATCGCTCAGTAACCGTAGGTCGGAACGACCTGC
>DGSN01000074.1 GCA_002393575.1 Prevotellaceae bacterium UBA4361 | reverse complement strand
TCCTTTTAATCCATAAGCCAGAAATTTTTTTGCCGTTTCCATCCAAAACGCCCTTGAATGCAGCAGAAGAAGAGTAGTTACCAACAGGCTGCCAGCCTTGTGTTGGATTCTCGTCCTCCAAGAATTCTGTTAAATCGATGTTTGCCATCAATTTGAAATAGACTCCACTTTGGTTTAGGAAATTGCGCATCTGATTCAGCTGAATAGGATTCAGAATCAGATAAGGGTCATTCTCAGTTCCCGACCCCGAACCGCTGAACTGAGCAAATGACAGCAGCGAACATAGCACAAACGCTACGGAAGTTAGTAATCGCTTCATAGTAGTAAGAATTAATAATTGATTTGATACTTATTCTTAATCTCTTTACATAAATGATCTAAAGTAGGGTAAATGAAAGAATCTGTTATTCCGATAGATGTCAATTCTTTTCTGATTTGGCTTTTATTTTGAACAACAATTTTTGTGTCTATTGATAAAAGATTTCTAATATTTTTAAACCACAAAAACAATCCTTTTTGATTTAAGAATCTCCTATTCGTATAATCAGGTATAATGAATTGATAATCATCGTTATTATCAGATTCAAAAATATTAGAATCCATTTGATGACTTTCTATTATAGGGGCATTTTTAATCTTTATAGCATAGACACAGCCTGTTTTTGCAGATTCTTGGCATGCAAAATATAATGCGATTAAAGGATTATAACTCCAATCCAATAATCTTGTAGGCAATCCATAGTGCTGTGCAAGAAACAGCAAATCCATATCAGATGAAGGTCTATTATCAGAATATAAATGGAATAATCTTTTGAATTCCAAAAATATTATTTCTTCATCTTTTGGATCAAATAGATAAGCTCCTTTTTCGTTTTTCCTTCCGATAGAAGGGATTAAGTCATAATTTGCATTGGATAGTCCTCTATATAAAATATCAGAGACATCTTTTTCTCGCTGAGATTGTATTATTTTAATAAGTTTTAAAAAAGTATATACACTCTTAATTGTTTTAGTTTCATCTATTGCGTTTTCGAAACTTAGGGAATTGTTGTTCTCACACATATAACTAACATTTTTTCTTCCAGTTCCCTAAAGAAGATTAATACACAAAAGAAGCGTAGAACTGTATGTCCACATCTTCAAGGTGAGGGTCGTCAGAATTACCCGAAAAGAAAAAGATGGTCTATGAGCAGTTCCACGCATAATGCGTGAAGCCGCTATGTTCATCTTATCTTTTTTCAAGTAAGCTGTGTGGTACACGAGCCTCCTCAAAAAATTGCAATTTTGAAAATTTCTGACGTTTTCACCTTGCAAGAAAGAGCATAACGCTTCTATGATAATATGTCGTAGCACTGAGTGCTACAATGGGATAGTCACCCATTCAGTTGCAAAAATACAATAAATTTCTATGCAGTGCAAAAAAATGGGAAGAAAAATGAATAAAGAGTAAGTCAACAAATAGACACAAATAATCACAAAAGGTTTTGATAAAAAGACGAATTGGCTCAATTACTCAGAAAAAAACTATGATTATTTACGAAAAATTCACGGATAATTCACGGAAATTTTTGTTTTTTTTCTTAACACGAATTGCCATGAATTGACCGTGAATTTTTCGTAAAAAACATCGACTTCGTCTTGATGGAACCGATTGGTCTGATTAAGAGGATTAAGTTGAATCGAGAATCAGACGAATTGGCTTAATTACGCATGAAAACGCCTTGATTATTTACGAAAAATTCACGGATAATTTACGGAAATTCATGTTTTTTCTTAACACGAATTGCCATGAATTGACCGTGAATTCTTCGTAAAAAACATCGACTTCGTCTTGATGGAACTGATTGGTCTGATTAAGAGGATTAAGTTGAATCGAGAATCAGACGAATTGGCTTAATTACGCATGAAAACGCCTTGATTATTTACGAAAAATTTACGGATAATTCATGGAAATTTTTGTTTTTTTTCTTAACACGAATTGCCATGAATTGACCGTGAATTTTTCGTAAAAAAACATCGACTTCGTCTTGATGGAACTGATTGGGCTGATGAAAAGGATTAAGTTGAATCGAAAAAAACAAAATGTTATGTAAAGTTTAGATTGATCGGATAAGATAACAACCTGTTATAGTGTTTCTATCTCTTCAGTACCCAGTCCTGTATATCGTGAAATCTGCTTGATAGACATACCATCTTGCTTCATACGACGCGCTGTTTGTATAAGGCTCTTGTGAGCTGCTGTCTCAGAGATGACTACTTCGTTTTTCTCCCATTCGTTCCAATCGGTTTCAGACAAATAATGGTTAATTTGTTCACGAAGCGGGTGCAAATCATCTTGTATAACAATCCACACCTCCTTGGGACTTATCTGATAGTAGTCATGCACAAGGACATGGCGCATCTTCATGATGAACTCCCACGGTGTTTCAGTATGCTGGCATCGAAATGCATTCGTAAGTTTGTAGGCAGCTTCACCAATAATCTCAATGTTTTTTACAATGCCATAGTATCTCAACTTGTCAACCTCGATTTCTTCTTGCTTCTTACCATCGGCAAATTCAAGAATGTTGGTGATGGCCTCCACCATGTGCTCCAATCGGTCGCGATCTCTAACAAGTTCTCTCATATACCAGTTTTCTGTCTTGGTTTACACTTTCTCTTACCCTTGGGCGCAAAGTACCATCTTCAACGATATCTACTGGACGACCAAGAATCTTCTCCAATTCGCAAATCATCGCGGCATGTTTCAGCAGACCCACACGCGCCTTATCATCATAAACCACAAGCAGGTCAACATCGCTTAGTGGTGTTTCCTCACCACGAGCGAAAGAACCAAAGATCCATGCCTTCACGATGGGTTGAGTTTTGAAATAGTCAGCTATCGCCTGTTGCATCACTTGGGTACTCATAATCGGAATGTTATTGGTTTCGAGGGCAAAGATACGACTTTTAACGTAAATGCTAACAAAAGGTTTTGATAAAATACACGGATGGGTATAATTTGGACGTAATGTTTTTCAAAAAAAGAAGAGTGAAAAACCTACTTTGACAACAGCAAGTATAGGTTCTTCACTCTTCATTATTCATTCTTTATTTGTTATCAGTCTTGGATGGCGGCGATGAGCTCGGGGACGGAAACGAGGGTTTGTTCACCTGTTTCCATGTTCTTGAGGGTGATTTTCTGCGCTGCCATTTCGGTTTCGCCAACGAGAGCGACGAAAGGGATTTGCTTGGCGTTGGCATAACTCATCTGCTTCTTCATCTTCACGCTATCTGGGTAGATTTCAGCACTGATGCCTGCTTGACGCACTTGTTGGAGTGCCTGAAGGCAATAGTCGGCTTCTGTCGGACCAAAATTGACGAAAAGGAGACGTGTGGTGCTGACTGCCGACTTAGGGTAGAGGTCGAGCTGATTGAGGACATCGAAAATGCGGTCGGCTCCGAAGGAGATGCCTACGCCTGAGAGGCCTGGCATTCCGAAAATGCCTGTGAGGTTGTCGTAACGTCCTCCACCCGTGATGGAACCAATCTGTACGTCGAGGGCTTTCACTTCGAAGATGGCACCTGTGTAGTAGTTGAGTCCACGAGCCAGGGTAAGGTCGAGTTCAATGGCGTTGTTGAGGGAAGTGAGTTTGCTGAGGATGAATTCCACTTCATCGACTCCCTTCATGCCGACTTCGCTGTCCTTGAGCACTTGTCGCATGGTGGCAATCTTCTCGGCATTGGTGCCACTCAACTGGATGATTGGCTGAAGACGCTCGATGGCATCGGCTGGTATGCCTGCCTTTTCCAGTTCTGCATTCACGTTGTCGAGTCCTATCTTGTCCAGTTTATCGATGGCAACGGTGATTTCGACAATTTTGTCAGCCTCGCCAATGAGTTCGGCAATGCCTGAGAGAATCTTGCGGTTGTTGATTTTGATGCAGACGCGCACACCGAAACGTGTGAATACGGTATCGACAATCTGCATGAGCTCTACTTCGTTGAGGAGTGACTCAGAACCGACCACGTCGGCATCGCACTGGTAGAATTCGCGATAGCGTCCTTTCTGTGGACGATCGGCACGCCAAACAGGTTGAATCTGGTAGCGCTTGAAGGGGAGAGCCAATTCTTCGCGGTGTTGCACGACGTAGCGAGCGAAAGGAACGGTGAGGTCATAACGAAGTCCCTTCTCGCAGAATTTGGATGCGAGGTGGAGAGCATCGCGCGAGAGGAGTTCCTCGTCGGTGATTCCGCGGAAGTAGTCGCCCGAATTTTGAATCTTGAAGAGGAGTTTGTCACCCTCTTCACCATACTTGCCCATGAGCGTGGAGAGGTTCTCCATCGCTGGGGTTTCGATTTGCTGAAATCCATAGAGGGCATAGACCTCACGGATGGTATTGAATATGTAGTTGCGCTTCGCCATTTCGATAGGCGAGAAATCGCGCGTTCCTTTTGGTATTGATGGCATGGCTAAATAAGTGAAAAGTGAAAAGTGAAAAGTGAAAAATAGAAAATGAAGAATGAAGAATGTAGAATGAAGAATGGATTTTACCTGTTTATGGGAAGAGTTACTTTCATTCTTCATTCTACATTCTTCATTCCTAATTCAACATAGGTATGACTCGCTTGAGACCTGCTACGAATGTATCAATGTCGTTGCGAGTATTGTAGAGAGCAAGGGAAGCACGGACTGTGCCTTCGATGCCGAGAAGATGCATGAGAGGCTCGGCGCAATGATGACCTGTGCGGACGGCTATGCCAAGACGGTCGAGAAGTGTGCCGAGGTCGAGATGGTGGATATGACCCACATTGAAGGAAATGACAGAACTGCCATTGACACCATTCTTTGACTGGGGGACATAGATGCCATCTTCCTTCTGATAACCATAGATGTGGATGTCGGGAATCTGCGAAAGTTGCTCTAACGCATAACGAGTGAGTTCCACTTCATATTGATGGATGCTGTCGATGCCGATGGCGGTAACATAATCGAGTGCAACGGCAAGGGCATGGGTGCCAACATAATCGGGGGTACCAGCCTCGAACTTATATGGGAGGTCGTTGTAGGTGGTGCGTTCAAAAGAGACGTTGCGAATCATCTCGCCTCCCCCTTGGTATGGCGGCATGGATTCCAGATATTGTTCCTTGCCATAGAGTACGCCCACACCTGTTGGTCCATAAATTTTGTGTCCACTGAATGCGAAGAAATCACAATCGAGTGCTTGCACATCGACCTTGAAATGCGGTGTGCTTTGTGCGCCATCCACGAGAACAGGAACATCGTGCGCATGAGCGATTTCGATGATGCGCTCCACGGGATTTACCATGCCCAACACGTTGGAAACATGGGTGACGCAGACAAGACGAACCGCACCTTTGTGCGGTGATTGTAACAGTTGCGTGAAAGCATCAAGGTCGAGTGTACCGTCTGAACGAAGAGGAATGACACGAAGAGTCGTGCTTTTGCGTTCACAGAGCATCTGCCAAGGCACAAGATTGGAATGGTGCTCCATGGCACTGATGATAATTTCATCGCCTTCATGACAGAATGCTTCGCCAAAACTGAAAGCAAGAAGGTTGATGCTCTCGGTGGTGCCGCGCGTGAAAATGATTTCGGAGGTGCTGCGAGCATTGATGAACTGACGCACCGTCTCGCGCGAAGCCTCATGAAGTTCGGTGGCTTGCTGACTGAGGAAGTGAACGCCACGATGCACGTTGGCATTTACGTTGTAGTATTCCTCTGCGATGGCTTCGACCACGGAACGCGGCTTCTGCGTAGTGGCTGCATTGTCGAGATAGACCAAAGGCTTGCCATACACGGTGCGAGAAAGGATGGGGAAGTCGACACGCAAATCACCTTTCCTCAGCTTCTCTAAGGAAGAAGAGGGAATGGGAGAGATGGGAACTATGGGAGTTTGGGTATTCAAGTTTTAGTAATTTTTGAAAGACTTCCTATTTGCAAAGCGCACAGCCTGTGCATTTGTTGAGTTCACCTCGGAAACGCTTCTCGATGAGATAGTGAAGACGGTCGCGGAGGGGTTCGAGACGTATGGCATCGATGACCTGACCTGCAAAGGCAAACTTGAGGAGCATACGGGCTTCGTCGATAGGAATGCCACGCTGCTGCATATAGAAAAGTGCTGACGCATCGAGCACACCAACAGTGGACCCGTGTGAGCACTTCACATCGTCGGCATAGATTTCCAACATTGGTTGGGTATAAACATGGGCAGTTGGCGATGCACAAAGATTGGCGTTGGTTTCCTGCGAAGAGGTCTTTTGCGCATCGGGACGAACCAAAATGCGTCCGGCAAAGGCACCGACAGCTGAATCATCAACCACATACTTGAAGAGTTCGTTGCTCGTGCAGTTGGGCACTTGGTGGTCAATGAGCGTGTTGTTATCCACTCGCTGGTTCTTGTCTGCTACCACACAACCGTTCAGTGTCACTTCAGAATTTTCGCCCATGAGGAGCACATCGGTGGTGTTGCGGGTCTCTCCGTTGAACAAAGTGATGTTGTTGTGACTCACCGTGCAGTCGGTTCCCACCTTTATATATAAATTGGAGAAACGACGACAGGAAGTGTGCGTTTCCTCCAGCTCGTACATGTCAAGACGAGAGTTGTTGCCACAGAAGATTTCGCAAACCTGAGTGGTGAGGAAATTCACTTGGTCCATGGCATGGTCACAGAAGAGGAGCGTTGCCTCGGCTCCCTCTTCCATGATGATGAGGACACGACGGTTGACCAGCATGTCAACGCCTGAACGCAGCAGATTGACCACCTGAAGCGTCTTTTCCATGCGCTTGTTGCGAGGAATGAAAATAAGCAATCCATCCTGTGCCAAAGCGGTGTTGAGCGCATTGATGGCATCAGCCTTCGTAGAAGCCAACTGCGCATAGTGTTGCTGAAGCACATCAGGATGCTGCATGGCGAAGTCGCACAGGGAACCGATATAGATGCCGTCGCGAGTGGAGGAAGCAAGAGGCTTGTCGTTTACCACAAACAACAGGTTGGTGGAGAGGTTGGGCACATCGCACTTGAACACCTCTGCTGTGTCGGCAGGGATGTTGACACGGTTGAGATTAACTCCATAGTTCGGTGCAAACGCCTCAGCCACATTGGTATATTTGTATCGCTCCACTTTCTGCGAAGGGAATCCCTGTGCCTCGAAATCAGCCATAGCCTCATCTCGCAATGCATTCATGAGAGGAGCACTGTGCTGATGAATCATGCTGCGACACTCGCGGTAGAGTTCAATGTATTGGGATTCACTACTCATTTCGTTTCGTCTTTAATCCAGTCGAATCCTTGTTCTTCGATTTGCAATGCCAACTCAGGACCTGCTGTCTTCACAATACGTCCGTCGAGCAGTACATGCACGATGTCGGGACGGATGTAGTCGAGCAGACGCTGATAGTGGGTGATGACAAGTGCTGAAGTGTCAGGCTTGCGAAGCTTGTTGAACCCTTCTGCTACGATGCGAAGCGCATCGACATCAAGTCCTGAGTCGGTTTCGTCGAGAATACAGAAAGAGGGTTCGAGCATAGCCATCTGGAAAATCTCGTTGCGTTTCTTCTCACCACCACTGAAACCCTCATTCACGGAACGGTTGACCAGTTTATTGTCGATGTCCACCAGTTTGCGTTTGTCGCGCATCAGCTTGAGGAAATCCGTCGATTTGAGGGCTTCGAGTCCAAGTGCCTTCCGACGTGCATTGACAGCAGCACGCATGAAGTTCGTCATCGAGACACCAGGAATTTCGACTGGTTGCTGGAACGACATGAAAATGCCTGCATGGGCACGCTCTTCCGTCTTCATAGCAAGCACGTCGGCACCATTGAAAGTGATGGTTCCCTCAGTGACTTCGTATGAAGGGTCGCCTACAATGACTTTGCTGAGCGTACTCTTGCCAGCTCCGTTAGTGCCCATCAGCGCATGGATTTCGCCATCGCGAATGGTGAGGTCTATACCTTTCAATATTTCTTTTCCACCCACTACTGCGGCATGGAGATTCTTGATTTCTAACATACTTTTGGAAGTTGTTTTTTGTGTAGAGCTTATTTCGTAGATTCCTATCCTACTGTTCCTTCGAGGGAGACGCTGAGCAGTTTCTGTGCCTCCACAGCAAATTCCATCGGAAGCTTGTTAAGCACTTCCTTTGCATAGCCATTGACAATGAGACCTACAGCCTCTTCGGTGGAAATGCCACGCTGGTTGCAATAGAGAAGTTGGTCCTCGGAAATTTTCGACGTGGTGGCTTCGTGCTCCACGGTGGCTGTATTGTTCTGCACATCCATATAAGGGAAGGTGTGAGCACCACAAAGAGAGCCCAAAAGCAGGGAGTCGCACGAAGAATAATTGCGAGCATTGTCAGCTTTCCTACCCACTCTCACCAGACCACGATAGGAATTTTCACTGCGTCCTGCGCTGATGCCCTTGGAGATAATCGTGGAACGAGTGTTCTTGCCAATGTGAATCATCTTCGTACCAGTGTCGGCTTGCTGGAAGTTGTTAGTAACTGCCACGGAGTAGAACTCGGCTTGCGAGTTGTCGCCTTGCAACACACAGGAAGGGTATTTCCATGTAATTGCAGAACCCGTCTCCACTTGCGTCCAGGAAAGTTTGCTGTTCGCACCTTTGAGGAGTCCACGCTTCGTAACCAAATTGAGTACACCGCCCTTTCCTTCTGCATCGCCAGGATACCAGTTCTGCACGGTGGAGTACTTCACTTCGGCGTTGTCCATCACCATGATTTCCACGATGGCTGCATGGAGTTGGTTCTCGTCGCGCATCGGAGCGGTGCAGCCTTCAAGGTAGCTGACGTAGGAGCCTTCATCGCAGACGATGAGTGTGCGCTCGAACTGTCCCGTGTTGCGGGCATTGATACGGAAATAAGTGGAGAGTTCCATTGGGCAGCGCGTGTTCTTTGGTATATACACAAAAGAACCATCGCTGAACACAGCGGAATTGAGAGCCGCAAAATAGTTGTCACGATAAGGAACGACTTGTCCCAAGTACTGGCGCACCAAGTCGGGATGTTTCTTCACAGCTTCACTGATGGAGCAGAAAATGATGCCTTTCTCAGAAAGCTTTTCCTTGAAAGTTGTCTTCACCGACACGGAGTCCATCACGGCATCCACAGCCGTGCCACTCAGTGCAAGACGCTCTTCAAGAGGAATGCCCAGTTTGTCAAATGTCTTCATCAGTTCAGGGTCGATTTCCTTGCTTTGTGCATTATCCTTCTTCTTCGTCGGGTCGGCATAGTAGGAAATTGCCTGATAGTCGATGTCGGGCAAACGGAGATGCCCCCACGTGGGTTGCGTCTGTGTCTGCCAATAGCGGAAAGCCTGTAGGCGGAATTCAAGTAACCAATCCGGCTCACCCTTCTTGGAAGAAATGAGACGGATTACGTCCTCGTTGAGTCCCTTGTCTATAATTTCAGTATGCACATCGGTGGTGAAGCCAAACTTGTATTTTTCTTCAGCCACCTTCTTTACAAACTCGTTTGCCATGTAGGAATGTTGAGATGTTTGTTATTCTTCGCCCCCAAGAATCGTAGGCAATTCGCTTTTGATGCCATGCATGGGGGTCTGTCCGTTTGCTTCCTCCGTTGAGTCTGTCACAATGGTCACGTCGGGCATAGCCCACTGAGCAGCATGTTTCCACGCATAGAAAAGCTCGCTGCGCTCTTCCAACTTTTCGGGATGCATACCGCCATTGCTCTTGGCAAAGTCCATGATGTTGAACGCCACACTGAGCAAAAGTCCATAGCACACGAGTCCAACGAATGCACCAGCCAAACGATTGAGGAAGCTGAGATGGACGGTCTTGAAGAACTTCGTGAGCAACGATGCCAACCAGCCCAAAACGATGGGAACGAGGATGACAATGACGACAAAAGCAATGGTATTGCCAATAGTATCTGATGCTCCTGTGGCAGATGCCAAATACTCACCAAAACGGTCATAAAGAGAAATGGCAAGCAAAAAGCCTACCACTACTCCTGCTAAATTTGCGATTTGCTTGAAGGCACCTTGGATGAAACCGATGATGGCACCTACAAGCAAAACGATTAATATGAGTGTATCCATTTATTTCTATGGAAAGAAAACTTTGTTACCTTACAACTTTTGCTTTACTTCGATTTCTGCAAATGCTTCGAGGATATCACCTTCGCGTAGGTCGTTATAATTTACCAGCGAGATACCGCAATCGAAGTTGTTGCCAACTTCCTTCACATCGTCCTTGAAACGCTTGAGTGCATTGATGTCGGCGGTGTGAACAACTATGCCGTCACGAACAACACGCACCTTGTCGCTGCGGTGAATCTTTCCATCGGTGACGAATGCACCAGCCACGGTTCCCACCTTGGTGATGTGATAAATCTGACGCACTTCGGCTGTACCCGTGTATTCCTCCTTGATTTCAGGAGCAAGCATACCTTCCATCGCGCTCTTGATTTCCTCAATCGTATCGTAGATGATAGAGTAGAGACGGATGTCAACGCCTTCCTGGTCTGCCAAACGACGGGCAGCCTGCGATGGGCGCACCTGGAAGCCGACAATGATAGCATCGGATGCCTTGGCAAGCGATACATCGCTTTCAGAAATCTGACCCACAGCCTTATAGATGACATTCACATGAATCTTCTCAGTAGAAAGCTTGATGAGGGAGTCGCTGAGGGCTTCGATAGAACCATCCACGTCGCCCTTGATGACGAGGTTGAGGTCCTGAACACCACCGACTGCAATGTCATGTGCAATGTCTTCGAGACCCTTGCGGCGAGTGGTACGAATACCCTGTTCGCGCTTGAGCTGTTCGCGCTTGTTGGCAATGTCACGTGCTTCCTGCTCGGTTTCCATCACGTGGAACTGGTCGCCTGCCGTTGGAGCACCATTCAAGCCAAGGATAAGGGCTGGTTCGGCAGGAAGAACTTGCTGGATGCGCTGACCACGCTCGTTGAACATAGCCTTGATGCGACCCCAACTTGTTCCAGCCAAAACGATGTCGCCTTGACGGAGTGTACCATTCTGCACAAGTACCGTTGCCACATAACCACGACCCTTGTCGAGAGAGGACTCAATGACAGAACCTGTTGCCTTGCGATTTGGATTGGCCTTGAGGTCGAGCACTTCGGCTTCGAGCAACACCTTTTCCATCAACAAGTCCACGTTGATACCCTTCTTGGCAGAAATGTCCTGACTCTGATATTTACCGCCCCAGTCTTCCACAAGGTAGTTCATGGCAGCCAACTGTTCTTTGATTTTTTCTGGATTAGCTCCAGGTTTATCAATCTTGTTGATGGCGAACACCATTGGAACGTTGGCAGCCACGGCATGACTGATGGCCTCCTTCGTTTGAGGCATGATGTCATCGTCGGCTGCAATGATGATGATGGCAATATCGGTGACTTGCGCACCACGAGCACGCATGGCAGTAAATGCTTCGTGACCAGGAGTATCGAGGAATGTGATGTGCTTACCGTTCTGCATCTTCACGTTGTAAGCACCGATGTGCTGAGTGATACCACCCGCCTCACCAGCAATCACATTCGTCTTGCGGATATAGTCGAGGAGTGAAGTCTTACCGTGGTCAACGTGTCCCATCACCGTAATGATTGGTGCGCGAGGCACGAGGTCTTCAGGCTTGTCTTCCACTTCCTCCACAGCGTTGCTCACTTCCTCACTTACGTAAGAAGTGCTGAATCCGAATTCCTCTGCCACCAAATTGATGGTTTCGGCATCGAGACGCTGGTTGATAGACACCATGATGCCAATCGACATGCAGGTTCCGATGACCTTCGTGACAGGGATATTCATCATCGTGGCAAGGTCGTTAGCAGTCACGAACTCGGTCAGCTTCAGAATCTTGCTTTCTGCATTTTCCTCCTGCTCAAGCTCAGCCATGCGGTTATGGATATTCTCGCGCTTCTCCTTACGATACTTCACACCCTTCTTCATCTGCTTGTTGGTGAGGCGTGCGAGTGTCTCCTTTACCTGCTTTGCTACTTCCTCGTCAGTGAGTTCAGCCTGCTTCACAGGTGCCTGTCCCTTCTTGCCCTTCTTGTTCTTTCCTGAACCTTGCTGCTGGTTCTGAGCACCACCAGGCTGCTGGTTCTTTTTCTTCTTACCAGGATTATCCTTAATCTGGCTGGCAGCAGAAACGATGTCCACCTTCTGCTTGTCAATGCGGTTACGCTTCTTCTTCTGACCAGCACCCTGACCATTCTGCTGTCCGCCCTGCTGCGTAGCTTGCTGAGCCTTGCGCTCGCGTTCTTTTTCTTCACGCTCCTTCTTGCGCTCTTGCTTGCTCTTCTTGTCAGGACGGGTTTTGGAATTGATAGCATTCAGGTCGATAAAGCCCACTTTCTTGAACTGCAAACCCGCATCAGGAGATTGCGTGCGGAACACACCATCGGCATCCACACCTGCTTCGCGTATGGTTGGCTTGATGATTTCAGATCCATCATCATGGTCATCAACTGACTCAACCGATGGTTTTTCCTCATCAACTGCTGGAGCAAGAGGCTGTTCCTCAACCTTTTCTGCTGGTTTCTCTTCCTTATCAGCAGGTTTTTCTTCTTTCTTTTCCACCTCTGCCGATGCAGGTTCTGGATGTTCTACCGCTGGAGCCACTTCCTTTTCGACCTCAACAACAGCCTCTTGAACCACCTCAGGCTTCTTATCCTCTACAGGTGCAACAGGAGTTTCCACCACTGTGGCCTTTTCTTCCACAACAGCAACTTTCTCCTCCACTTTTTGTTCAACAGCAGGGGTAGATTCTTTGCCTTTCGACTGAATATCCTTGATATTGCCGACTACCTTAAATTTTTGTTTTGGCTCGGAATCGGTGCGGAACAATTCTGTTTTCTTCTTGTCCACCTTTCCGCGCTGCATCTGTTCACGGCGCTCCTCACGCTCTTTCAGTTCCTTCTCCTTACGCGACTGTATATCGCGCTTCACTTCCTCGAGCTTGTTCTTGTCAGCACCGAAAGCAGTCATAAGCAGTGAATACTGCTCATCCGTGAGCTTTGCATTAGGGCTGGCATCTTCCAATGCCTTCCCTTTCTTTTGCAGGAATTCAGCCACGGTGTTGATTCCCACATTTAATTCCTTAAGTGCTTTGTTCAGTCTAACAGGCATGTATTATCTTTCTAATTATGATTATTTTTTAATATCTTCACGTTTTCCAGTCAATTACAAGTGCATGAGTCAAAGACGACCTCAGACCTTAGTCCATAGACCTTAGTCCTTTCATACGTCGATTTAATTCTCAAACTCAGCACGGAGCACTTCGAGTACGTGGTCAACCGTATCTTCCTCCAAGTCAGCCTGCTCAACAATCATGTCGCGAGGTGCATTGAGCACACTCTTGGCAGTGTCGAGACCGATACCCTTGATGGCTTCGATAACCCAGTCTTCGATTTCGTCCTTGAACTCGTCGAGGTAGATGTCCTCGTCGTCAGTTTCGTTTTCGTTCAATTCGCGGAATACGTCGATGGTGTAACCCGTGAGCATACTTGCCAACTTGATGTTCAGACCGTTCTTACCGATGGCAAGCGACACCTGGTCTGGCTGCAAATACACCTCAGCCTTCTTGTTCTCTTCGTCGAGATTGATAGACGAGATGCGAGCAGGACTCAGCGCACGCTGGATGAAAAGTTTCGAGTTACTGGTGTAGTTGATGACGTCGATGTTCTCATTGCGCAATTCACGCACGATGCCATGAATACGACTACCCTTCACACCCACGCAGGCTCCCACAGGGTCAATGCGTTCATTGTAGCTCTCCACGGCAATCTTTGCTCTTTCGCCAGGAATACGAACAATCTTGTGTATCGTAATCAAACCGTCATTGATTTCTGGCACTTCGTTCTCCAACAGTCGTTCGAGGAACTCAGGAGCTGTACGCGACAGGATGATTTTTGGATTGTTGTTGAGGTTATCCACACGAAGCACGATAGCACGTGCAGCTTCACCCTTACGGAAGAAGTCGCCAGGTATCTGTTCCGTCTTTGGCAACAACAGTTCGTTGCCTTCCTCATCGAGGAGCAACATCTCACGCTTCCAAATCTGATACACCTCGGCAGTGATAATCTGACCCTCCTTCTCCTTGTACTTGTTGTAAAGGTTGTCATGTTCCAGTTCGAGAATCTTGGCAGCCATCGTCTGACGGAGCGTCAGGATATTACGACGACCGAAGTCAGCAAAGTTCACCTTCTGGCTCACATCCTCACCCACTTCATAGTCCTCGTCAATCTTCTGTGCCTCTGACAAGGAAATCTGACTGGATTCATCCACCACTTCCCCATCAGGAACCACTTCACGATTCTGATAGATTTCGAAGTCGCCTTGGTCGGGGTTGACAATCACGTCGAAATTATCGTCGTGACCATACATCTTCTGAATCACACTACGAAACGATTCCTCGATAACACTCACGAGCGTGGTTCTATCGATGTGCTTCGTATCTTTGAAATCTTTAAAAGTTTCAATCAGGTTAATGCCCTGATTCGCTTTCTTTGTAGCCATTTACTTATAAATTAAATGAAAAATGAGCCTGCGGGAGAAACCATCCCTGCTGCCATCCTCATTTGTTGATATATTTTTTTATTCTATTGCAATGATAAGCCAAAATTCCGAAAATCACTTGAAATCAATCACAGATTTCACCCATTTCACGTCGTCATACCCAAAGCGGTGCTCCACATCCACCATCTGCGGACGTTTCTGCCCTTCCAGTTTTTGCTTTTCAGGAACTTCCACGGTGAAACCTTCTTCGTCGGCAGCCGTGAGCGTACCTTCCATTTTCTTGCCCGCCTTGGTCAGAAGCTCCACATCGTAGCCGATGCTGTTCACATACTGCTGAAGCACCTTGAACGGCTGCCCAATGCCAGCACTGCCTACTTCCAACTCATAGTCTTCCACGTCACGGTCCAGATGCCCTTCGATGTACTTGCTCAGTTCGCAGCAGTCTTCAATCCAGACTCCATCCTTGTGGTCGATTTCAACAACAATGCTATTATTCGCATCAACTGAGGCATCTACGAGGAAATATTCTTTGTCTTTGAGCCATTCCTCAGCCAGCTCTCTCACTTTGTTTTTGTCAATCATGAAAAACTAACAACAAGATTTTACAAATAATAAGGAGGAACTCCGCGAGCCCCTCCTTTTCATTTCTTTTGCAAAGGTACGATTATTTTTTCAATTACGCCAAATTTTTTACGCAATAATATGTTTATTTCGCTCAAATTCCGCGATTTAATTGAATTTTACGACTTTTTGACTGCCATTGCGGAAAGTAATCACCACTTCATTGCCTCTCTCTTCCACATTTCGCACCACGCCTAAATCCTTCTTTGAGAAGCGTTTGCCACTTTGTTTCCACAGTTGAAGTGTGATGACAATGTGGCTTCCTTCGCCCAATGAATAGTCGCCAGCCAACAAAGCACAAGTTTCACTCATAGGGTGCATGTCCTTGCCCGTGACGATTTGGCTCTTCACTGCCTGCTCGTCCTTGAGGTCGCTCATGGCAATCTGATAAATGCCATTATCCACCCAGCAAGCAAGACGTGGCTTGCTCAGTGTACCAGTCTTGATGTCCTGGTTCAGTCGTGGAACCGTGTAACTGCCCAATCGCAAAGCATGAGTGGAACCCTCGTATGCTTTTGGCAAAGTCACACGATCGACACGCAACACACCGTTTGGCAGAGGAATCTCAGCAAGGTTGAACTTCACATTCTCGTCTGTTTCCAAAACGGCATCGCGACGGTAGATGCCATCTTTAAAACTCACGAAGTCGTAAAGACGCAGCACTTCCCATTCGCCCTTCTTGTTCTTGATGGCATAGTTCTGACTCACTTCGCCGTTCTTTCCGTCTGCCATCCAAGGGAAAGCGGTGTTATATGCAAATTTGTTGTAGTTCTCGCCCGAACGGAATTTCTGCCAGTCGCTTGCCACCTTTTCCTTACACCAAGCACGGATTTCGGAAGCACCCAAGTCGGGATAGTTCGTCACGAGAATGTTTGTGCCTTTCATGAAGTGGTTATACACTTGTCCTTTCTTGAACTCCTTCTCCCAAGGTCCGTTGTTTTCCTTGGCTGTCCAGAAAGGATTGTCTTCAGGCACGAGCAAACCCAAGAAGGCCTTGCCCATCCAAAACACACTGCCTCGACAAGAATAGATTTGCACACAAGGCTCGAATGGACCATAATAGCCCACACAAGGAATGCGGTCCACCATCACGTTCGGATTCTGTAAGAACTGAAGCAACGTAGCTGAAGCCAGACGGCGCATCCATCCGTAGTTCACCTCCGTGCCAGTACCATCAAGCCAACCCATCAACAGCAGTGGCACAGCCGCAGCCATGCGGTATGTAATACTTCGTCCGTACATGTTCATCTCACCATTTTTCGCCCACATCAGCGGATAGTTTGGCACCAAGTCCTTGAAGTTCGCCTCGAAGCGAGCCTTGGCATCGGGATTGAGTTGCGCACCGTAGTAATGACTCCAAATCATGCCATACATCTGGAACGCCCACATGCTGTAGTAGTCGTAAGCAGGACTGTCGTTATACCACCCCTCACCACGGTATTTTTCAAGGCAGAGATTGAGCAATTCGTTGAGATAGTCAGTCTTCACCTCATAGCCGTGTGTCTTGAAGAACGACATGATGAAGATGTTGAAGAAACGCCAGTTGGAACCAATCGTCGGACCATTGCCATAGCTCACCATCAGTTTGGCGAATGCCGCTTTGTCCTCTGCCGAGAGCGGGTCCCAAAGGATTTCGGGCATGGCTGTAAGCGAAAGAGCCAATCCGCCAAACTCCACCAGCGTCTGACTCGCACGCCCATTACGTTCTTTGATGTACATAGGTTTTCCAGGCTCACTCAGGTTGTGAATCTGTCGGCGATAGTATTCACCCACCTTGATGCCATTGATTTCCAAATCTGGATTGGCTTTCAGCAATGGCACTGCCACAAACATGGTGCGGCAAAGGGCTTCGAGGTTGGAAGTCACGGAATTGCCTCCCTCACGAGGATAGGTCTTTCCTCCCTGATTAGGGAAGTTGAATGGATCGTCATAGTTGTGGATATAGCTAAACGCTCCCTCCAGCATATACTGGGCTGCATCCATCCAGTGCTTGCGTGTCATGCCCGTCAACGGACTGGTCTTGTAGTCGGGATTATCCACATGGAAGATGTTGTCCGTCTGTGCGAACGACGACATTGCCAACAAGGGCAATATCAAAGCGAGAAGAATTCTTTTCATCTTAGGTGACAAGTTTTTATCATGATTTGGGTTCCACGTCGGTCTATCTGCATTCCTTCAGCTCCTCAGCGAGTTGTGCGCTGGGTACACCGTTCTTGATAGCAGCCTCGAAGTCAGCAAGGGCACGTCGTTTGTTGCCTTGCTGTTTATGAAGATAGGCGCGTGAGAGGTAATAGTTAGAATTATCAGGATCCAGTTCCACGGCTTTGTCAAGGTCCATGATGGCAAGTTCGAGTTGCTTGTTCTCGGCATACATGCTGGCACGTACACTGTAGAGTTCAGCATTGTCGGGATGCCCTTCCACCATCAGTGTGATGCGCTCCAAGGCTTCCGTCATCTTGTTCGTATTTTGGCAGAGCAATGCCAAGCCGAGCTGGGCTGAATAGTTCGTGGCATCTTCTTCCAATACGCGCATATAGTCAATCCTTGCTTCCACATATTCATGTCGCTGCAAATAGCAATAGGCTCGGTAGCCCCGTGCCTCTACATGATGAGGGTCAACATCGAGGATGGTGGTGAAGTCCATCAGAGCCTTCCCGTAGTTTTCCAATCGAAGATAGAGCTTTCCGCGAGCTTCAAGCATGGGCACCGCCTCAGGTGCAAAACTCAGTGCCATCGTATAGGAATCGATGGCATCGGCTGCGTGTTGTTTTTGTTCCGTGTCCTGCCAATACATCGTCTCCTGCACTTTTCCCATGTTGGTGAACACCAAGGCATTGCGATAATCATTCGGCTTGAGCTTCAGTGCCTTCTTGAAGTACGCAATGGCTTCAGGTAGCGAGTCCGTTTCAGCAGCCTTGATGCCATGTTCCACCCACTGCTCGTATGTTTGAGCCGACGCATGAAGAATGAACAGAAACAACAAGAATGTATATAAGATTCTTTTCATTAACATAGAAGTTTTAGGAAAAAAGAGGGCCTTGAGAAACAGAACAACACAAAAACGCATAGCAAACTAACTACCCCCTCCCTCTCAGGGAGGGTAAGGGGAGGGTCTATGTCTGTTAATCCCTATATCGGTCCTCGTCCTTATCGTCGAGCATGGAGAGATAAGAGGCATAGCGACTTTCGCTGATGTCATGCCTTTCAACAGCTTCACGAACGGCACAGTTGGGCTCGTGGGTGTGTGTGCAGTTATTGAAACGGCAATCCTGGGAGAATCGGAATATCTCCTTGAAGTAATGCCCCACTTCCTCGCGCTCCATGTCGAAAGTGCCAAAGCCCTTGATGCCTGGCGTATCGATGATGTAGGAGCGAGGCACAAGCGTGTCCTCTATCGGATACATTTCCGAAAAGGTAGTCGTATGCTTGCCCGTGTTGTAAGCATCAGAAATCTCACCAGTTCGGAGGTTCAAGTCGGGAAAGAGTTTGTTGATGAGCGTGGACTTCCCCACTCCACTGTTTCCACTGAGCAGCGTCACCTTATCTTTCAGCAGTTCGCGCAGAGTCTCTACGCCTTCGCCCGTTTCAGCCGACACAGCATGACACTGATACCCGATGGTGTCATACAGCCGTATCATTCCCTCCAACAATTCCTGGTCGTCTTCCTCAGTGAGCAAGTCTATTTTATTGAAGATGAGCACCACAGGAATGCGGTAAGCCTCAGCAGAAGCCAAGAAGCGGTCGATGAAGGTAGTGGCAGTTTCGGGCTGTTTCAGTGTAACAATCAAGAAGCACTGGTCCACATTGGCAGCAATAATATGCGACTGCTTCGAAAGGTTGGTTGCCTTCCGAATCACATAGTTGGTGCGCTCGTCAATCGAAGTGATGAGCGCCGAGCCATCGGGTTGCGGTGTGAAATCCACCTTGTCGCCAATAGCAACAGGATTGGTGGAACGAATACCCTTCAGTCGGAAGTTGCCTTTCACTTTCGACTCCCAGAGCGTCCCATCATCAGCCCGCACGGAGTACCAACTACCCGTGTTCTTAATGACTAAGCCGTGCATGTTCCTTGGGGAAATGAAGAATGTAGAATGTAGAATGTAGAATGAATTTTCTCAGTAAGCTTCGGTTTTGCCGAAGCCTTTCTTTATTCTTCATTCCTCATTCTTCATTTTTCATTTATACCGTCATGATTTCCTTGTTCTTAGCTTCGAGCATAGCATCGAGCTTCTTGATGTACTTGTCGTGGATTTTCTGAACAGATTCCTCTGCATCCTTCTCCACGTCCTCTGGCACACCATTCTTCACGCTCTTCTTCAGCTTCTCGATGCACTCACGTCGTGCGTTGCGAACAGAAATCTTGGCTGTTTCCGTCTCCTTCGAGCACTGCTTGGTGAGTTCCTTACGACGTTCCTCCGTCAAAGCAGGGATGCCCAAACGGATTACTTCACCGTTGTTCTCAGGCATGATACCAACAGGTGAGTCGATGATAGCTTTTTCAATCACCTTGAACATCGACTTGTCCCAAGGCTTGATGGTGATGCTGCGTGGGTCTGGCACCATCACGGTAGCCACGCCCGACAGCGGAACCATCGTTCCGTAGCTATCAACACGAATTCCGTCGAGGATGTGTACATTGGCCTTTCCTGCACGGATGCGGCTGAGACTTTCTTCCAGATGCATGGCAGCCATCTCCATGTCTTCTTCAGCTGCATTCAATAATTCTTTTACGTCTTCCATATTATTAACTTACGTGAAGCGTGAAGTGTGAAGCGTGAAGCGATAGAGCCTCCGTCACACTTTGTCTTCACTTCTTTTTTGTTTTTTTTCTTTTGTTTCTAAATACGAATATAATCCAGAGATAATGCGCGCAGTGTCTTGAATGTGTAGTCGTTCGTCGTTTAACTCATCCTCAGAAATATAGCCCAAATCATTGGCAAGCTGAAGTTGGCAAAGCACTTCCATCAGTGAACTGTATGAATATTCAATGAACTGTAGTTTAGCTTTAATCGTCTTACGACCCATACCCTCTGCGATATTTGAGGGAACCGAAATCACAGCCCTTTGCAGTTGGTTACGTAGTGCATCTTTTTCATCATAAGGAAGTTTTCGCAAAAGTTTATAAACGCTCCTTACTAAAGCCCTCGCATATTTATATGCCTTCAACTTCTCAAAAGCAAATAATTCCAGCTTCATATAGGATGAACCATTTTTGTTAATCACCTCACGTCATATCGCTTCACACTCCACGCTTCACGCCTCACGTACAATCGCTTCACACTCCACGCTCCACGCTTCACGTACAATCGCTTCACGCTTCACACTTCACGCTTCACGTTCAATCGCTTCACACTTCACGCTTCACGTTCCTAATCCGGCAGAATCGTGCAACCGGCACAAGGTTTCAGCTGCTTGAAGAAGTCGTTGCCCTTGTCATCCACGAGGATGAAAGCAGGGAAGTCCTCCACTTCAATCTTCCAGATAGCCTCCATACCGAGTTCAGGATATTCCACACATTCGATGCTCTTGATGCTCGACTGCGAGAGCACTGCAGCTACACCACCGATAGTGCCGAGGTAGAAACCACCATGCTTCTGGCATGCGTCAGTCACCTGCTGCGTGCGGTTACCCTTAGCAATCATCACGAGCGAAGCACCATTGTCCTGGAACTCATCCACGTATGGGTCCATGCGGTTCGCAGTGGTAGGTCCCATCGAACCACAAGGATAGCCCTCTGGAGTCTTGGCAGGACCCGCATAGAGAATAGGATAGTCCTTGAAATACTGTGGCATTCCCTCACCAGCATCCAATCGAGCCTTCAGCTTCGCATGAGCGATGTCACGAGCCACGATTATAGTACCCTTCAGGTTCACACGAGTAGAAACAGGATACTTGCTCAGTTCCTTGCGAACAGCGTCAATACCCTGGTTCAGGTCAATCTCGATGCCCTTGCCACCTTCGCCTGGACGACGGTACTCTTCAGGAATCAGTTCCGAAGGATTGCTGTCCATCACTTCGAGCCAAACACCATCCTTGTTAATCTTTGCCTTGATATTGCGGTCGGCAGAGCAGGAAACACCCATACCTATAGGACAACTTGCACCATGACGAGGCAGACGAATCACACGGATGTCATGAGCCAAATACTTGCCACCGAACTGTGCACCAAGACCAATCTTGTAGGCCTCCTTCAGCAGCTTCTGTTCCAAATCCACGTCGCGGAACGCACGTCCCGTCTCGTCGCCCGTCGTTGGCAGCGAGTCATAGTACTTGATAGAAGCGAGCTTCACCGTCAGGAGGTTCTTCTCAGCGCTCGTACCACCAATCACGAAAGCGATGTGGTAAGGAGGACAAGCCGCCGTGCCGAGACTCTTCATCTTCTCCACCAAGAATGGAAGCAGAGTACCCTCGTTCTGAATGGTAGCCTTAGTCATTGGGTAGAAGTAAGTCTTGTTAGCCGAACCACCACCCTTCGCCACCATCACGAAGCGGTATTCAGCACCTTCCGTAGCCTCAATATCAATCTGAGCAGGGAGGTTACACTTCGTGTTCACCTCGTCGTACATATTCAATGGAGCATTCTGCGAGTAGCGGAGGTTGTCCTGCGTGAAAGTGTTGAACACACCTTTCGACAACGCCTCTTCGTCCTCAAAGCCCGTCCACACCTGCTGACCCTTTTCGCCGTGGATGATAGCCGTACCCGTGTCCTGGCAGAAAGGAAGAACGCCCTTGGCAGCAGTCTCAGCATTGCGCAAGAACTGAAGAGCCACATACTTGTCGTTCTCCGTAGCCTCAGGGTCGCGCAGAATCTTAGCCACCTGCAGGTTATGCTCACGGCGCAGCATGAACTCCACATCGTGGAAAGCTTGCTGAGCCAACAGCGTCAAAGCCTCTGGAGAGACCTTCACGATTTCTTTTCCTTCAAATTCGCCGACAGAGATACCCTCTTTAGTCAGCAGTCGGTATTCCGTCTTGTCCTGTCCCATCTGAAACATAGGAGCATACTTAAATTCTGGTGTCTTTGCCATAATATCAATTTAGAATTAGTAATAATTTGTTTTCGGTATTAAGTTGCAAATATACATTATTCTCCCAACTTCATAAAATCTTTTCCCAAAAACTTTCATCAAGAGCGCGAAAAAAGGAAATAGAAAGAATTCTATCTCCTAATGAACTCATCCATCAACTATTAAGATAAGCATGTCGTTTTGCAACTTCATTTTACAAGCTTCAATCCCTTTTCGGACAGGTAATAACGCTGGTTAGGATGGTTCGGCTTATCGGGATAAGCACGAAGGACATAGCCTCCTTCAATAGCAGGATTTAGGTAGTTTGTTAAGAAATTTCTTTTTCCCTTTAAATGTAATAATCTAAGAAGAGCTGAAAGTGTGTAAGTACCTTCCCTGATTACATTTACGAGACCACTACTGTCCACTAAAATCCGTTAACATTTCTCTGAATAGCCTATTTACACTACATTTCTGGAACCAAATAGCACTCCCTACTTTTGAAATGAGTAACTATACACCAAACTTACAATTTGAAACTTTCGGCAAATATGACGGAGTTGATTAGAGGCATATTACTAAAATCCAAGTATCTTAATTGAGAATTGTTCTAAACATTCTTTCAATTTGTTACTTTTTGAAGTGTTAATTATTTTTAGTGGACACTAGTGATTCTAATTAAGGACTATGACAATGATTAAGACAACAAGGAACAGGATGTGAAGAAGAAGATAACGATGATTTATTAGAGTTTATTCTCCAATACAACAAGGATATGCAAGACGAGGGGGTGGTTGTTTGCAACCACCCCCTCATCGTATAATTACAAGTATATTTAATATCGTTATCTTTTTCTTCAAATCCTGTTAATCTCTCGTAAGTAACTGAAACGCAGTATAGTTTTATTTGTAAAATAGGCACAAGAAACAAACTGGAAACAAAAATTTGAGAAATCCGAAAATGAAAATATCTACTTAACAAATCTTAACGTGGAAAAGAACGGCAACTTTCCGATTCTGGCATTTGGAGATTACGTTCTAGTGAAAACATATTGGTTGTAGGATAGTTCATAATGACATTTATAATGATGTTCGTCATCTTCAAATTTGGCATTTATGATTGTCAGATAACATAAAAATCGTGAACGAACAACAGTTTTCATCATACTTATGTTCGTATTTCAATAAAATTATATAACTTTGCGTCCAAATTAAATTTATTCAAGAACTATGGCTAAGATAAATCGCTTAAAAGTAGTCCTCGTTGAAAAAGAGAAGAGTGGTAAATGGTTGGCTGACCAATTAGGGAAGTCAACTTGTACAGTCAGTAAATGGTGTAGTAATACAACTCAGCCTGATTTGCAAACACTGACAAAAATTGCACAACTCTTAAATGTTGATACAAGGGATTTACTTACTCCTTCTAACATTCAAGATTAAAATATTGATAAATGGACGATATGCAGCATGAAAATAATATAGAAGAATTTTCAAATGAAAATGGTCGTATATTCCATGGTGATGCACTTGAAGTTCTTCAGCAAATTTCGGATGAATCTGTTGACCTATTGTTTGTAGATCCACCTTACAACATAGGGAAAAACTTTGCTGGGCGGAAAGATAAATGGAAAACTGATAAAGATTACCTTGACTGGTGTTATCAATGGATTGACTTGTGCATTAAAAAGGTTAAGCCTAATGGTTCTATTTATTTAATGACATCAACTCAATTCATGCCTTATTTTGATTTGTATGTTCGCGATAAGATGACTATTCTTTCTCGAATTGTGTGGTCGTATGATAGTTCTGGTGTTCAAGCAAAGAATTATTTTGGATCAATGTATGAACCAATTTTATTTTGTGTAAAGAACAAGAATAACTACACATTCAATTCCGATGAGATTCTTGTTGAAGCAAAAACTGGTTCAAAACGAAAATTGATTGATTATCGTAAAAATCCACCACAACCATATAAAACAGAAAAGGTTCCTGGCAATGTATGGGACTTTGCTCGCGTTAGGTATAGAATGGAGGAGTACGAGAATCATCCCACCCAAAAACCCATTGCACTCCTTGAACGCATAATTAAAGCAAGCAGTAATCCTGGAGATACTGTTTTAGACCCATTCTGTGGCACTTTTACTACTTGTTTCGTTGCGCAAAAGTTGAATCGACGTTTTATCGGAATTGAGATTCAAGAAGATTATCTCAAAATTGGTTTACGCCGTTTGGGCATAGCAACAGAGTATAAAGGTGAAATACTTGAAAGAGAAAAAAAAACTTATGAACATAAAGTCCCCAAAGAACAAACAATCATAAATTTTGAATATAATGGAATCAACATTTGAAGCTTATATAAAAGAGTACATTCGTGTTAAATATGGAAAGGATGCAAGAGAGTTGTTCTCTCTTAGCCATATCCTTCAATATCTCGTACATAAAACAAAGTCCGCTAATAAAGGGGCAAAAGCAAGAGGAAGTTTTGCTAATCTCTATGCCATCTATGTAATAATAGAGGATTATTTAGCTAATAATTTTGACGAAACAGGAAATTACTCAGATTACGAGGGCGCTCAATTCTCGGCTCTTTTCAAAAGACAACGAGAATTACCATTTGGGGCAAAGTTACAAAACCATGCTTTAAACTCACGTATGAACGAGGAATTTTTTAAGTTCTTCCCAACTCAAACAGGAATGCCTCCAATAATGCGAAATCTTGAAACACAGCGTTACTGGTTTAATGAAAATTATCTTAAAATCCAAGTTGGTGACAAGGTATATAATATTGCTGAGGACATAATGAGTATCATCGACCACTATGTTGAAGTTAAACAAGGAACCTTTAAGCAATTCATTGAACAATGTGAAACTCTTCAGAACATTGATGCTGATGACACGGCTG
>DGSN01000033.1 GCA_002393575.1 Prevotellaceae bacterium UBA4361 | reverse complement strand
GCCATGCGGTGCATGTCCTCCTTGCGCTTGAATGCGCCACCCTGCTCATTGAAGGCATCCATGATCTCAGCACTCAGCTTCTCTGCCATGCTCTTGCCCGAACGCTTGCGAGCAAACGAAATCATGTTCTTCATCGAGATAGCCTCCTTGCGGTCAGGACGAATCTCTGTAGGAACCTGGAAAGTGGCACCACCAATACGGCGGCTCTTCACCTCCACCTGTGGAGTAATGTTCTCAAGGGCTTTCTTCCAGATTTCAACTGGAGACTTCTCCTCATTCTTCATCTTGTTCTCAACGATGGAAAGTGCATTGTAGAAAATAGAGTAAGCGATACTCTTCTTTCCGTCATACATCAGGTTATTAACGAACTTAGTAACCTTCACGTCGCCGTAAACGGGATCTGGCAGGATCACACGTTTCTTTGGTTTAGCTTTTCTCATTTGTTTGTTTCTTTACTTTTCTTTAGTCTGTCTGGTTGCATTTCAGCGTTTTCTTCAACGTCCCCTCCGGAACATTTACTCAACCATCTTGTTAGCTCTCCAACAAACCAAATGTTGTTAAATAAAAAACTTTCTTTTGCTTTTTAAGACCGTAGTCTGTTTTTGTAAGATAAAGGAACGAAGCCTGTTTTTTTACTTCTTAGCCTTAGGACGCTTGGCTCCGTACTTCGAGCGGCGCTGAGTGCGGCTTGCAACACCGGCAGTATCAAGAGCGCCACGGATGATGTGGTAACGAACACCTGGAAGGTCCTTCACACGGCCACCGCGAACCAGCACGATTGAGTGCTCCTGCAAGTTGTGACCCTCTCCTGGGATGTAAGAGTTGACTTCCTTCTTGTTGGTGAGGCGAACACGCGCCACCTTACGCATAGCCGAGTTTGGCTTCTTAGGAGTAGTGGTGTAAACACGAACGCAAACACCGCGACGCTGAGGACATGAGTCCAATGCAGGCGACTTGCTCTTGTCAACCAACACCTTTCTTCCTTTTCTTACTAATTGCTGAATAGTAGGCATTTTAATTTTTTGTTTTTATGATGATAAATATTTATTGATAGTCTGTTGCATTCATCAGGGAATCTTCAGTCGGACGCAATCTGCTCTCGTGCCGTCCGCTTACTGCAGCCATATCTTTGTTCGTGCATCTCTACACCTTATATAATATATAGACCGCATCCTTCCCCAACGCCCTCCATTCACCACAAATGAGTGTCAAAAGGGCACAATAGTCTAAAAAGCGGTGCAAAGGTACGACTTTTTCACCAAACCACATACTTTTCCCATCACTTTTTTACACCATGAAACCTCACCAACCACAGATTTCCTCAAAATTTAAATTTATTTAACTTTTAAGCACACGAGCACACGATAATTTCATCAAAATAATCCAGCACAACACTGCGATGTGTTTATAAAAACCACAGATGGCACAGATTAAACAGATAAAGAACAATATCTGTGTCCATCCGTGCCATCTGTAGTTTAAAAATTGCCAGAATAAAACGCCAATTGTTTCATCAGAAAAATCAGATGAATCAGATAAATCCAGCAACGACAGTGCGATGTGATAATGAAACCACAGATGGCACAGATTAAACAGATAAAGAACAACATCTGTGTCCATCCATGACATCTATAGTTCTTAAATTCACTAAAGATGACTCAGATTAAACAGATAAAAAGACATGTCAACTGACGAGGTGAGTCGTCGGCTGACATGCCTTTCGTTGCTAAAGAGCAGCTGAGAGGGAGGATTAAGCCTCGCCTGGGTTCATGTTGAAGGGTGCGATGGTGCTTCCCTGACGTGGAGCTGCATTGCGCTGGAGGTTGATTTCTCCGAAGTTCTTCTCGTACTTCTGGATGTTGTCGTTGAGCGCAAGGAGGAGACGCTTGGCGTGCTCTGGGCTCATGATGACACGTGAAACGACTTCTGCCTTCTGCATACCTGGGAGCATGGAGGCGAAGTCGAGAACTACTTCGCTTGGAGAGTGCGCAATGAGGGCGAGATTTGAATAGGTGCCCTTGGATACTTCAGGTTTCACTTCAACCTGCAACTGCTGTTGTTTCTGTTCGTTTGCCATTTTTTTATTTTAGTTTTTAAGTTTGTGAGTTAGTGAGTTTTTGAGTTTTTAAGTTTTTGAGTTTTTAAGTTTTCGCTGAGGAAAGAAGCTTTTGAGTTTTAGCCAGACTTCATTCTACTCCCCTCGCCCTTTGGAGAGGGGTCGGGGGTGAGGCTTTTTTTTTTTTGAGTTTATAGTCAAACTTCATTCTACTCCCCTCACCTTTTGGAGAGGGGTTGGGGGTGAGGCTTTCTTTTTGATTTCTCAGATTTCATGCAAAGGTAGTATATTTTTTTTAATTGGATGGTCTTTGTGAAAGAAAAAGGCATGGGATGAGGGAGGATTGTTAACAAATTTACGGTTTTGTTAAACAGTTTTACGGAAGCAATTTATTTTTAAGGATTGAGTGGTGGTAAAGGCGGATTTATTTGCGTACCTTTGCATGAAGTTATGAATCAGACGAAACGCGCTCAACTGAGCAAGACGGACTTGCTGCTGGAACAGGTGAGAAGTGGTGGCAGGGAAATGACGTGGCGGGAGCAGATAGAGCTCACGGCACGCTTGTCGCTGCCTGCAATCCTGGCACAGATGGCTCATATCCTCATGGAGTATATCGACGCATCGATGGTGGGACGACTGGGTGCTGTGGATAGTGCTTCTATCGGACTTGTCGCCACAACGACATGGCTGTTTTGGGGTGTGACCAGTGCGGTGGCAACGGGTTTTTCCGTTCAGGTGGCTCACCGCATCGGTGCTTGCGACTCGGCTGGTGCGCGCAATGTGCTGCGCCAAGCCTTCGTGGTGTGCATCTCGCTGGGACTCACCATCAGTCTGGTGGGCGTGTCAATCAGTAGTCCCCTGCCCCACTGGTTGGGAGGTGACGACACGATTGCCCCTGGAGCGACGAAGTATTTCTTCATCTTCGCCTTGACCATTCCGCTGTTCATCCTCGCCTATTTGATGAGTTCGATGCTGCGATGCAGTGGTAACATCAAGATTCCGAGCATCCTGAACGTGCTGATGTGTTTCTTGGATGTGTTCTTCAATTTCCTCTTGATATTTCCTACGCGCGAGTTGTCGCCCTTGGGCATGAAAGTGACGGTCTGGGGTGGCGGCTTGGGCATTGTGGGAGCAGCATTAGGAACCACGCTGGCTGAACTGGTGACGGCTTGTCTGCTCTTCTACTTCCTCTGTTTCCGCAGTCTGCACCTGCGCATCTTGGGCAAGAGGAAGTTCGAGGAGTCGAGATGGAGCATGTTCAAACCAACGGAGCGTGTGCTGAGGAAGGCGCTCAAGATTAGTTTGCCGATTGGCTGCGAGCGTGTCATCATGACGGGCGCACAGATTTGTACGACGATGATTGTGGCTCCATTAGGTATGTTCGCCATTGCTGCCAACTCGTTCGGCGTGAATGCTGAAAGTCTGTGCTACATGCCTGGCTACGGTATCAGCGATGCGGCTACTACGCTCGTGGGACAGAGCATCGGGGCGAAACGTCCGACGATGGCGAAACGCTTTGCGCACATCTGCGTGACGATGGGCATCACGGTGATGGCATTGATGGGCGTGGTGATGTACGTGGCTGCACCGCTGATGATGCGCATCATGACTCCTGTGCCAGAAATCGTGAACCTCGGCGTGGAGGCTCTGCGCATCGAGGCATTTGCCGAACCGATGTTTGCGGCTTCCATCGTGTGCTACGGTGTGTTCGTCGGTGCGGGCAATACGCTCATTCCGAGCTGTATGAACTTGTTGTCCATCTGGGTGTTCCGCATCACGCTGTCGGTGATTCTCGCTCCGAAGATGGGACTGAACGGTGTGTGGCTCGCCATGTGCATTGAGTTGTGCTTGCGTGGCATCTTGTTCCTCATCCGACTGAAGTCGGGGAAATGGATTCCCAAGGAGTTGAGAGTGAAAAGTGAAGAATGAAACAATAACAATAATAAAATATGAAGGTAATTAAGAATCAGGAGTTTAGTGGCGAACGGCCACTGTTTGAGTCTCACGGATTGCGATTGGAGAATGTGAGCATCCTTGAGGGTGAATCTGCTATCAAGGAATGCAGTGACATTGAGGCTGAAGATTGTTTTTTCGAAGGACGCTATCCTTTCTGGCATGTGCATGGTTTTCGCATCAACAACTGCCACTTCGCTGTGGGCGCACGCTCGGCGTTGTGGTATTCTGACCATCTGAAGATGACGAACACGGTAATTGACGGTCCGAAGATGTTCCGCGAAATGAGCGACATCGAACTGGAAAACGTGCGCATCAACGATGCTGACGAAATCTTCTGGCGATGCAAGAACATCAACATCAAGAACCTGGAAATCCACGATGGCACTTATCCGTTCATGTTCTGCAAGAACATCAAGATTGACGGCTTGAAGAGCGACTCGAAGTATGTGTTCCAGTACGTGAAGAACGTGGAAATCCACCATGCGAAGATTGACACGAAGGATGCTTTCTGGGAGGTGGAGAACGTGACTATCTACGACTCGGAGCTGAACGGTGAATACTTGGGCTGGCACTCGAAGAACCTGCGATTGGTGAACTGCCACATCACGGGCGAACAGGTGCTCTGTTATGCGCACGACCTCATCATTGAGAACTGCACTTTCGGCGAGGACTGCGACCGCATGTTTGAATACTCCACGCTGAAAGCTGACATCAAAGGTAAGGTGACGAACATCAAGAACCCTACGTCGGGACTGATTGTAGCTGACGAGATTGGCAGCATAACCATAGACGAGAACATCAAGGCTCCTGCCGACTGCGTGATACAAGTGAGGTAAGGAACAAAGAAAAGAACAACCACGAAAACTGGTTATTAAAAAACCACGAATTTCACGAATTAAACGAATTTTCAGATTCAACCAATTTCTCTAATTTGAAAAAATGCGAGCATTTTTGTTCGTGAAATATGTTAAAATCATCTCAAAATAATCATTCGTTTAATACGTGAAATTCGTGGTTCTTAATAATACATTTATTTGTCATTACAAAGTTCAAAGCCATGAAGTACAATTTCGATGAAATCGTTGTTAGACGAGGAAGCAACTCGTACAAGTGGGATGCGACGGAAGAAGAGGATGTGCTGCCGCTGTGGGTGGCAGACATGGACTTCAAGGCGGCTCCAGCCATTCGGAAAGCACTGGCGGAGCGCGTGGAGCACGGCGTGTTTGGTTACACGAAGGTGCCTGATGCCTACTACGATGCCATCATCCAGTGGTTCAGCCGTCGGCATGGTTGGCAGATGGAGCGCGAATGGATGCAATACACCATCGGTGTGGTGCCAGCCATCTCGTGCATCATCAAGGCTATCAGTATGCCAGGCGACAAAGTGCTGGTTTCCACTCCTGTGTATAACTGCTTCTTCTCGTCCATCAAGAACAACGGCTGCGAAATTGTGGAAAGTCCGCTTCGACGGAAAGACGACTTGAGCTATGAAATAGATTTCGAGGACTTCGAACGGAAATGCGCCGACGACAAGGTGGTTGCCTACCTGTTGTGCAATCCACACAATCCTTGCGGACGAGTGTGGACAAGGGAGGAACTGGCAAGAATCGGAGAAATCTGTCGGAAGCATGGAGTGTGGGTGATTTCGGATGAAATCCACAACGAAATCGTGATGCCAGGTCATCGTTACACTCCATTTGCCTCGGTGAACGACGACAACAGACGGTGCAGCGTGACTTGCGTAAGCCCCAGCAAGTCGTTCAACTTGGCTGGTCTGCAAATCGCCAACATCATCTGCTCCGACGCTGCACTGAGCCGACGTATCGACCGTGCCATCAACATCAATGAGGTGTGCGACGTGAATCCATTTGGTGTGGTTGCCACGATTGCTGCTTACAACGAAAGCGAGGACTGGATTGACGAACTGAATTCATACATTTGGAAAAACTACGAGACGCTGAAGCAAATGCTTACCCTGCCAATCACGCCTCTCGAAGGAACATATCTGGCATGGGTGGATTGCTCCAGCATCTGCGAAAAACTATCGATGAATTCGGAAAAATTGGAAGAATACCTGATGGAGAAAGCCAAGGTGTATCTCAATGCTGGCACGATGTACGGCAAAGCAGGCGAAGGCTTCATGCGCATCAACCTCGCCTGTCCGAACGCGGTGCTGACGGAGGCACTGAAACGACTACACGCCTGCTTTGCAGAAAACTAAGAAACAATTATCTTTTTAGAACCACGTATTTCAAGCAATACTAAGCTATACGGGTTCGGAATGTTCTTCTGGCATTCGATAGGCTTTTTCCTTGATGATGTCGAATCCCTCACCATACACGCCTGCTGCCTTGGTCTGCGAAATGAACGCAGAAGGGTCGATGAGCTGAATGAGTCGGAACACCTTCACTGCCTCACGCTGCATGCACACCACCATGAGCATATTCATGGGGGTTCCGCTATAGCCTCCCTCCACGGGGATGACGGTGACACCACGGTCGAGTTCCCTCAACAATGCACGCTTCAAGAACTCGTCTCTCTTTGAAATGATAAGGAACTGCACCGACTGATGGGCGTAGTTCATCACATAGTCGATGAAGAACGACATACAGAACATGGTGGTGTAGCCGAAGACAACACGCTTCCAGTCGTGGAAGAAAAAGTAGAGGGACAGGATGATAACGATGTCGCAATAGAGAATGACACGCCCCATCGACATCGTGCGATATTTGTTGACGATGGCAGCGATGATGTCGGTTCCTCCCGTGGAACCCTGGTGCATGAAGACGATGCCCAAGCCTACGCCGCAAGAAGTGCCTCCCAGCACACATGCCATAAAGCCCTGCCCATCGCCCATCAGCATTGGCAACTCGCCATTGTCCATCTTGAAGAGCTGTTGCAACGCCCAGAGGATGAAGGAAAGCACTGAAAAGCCATAAATCGTCTTGATGCAAAAGCGCAGCCCAAGAATACGTATGGCAAAGATGACCAAAATGATATTGACCACGAAATAGGTGACTTGCATTTCCACCCCAGCTAAATAATAAACTATGGCGGAAATGCCTGTCAAGCCACCACAGGCGATGCCGTAGGGCAGAAGAAACGCCACCCAACCAAAGGCATAGAGGAACAAACCCAACGTCATGGTGAGATAGTCCATGACTTCATGCCGAATCATCTCTTTCTTCATTTGCTTGTCATAATTTCGAGTACGCAACGGTCGGTCTCGTCCATAGCATCATGACCGATGTGCGTGAGATTGTGAATGCTCTTATCCACGTCATTATCAATAATTCCCTCCACGCTGGTGACACACTTGTTCTGCATGGAAATGAGGGAGGAAAGCACTGCCGTAGAAACTCCACTTGCCAACTTCAGCGCACAAGATGGCTTGGCTCCATCGCAAATCATGCCCGTGAGGTTGGCAATCATGTTTTTCACGGAGGCACACAACTGGTCATAACTGCCTCCCATGAGGTATGTGATGCCCACACTGCTGCCCGTGGATGCCACCACGCATCCGCACAATGCAGAAAGCTTGCCGAGGCTCTGCTTCATATAGATGGCGGTGAGGTGGCTCAGCATGAGAGCCCGCGTGAGTTCTTCCTCGGTGTTGTGGTTTTCTTCACCGAACACCACGACGGGCAAAGTGGCACAAATGCCTTGGTTGCCACTGCCCGAATTGCTCATCACAGGGATAGTGGCTCCAGCCATACGAGCATCGCAAGCGGATGCCGTTGTGCTGATGATGTGGGAGAAGATGCTCTCGCCCATGATGCCTCGTCCCAACGGACGGGAGAGCGTCTTGCCCAGTTCGTGCCCGTAGCAACCTTTCAATGCTTGTTTTGCAGCATTCTCATTCAGTGTGCGGGCTTCGTTGATAAATTCGATTTCTGGGAGAGGTGCAGTGGTAGCAAAGTCGTAAACCTTGCGAAAATTCAGTCCTTCGCAGGAGCACTCCTGCTCATCATCGGCAGACAGGCTCTTACGTTCAGACAGTTTCTGACCGTTCTTCTCCACCAACACGAAGCGCGTATGTCCTCCTGAAATGATGACTTTGGCGGTGTCAGTACCTGCAGTTGCCTCTACTTCCACGTAGAGCTTGTCGCAAGAACCTTCCTTCAAACCAATCTTGATGCGGTTTTCATTGACGTATCGCTTACCTGCTTCCACGGCTTCAGGGTTGACATCCTTCAGCACTTCAAGTAGGTACTCGCTCTTACCAATGCTGGCACCAAGGGCGATGGCAATGGGCAGACCTATCATGCCTGTGCCAGGAATGCCCACACCCATCGCGTTTTTCAAGATATTCGCACTCAGTTTCACATTGATTTGCTCGGGCATCACGCCCAAGGTCTCAGATGCCTTTGCCACACAAAGAGCCACGGCAACGGGTTCTGTGCACCCCACTGCGGGAACCACCTCGCTCTTGACCAAGCGGATGATTCGCTCTCGCTCTTGCTTATCCATAGTCATGTTGTTTTTAAATGAAGAAAGAAGAATGATGAATGAAGAATGAGCGCTTCGCTCCGAATGAAGAATGATGAATGAAGAATGGAAATTACTCATTCCATGAGCGGAGTAAAATACATTCTTCATTTTTCATTCTTCATTTAGAAGCTTCATTTCAATTTATATTTAGCCAGTCCTGCATCCAGGAACTCAAGGTACTTGTCAATGTCTTCGTCGTATGAAACGCTCTTAGTGAGCGGATTGCCTTCGTTGTCGAGCAACACATAGAACGGCTGAGTGGTAGCACCAAACTTGGTACTTTGCAGATAGCTCCATTTGTCGCCCACAGTGCGCAGCTTGCGTTCCTCACCATTGACTGTTGCCACGAACGGTTCTGGGAGCGGTGTCTTCTCATCCACATAGAGCTGAATCAGCACATAGTCGTTCGTCATCTTCGAAGCCACCCGTTCATCTATCCACACGGCAGCCTCCATCTTTCGGCAATTCACACAACCATACCCCGTGAAGTCAATCATCACAGGCTTGTGGTGCGCCTTGGCGTATGCCATTCCTTCATTGTAGTCATAGAACATCGGCTTCACCTCCATTTCCTCGGCAAGGTTGAAGTCTTGTGTCTTCATCGGTGGAGCAAATGCACTCACAGCCTTCAGCGGTGCTCCCCAAAGTCCTGGCAACATATATACGGCAAAAGCCAAGGAAATCATTGCCAAGAAGAAACGACCGACACCCGTCCTGCCATCGTCGTCGTCATCGTGAGGAAACTTGAGTTTGCCCAGAAGGTACATGCCCAACAGCGCAAAGAGCACAATCCACAAAGCGAGGAAGGTTTCACGGTCCATCAAATGCCAGCCATAAGCCAAATCAGCCACGGAGAGGAACTTGAGCGCAAATGCCAGTTCGATGAAGCCCAGCACCACCTTCACGGTGTTCATCCAGCCACCCGACTTAGGCATGGACTTGAGCCAGCTTGGGAACATGGCAAAGAGGGTGAACGGCAAAGCCAAGGCAATGGCAAAGCCGAGCATACCAACGGTCGGTGCCAACCAACCTCCATTGCCTGTAGCCACTTCCACAAGGAGGAAACCGATGATTGGACCCGTGCAGGAGAAGCTGACCAACGTGAGGGTGAACGCCATGAGGAAAATGCCGAGCAGTCCACCCGTTTTTTCAGCCTTGGAATCCACCGCATTGCTCCATGAAGATGGCAGCGTGAGCTCGAACGCTCCGAAGAAAGAAGCAGCAAACACCACCAACAGGAGGAAGAAGAAGATATTGAAGAAGGCATTGGTTGCCAAGGAATTGAGCGCACTGGCACCAAACAGGGCTGTGACTAACAAACCGAGAGCAACGTAAATGACAACGATGCTGGCTCCATAAATCCAAGCATCGCGAATGCCTTGTTTTTTATCGCCACTACGTTTCAGGAAGAAAGAGACAGTCATTGGAATAATCGGCCACACACATGGCGTTACCAATGCGACAAGTCCGCCCAACAATCCCATCAGAAAAATTTTCCACAAAGGACTACTGGTGGCATTGGCATCACCTCCCTCGTCGTATGCTTTCAGCTGGTCGATAACCGGTGCCCAGAGGCCGTCACCCAACACAGCAGCCACACTGTCGGACGTGACGGAATCAGCAGCAATGGAGTCTGTTGCCACTTCTGCCTCCTCGGGAGCAGCTTCTTCCTCAACAGCCTTTTCTTCATCGGGTTTCTCCTCCTCAGCCACCTTTTCCTCAGCCTTGGCAGGTCCTTTTGCTTCACCCGAATGGGAGAACTCCACGCTCTGAGGAGGCAAGCAGTTCTGGTCATTGCAAGCTCCATATTGTAAATAGCCCACAACATTGAACTTGCCGCCTTTCAACTTGAGTTTCTGCACGAACTGGCCTTTGCCTTCGAAATAATAGACTTCGGAACCAAACATCTCCTCGAACTTCTTCACCACGTTGCCCACGGGTTTCAGACTACCATCGAGTTCTGCGCCTTCCATCTTATCGATGTTGAAGCTCGCTTGAATAGGGCCATCCATTTCCTCAACGGAATAAACGTGCCAGCCTGGGTCGATGGTACAAGAAAAGACAATCTCTGCTGCCTCTTCGGAAAGTTTCTTGAATTGCTGATTGAACTTAACAGGTTTCATTTGTGCATTGGCAACAGCGCATAACAAAAGCGCAACCAATGCCAAGAAAGATTTGACTCTCATCATATTGAAACAAATAGTTTGATTGAAATAATGCTGCAAATTTACATAATTTCCGCATGTTCATTCACACTTTTATTAAAAAAATTGCAAACTGACATGAATATACCCATACTTACATCAACTTACATCAGTTCGGGATAAGGATAAGAGAATGTCTGAAGCACTCCTTTGATGGTCTTGCGCCGAACTAAAGGTTCTACTAAATGACCGAGGGCTCGTTATCGAAACGGCGAGCCCTCGTCGTGACGCAAACGAGGGCTCGCTTGAAAAACAATGAGGGCTCGGCTTTTCAGTACAATCGAATAAATGATTGGCTTTCGCTAAAGCCTCGTGGTTGAAAAAGCAAATAAATGGAATAAAATCTTCCAAATGATTTTTTTACGATTACTCAGTTAAGAATCATACATATTCCGAACTCGCGAATGCTTATTTATTATAGGACAGAATCTGAAATTACGAAGAAACAGAAATTGTTGGAACGAATGTTTTGTTCGTTTTGGAATAATTTAGTAACTTCGCACACTGAAAACCCACTGAAGAGAGAAAAATTAACTGATATGAATACAACTGTGGAAAATCGCCTCTTGGCTCTTCGACAATGGATGAAGAGAAAGGGAATCCATGCTTTCATCACTCCAAGTACCGACCCACATTCGGGCGAATACGTGCCCGAACGATGGAAAAGCCGTGAATACATTTCGGGATTTACGGGTAGCGCAGGTACTGCTGTCGTCACTCTCACGAAGGCTGCACTGTGGACGGACAACCGCTATTTCCTGCAAGCAGCAGCGCAAATTGAGGGAACGGACTACTCACTGATGAAAATTGGGCTGGAAGACACACCAAGCATTCAAGAATGGTTGGCAGAGGTGCTGAACGAAGGAGAAAAGGTGGGAGTCGATGGATTGTGCTACACCGTTTCCGACTTCCAAAGTCTTTCACAAAGCCTGTCTGCTTTCGGCATCCAAACCTTGTCGGTGGAAGACCCATACGACGAAGTGTGGGAGCAACGGCCACAGATTCCTGACAACCTCGTGGAGATTCAACCACTGCAATTTGCCGGTGAGACAGCGAAGAGCAAGATAGCGCGAATCAGGAAGGCGATTGCTGCAAAAAAAGCCGAATCCATCGTAATTTCTATGCTCGATGAAGTGGCTTGGACACTCAACTTGCGAGGCACCGACGTGGAGTGCAATCCTGTGTTTGTGAGTTATCTTTTCATCTCACAAAACGATGCAACACTTTATATCAATCAAGAGAAAATTTCAGCAGAGGTGGAAAGCTATCTCACTGCTGAAGGTGTTCGTATCAAGAACTACTCCGAAATCATTGCCGACCTCAAGGCAGTGGATGTCCCCGTTCTGATTCAAGCCGACAAGACCAACTACGCCATCGGTGCCAGTCTGCAACGCCCTGTCTATGCCGATTGTCCTGTTTCTTTGATGAAAATCATGAAGAGCGACGCAGAAATCGCAGGCTACCACTCGGCGATGCTCAAAGATGGAATCGCTATGGTGAAGTGGATGAAATGGGTGATTCCCGCTGTGCAAGCAGGAGGTCAGACAGAACTATCCCTCAGTGAGAAACTCCTGGGATTCCGAGCCGAGCAACCGCTGTTCCGTGGCGTGAGCTTCGAAAGCATCATGGGTTATGCAGCGCACGGAGCTATCGTTCACTACGAACCAACTCCAGAAACGGACATACCTGTACTACCAAAAGGATTGTTGTTGATAGACTCTGGCGGCCAATACCAAGACGGCACGACTGACATCACCCGCACCATCCCACTGGGCGAACTGACCGAAGAAGAACGGCGCGACTACACACTTGTGCTGCGAGGATGGATTAATTTGGCTCGTGCCGTGTTCCCTCGTGGCACTTACGGCACTCAGCTCGACGCTTTGGCTCGCGAACCGATGTGGAAATATGGCATCAACTATTTGCATGGCACAGGACACGGTGTGGGTTCATATCTCAACGTACATGAGGGTCCTCACCAGTTCCGCATGAACTACATGCCAACACCACTCCTGCCAGGCATGACCATCACCGATGAGCCAGGCATCTACATCACTGGTGCTCATGGTGTGCGTCACGAGAACACGATGCTGGTGGTGGAAGCAAAGCTACGAACATTGCCTTCAACGTCAAAAAAGTCCGAATCCAACGAAGGTTTGACCTTTGGTCCTTATTATGAGTTTGAGCAACTCACCCTCTGTCCTATCCTCACTTCAGCCATCGAAGTAAGTATGCTACAGGAGGAGGAAAAGGAATGGTTCAACCAATATCAGCAGATGGTCTATGACAAGCTGAGTCCGCATCTCGACGAAGCACATCGCACATGGCTCTACGAGGTGACAAGACCAATTTGAATGAAGAATCAAATCACGAAGAATAAATAATTGCAATGGCTTTAATCAAATCCGTTTGTGGTCTGACACCGAAGTTTGGTAAGGACTGCTACTTTTCAGAAAATGCAACGATTGTAGGCGACGTAACGATGGGCGACCAATGCACCGTATGGTTCAATGCGGTGGTGCGTGGCGATGTCAACTACATCAAAATCGGCAATCGCGTGAATATCCAGGATGGCTCCTGCCTCCACACACTCTACCAGAAAGCCGCCATAGAGATTGGCGACGACGTGACCATCGGACACAACGTGACCCTCCACGGATGCACCGTGAAGAACAGTGCGCTCATCGGTATGGGAGCCACCGTACTCGACCATGCCGTGATTGGAGAAGGTGCCATCATCGCAGCAGGTGCTTTGGTTCTGAGCAAAACCATTGTGGGCGACGGTGAGATGTGGGGCGGTGTTCCTGCCAAATTCATCAAGAAAGTAGATCCGGAACAAGCACGTGAACTGAACAAAGGCATTGCCCAGCATTACATCATGTATGCAGACTGGTATCGTGATGCCAAAGATATTACGATTTAGTGTATAGCGTAAGCAACTTTCTACTCCCCTCGCCATTTGGAGAGGGGTCGGGGGTGAGGCTTATTTCAATGTCACTTTTCACAAGTCAAAACAACTTAATACATACGTCCTGCTTTCATGAGAAAGTCTCATCTCCATATCTTCGTCCTACTCTCCATCTGTATCCTATTGTGTCAACTCTCTTCATGTTCTTCCGAAACAGGTGGGGACAAATCAGAACTCATCCACGAAGGTGACAGCCTATCAGACTTGGCTCTCGACAAACTCGACAGTTGCCATTTCGAAGAGGCTATCTATCTGAACCGTATCGCCATCACCAAATACAAGAAGGCAGAGGACTGGGTAAACTTGGGTGACACATGGGTGAACCTCTCCACTTGCTATTTCCGAATCGGAGAAATCAACAAGGCTCTCGAAGCCGCCATTGAGGGATTCCGACTCGACAGTATCGCTCAGGACAAGAATCGCATGGGGCAAGACTACAGCATCATCGCTGCCATCTATCTTGGTGCAGGGAAATGCAACAAGGCAAAGACCTTCATTGAGAAATCGATAGAAACGGAATTGGAGTTGGACAAGCCCGAACGATTGTCTGTCATCTACGGAACAGCTGCTGAAATCTACAACAAAGCAGGAGAATATGAGAAGGCACTGAAGTTTGCAGAGGACGCATACAAACTCGACCTTCAAGACAAGGACTCACTGAAAATGGCACGTCGCCAATCGCAAATGGCAGACATCTATCGTGCCATGAACAACTACGAAGTGGCTGAGAGTCTGTATGCGGAAGCCAACAAAATCTTCGAGACAAAACACAATCTTGTTTCACTCTGTATCAACCAGAAACAGCTTGGGAATCTCTATAAAGAAACGGGCAAAAATGGCGAATCCATCGAGTGTTTTGAGAAAAGTGCTGACATAGCACGAGGCATCGGCAACAAGTATATTCTGCAACAAGCCACCGAACAACTGGCAAGCCTCTATCAGCAAACACAACCAACCCAAGCATTGGCTTTGTTGCAAGAAAGTCTGGCACTGAAAGACAGCATCTATTCAGAAAAAACCAATCAACTCACCGAAGAATATGCAGCCAGATACGAAACACAGAAGAAAGACCAAATCATCAAGGAGCAAAATGAAAGACTTCACCACCAACGCTCTGCCATCATTATTATTATCATCATTGCCGTTCTCCTTCTGCTCCTCATGGCTGTGCTCTTTTCCTTGAGAAAACTCCGTTTGAACAATCTCCGCCTCCACAAGAAATACACGACAGCACTGGTGGAAAATCCTGAAGAACTTACGGAAAGAAAGGAAGAAAAGGCAAACGACAACAAGAAAGACAAACAGGAAGCCAATGAGGAAAGACCGCAAAGAACGGCAGGAAACAACGAAAAGGAAAACACAACGAAAGCCGACCGAGACTTCTTGGTGCGCGTGATACAAGCTATCAACACACACATCGAAGACACCTCCCTGAGTTCCCTCTTACTATCGGAGGAAATCTGCCTCAGCCAGCGACAACTGAACCGCAAAATCAAGGACATCACAGGCAACGACACATCAACTTTCATCCGCAATATCCGCATTCAACTTGCCAAGCGTTTGCTAACGGACACCGACGAACCGATTGGAAACATCTATATCCGTTGTGGCTTCGACTCCCAAAGTTATTTCTCAAAGATATTCAAACAAACCGAAGGCATGACTCCAACCGAATTCAGGCGTAACTATAAGCACCAATCCTAAACCATCACGATTCCCCTTCAAAAGGACGATACTACGTGGATTTCAGACGCGCGAAATCCAATCTAAAAGAATGCTAAAAATTCTGTTTAAACTCGTTTTTTAGCCATTTGTCCTATTTTCCGCAATTTTCCAAAGAAAGGAGAATAATTCCATATCTTTCAGTGTTTTATAGATTAGAAACGACCAAATTGTTACAAAAGCGAAAAGAAGAATGTCCAGATAATTACAAAAATTGTCCTAAAAGTACAAAAGAAATTTGTTCATTTTCGCTTATTTTGCACCCAGAAACATTTGGTTCATTATATCGTGCTACAGTGGTAAATTATTCTCGTCCCAACACAACCACTATTGTTCAAAGCTCGCAATATTTCACCAGATGAGAATCTGCACATAGTTTTGACAAAAGCACGGAAGTATTTAAGTCATAAATTGTCCGATATTCATTTAAGTTTATTCCCGAGCAAACGCCCCAAAAGTTGCTCGGGAATTTTTCATCTCTGAAATGATGCTGTGGAAGATCAAAGCCACAGGAAGGTCACAATAGAAAAGGCTCACTCCGCAGAGCAAGCCTTTACGATTAGTTATGTTTGATGTCCTTCCACTTACGACTCAAAGATGCCTCGATAGCAAATATCGGCTGCACCCGCGTTTTCCTGGATGAATTTAGAAGACTTTTCGCCCGATTCGAGCATGTATTTCTCGTCGGAGAGGAAACGATCCATCAGTGTCTTGAATGTTTCAGCGTCGGAATACTCAAAACAAGCACCTATTTTCTTGAGAATCTGTGCCTCGCGGAACTTCTGGTTGTTAGGGCCGAAGAGCACAGGAATGCCATAGACAGCAGCCTCGGGCACATTGTGAATGCCAGCGCCGAAACCTCCACCCACGAGCGCAATCTTGCCATAACGATAGATGGAAGACAATTTTCCGAAGCAATCCACTATCAGGCAACGACACTGAGATTTCTCTGCTCCATTTGTGCTTTCAGCCTTCTCTGCATCCTGTTCCAAACTTGTGTAACGAACGGAAGAAATGCCGTTGGATTCGAGCATTTTCTCTATTTTCGAGAGATGGCTTTCGCTGATAACATGAGGAGCTATAATCAGTTTCCAGTCGCTGTGATTGGAAAAATACGGAATATAGATTTCCTCATCTGGCTCCCAACTGCTACCAGCAATGAAAGTCTTTTGCCCTTGCGTGAAAGCCTCAACAACGGGCAAGTCACGACTGGCATTCCGTATATCAAGCACACGGTCGAAACGAGTGTCTCCACTCACCGTCACGCAATGGATGCCGATGCTTGCTAACAGTTGCTTGGAAGTTTCGTTCTGCACGAAGAAATGGTCAAACTGCTGCAGCACCACCTTGGAGTAAGGATTCCACTTCTTGAAGAACCGCTGTCCTGGGCGAAAGATGCTGCTGACACTATATGTTTTCACACCTCTCTCATGCAACTGAGTAAGGTAATTGCCCCAAAACTCATATTTGATGAAAATGGCAATCTCAGGATGCGCCAACTCAATGAATTTCTTAGCATTGCGAGGCGTATCGAAAGGGAGGTAGCAAATCACATCGGCTCCCTCGTAGTTCTTCCTCACTTCATAGCCTGAAGGCGAGAAAAATGACAACAGAATCTTATATTCAGGATGTTGCTTCCGCAAGCGTTCCATGATGGGTCTGCCTTGCTCGAACTCACCAAGCGAGGCTGCATGAAACCAGACGACGCGGTCGTTCGTTGCAATGCCTCTGCGCAGAATGTCAGCCGTTTCCCGCTGACCTTCCACCATCTTTCTGATTTTCGAGTTGAAGAAAGAAGCCATTTTTCCTAAACTTGCGTAAGCATTTAATCCAAAATCGTATAGAAACATCTACGTTTTAGTCTTTGATGAAAGCGTATGTGTGCCCAAAGGCAAATTATTTCAACTGTGCAATGGCGTTCTCCATGCGCTTGATGGTTTCCTCCTTTCCAAGGAAGGCAGCCAATTCGTACATGTCTGGGCCCTGTCCCGTTCCCACGAGACAAACGCGCCATGCGTTCCACGGCTTGAATCCGCGAGCCTCCGTCCATGCTTCAATCATCTCTTTCTGACTCTCCACAGAGAAGTCGTCGAGAGCCTCAAGCACACCGATGAGTTCGTCCATTTCCATCGCTGTCGTCTCCTTCCAGTTCTTGCGGACGAACTTATCCTCCTTGTCGTATGTCTCAGGAGCTACGAAGAAGAACTTGGTCAGCGGCCACAAGTCACTCACAAAGCTGATGTTCCTCTTCTTCTTATTGCCGTCGTTGTCAACATATTCGATGACCTTCTGCTTCATCATCTCCACCACTTGTGCTTCCTTCTCTGGTGTGGATTCAATGCCGTTTTCACGAAGAATCTTGTCGAACTCAGGCACCCACTCTTCGGCTGGTTTCTGAAGCAGATACTGGTGGTTGAACCAAATGCCTTTCACATAGTCGAAACGCGCACCGCTCTTCGAACACTTGCTGAGGTCGAACAAGCGAATCAGCTCGTCCATCGACATGATTTCCTGGTCGTTACCTGGATTCCATCCCAAGAGAGCCAAGAAATTCACCAACGCCTCTGGCAAGTAGCCCTTTTCGCGGTAGCCCGAACTCACTTCGCCCGATTTAGGGTCGTGCCATTCGAGTGGGAACACAGGGAAACCGAGCTTGTCGCCATCGCGCTTCGACAACTTTCCGTTGCCCACAGGCTTGAGCAGCAATGGGAGGTGTGCAAAGCGGGGCATCGTGTCTTGCCAACCAAATGCCTCGTAGAGCAGCACATGAAGCGGAGCAGAAGGCAACCACTCCTCTCCACGAATGACGTGCGACACTTCCATCAAGTGGTCGTCAACGATATTTGCCAAGTGGTAAGTAGGCAGTTCGTCAGCACTCTTGTAGAGCACCTTGTCGTCGAGAATACTGCTGTTGATGCTCACGTCGCCACGAATCAAGTCATCCACATGCACATCGCGTCCTGGCTCAATCATGAAGCGAACCACATACTGCTTGCCATCTGCAATCAGCGCGTCCACCTCTTCCTTGCTGAGCGTAAGCGAATTGCGCATCATCATGCGCGTCTTGGCATCGTATTGGAAATTCTCAATCTCCTGACGCTTGGCATCCAGTTCCTCGGGTGTGTCGAAAGCAAGATAAGCTTTACCATTGTCCAACAACTGTTGCACATATTTCTTATAAATGTCACGACGTTCACTCTGCCGATAAGGTCCATAGTCGCCGCCGAAGGAAACGCCTTCGTCGAATTGGATTCCTAACCATTTGAACGACTCGATGATATACTCTTCAGCTCCAGGCACAAAACGGTTGGAGTCGGTGTCCTCAATGCGGAAGATGAGGTCACCGCCATGCTGTTTTGCGAATAAGTAATTGTAGAGAGCTGTGCGGACCCCACCGATGTGCAGGGGTCCTGTTGGGCTGGGTGCAAAGCGCACTCTTACCTTTCTTTCAGACATTTTTACCTTAATATATATTATTTTCGTTTGCAAAGTTAATGGAAATTCAATTGATATGCAAATTTATTTCATCTTTTCAAGGTTTTATCATCTATCAAGCAGAGAAAGGCAAGCGCATAACGAATGGTAAGGAAACGATGAGTTTGACAAATTGTCGCAAAAATCTGACAAAATGTCGCTACTTTTGGAGCATTTAAACTGAAAAGCGCATTGGCACGGAGATTGCCATTATAAGGGCGAACCCGAAAAAAAGGAAACGGGCTCAGAAACAACAGAATTATTAACCATTTAAAGTATAGGAGATTTTAACTATGTTACCAATTCACAGAACTAACACTTGGTTACCAGACGTATTCAACGATTTGTTTTTCAACGACTTCACTCCACGCGTCAGCAACACTTCGCCTGCTATCAACGTGATTGAGTCTGAGAAGGAATACAAGGTGGAGCTTGCTGCTCCAGGCATGAAGAAGGAAGACTTCGATGTTCAGATTAACGAGAACGGAGACCTTCACATCCGCTTGGAGAACAAGCAGGAAAAGAAAGAGGAGGACAAGAACACTCACTACCTCCGTCGCGAATTCTCTTACACGAAGTTTGAGCAGACCTTGATTCTCCCTGAAGATGTAGAGAAGGAGAAGATTAGCGCAAAGGTTGAACACGGTGTACTTACCATCGACCTTCCAAAGATTGAGCAGAAGCCAGCACCAAAGATTGGCCGCAAGGTGGAAGTGATTTAAAATTCTAAACACTCTACATAATTACATCAATTTCATTGTCGGGACCGACATTCACTCTCCGTAGTGGATGTCGGTCTTTTTGTTTTGACAATCGCCTCGTTCTCATTCGGCTTCACTGAAGTTCGTCTTGGCACATACTGAACTGTTGTTTTGATTCGACTGAAAAGGCGAGCCTTCGTTGTGATGCAAGCGAGGGCTCGTTTGCGTTACGACGAGGGCTCGCTTGAACGCAAACGAGCCCTCGGCTGTTAAGTGAAAACGAATAAACGATTCTGAACGACCGCAGCTGCGTTTCAAAAGATTCGAAAAAGAGATTGGGGAAAAAGCGCACGACAGCATGGAAAGTCCTCGAAGGAAAAATCGCCATATAGAGAAAAAGTATCACAAAAAAGGCGATAGAAGTTTTTGATTCTTTATTTTTTATTGTAATTTTGCAAAAAACTTGAAGTAAACATGAAAAAAGCATATATGATGATGTTGGTTGCCATGCTATTGAGTTTCATGGCAATAGGCAATGTAAGTGCCAAAAAGAAAATGAGTTCGTATTTGTTCGTGTTCTTCTCGAACAACAGCCCCGAAGGTGAGCAGATTCGCTTTGCCGTGAGCGATGATGGTTATAACTACGTGTCGCTGAACGACGGAAAACCCGTGGTGGGGTCTGACTCCATCGCTTTGACAAAGAGCATCCGCGACCCGCACATCTTGAGAGGTGAAGATGGAAAGACCTTCTACATGGTGCTGACCGACATGCGCTCCAGCCTGGGTTGGCAAAGCAACGACGGACTGATTCTGATGAAATCGACCGACTTGATTCACTGGCAGCACACCGCCATCGACTTCCCCACTCGTTTTCCTCAGCTGAAGGGCTTCGACCGCCAGAACCTCCATGCCGTGTGGGCTCCGCAAACCATTTGGGACCCCGCCGAGGGAAAGTATTTCATTTATTACAGCATCGGTCGGCACGATTGGGAATACCCAACCAATGACAAGAACCGCGATGGCAGTGTGTTCAACCAACCTTACTTCAAGATTTTCTATTCGTATGCCAATGCGGACTTCACCGACATCACCGAGCCTCAACTGCTGTTCGATTTCGGTACGGCTGCCATCGACGGCGACATCGTGTATGACGCTGTCAACGAGCAATATGTGCTGTTCTTCAAGGACGAAGGACGTTCGGTGCTGAACAAGAAGGGAAATTTCCAAACGCGCCAGGGCGTGATGCGCGCCACGAGCAAGAGCCTGAAAGGTCCGTGGACGGTGGAATACAAGCATTTGCAGAAGCCTGGACAATACCCTGTGGAAGGTAGCAGCGTGTTCCCACTCATCAAGCAGAACAAGAAGGATGCGCAGGAGTGGGTGCTGATGTACGATTGCTATGCCAACGGCTACTACCAGTTCTGCAAATCGACCGACCTGAAGAACTTCACCTATCTGAAGGACACACCGACCAAGGGCAACTTCACGCCGCGTCATGGTTCGGTGATTCAAATCACCAAGAAGGAGCGGAAAAGACTGGAGAAGTTCTTCGGTAGATAATGACAACAAGTTCTAATAAATAACATCGTATGAAATCGAAACTATTGATGACATCATGGTTGCTTCTGATGGGAGCAGCCACCATGCAAGCACAGGACATCACGTTCTACACCCCCAGCACGGTGAGAGTGGTGAAGCAACAAGGCAATCAGAATGCAAAGACGGAGAAAAAGTCGCTCGTCGTCATTGCCAACCCTGAAAAAGTGAGTGTGAAGCAGAGCAAAAGCGGCTCAGCCACCATCTACAAGTCGTCGGCGCTCACGGTGACGGTGCAAGACGGCAAGGTGAGCTTTGCCGACAACAAGGGCAATGTGCTCACCGAGGAAGGAGCCTGCAAGTTCACACCTATCACGAGTGGACCCGACCAAGGAGCATTCAAGGTGAAGCAGACGTTCTCGGTGGATGCTGACGAAGGCATTTATGGCGTTGGACTCTTGCAGAACGGCAAGATGAGTCAGCGTGGCGAGAACCGCCGTATGGAGCAGAACAATCTGGAGGACTATGCACACTTCTACCAGAGCATCAAGGGCTACGGCATCTATTGGGACAACTACTCACCTACTCGCTTTGTCACGCCAGCCGAGGGCAAGGCAGGAGAGGTGGAACTGGAATCCGAAGTTGGCAAACTGGTTGACTACTACTTCATCTATGGTGGCGATGCCGACGGCGTGATTGCCGAGATGCGCCACCTGTCGGGCAAAGTGCCGATGATGCCGTTGTGGACCTACGGTTTCCACCAGAGCCGCGAGCGATACAAGAGCCAGCAGGAACTGCTCGAAGTGGTTCACAAGTATCGCGAACTGAAGATTCCGTTCGACGGCATCATCCAGGACTGGCAATACTGGGGCAGCAACTACACTTGGAACGCAATGGAATTCATCAATCCCGACTTCGACCGTGCGCAGGAAATGATTGACGAAGTCCACAAGCAGAATGCGCACATCAGCATCTCCATCTGGGCTTCGTTCGGACCAGAGACCAAGGCATTCAAGGAACTGAAGTCGAAAGGGCTCCTGCTCAAGTTCCAGACATGGCCTCAGAGCGGACTCTCGCAGTGGCCTCCACGCACGGACTATCCAAGCGGTGTGCGCTGCTACGACGTGTATAGCTCGGAGGCGCGCGACATCTATTGGAAAAACCTCTCCCGTCTGCACAAGATGGGCATCGACGCATGGTGGATGGACTCCACCGACCCCGACCAAGTGGATTTCACCGACGACCAGCTCGACCAGCCAACGGCGATGGGGTCGTACCGCAGTGTGCGCAACGCCTTTCCGCTGATGACCGTCGGCGGTGTATATGACCATCAGCGCGCCGTGGATAACAGCAAGCGCGTTTTCATCCTCACGCGTTCTTATTTCTCTGGTCAGCAGCGTTACGGTGCCAACACCTGGAGCGGCGACATCGGCAGTTCGTGGGAGAACTTCCGCAAGCAGATTCCCATCTGCCTCAACTACACCCTCACTGCCAATCCTCACGTGAACAACGACATCGGCGGTTTCTTCGCAGGTTCCTACAACACGCGCGGCTTCAACTCAGCCGTGAAGAATCCTCAGTATCAGGAACTCTATGTGCGCTGGATGCAGTTTGGTGCCTTCATGCCAATGATGCGCAGCCACGGAGCCGACATCTACCGCGAACTTTACTACTTCGGCAAGGCTGGCGAACCGGTTTATGACGCGCTGGTGGATGCCGTGAAACTGCGCTATCGCTTCCTGCCTTACATCTACAGCCAGTCGTGGCAGGTGACGAAGAACGACGACTCCTTCATGCGCGCGCTCTTCATGGACTTCAAGGCCGACAAGCAGACCTGGAACAACAACCGCGAATTCATGTTTGGCCACAACGTGCTGGTGTGCCCAGTGCTCGACCCTCAATACACCACCGAGAAGATTGTCCGCACAGACCCGATGTCGGGTTGGGACAAGAAGGACCTGAAGGAAGGCGAATACGCCAAAGTGGATTGGACGCAGCAGAAAAGCTATAAGGTTTATCTGCCAGCAGGTGCGCAGTGGTTCGACTACTGGACCAACAAGAAGCTTGACGGCGGACAGAGCGTGAACGTCAGCACTACCCTTGCCCACTCACCGCTCTACATCAAGGCTGGCTCCATCGTGCCAATGGGTCCCGACGTGCAGTATGCCAACGAAAACAAGTTCGACCAGCTCGACATCGTCGTCTATCCTGGAGCAGACGCTCGGTTCACGCTCTACGAAGACGAGGGCGACAACTACAATTATGAGAAAGGTGCCTACTCCACGATTGAGCTCAAGTGGAACGACAAGGCTAAGAGCCTGACCATCGGCAAGCGCCAAGGTTCGTTCGAGGGAATGCTCTTGTCTCGCCGCTTCAACGTGAAGGTGATTGGCGGAAAGACGCAGACCGTGAACTATTCAGGCAAGAGCATCACCGTGAAATAGTGGTGCTGCCAACAAGATAAACTCACAAAAAGCGGAGAGACACACGTGGTTTCTCCGTTTTTTTTCGTACTTTTGCACCCTCAATCCTATTTTTCAACGAAGTAGAATGCACAAAACTGCATTCCACTTACCCTAAAACCGACACAAATGTTTCAAATCCTGAAGACACTGAGTGACACACTGAGCGGCAAGGCAAGCATCTTCATCATCCTCACCGCCATCGTCACCTTTTTCTATCCCGACCTCTTCGCCTGGGTGAAAGGAAACACACAGACCATCATTCTCGGCATCATCATGCTGACGATGGGACTGACGCTCACCCCCAACGACTTCCGCCTGTTGGCAAAGCGACCTCTCGACATCTTTATTGGCGCACTGGCTCAGTTCACCATCATGCCCCTCGTGGCATTCACGCTCTCGTGGCTGTTCAGCCAGGTGCCTGCCTTTGCTCCTTATAGCACAGCCATGACCATCGGCATCGTGCTCGTGGGATGCTGCCCTGGCGGTGTGTCGAGTAACATCATGTCGTTCCTCTGCCACGGCGATGTGGCATACTCCGTCGGCATGACCTGCGCCTCCACATTGCTTGCTCCCGTCCTCACACCGCTACTCGTGCTGTGGTTGGCTGGTGCGAAAGTGGATGTGGATGCCATCGGCATGTTCCAGCAGATTCTCATTGTCACCATCATCCCCATCGCCATTGGCTTCGGACTGAACGTGTGGTTAGGAAACAAGGAGGTGTTCCGAAAGATTCAGGGATGTATGCCAGGCTTGTCAGTGCTCTGCCTTGCCTGCATCGTTGGCGGTGTGGTAACAACGGTTCACGACCCTCTCGTCAAGAACGGGCTGCTGCTCTTCATCCTCACTTTCGTCATGGTCTTCAGCCACAACACCATTGGTTACATCCTGGGCTACGTGGTGGGTAAACTCTGCCATTTCTCCGTGGCAAAGAAGCGCACCATCTCTATCGAAGTGGGAATGCAGAACGCTGGTTTGGGCACCAACCTCGCCATGACGTTCTTCGTTGCCTCCAACCCGATGGCAGTTGTGCCTTGCGCCATCAGCTGCGCATGGCACTCCATCAGCGGCACCATCCTCGCCAACATCTTCGCGGCAAGAGACAGGAAGGGAGGGAAATGAAGAATGAGGAATGAAGAATGAGGAATGAAGAATGGAAAATGAAGAATAATTTTTCACTTTTCACTTAGCAAGAAATCCCTTTGAAATCCTTCAAATCCCTGATTATTTTTCACTTACCAAGAAATTCCTGATTAACTTTTAACTGATAACCTCGTGGTACTTAATTACATTTGGATAGCCTTTTTCCTATTGGCTGCTTTGTGCGCACTGATTCAGATGGTTTTCTACGGAAACACCACGGTGCTCACCGACATCATCAACTCTACTTTTGATTCTTCGAAGAACGCCTTCGAAATCAGTTTGGGACTCACTGGCGTGCTGTCCCTTTGGATGGGTGTCATGAAGATTGGCGAAATGGGCGGTGTAGTAAACGCATTGGCACGCATCCTCAGCCCCGTGTTCAACAAACTCTTCCCCGACATTCCTAAGGGTCACCCCGTGTTTGGCAACATCTTCATGAACATCGCTGCCAACATGCTCGGACTCGACAATGCCGCCACTCCGCTCGGACTGAAGGCGATGGAGGGATTGCAGGAAATCAACGTGAAGAAGAATCCGCAGAATGCTTCTGTGGCTTCCAACCCTATGATTATGTTTCTCGTGCTCAACACGTCGGGACTCACCATCATCCCCGTGAGCATCATGGTCTATCGCGCCCAACTCGGTGCAGCCAACCCAACAGACGTCTTCGTGCCGATTCTCATCGCCACGTTCTTCAGCACCCTTTCGGGCATCATCATCACGAGCCTGTATCAGAAAATCAATCTGCTGCAGCCCGTCTTGCTTGCCACGCTCGGAGGTATGTGCGCACTGGTGGCAGCCATCATCTGGGGCTTCAGCAAACTCGACAAGGAAACGATGGACTCCACGAGCACGCTCATTGCCAACGTCATCCTCTTCGGTATCATCATCGCCTTCATCATCGCTGGTATGCGGAAGAAAGTGAACGTCTATGATGCTTTCATCGACGGTGCCAAAGAAGGATTCACCACGGCTGTGCGCATCATTCCTTACCTCGTTGCCATCCTCGTTGCCATCGGCGTGTTCCGTGCGTCAGGAGGCATGGACTTGCTCATCCAGGGCATCAACCGCCTCTTCGAACTCATGGGTTGCAACACAGACTTCGTCGATGCGTTGCCAACAGCACTCATGAAACCACTCAGCGGAAGCGGTGCGCGAGGCATGATGGTCGATACAATGACATCCCACGGGGCGGATAGCTTTGCAGGCAGACTGAGCTGCATCTTCCAAGGCTCCACCGACACCACCTTCTACATCCTCGCCGTCTATTTCGGCAGTGTAGGCATCAAGAACACGCGTCATGCCGTGCAAGCAGGTCTGCTCACCGACCTCTGCGGTGTGCTCGCAGCCATTTTCATCGCCTACCTGTTCTTTGGATAAAAAAAAAGTCGTAACTTTGCAGTCGAATTGAACAACGTTTAAAGTTTATCGTGTTTATCGTTTAAAGTTTAACGTTTAAAGTTTAACGATTATACTTGAGCAAGCGAAAACTCATCAACTCAAAAACTTATAAACTCAAAAACTTAAACTTAAAAACTCAAAAACTCATATAATGAATTTTGTAAAAGAACTTGAATGGCGTGGCATGATTCATCAGATGATGCCAGGCACAGAAGAACTCCTTGAGAAAGAAAAGAACGTAGCGGCTTACCTCGGTATCGACCCAACCGCCGACTCACTCCATATCGGACACCTCTGCGGTGTGATGATGCTTCGCCACTATCAGCGTTGCGGTGGAAAGCCTTTTGCTCTGATTGGTGGTGCTACAGGTATGATTGGCGACCCTTCGGGGAAGAGCCAGGAGCGCAACCTGCTCGACGAGGAGACTTTGGCACACAACGTGAAGTGCATCAAGGCTCAACTCTCCAAGTTCCTCGACTTCGAAAGCGATGAGCCTAACCGTGCAGAACTCGTGAACAACTACGACTGGATGAAAGACTTCACCTTCCTCGCATTTGCACGCGACGTAGGTAAGCACATCACCGTGAACTACATGATGGCAAAGGAATCCGTGCAGAAGCGTCTCAACGGCGAGGCTCGCGATGGCTTGTCGTTTACAGAATTCACCTATCAGTTGCTGCAAGGTTACGACTTCTACTATCTTTGCGAGCATCATAACTGCCGCCTTCAGCTCGGTGGTGCAGACCAGTGGGGAAACATCACGACGGGTTCGGAACTCATTCGCCGCATGAGCGGAAAGGAATGTTTTGCCCTCACCTGCCCACTCGTCACAAAGGCTGACGGTCGCAAGTTCGGTAAGACTGAAAAGGGAAATATCTGGCTCGACCGCAACCGCACCACACCTTACACCTTCTACCAGTTCTGGCTCAACGTGGCTGACGAAGATGCCAAGCGCTTCATCAAGATTTTCACGTCGCTGCCAAAGGACGAAATCGAAGCACTCATCGCTGAGCACGACCAAGACCCAGGTCAGCGCGTACTGCAAAAGCGACTCGCCAAGGAAGTAACCATCATGGTTCACAGCGAGGAAGACTACGAACTGGCAGTGGAAGCATCGAACATCCTCTTTGGAAAGGCAACCAAGGAAGCACTCCTCAAGCTCGATGAGCAGACTCTTCTCGACGTATTCGATGGTGTGCCTCACTTCGAAGTTGACAAGTCACTCTTCGAGACTGGTGTGAAGGCAATCGAACTCACCACCGACAATGCAGCCATCTTCCCATCGAAGGGCGAAATGCGCAAACTTACGCAAGGTGGTGGTGTCAGCATCAACAAGGAAAAGCTTGCTGACCCTAACCAAGTTCTCACCACAGCCGACCTTCTCGACGACAAGTATCTCCTTGTGCAGCAAGGCAAGAAAAAGTATTTCTTGGTGATTGCCAAATAAAAGCCATTCCCCATCCTTCACAAGGGAATGAGAACACAAAAACTCCGCCATTGGAATTTCATCTGTGAACTTTCCAATGGCGGAGTTTTTTTAGGGACAATCAACTAAGCTTTTGCAGGGAAAACCGCTATTTGAGCAGCAAGAATTGAAAATCATGCAGTTCGCAGATTGAGCGGTCTTCTGTAGAGGAATGGAAGACAAAGAAAAGCGGATGCTTACCTTTCACGCCTTTCAATCCATGGACCTTCGTAGCGATTTCGCAGATGCGCTGTGCATCACCAGCCTTGATATTGAACGAAGCAATCAGTTTGCCCCCACGACTCGCCTTTGGCGCATCTATCATCACATCGATTGTGCCGTCAATACCTTCTGGCTTCACATGTGCTGTGAGCAACAACTGTTCGGCTTTTGAAGTAGTTGTGAAATTGAAGTATTTATAGCCCACCACACTACCATTGGTGTTGTTCACAACAGGACAATAAGGCTGTTTTTGATTATATGGGCCCTCATAGGATGTGCTGTCACGTCGCGTAGGTTTGATGTAACTTCCCGTGAAAAACATGTTTGGATATTCTTGTCGAATACCCTTCGGACTGGTCAGGTAGCACGCCCAACCCGCTGCCGACTTGTCAAGCGGATTCAGTCCGTCAATCTTGAATCCCTCCGAAGTATATTCACCTTCGCTAATCGTCACCTTTCCACCCTTTCCACGCTCTACCTTCACATTGATGGGAGCCACCATTGCCTGACGACTATATTCATCTGTGCCTGTCTGCCGATGATAGAACACCCACCACTGTCCATTCACTTGCAAGATGCTGCCATGCGTGTTGCCGTATGGATAGGCAGTCGGAATCGTCTTGCCGTTATCGTCCTTGTCGCGTGCTCGTCCATCGATAATTGTGCCGCCGTATGTGAAAGGACCCAGCGGAGAATCACCATAAGCGTATGCCAAGGTATAGTTCGAAGTAGGCAAACCAAACTCGCCATCCTCAGTGAAACGTGAATAGACAAACACATACTTGTCCTCAATTTTTCTCATGCTCGAAGCCTCAAAAAAGCGGAAAACTCCTTTCTGATTGCGTCCCGACACCATATCGGTCACAATCTCCGTACCAGGTTTCACCGTCGCCATCGTAACGGGGTCGAGTTCCGCAGCATACGAATTCTCAAAACCCCAATAACCATACACACGCCCATCGTCATCCACAAACACGGCTGGGTCGAAGCGAAGCACTCCGTCCGTGGTTGTTGGATGAGCCTCACTCCAATTCGTCACCACAAACGGACCATCGGGGCGGTCACTTCGTGCTATCTGTCCGTTGCGTCCTCCCGCCTGATTATTGGGATAGAGATAATACTCAGGCTTTGTCACCATCGTTCCGTCAGCCATCTTGCGTTGCACATATCTCATCGTCACGTCGGGAGCATAGAGCACATCGCCCTGTCCGTTCGGATAGAGCAGATTGCCGTCGCGGTCAGTCGTCGATTTGAAGATGATGCCATCGTAACGCCAATGGAGCAAGTCCTCAACGGGTGCCGACCACACCACTTGGTCGCGTCCGCAATACTCCGTAATCAGATTGTCGTGCGAGCCATAGATATACACTCGCTGCTTCCCTGGACAGTCAGGATCTTCAAACACGTAAGGCTCTCCATCGGGGATATACTCCCACAGAGGCAAATAAGGATTCTGGGCAGAAGCCGAGAGCGCAACCATAGCACCCATCAGCATACTCGTTAAACGTCTTTTCATTGTGATTTCTTCTTATTTAAGTTTTTGAGTTTTTGAGTTGATGAGTTTTTGAGTTTTCGCGGAGAAGTGCAATTTCGTTAAACTTCAAACGCTAAACTTTATACATCTACTGTTTTGAGTCGAAACGAAGGATAAAACTGAAGTGACGTGGCTGATTACCCGAAAGCGTATAGCGGTCGAGTGTTCGAGCGCCGAAGGAATTGATTCCACCCACGCCATGAATGTCCTGATCAATGTTCACGTTAATGAAATTGCCTCGTTGCAATTCATATCCATGCCCCACACCCAAATTCTCCTCTCCATAGTCCCAAACTCGGAAACAAAGCGGTTGCTCGCCTTCCACTCGCAGCGAGTGTTCATCAGACGAAACGGCAAACCATCGAGTATCAGTGCGATTGCCATTGTCCTGAGGTTTGATGTATTCAGTCATCAACTCCCGAACAGGCAGCGAGTAGTAACCGATGTTCTGACTGAACTTGCGGTCGGGATAATTCTCTTGAGGACCCCTTCCGTACCAATTCACTCGTTGATAGTCATTCGGTAGTCGCAAACGCATACCGAACTTCGGCATCAACGGAATAGATTCTGCTGTAGGGGTGTAGTCGGCTTCCACTTTCACCTCTCCCTCAGCATTGATGGTGTAAGTCAGCGTGTAGTCGGCACCAACAGGCAGTTTCATTTCAGCCTTCACAACGACAACACCTTTCCGCTTCACACTAATTTCCTTCAGCTCACGTTTCTCTGCTGCATCGCGCCACGCACCAAGTCGCTGGGCAAAACCATTCGCACTTTGGTTGTCGTTGACAGGTTTCCAAAAATAGGGTTCAAGGGGTGCTTTCAGCATTTGTTTACCATCGATTATCCATTCTGCCAATGCACCGCTATTGTCAATCAGAATCTGTCCACGCCTGGTAGTCACCCAAATACCGTCGGCGGTTTTCTTCATCTTAGGTATCCTTTTAGATGGTGTCAACTCAGCCTTTCTGAAGGAACCACTCCAGTGGAACTGCTGATGTGCCACTGCAAAACCTGCATCTGCCCAAAGCGTCTTTTGTTTCAGACGAGCATAGATATTTAAGAACAGCTCACCTTCAGCATGACAAGGACTGACGCTCAATTCCTCACCCGAAAGCATTGCCTTCCCCTCTGCCACCACCTTGCCGTCTGCCACCCACTCGTAGGTGTAGTCGTATTCATCGAGTGCTGTGAATTGGTCGCGGTTGATGAGATGGACCTTATCTTCCACCCGTTTGAAGTCGATAGGCTGATAGAAATACTGCACTTCGTAATAATGCGGATGCGGCGTGCGGTCGGGTCCAATCAGTCCATTCAGCACGAAGTTTCCGTCGTTAGGCTTGTCACCGAAGTCACCTCCGTATGCCCAAAACTCGTCGGATTGCAACTGAAGTGACGACGATGGACGGAGCGCACTACCATCGATAGGCTTGGCGATGCCTTGGTCCACCCAGTCCCAAATGGCAGCACCCACAATGCTGGAGTCGGCATTTATCAAATCCCAATACTCCTTCAAATTGCCCATCGAATTGCCCATAGCATGACCGTACTCACGCATGATAAATGGGCGGTCGCTGATTCGCCTTGCCTCTTGTTCCAGTTTGTCGGGTGGCAAATAGCTATCGTCATAGATAGCTGAATACCGACGGTCGCTGTCGCTGAACGGCAGACGAGTTGAGTCGAGAGCGCAGACGGTGTCGTACATCGCCTTCAGGCATTGCCCTTCACCACCTTCGTTGCCCAACGACCAAATAATGATACTCGGATGATTCTTATCCCTTTCCACCAAGGACCTTGCACGGTCCACGTGTGCCTTCACCCACAGAGGATTATCACCGATAATCTTGTTGCCAATGCCATAACCGTGACTTTCCTGACACGCCTCATCCATCACGTAAATGCCATAGCGGTCGCATAATTCATAAAGAAATGGCATGTCGGGATAGTGCGAAGTACGCAGAAAATTGATATTCGCCTGTTTCATCAGTCGCACGTCCTTTTCCAAGGTAGCAGCATCCACATAACGTCCTGTTCGTGGATGGTGGTCGTGACGGTTCACACCTCTCAGCTTCACATTGCGTCCATTCACCTTCATCACCTCGCCACGCACTTCCACTTTCCTCACGCCAAAATGCGTATCGAAATGCTCTAACACCTTTCCCCGTGCATCCATCAACTCGATAGAAACGTCATAAAGCTCAGGCTTCTCAGACGACCACAAACGTGGATGCTCCAAGGTTTTCGCCAGTTCCACCGCAATCGTATCTTTCGCTTTCAGCAAGTCCACACGTCGCTCCATCCTCAAATCGCCGAATTGCATCCGAAGCTTCATGCCCTTGGCAGCTTTTGCATTCAAATTACAAAGCATCACCTTGCCTTTCACGTCGGCACGACTAAAATCAGCCGAAGGCACTGCCTGAATCGTGTAATCAACAATGTGCTGCAACGGACGAATCCACAACTGAACGGGACGATAGATGCCACTCAGTCGCCACATGTCTTGGTCCTCCAGGTAACTGCCATCGCTCCAACGATACACCTCCACTGCCAAGCGGTTGCTTCCTGCATGGAGATAACGAGTCACATCGAACTCGGCAGGGGACATTGGGTTCTGACTATACCCCACCTCTTTTCCATTTACCCACACATACATTGCCGACTTCACGCCTCCAAAATGAAGGATGATATTCTGTTTGAGTTCATCTTCGGAAACAGTAAAATCAGTGACATACGAACCCACAGGATTGCGATGCTCGTATGCATACCAATCATGAGGTGGCTCACTGGTCACACGAGGCTGATCACTTTTGAAAGGAAAAGGAATATTGGTATAAATAGGCTTGCCATAGCCTTGCATCTGCCAGTTTCCAGGCACGGTGATGAAATCCCAATCACCCACATCGTAATCGGTACGATAGAAATCAGCAGGGCGCGACTGCGGGTCTTTCGCCCAATGGAAACGCCACCTTCCATCAAGGGAACGAATCTCCTTGCACTCACCCTCACGCGAAGGCAATTGGAGCGTTGAGTGATACGGCAGTTTGTTCCTGCCAATCATCAGAGGATTCTCCCAATCAGGCACATTTCCCTTTAGCCCCTCATCCATGCCAGTTCGGTCTTGAGCCTTTACCATCAGCAATCCAGCCAATGCCAATGCTAAAGCCAAAGTCTTCCCTCCCCATCTCTTCCCTCTCAGGGGAGCTGGAGGATTCCAGGAACTGGAGGTGTCCGTCAACCCATGTTTAAATCTGATTCCCATAGTCTTTCTATACAATTAGTTTTGCACGCAAAGTTATAGAAAATCCATGAAAACCCACTCTTCTACCATCAAATATCTCATGATTTGTCACAGAATAGGGAAACATCATCCATGCGCTTCCCCAAAAACGAACCTACCTCGTCGGAAGAGACGACAGGAACTGACTCACTTCCTCCCTGTCATGCTCCAATTGGGCTTGAAGTTCGTTCAAACTGTCGAACTTCTGCTCTTTCCTTATATACTTGAGGAAAGAGAGTCGGAGATGCTTGCCATAGATGTTTTCGTGGAAGTGGAAGATATGCACCTCGATGCTGACGTGCGAGCCATTGTCCAAAGTGGGGCGGCTGCCGATGTTGAGCATACCGAAGGCTTTGGTGCCATTGTCTAAACGGACCGACACGGCATAGACACCATTCTGAGGAACCAACTTCTCCGTGCTAACACGGATGTTAGCAGTAGGGAAACCCATCTTTCGACCATTGTGGAATGCCTCCACCACTTCTCCTTCCAAGAAATAAGGATAGCCCAAGCAATCCTGAGCTTCCTCCACGGCTCCCTGCATCAGCAGTTTGCGAATGCAAGACGAACTCACGTGCTTACCTCCCTCCAATTCATTTGCCAACACCACGTCGATGCCCAATTCCTTGCCATAGCGGACATAATCCTCGAATCCTTCGTTGCGATGATGTCCAAAACGATGGTCATATCCAATGACCAATACCTCCACTTGCAACTGCTTCTTCAGCACCTGCGCCATGAATTCGCGAGCAGACAACTGTGCCACATCCCTTGTGAACGGAAGCAACGCCACGAAGTCCACGCCTGTTGCCGCCAGCAGTTCAGCCTTTTCGTCGGCTGTGGTGAGCAAAGACATCTCCACTTCGGGACGCAACACCTTTGCAGGATGTTCGGGAAAGGTGAGCAGCAACGACTTCAGTCCTCTCCGCTTCGACTCCTCCACCACCTGTTCGATGAGGCAGCGATGCCCACGGTGAACACCATCGAAGAAGCCAATCGTAGCCACCTTCGCTTCGCCACTGGGCATCTCCTCCTTCGCCTTCAGAGCAAGGGAGAAAATCCGAGGCATGACCGCACCGTTTTCTATGAGTTCTTCTGTCATTATGCTTATCAGTTCATCTTTCAGGCTGCAAATTTACGAAAATAAAGTCAAACAACGATTTTAGTTTTTAAGTTTGTGAGTCAACAAATGGACTTTTTCAAGTCAACAAATGGACACAAATAAGGCACAAATTTTTATTTGAGTTAATTTGTGAGAATTTGTTGACTCCTTTTTGACACCCATCAAGAAATAAAAGAAAAAGTGTAGTTTTTTCACTCTTACTATTGCCAATCTGCAAAAAAGCCATACCTTTGCAACGTGTTTTTCATAGTATTAGATTTAAGGTTAACAAGATCGGCTCGAAGCGTCGAGCCTTTTTTTATGCCCTAAAGTTAAATACTACTGAATCTATCTCCTGAGATAGAAAGCAAAGAATCGGTCATAGACACTAAAACTGCCGTTTTCTTCAAGCAGCAATTCTTTCTCGACTAACGATTTAGCCGCTGATTTCACTGTACTTGGAGCTCCCAAATGATGACGAGAAAGAAAGGCATTACTCTGAATTTCAGACACTTCCCCCACGATTGCAACAGCCTTCAAGAGTTTGCGTTGCATAGGTGTGACCAGTCGTAAGAAAGTTTGGTATGTGGCTTCGTTGTCTGAAACGATTTGTTGCAATTCATTTTCCACCTCAACATCGGTTATCATTCCCGTTCCAGTTTCATACAAACGGTTCAGCAACATTTGAACATACCAAGTATGTCCAAACAATTGATTGTAAGCAGCATGAAAAGATTCAGCAGAGAAAAGCTGACCATGTTTTTGCAGTTTTTCTTCGGCAAAAGCATAATAGGCATCAGGGTTGATACACCCCAAACTCATCATCTGCGTACTCTGATAGAATGGGCGAGATGCAGAAGAGAACATATTCTCTAATACGTGACGCTGACTACCAGAAAAGACAAACTGCACATGAGTCAAATGCTGAATGTAGGAGCGCAGTAATGCCTCAACATTTAAAGAATCATCGTATTCTGCCACTTTCTGAAATTCATCGAACGCAACAAAGCACTTCATTTTAGCATTCTCCATGTAAGCAAATATCTCAGAAAGCGATTTCTCCGCAAAATCTGCCTGCACATCCACGCTGACACTGGGTTCTCCAGTACGCGGGTCGATGGAAAAAACAGGGCGAAGTGATTTAAAGACAGTCGAAATGGTCTTCATCACCTTCTCTTCCCGTGTGTCAAGCGTGCCAATGACCACCGATGCCAATTTGTGGACCAAGGAAGTGAAACTATCCGTCTGATAGAGGTCAACATAAAAACACTTACCTATTTTTTCCGTTTCGATGCGATGGAAAGCATGGCGCAGAAGTCCTGTTTTTCCCATACGGCGAGGACTCACCAACGTGATATTTCTGCCATTTAGCAAAGCGGATATCAACTTGCCTGTTTCTTGTACACGGTCGCAAAAATAATCAGGCGACACATAACCCGACAAAAGAAACGGATTGAGAGGTGGGTTGTTGTTCTTCTTCATCTTATCAGTCATTTATCACGAACTCTTCGTCACGAACTTTTCGTCACGAACTTTTCGCGATGCAAAGATAACATATAATGAAAAGAAAGCAAAGAAATCCACTAAAAATTTCTGAAAAGAAACAGTTTATGTTCCGTGAATAATGCTTAACTTTGCCACAGAATTTGGAAAAGCACTCCGAATTCCCTTCACAAACAAAACGCATTTAGTAATCATTAAAAATAACTTGGTACGATTTTAAACCACGAATTACTCGAATTAAACGAATTTTTTAAACTATTATTTAATCAAATTACACGAACAAAAAATGCTGGCATTTTTTTATTAGAGAAATTCAATAAAAATAAATACTGAAAATTCGTTTAATTCGAGTAATTCGTGGTTGAGAATAATCCCAATTTATTTTTTAATCGTCACTTAACTCATGATGAAAAAAAGAAACAGCTTATTGGTTTGTGCCATACTCGCCGTGCAAACCTTGTTCGCATCCCCACGTGTGGTCTGTGATTTTGAGAACTATGCCATTGGCGACAAGCTGAGCCTTTGGAATTTCTATGGTGGCACTTCGTCGGTGAAAGGCACCATCGTTGCCGACCCAGCCAATGCCAACAACAAAGTGCTCCACCTCGTGGTGAAAGAATGGAACACCTACGCCGAGTTCTCGCTGCCGCAAGGCATCAACGCCTCCAGCATCGGGAAGGAATACACCAAAATCCGCTTCCGCTTGCAGCGAGCCAATGCCGACGAAGGCGACTACAAGCACATGGCTATTTTCCTCGGTTCGGAAGCACTCTACGAAGACGACGGCTGGCCGCACCAAGGCACGAAAGGCACATGGCAACAACGCGAGTACCTACTCACCGCTCCTGCTGCCACCAACAACTCCACGCTGCTCCACCTCGGCATCAATTCCGACAATGTGGATTACTACCTCGACGACATCCAACTGGTGGGCGTGTATGACGATTTCACCACGGTGGAAAGCGGACTCGTGGATTTCGCCCGCGCTAACACATCGAGCGACTACTACACCTACAGCACTCCCACTTACATTCCCGCTGGCTCTTCGCTCGACATGCGCACAGCTCGCTACACCTACATCACCGCTCCTTTTGCCGGCGAAGGCACACTGAACATCTACGGCGGCGGAGAGCGCACATTCATCTCTGCCGACAAGAACAGCGGATGGCCCGACTGGTCGCTCTTCACGGGCGAAACCCACGTCTATCCTTATAATAAGGTAGTAACCAACGCAGGCTTCTACGGACTCGTCCTGCCTCACAAGGGCAAGGTGTTCGGAGCCGACGAAGCCGACCCCGAAAAGGCGAATCCTCTCTTTGCCGACAAGCGACTGGTCATCAACGACGGAGCCACACTCGCTGCCGAGTCGGGCACACGCGGTTTCCGCATTGGCGAACTACAACTGGAGAAAGGCAGTCGTCTTTTGGGCTACTACAAAGCCAACACCCATCAGTCCTACTTCATGGTGGGCGCACTGAACACCGATGCCACCCTTGCAGGACGCATCGCCCCTGTTGACAACAACGGCACACCCCACACGGCTCAGGCGGTGGGCATCATCAAGGAAGGCACAGGCACCTACCGCATCACGGGCAACGACAACCGCATCACGGGAGCCATCCGCGTGAAGGAAGGGCGCGTGCTCATCAACAACGACGCTGCCGAAGCCGAGCGTTCCCGACTCTCGGGAGGCACAGGAGCCATGCACAACACTTCCGACATGGTGGCACACGTGTTCTCGAAAGGCATCCTCGGCGGCACGGGCAACATCGGCGGGTCCGTGAACCTCTACGGCACACTCCAAGCTGGTGACGACGGCATCGGCACCCTCCAGCTTCGCAACTTCGCTGCCTCCACGCCTGCATCCCTTGTGCTTCGCCCAACAGCCAGAATCGAAATGCAGATTCAATCCACCGAGCAGCACGACTTCATCTTTGTCAACAACGACCTCATCCTCAACCCTATCGGCGAGGACTTCTCCACCAGCGACAACCTCCCGACCCTCGTCCTCCAACTCACCGACGACTGCGATGTGAAGCTGAACGACCGTTTCGTCCTCCTCACCGCAGCCAAGAAAAGCAGCACGGATGGACGCGGCTGGACTTTCCACCTGAAAATGCCAAAACGCTACACATGGGAGACCGAAGAAAGCACCGACGAAAGCGGACGCTACGTTCTGGCTGTGAAACTCGTTTCGCTCGACACGCCTCAGCCTGGCGACGACGATGACGACGATGATGACGACAATGACGATTTCGACGTGGATGACGACGAAGGCATCGACGAATCCACCGACCTCCACTCCCTGGCTTACTACGCACAGCTCTGTGGCAAGAACCTCGGCATTGCCGTTCCAGCCTGGAACCTCGACATGACGAACGAAAACCTCTCGGAACTGCAAACCGTGGCACGCGATTTCAACACCGTCGTGGCAGAAAACTGCATGAAGTTCGAATCCATCCAGCCATCGCAAGGGTCGTTCAACTTCTCCAAGCCCGACCAGTTGGTCAACTTCGCACAGCGTCACAAACTCGCTGTCCGTGGCCACACCCTCGCTTGGCACTCGCAGGTGGCTCCGTGGGTTTCCACCGACGGCAAGAAGAACGACAAGAACTGGACCCGTGAGCAGTTGCTCCAGATTCTGGAGAAGCACATCACCACCGTGGTGTCCCACTTCAAAGGCAAAATCGGGGAATGGGACGTGGTGAACGAATGCCTCGACGACAATCAGACCAGCATCCGCACCAACCCCGATGCCTACGACCTGCGCAAGGAGTCGGTGTGGATGAAAGTGATTGGTGAAGACTTCATCGACTCGGCGTTCGTCTATGCACACCGTGCCGACCCTAATGCCCGCCTCATCCTCAACGAATACGGCAGCGAGTTCAAGGGCATTGCCAAGTCGGAAGCCCTCTACAACCTCGCCAAGCGACTCAAGGTGAGTGGCATCCCCATCCACGGCGTGGGCCTGCAATGCCATTTCGACGCGGGCGAAGTGAACGGCAAGAAAATCAGCGAGAACATCCGTCGCTACCAGGACCTCGGACTCGACTGCATCATCACCGAGCTCGACATTGCCATTGCCTCCGCCAAGACCGACGAAGCCTTTGCACAGCAAGCCAAGGACTACAAGAGAGTCTGCAAGGCAATGCTCGCCAATGCCAACTGCCCAACGCTCATGGTGTGGGGCATCACCGACAACGCATCGTGGCGACAGCCTGGCGCACCTTTGCTCTACGACAGCAGTCTGAACCGCAAGCCTGCATGGTACGCCGTTCGCTCTGCCCTCCGCAAAGAAGCCAACGAAATCCAACTCGCCATTGACACACCATCCGACGCAAACGGCACTGCCCACATTCTCCAGCAAGACTACTACTCGCTCACAGGCATCCGTCTGCAACGAGCACCGCAAGCATTCATGCCATACATCCTCCGCACCACTTACTCCGACGGGAGCGTGAGCGTCAGGAAAATCATGGCACCACGGCAATAACCGACGATTCCCCTCTCCTCCCTTTTTCTCTGATGGGAACGTCCATTCACGACGAAGGTTCGTTTTCGTTTCAACGAACCTTCAACAACTCCACAACGAACGTCCGACACGACTCCAACGGACGTTCGTTGCTTTTTTTCTGCCTCAACCCAGGTTTGGCATCATGGAATAGCCATTGCCAAGATAGTTTCAATTCTACCAAAAATCTTTAGAAGTAACTATTCAGCGAATCTTCTTTTTGAGTCGCCTACGGCGAGAAATCTTTCAAATTTCATACAAATCAAACAAATCCTTATGGCAAAAATTTAAAAAAATTTGACAGATTTTGAAAAGATTTGTTGGATTTGGCTACGCCGAGCTGAAGGTTCTGCCCGACAGGGCACTCCTTGAAATTATTCGCTGAATAGTTACCTTTAGAAAACCTTTAGTTAAATTAACAAAAATATCAATTTATTTATTTACCTTTGCACGTCGTTCTAACAATTCCCTTTTATGAAACTACTCTCTATCCGATTCCTCATCTTGCTGTTTTGCATCCTCACCATGCCTTACATGGAAGCGGTGACTATCCCCGAAGACCCACCTGAAATCTACTTCCACACCGTGGGCAACCCCCAAGCCACCACCCTTCCGCTGCAAAGCAAAGTGAGACTCAGCTTCAACGACAACAGGGTTCGCCTCAGTTCCGAGCAGCAAGAAACGATAGAATATCAGTTCAACGAAGTAGATTTCATCTCCATCAACCGCAAGAAGGGCGATGTGAATTTTGATGGCAGAATCGACATTTCGGACGTTGTCACCGTCGTGAACCACATTCTCGGAGTCACCAACTCCCCACCCTTCATCCACATCTTTGGCGACATCAACAGCAGCCAATCCGTTGACATCTCTGATATTGTCAACATCGTCAATATCGTACTGAGGGAGTAATAAAAAAAGACCCACCCCATCCCTCCCTGTGAGGGAGGGAGAAGCCATCCGGATGGTTGTTCCCGCCCTCACAGGAAGGGTTAGGGAGGGTCTATAAAACTCACGAACTAATAAGGAAATAGCTCAACTAATTAACAAACATCACTTATGTCACAACTTGAACCACTAATTGCTGACCTTGCGCTAATCCTCATTTGCGCTGGAGTTATGACACTCCTTTTCAAGAGTCTTAAACAGCCTATCGTGTTGGGATATATCGTGGCGGGATTCCTCGCTTCACCGAATATGCCCTACATGCCCAGTGTGACCGACGGACATGGCATCCACATCTGGAGCGAGATAGGTGTCATTTTCCTGCTCTTTGCCCTCGGCTTGGAGTTTTCATTCAAGAAAATCCTGAAGATGGGAGCCGCGCCGATTATCGCTGCCCTTGCCATCATCTTCGCCATGATGTACGTCGGTGCCTGTACGGGTGAACTGTTTGGTTGGAAAGAGATGGACTGCATCTACCTCGGTGGTATGCTTGCCATGTCGTCAACCACCATCATCTTCAAGGCTTTCGACGACATGGGCTTGCGCCAACAGCGTTTCGCCAGCCTCGTGCTGAGTGTACTCATCATTGAGGACATCCTTGCCATCGTGCTCATGGTCATGCTCTCCACGCTGGCTGTCAGCAAGGAGTTCGAAGGCTCGCAGATGCTCAATTCCATCCTCCAGTTAGGACTTTACCTCGTGCTCTGGTTCACCGTGGGACTCTATTTCATCCCAATGGCTCTGCGCAAGCTGAAGCCCCTGATGAACGACGAGACTCTGCTCATCACATCGCTTGCCCTCTGTTTTGGCATGGTGGTGGCTGCCTCCGCAGCAGGTTTCTCCGCTGCCTTCGGAGCCTTCGTCATGGGTAGCATCCTGGCTGAGACGGTGGAAGCCGAGAAGATTGAACACCTCGTTGCTCCCGTCAAGAACCTCTTCGGAGCCATCTTCTTTGTGTCGGTCGGCATGATGGTTGACGTGAACCTCATCATCGAATACATCGTACCAATCATCAGCATCATCGCTGCTGTCATGCTGGGACAGACCATCCTGAGCACTTGCGGCTTCTTGCTTTCGGGCCAGTCGCTGAAAACCTCCATGCAATGCTCCTTCTCTCTGACGCAGATTGGTGAGTTCGCCTTCATCCTCGCCACGCTCGGCACGTCGCTCGGAGTCACCAGCGACTTCCTCTATCCTATCGTCGTTGCGGTGTCTGTCTTCACGACGTTCACCACACCTTATATGATTCGACTGGCAGAACCTACCTACAATATGCTGACCCGCGTCCTGCCTGCCAAATGGATAGCAAAACTGGAGCGCAACAAGAACGAGAAGGAAGAGAAAGAGCCTGACGAGCTGAAACTGATTTGGAAAGACTGCCTCAAGCGTTTCATCTTCACCATGCTCATCAACTGTGTGCTCTGTATAGCCATCATGGCTATTATGCTCTATTACGGACAGCCAATGATTGCCAACATGGTACCTGCACAATGGGTACATCCTGTCACAGCCCTCGTTGCCCTCATCCTGTGCTCACCGTTCCTGTGGATGATGTTGCGTTCGGGTAGTGATAGCCCAGAAGTCAACAAGCTCTGGGAAAGTGGTTCGCACTGGCGTGTCAAGCTTACAGCATACGGACTGCTTCGCCTGATTATCACGGCAATCTTCGTCAGCTATTTCGTTGATTATGCCATTCCTTGGAGCACATGGCTCGCCATGTTTGCGCTCGTAGCCATCCTGTTCATCATCTTCTCCTCATCGCATCTGGAGAAGCATGGCACGAGAATGACCAAGAACTTCACGGACAACCTGAGTGCGCGCGAAAGGGAAAAAAATAATAAGTGAAAAAAAGACCCACCCCATCCCTCCCTGTGAGGGAGGGAGAAGCCATCCGGATGGTTGTCCCCGCCCTCACAGGGAGGGTTAGGGAGGGTCCATAAAACTTAAAAACTTAAAAACTAAAAATACATGAAAAGAAATCTACTGCACGTCATCATGGTCGTAGCTGGCATGATGACACTGAACAGTTGCGAGGAAGAGGATCTTCAGAAAGTCTATGATGAAAACACATCACTCGACTCACCATTCCTCTTCTCTGAAGGCTATAAGGACTCCATCGAAATTCCTTACAACCTGCCTACACCTATCACCGACTGGTTGAGCATGGTGAAGGACGAGACAAAAGTGTGCAAGTTGAGCATCCCTGGCACCCATGACACCATGACAGGCATGGGATTCTACCAACCTGTGCTGAAGTATGTGTTCAACATGACCGCCATCAGTCAGGTATCAACGCTTGAGGAACAGATGGCATGTGGTCTGCGCTTCTTCGACATACGCCCCGTGGTGAGCATCGACACATTGGCAACGAACCCTGCCGAGAAGCAGATTTTACGCTTGTCGCATGGCATCAGCGAGATTGACATGACTTTCGAAGAGACTATCGACTCGCTGCAACGCTACTTGAAAGCCCATCCGTCGGAGTTCTTCATTGCCAAGTTGCAGGCTGACAACGGTATGGAAAACCAGAACAACTGGACAGTGCTGCTCAACAAGGTGCTGAGCAAGCAGAAGTACAAAGGACTGTTCGTCGAGGACTGGCGACCAGACATCACTGTCGGTGAGATGCGTGGCAAGATTCTTTGGCTGAGCCGTTACGACTTGCGCCCGCTGAATGCTGCGTTCCACTATCCTATCGTCTATTGCAACTGGCCCGACGAGGACCCCGACATCGAAGAGGAACTCAATCCCGAGGCGCAGCGCAATTGTGCCATGTATAACATGAACGACACGACGGTGAAGGCTACGCTCTACAAGCAGGACTACTACAAGACCACCAACGAAAAGCGAATGAAGAACAAGCAGAAGACGGTCATCGACATGATGCACAGCGCACGTGAAGTTACTGCCAAAGACGATAACATCTGGATTGTGAACCACTGCTCTGCCTATACAGAGGTGTCGCCACGCGGATACATTACCAATGCCGCCAACCTGCACCCACTGGTCATTGCCGACCTGCAGAACTACGAGGGCACCGTGGGCATCATGCCAATGGACATGGCTTGCCACGACTACGTACACTGCGTCATCAACGGCGGAACACCTTACACCAGCGACTACCTTTATGGTTTCCGCCCAAAGACTCAGTCGCTCACCAACCTACTTATCATGTCGAACAAACCATACTTTAAATAAAATCCATCATGATGAAAGTTATGAAACACAATATTCACAGAATCATTATTCTCCTCACGATTCTTTTCGTGGGAACAGGAGCCAAGGCTCAGTATGCCGACAAGTTACATGCTGAGGACGGCTTGTTCAACCACCTCTCTGTGGGTTTGAACACAGGATTGACAGGCTTTGGTGTTGATGTAGCAATGCCTGTCCACAAGATTGTAACGGTAAAGGCTGGTTTTTCGGGATGGAACGTCGGAAAAATCAAGTTCAAGGCTATCAACACCGCCACGGAAATCACCCAGATGGAGATGGTGGAAGAAGAAGCCGTGAAACGCTCAAAAATGGTGGATAAGGTGGAACTGGCAGCCGAGCCAAACTTCTGGAACTTCTACCTCCTTGGCGAAGTACATCCGTTCAAGAACCAACCTTTCTACTTCTCCGCAGGTCTGTTCGTAGGTAGCCAGAATTTCTTCCATTTCCGCAACACCAACGACGGTGCTTTGGATTTCCTCTACTATGCCAATCAATTAGTGGAAAACTACAACCAAATCTTCCGCACGAACTATCCACCTATCGGTTTGAAGTTTGGCGACTACGTGTTCACAGCCGACGAGAATGGCAACATTGACGTTCGCATGAAAACCAATGCCGTGAAGCCATATATCGGCATCGGCTTTGGCCAGCATCTCGCAAAGACCCATCGCGTCAGTCTGGCTGTTGATGCAGGTCTTCAGTTCTGGGGCACACCAAAATTCGTACTCAACGACAACACGGAAATCAAGTCGTCGGGCAAGAATTCCGGCATCACCGGTGCCGTATCCTGGTTGAAAGCCTGGCCTAACCTCCAAATACGAATAGCCTACAAAATCTTCTAAGAACAAGGGGAATAAATGAAGAATGAGGAATGAAGAATGAAGAATGGAAATTACTCATTTCATGAGCAAACTAAAACACATTCTTCATTCTTCATTCTTCATTTTTCATTCTTCATTCCTTATGCTGTTGTTCTAGTTCATGCATTATTTTCTGTTAAACATCATGTTTATAAAGATATTTTCGTAACTTTGTCACAGAATCACTAAAACATTATGAATGATGACATTCTTGAATCAGTTTCACGAGGAAGTGACGAAGCGCAAGATGCGGAAAATCGCAGAATCGCAGAAATCGCCGATGAGCTCCATCGACTTTGCCAACTACATGAAACGCAATGTAGAACTGGCAAAAAAGATGTGACTCCATTCGAGCGGGAGCAACGAATAGCAGAACAAATAGCAAAGTCTGGCGGCTATTGGATTCCAATGATGCAAATGTTCGACATTGGTGTCCCTGGTCCCTGTGGCAACGAAAACAGCACATACGTGACCGATGATGCTGTATATAAGGTAAACAACTTGATGAACAGCGGAAGCATAGTGGCTTTACTCCATAAGATACTGTTGCATAACTTTCTGTTCCCCGATACCGCATATCAATTCCACGGATTCGCTGGCTTTGATGGCCGCAGCGTTCAACCAGTATTTCGTCAAGTTCGGGTTGCGAATGCAATTCCTGCCACACAAATTATGATTGATACCTATATGGCTGCCCTCGGTTTTGTGAAAACTGAAAACGAAGGACGTTTCTCCAATGGGCAATATATCGTTTGGGATGTTGTCCCCCGCAATGTTTTAGTCGATGCTGAAGGCGACATTTTTGTAGTTGACGCAGAAATCAAGCGTATTTGATAGTCTCAGATTACACAAGAGCAACATGCTGATGATGTTGCTCTTGTTTTTTATTCTATTTGTCGTAAGTTTTTATTTCTATACATTTCCTTCACTTCATCTGCTCCAGCAACCTTGCCAATCCGTCCAAGTTACGTGGGTCGGCATTCACGTCAAGCACAGTGCCATCACGGTCAATGAGTTTGTAGGTTGGGAAGGAGTGAACCTGAAGGAAGTGCTCGATGGCACTCTGTTGGGATTCAGGCAGGTTGTAGTGAACGACGTTGTCACCCACGAGGTTGTACTCCTTGATGACACTCTTCCACGACTCTTGGTCGCTGTTGTTGGCAAGATAGAGATAGACGAGGTCGAAGTCTTTCAGTCGTTCGTATTCTTCCTGTGAATGCGAAAGCGCTTCTTTGCATGGGCCACACCATGTGCCCCAAATATCGAGCAGAATCAACTTGCCCCTGTACGGCTCGGTGATTTTGCGCAGTATCTTTTCCCCATCGCTCATGTCGGCCACTTCGTCAGCAGACTTCAGATTTGCTGTATCTGAGAGGGAGCGTTTCTGAATGGCTACGTATTTATCATTCAGGTTTTTCAACACGGCAAGAGCCTGTGGCATCTTGACTAGATGCTTCTCCACATGGTCAAGAACGAGAGAATCAAGTGGCTGACGGACGCCGTCAATCATTTCATAGAACATATGGGCAAAGAAGATGTCGCGCAGTGGATATTCGCATCCCACAGAGTCCAGCATTGCCTGAAGAATATCATCATTGCCTTGGTCTGGTAAGAAGTATTCAAGATAGTTGTTCATGAAATACGGGAAATCGTCATAAAGCGTGTAGGGCTTCGAGGCTTTCTTCCAAAATTCCTTACCCACATAGTCCACATACTCCTGTGGCAGTTTGAAACCGGGCATGAAGTATTTGGCCTGCATCATCGATTCGGCCTGTATGATCTGATACTCGCCCTCCACATAGTCGATATATCGCTGCGAGAGTGTTGGGTGCTCGGCTATTGTCTTTTGCAGTTTGGCCTCGCTCTGTGCTCGAGTATTGTCCGTCTGAGCCTTGAAGTCCATTGCGTCCACCTTTCCGCCCTGATTGAAATCGATGCGGTCGTGATGACCATCCGAGGGATAAGCCTGCAGTTCGTTTTGCAACCGCACGTTGCTGCCCATCCATAGCTTCTGCCCCGTTTTGTAGTCGTACAGGAAGAAGTAAGTCTCGCCAGGCTCTGCAACACTCATAACGTCCGCGCGGTGCTCGTCTAACCACACTTCCGAGGTGTTGATGATGGGAAAGCGGAGCATGAAGCGGCCCAAAGAGTCCATCTTGGAAAAGAATACCTCTTGCTCGTCGGTGATGATGCTGTTCCACGATACTCTGAATTCGCCGCCTTTCTGCCACTCCTCTGGGGGCATATCCTTCAGCCAGCCTATGATGGTCACGCTGTCGCCATCCCTGTAGCCGTTGTCTGTGAAGCCCGTGCGAAGGTCTTTCTTCGGATAGTCGGGCAGAGCTTGAGTATTGATTAGGCTGCACGTTATCGGTTTCTGCTTATCGATGGCAATGCTACACAGCCCTTTCTTCTGCTTGCCGACCTTGATGGTTGTGCCATTGCTAATGGTCAGCGCATAGGCATCCTTCTTCTCCGTTCGGGCAACGATGTCCCATACCATGTTGTCATAGATGACATGATTCGCCGTGATGCCTATGAGCCAGTCGCCCGTCTTCTCGTTGCGCCAGTAGGTATCTGCAAGAGTGCCCACAGTGTTCTGCGCCTGCCCCATCATTGCAACGAGCGCAAGCAGGATGCTCATGATTATTTTCTTGTTCATCGTTCTATTTGTCATTAAAGATTTCAGCTAATCTCTTGTCAATTTCTCTTCCGCGCAAACCACGGGCGAGAATCGTTCCATCGGGAGCGAAAAGGATGATGTGAGGAATGCCGTCGATGCCGTAGAGGTCGGTGGCAATCTCCTGCGAGTTGATGATTTGCGGATAAGGCATCTGTTCTTCGTCAATGGCTTTCAGCGTGGCTTCGGGCTTGTCCCATGCAGCGATGCCAATGACTTGCAAGCCACGGTCTTTATACTTATTGTAGGCAGCAATGATATTGGGAATCTCTTCCCGACAAGGACCGCACCACGATGCCCAGAAGTCGGCAATCACATACTTGCCACGACCCACATAGTCCGAAAGGCGTGTCGTCTTGCCGTCGTATTCCACAACGAAGTCCTTGAACATATCTCCCTCCTGCGGTGTCTTGCATTGTTCCTCCAGTTCCATCTCCATGAAAGCCGTTTCCATGTTGCGCTGCCCATTCTCACTGCACAAATGAATCAGTTCCAGCGTTTCCTTCGGTTGCAGGATATCCTTGGCAAGCATTAACATATAGATGCCAGCGGCATCGGCAGCATGCTGATGCACAAAATCCTTAGCATATCGTTTCAGTTCACCAAATTCTTCAGACTCAACCAACTCCTGAAACCTGAGTTTGGATTCAGCACAAGCATCGTTGAGCGTCGTTCCTCGGAACACGCGTTTTTCACTATCCATCACGATGTTGCCAACTTCGAGAACGAAAGGAACATCCATGATTGTCCTCTCTTTTTGTCCTCCATCAGCGGATTCTATATCCACAGCAATCATTAATGTAGAATAGATGGGTTGTCCGACTTGTCCTTTAATCAGGAATTTTCCATCCGTCACTTTGTATTTCTTCTGCGTCTGTCCTGCGGGTATGATGCGTGTAGAATCGTTAAGAATATACACAGAGTCGGGTTTGACGACGTATGGCTGCATTTCTTTTATCAATGCAGAAAGGTCGCCACTCACGGTAAAACTGTTTGTTTGTGCCTGACCCGCTATAGCAACGAGGGCGAGCAGTGCGGTGATGATGGTTTTCTTGTTCATTATTCAATTGTGGTATGAAAACATTGTTTCTTCTCGAATGTTACATGCTCAGTGCGGTAACAGTTGCTCTATGGCTGCGACAACGCTGCTGATATTGGAAGGCCATGGGGCTGCGCCTGGCATAAGCTGGCCCTTGGTATCTACAAGACGGTAGGTAGGAAAGCCGCTTACCTCCAAATAACGCTCGATGGCACTCTCCTGTTCACGAGGTAGGTTGTAGTGGACGGCATTGTCGGTATCGAGATGCTTTTGGATGACAAAGGTGCGCCACGAGTCTTCGGGACTGTTGTTGCAGAAATAGAGATATACCACAGGCTTACCTTCCAGCGTTTTCTTCAGGGCGGGCACATGCTCCATCTGCCCGCGACAAGGACCGCACCAAGTTCCCCATACATCCACATAGATGACGTATCCTCGAAAAGGGGCTGTGATGCGCTCGAAGAGTTGCTGTCCGTTGGTAATCTCCTTCAGTTCTTCATCCGACACCCGTAGTGAGGCGGGTGTACCGTCCTTTGGTGCTATCGCCATCTGTTTCTTCTGATTCTCTTCCAAGAAATCCTTGATACGTTGATTGGCATTGTCAATGGCCTGAAGAAGAAGGGGTTGATGAACCTCCTGATGTGCCAAATCCAATACACGGGGCGAGGCTACATGGCTTTTGCCATCGATATCTTTCATGAAAGTTTGCGTCTTGAGGATTTCGCGGGTGGCCTCGTCCATATTGAGGGAATTGATGACACCGATGGTAAGCGGGACGTTCTTTTCGCTCAGTTCCCAGTCCCAGTACTGTTCAATGAGTGGCTTGCTCAGAATGGGAATGATGTCCGACCTGAATGCATCGTTTATGTCAACATCATTCCCATGATAATTGGCAAGCAATGCCTGAAAACCCTTTACTTTCTGCAGTTCGTCATCGTTCAGTTGTACCTTGCCGTCCTGCTGAAGCTGCATAATGAAATCCGAGTGGACGGTCAAGGGCAGGGGTGTTTGTCTGATGTCTGTCAGTGCAGAGACATAATATCCGATAATAAACCCAAAACCATGGCGGCACATCAATGGCAATTCCGAATGCATCCACTGCAATGGGTTCAGTTCGGCCTCCGTCTTCTGCAGGAGTTCGTTTTGGCTCTCACCTGCAGCTGGCCAGCAGCATTTCAGTAGCATCGGATAGGCAAACTGATACTGTATGTCATCTTGATAATAAGTCCGGAAACGGCGGGAGAGGTTTGGGCGGGCGGCGTACAAAGAATCCATCCTCTCCTGACACACAGCCATATAATGCCGCTGTTGCACGATGGTGCTGTCAATGGTCAATTCGTTGGTTCTCACGAAGTCAGGATGGAAATCAGCACCTATCAGTTCATTGTTGAACCGAGCATATTTGCCGCCCATTAGATAGATGCAGTCATTCTTGTCATCAATGTAAAGCAACAGCGTGTCGCCTCCCTCTACTGCCAACAATCTCCAAAAAGTGTGCTCCAGCGGATGCTGAGAGTCAGAGTCATTGAAGATGCCCATCACCGCAGGACCGTTCACTGGCATTCTTACCTCGAAACGACCATGAGTGTCTATCGATGTGAGTTCCTTGACTAGTTTATCATTGAACATTTGGTTAATGAATGTCACAAATTCAGCCTTCTCTCTATTCGTGTTCACACAAACACGCAGTGTGACACTATCCTCCTCTGCTGTTATGCCCTTTGGCCACCCCCTTTCATCCTTGGACGGATAATCAGGCAAATACTTAGAAGTCAGCGTCGATATCCTATATTTCACATCGTCTATCGTGACGGTGTTCTTCTTCAGTCGTATCTCCTTTCGTAGCCCGTCTTTGGCCAGCACATAGCGACCTTTT
>DGSN01000038.1 GCA_002393575.1 Prevotellaceae bacterium UBA4361 | reverse complement strand
CCGTCTCGAAATACAGCGTGCTCACGTCATAGAACACCAGGCCTATCCTCCCTCCGAGTATCTTCCTCGTATGCTCCACACTGATTTGCTGCACCACCTCCTGCTGGCTCTTGTAGAGCCTGTCCATATAGCGGTAGATGCGGTTCAGGTCCACATCCTCATCGTAGTACGACTTGAGGTACTCCACCGTGGCCAGCTTGCTCATCGGCTGGGACACACGGGCGATGACCAGATGGCGCAACACCTCATCGTCGATGCGGTTGAAACCGATGCTGTCATACACCTGGCCAAGCAGCAACTGGGTCCCATTGAGCAGAACCGAGTCGATATTGCCAAGGAAGCGCTCCGTCTCCTCAATCTCACGTCCCTTCAGGTTCTCGAAGTCAATGGACTGCTGACCGCCATTGGTGGCCAGCCAGCGTTGGGCATCAGAGTATAGTTTGGCAACATCCACATCTGCCTTAGCTGTCCCAAAGTTCCTGACCTCCTCGAATTTTCCATGCCGCTTGCATACCACGACTATGGTGGTTGTGCCAGAGCGGTTCTTTTTCTTACGTACAAACATGGGGCAAAGATACAAAAAATCCCCTTGCGTCACCCTGCGTCACCATTCAAATCTTCATAACTGCCTGAAAATGAGCAGTGCCATCATGTGGCACAAGACAAAATCGAAAAAGTGATGAAGTCAGGAAATGTTTCAGTTTCTTCCTTGTTCCCCACTGACGGATGCTCAGCGTTTGGCCTTGAAGAAAGAAAAAGAGGAGAGCCGTTGGGGGGCTCTCCTCTTTGCTTGGTTGTTGGGAGTTATGTGTTTCTACTTGAAAGGCATGTACCAATTGCTTGGGTTGGTAAGGTCTTTCTTCGGGTTGTTTGCCTTGAGCTTGTCAGCCAACCATGTGCTTCCGTAGTTTCCTCCGTAGAGTCCTGCGTTGTTCTTATGACGCGCCAGACGCATGAGGTCGTAGAAGCGTGTGCCTTCGAAGGCGAACTCCATGGCGTATTCGTCGCAAAGGATGTCTTCCATGGCGTTGATGGTGTCTTCCATGGTGGTTGTGCCCGCGGTGAGTCGCTGCTTGAGCTGTTCGTTGGTCTGTGCAATCTTGTGCATCTTCTCGCCTACGATGTTGGCAAGCTGATAAGGGGAACGTCCTGGGTAGTTGCCGTCGGAGGTGACTCCAGCTCCGTGGGAGTGGATGCCAAAGTTGAGCGATGACGTGAATTGCGATGCATATTTTTCGCCCATGATTGGGTAGGTCACGGTGAGGAGTCGGCGAGTGTCGTTGGACACATAGACTGCTGTGGAGTCCATAGAACGCTCGTTGATGCCTTCCTTGAGAATCATGAAGGCTGCATCGGGATGGCCGAGTCGGTTGAGTGCTTCGGCGAGGTGGAGCCAGACGGTGGTGCCTCGATAGAGGATGATGTTGCCACTCATGTACTTGCGTACCCATTTGTGGGTTTCGGTCTGGTTGTTCTCAATCTCACTGATGACGCGAAGTGACATGCCGTTTTCTGCTCGCATGTCGCCGAGCTTGGCTGCATTGACGTACTGCTGGGCTGGGGCACCGGTCACTTGCTGATAGTAGTAGTAATTGCTGTTCTCAGCCATGCTTGTGTATGCCTGCGAAGGAATGAGCTGCATCTGTTCGTTCCAAAGCTCGTCGGCAGAATTGGAGAGGGAGTAGTAGTTGTAGCCAAATGCTTCAGGCACTTTGGTAGTTGTGCCGCGTGTGCGGTTGACTGACATTGGGATGTAGGAGATGATGTCGAGCACGGAGTTGTTGGCAAAGATGTTTCCGTAGTTGTTGATGTATGCCTGCGAGCCTCCCCAGTCGGCTGGCTGGATGAGGTTGTCGTGCTGTAGCCAGAAGTTCTGGTTGATGGCTGAGCCCATGCTGTATGCCTTCGCGTCGAACTTGCAGATGTAGTTGGTGAAGTAGGTGGCAGCCTTGGGGTAGTTGCCGACTTCGAGATAGAGGTCGCCGAGGATGACATCGACAGGGATGAAGCAGAGCGGTGTTGCCATGCTCTTGGCTTGTCCGAAATTAGTGGTACCGATATTGACGCTTACGCCGTAGTCTGGCACTGGGCGACCGCTGTACTGTTCGAGGTCGGGAGCAAGTGCGTTGACGATGCCGTTGATGTCGTACTGAGGATAGTTGCTGTTGTTAATCTGGGAGATGGTGGTCAGTGGTTCCGTGAAGAATGGTACGGTGCCATAGTTGCGCGCCAACTGCAAATATGCCCATGCACGGATGGCCTTGACTGCTGCATATTCGTTCATCGCGACTTGTGTACTACCGGTGATGAGGGTGGTGTCGCGGTGGGCGATGTAGTAGTTGCAGTTGTTGATGACACGATAGTAAACGTATGCGCTGTCGTATTCGTTGGTGGTGGTTGCGGAGAAATCCTGCAACTGGCGCAACGAGTTGAGTGTGTATTCGGTGGTTGCCACGAGTTCTCCGCGCATTTCGCCTAAGAACACTTGCTGGTCGGCCAGCTGCTGCATGGCTTGCAGGATGCCGTAGGCGAAGAAGATGGAGTCGGTCTTTTCGTTGAGCTCATAGTCGAATGCCTGCATGGAGGAGTCGGTTTCGATCATGTCGGAACAGGAGGAGAGAGTGAAAAGTGAAAAGTGAACAGAGAAAATTAGGAGGAGAAGACCCACCCCCAGCCCCTCCCTGTGAGGGATGGGAGTAGATACTCTGCTCATCAATTTGCTTGATATATAATTCTTCATAATTATTGAGTTATTTGGAGACCCACCCTAACCCTCCCTGTGAAGGAGGAAATGTCCATCCGGATGGTTTCTCCCTCCCTCACAGGGAGGGTTGGGGAGGGTCTTTTATTATTATATTAGAGGTTGATTTTCACACCTACGAGGAATGAGCGACCTTGTGCAATGTTTCCTGCATCGATGCCTTGATAGAGTACGCCATTGCCAATGGAGAATTCTGGGTCGCTTCCGAGATAGTGGGTGAAGGTGAGGAGGTTGCGTGCCTCTGCCCAGATGTTGAGACCTTGGAGCCATGACCATGAACCTGGCACAGGAACATTGTAGTTGAGCTTCACTGTCTTGAGACGGAGGTATGAGCCATCTTCTATCCATCGGTCGCTAAAGCGGTTGTTGCCGAGAGGGTCGCCAAAGTTGACGCGTGGAAGTTCGGCTTTCTGACCTTCGTAACGCCAGCGGTTCACCTCTGCCACTTGCTGGTTGAAGAAGTTACTGCCAGAGTTGAGGATGGAGCGCTGATAGTTGTAAACGTCGTTGCCGAGGCTGTAGTTGAAGCCGATGTTGAGTGTGAATCGCTTGAATGTGACGTTGGCAAAGATGTTTCCGTAGATGTCTGGGTTAGGGTCGCCGATGATGACCTTGTCTGCCTCTGAGATGATGCCGTCGTTGTTCTGGTCGATGAAGTGAACGTCTCCTGCTTCGAAGTTGTAGGATGCGCCCGTTGCATCAATCATGCGGAGGTAGTTGCCATTGGCAGCTGTGCTTGCTTCTGCGTCGGTGGAGAAGATGCCTGCTGTCTGGTAGCCGTAGAACACGCCGACAGGGTTGCCTACCGAGGTGAGAATGTTCTTGTCTCCATAGATGGAAGATGTGAAATCGCCGTCAGGAAGTTTTGTCACCTTGTTTTTGTAGTGGCCGAGGGTTGCACCCAGTTCCACTGTCCAGTTCTTGCTGACAACTGGCTTCACGCTGATGTTGGCTTCTGCACCTACGTTGCGAAGGCTACCGCCGTTGCTCCAGTAGTTGTTGATACCACCGATAGGGTTGTCGAACGACTTGAGGGAGAGGAGGTCCTTGGTGTTGTGAATGTAGAAATCAACGCCTGCTCCGATGCGGTTGTTCACGAAATAGGCTTGAACGCCTACGTTGAACTTGGTGGTAGTTTCCCATTTGATTTCGTCGTTACCGATGTTTGTGAGTTGCAAACCTGTTGCCTGGTTGTTGTACTTCACGGCTGAGAGACTGGTGCGTGCAGCATAGTTGGAGATGTTGTCGTTACCGCTCATGTCGAATCCTGCGTTGATGCGGAGGTAGTTGATGCCGTTTGTCTTAGGGAACCATTTCTCGTTGGTGAGCACCCATGCAGCCTGAACGCTTGGGAAAATGGCCCATCGTGTACCAAAGAGGCTCATGCCTTTCTTCTTACCGAAACGGCTGTTGGCTTCTGCCAAGAGGGACACGGTGGCGAAATACTTGTTCATGTAGTTGTAGTCGAAATTGCCGTACCACTGCATGTTTTTCCATTTGTCGTTAGCACCGCTTACGTTTTGATAACCAGAAGAAGCCGAAAGGGTAGGGTTCTTGTCGTTGGTTTCAGAGGTGTATTCGGTGGAGAGGCTTGGAGAGTCGTAGGAGAACGACTGGAAGCGGAATCCACCAAAGGCGGCAAGGGTGTGCTTGCCATAGTTGTGATTCCAATCGATGCGCGTGTTGGTAACAAAGATGTTTTCCTTGGAGAAGAGCGACATGACCATCGAGGTGACGGTGCCGAGGTCGCTGATTTCGAATGAAGGAACTCCTACGAATGGACGATAGTAACGCTGGTTGTTGCGGTTGTAGCTATAGCTGAGGTCTTCTGTAATCTTCAGGCTCTTGTTAATCTGATAAGATGGAGCGAGACGTACATTGAAGATGGTGTTCTCTGCCTTGTTCTTGTTGTCACCATTGGCATTATTGAGGATAGCGACAGGGTTGGCAAGGGAATAGCCATTGCCCAACTGGCTGTAGATTTCATCATATCCGCTCAACAGGGAGGTGTATTTTCCCTGGATGGCACTATACTGATATGGGCTGACGATTGGAGCCTTGATGAGTGCGAGGAATGTTGGCGATGTGATGGTCCCACTGGTGAGGTCGGCACGCGCTCCATCGTCGAACACTTCGTTGTTGGTGCGAGAGATGGAGATGTCGAACTTCGTGGTGAGGTTCTTGAAGATGTCGATGTCGGTGTTGAAACGCACATTCATGCGGTCGAAGCCGTTCTCCTTTGCTGTGGATTTTGCGTTCATGTAGCCGATGGAGAGGTTGTACATACCTACGTCGTCACCACCTTGCACATTCACGTTGTAGTTCTGCGTGACGGCATTGCGATACACGTAGTCCTTCCAGTTCACGTCGTTGTGATAGGTGTGGTAGTAATAGTTGGAAGGGTCGTCGTTGAGGAAGTTGAACTCGATAGGAGTTTTGCGTTCCTGAATCTCTTTCATCGTTCCGAGCAATTCTGTGGCATAGTTGCGATACTGGTATGCGTTCATCGTGGTTGGAAGCGATGGCTTGAGCGTAATGCCTGCATAGATGTTGGCATCGATGCGAGTGGCTTGCGAGTGTCCGCGCTTGGTGGTGATGAGGATGACACCGTTAGCACCGCGAGCTCCATAGAGGGCAGTGGCGTTCTTCAGCACCTGCACACTTTCGATGTCGTTGGTGGAGATGTTGGAAAGCATATTCACAAACTGTCCGTCGTGGAGTGCTGGACGGTCGAGCTGCATGTCCTGCTCGATGCCATCGATGAGGATGAGTGGCTGAGCATTGGCATTGAGTGAGTTCAAACCACGAATGAACATGGCTGCACCTCCGTCAGCAACACCCGAACGCTGAATGGCATGGACATCGCCTCCGAGATTGTTCTCAATGTCGGCATCAATCACGACGTTGTTGGAGTTGCTGGTGTTGACCTTTTTGGTTGCGGTGTAGGTGGTGGTGTTCTCATACATCGTGTTGAATTTGTCGCTCAACATCTTGATGGTGATTTTCTGAGAACTGTCGTCGTTGCTGATGGCAACCTGCTGGTTGGCATAGCCTGGCGAGAAAGCGTAGAGGACGGTGGTGAAGGTAGGCACCTTGATGGTGAAGTTACCTTCTTCGTCCGACATGGCTGCGTATTGTGCGTTGTTGAGCACTTGGAGCTGGACACCACCAAGCGGTGCACCTGTGCCCATGTCGAAGACTTTTCCGCTGATTTCCATCATTGGATATTTAGCCACTTGCTTTTCGCGCTTCGGACGCTTCACTGCTTGGGTTTCTTCAGCTTCTGTCTCGTCCTGAGCGAGGACAGGGGCAGAAAGCGTGAGTGCAAAAGCACAGAGCATGAATCGGAGGCTCTGCTTGCGGAGTGTGTTATAGTTGCTTCTCATAATCAGTTTCCTCCTTTTTCATATTCTTCCATTTCGATTGGCTTCAGGATGACAGCTGCAATGCGTAGGTCGCGAGTGTAGGTTTCCATCATGGTTTTGTTGAAGACACTGAAAGGAGAGGTTATCTTGATGTTTGGATAATAATTGGTAATGCCTCTGTAGCAAACTGGGAAAGTGTGCTGGCCGATGTAGAGTGTGTCGATTTTCGACACGTCGTTGCTGAATGTGCCGAAATTCTTGTCTGCCAAACTACCGTTGGCATTGCAATAGTTGAGCGTCACATTGATTTGGTTAGGCTTGTTCTCGCGGAGTGAGTCAGCTTTGGAAATGTTGGCTGGAACCATTACAAGGTAGATGTTGTACGTGGTGGAGAGTACTTGTGGCAGATAGATGTCGAGCTCTGGCTTGGAGTAGTTGCTGGTTGGCTCTACCCAAATGTAACGGAGCGGTTCACGCATTTTTTTGAAATCTGCTTTTGTAGAGTCGGGGTCATCCACGCGCACATCGTGGGACGTACCTGTGAGGACACGTGAGCCATAGAAAACAGCCGAAGCGTTGATTTCCGACGAATAGCTTTCCCAAGGATAGTAGGCAATGGAATCCATGACGAGGACTTTTCCGTTGCTCATTTCGATGGACTCTGAGCTTGCCTTCAGAATCTCAGCTGGGTTTGAGAACTTGGCACGATTGGTGGAACGGAGTGTGTCCTCGGGGTTGAAGCTGGTCTTGTTGAGAATGGCATTGTAAGTGTCGTTGTTGCTGAAAGCCAGGTTGCCAATGATAGCACGTTTCACAAGAGAGTCTGTCATGTATTCAGTGTCGAACGAGCTTACTTGCAGAGTCGGAATGTCGGTGTTCGATGTGGAGTTGATCAAGTCCTGCATCTTCAAGTTGTTGATGTACTTGTAAAGAGGTTTAATCTCGTTGTAACGCTTGTTCCATGCATCGTTCGAAGGGTAGAGGAATGTGTAGGTGCTGTCCTCTTCATCCAAATTGGCACCGAGATAGTTGAGCAGTGTGTTTTCTGTCACCATTACAGAGTCGATGTAGGTCTGACGGCCGTCAACGATTGGTCCCACCACCGAACGCTCTTCATCGAGGAATGTGTATTCGTAGTTGTGGAAATAGTTGGCGATAGAGTCTTCACCATATCGTTCCTGAAGATATTCATACACATTGGTGAGGAACGGAGCTTCAGATGCGAGAATATGCATTGTGCCATTAACGCTTGGCAGATTTGCTTGCTGGACATTAACGCCCGAAAAAGTGTAGGCATTGGCGGTTCCTTCGAAAATGTGACTCTTCAGGTTGAGGGAACGAATGCGTTCAAAAAATGCTCCTGATGCAGGATGATTGTATTCGGCTATGTGGTTCTTGACAAATTGGAAGAGTACTTCCTTGTTGTCTGTCTCCATGAGAGCCTGCGCGTCGTAGGTGCCATTGAGCGGTGCCCACACGGTGTAGTAGTGAGCAGCCTTGAGTTCATCATCGAATCCGACTTTCTGGATGATTTTGGCAAAGTCGCTGAGTTCTGGATTCTTCGAGATGTTTTCCCACAGCGAGAGGTCGGCTGAAGCGTTGACAGCATCAGGCTTCACCTCATTGTAGTCATTCCAGTCGGAGCATGAGGTGGCAGTCAGCATAGCTGCTGCCCCTATCATGAGTCCTATATATTTATGTAGTTTCATATCACTTTGATTGTTTATTGAAATTGCTTCCTTTCAACGAAATCTTTTTTCATTTGAGGGTGTAATACTTGAATCTCTGTGTTAGTACCAGTCCTCTGAGTATTGGTCGTTGTTCACAACAGAGATTGGTACAAGTTCGATGAAGTCAACCTGCCACTTCAAGTCGGTTTCGTCGCTGATGACACTCTTGATGCGGAACCAGTGGTCGTCGCTCTGCTTGAACTGGAGAGTGCCGAGAATGCGGCGCAAGGTGACAACTCCATCGCCACGGCAGTTGGAGGAGGTGAGTTCGTCGCCGCCTGTGCCTGGGTGTCCGCGGAAACTGAACGGAGCGCGCATGTAGCCACGGCTGCGCATGGCAATGTCGGTGGCAATGCCTCGGTCGTCTTCCTCGTAGAATGGAGTCCAGCCGATGCGAGGGTCGCTTTCCTGGATACGCACGTCAAGCGGAATGTCGAGTGCTTGCATACTCTGCACGTTGGTGCTGGTGCCCAAGTAGAACTGCATCATGCCTCCGTGTCCCATTGGAGAGTAGAACAAGCGGAATTCGTATGTGCCTGTTGGTACAGGTGGAATCTTGATGGCAATATCGTAGTTGTTCCATCCTTGGAAAGCATCGGCTTGGTATGCACGGTAGTCACCCTTCACGTTGTAGCGCAAGTTGGATGTTGTGTTATACACCTTCACATCGTCGAAGAAATCGGTTGGGAAGGCAACGCGGGCACCACTGCCACCACCGTTGAGAATACTTACTTCGTTCATCGACATGTAGCGAATGCCTGTGTTGATGAACTCCTCAAGGTATGTGGTAGTCTCGAAACGCAGACGCTCGTTCAGCACACCGTCAGGAACTTGGCTGCCATAGAACAACATGCTGCGGATTGGGTGGATATAGCCGTTGTAAGCCATGATGTCCTCACGAATGATTGGCACACCTTGCGACTTCACCTCGTGGTTCGTACCCATCGTACCCACTTCGTTGGTCAGTGTGTTGAATGTGCGGTAGCGGTTGATGTAGAGGTTCTTACCTGGCTGTGGCTCCCAAATCTTCAACAGTGTGTGAGGGAGCATGGTTTCGTAGTAGTCGTATGGCTCTCCACCGTTCACGTAGTTCCACTTCGACACTGATGTGCTTACTCCTGACTGGTTCTCGAACACCAGTTGGTCTTGAGCCATAGAAGCGTAGAGAATGTGATAGGCAACGAACATGTTGAGTGCGTTGAAGCGGTTGGTGTAGTCATCGCCTGTGCTCACGGTGAGTCCTTTTTCGCTCATGTAGTCATACCACGATGGAGCGTTTCGGTAGTAGTTGTTCACGTAGCTGATGAGGTCTTCAATCGAGTGGATTCCATAGTTGGCAAACACGGCATCGCTTTCCGCAAAGATGGTGTAGCCAATAGGGCAGGTCGTAGGCTGGTAGAGTATATCTCCATTGGTGTCGCTGTGGTCTGGCATCAGTTCCCAGGTCTTGCCCTTGTTGCTTCGTGCCACGGAGTCAGCCAGTCCTGTCATCTGGAGAGCTTGGTTAAAGATAGTGTAATCTTTCAGATACTTGAAGGTGTCACCGAGCAAGCGGGTTGTGCGTGGCACCACCTTGTTAATCTTGTGGACAATGCCATTCACCACTTCGTTGTCCTCGCTTGTGATGATGGAAACGCCATTCAGAACGGTGCGGCCCAAGGAATCTACCGTGGTGGAGATTGGTCGTCCAAGCATGGTCGAGATGGTCGTTCCTGCACCACCCATTTCGATGATGCTGTAGAGACCGTTGGCAATGTGGTATTTTGCAATGTCGATGCAAAGGCTGTCGGACAAGCCTTCCAGCGAGTGGCTCGTCATACCATTATGTTCAATAACGGCATCCTCGTCGTTCCACAAACTATCCACATACGCAGTCACACCCTCGTTGGATGGAGCATAAACGGTGTATTGTCCGTAGGCTGCCATGCTTCGGAGCAAGTTGGCACGCTCCAGAATATAGGTGAACGACGTGAGTGTGGAGTCCTGCTTGATGAGGCTCTCGATAGTTTCACCTGTGCTGGTATAGAGGTTCTCACCGTCAGGTTCGTCCACGCACGACACGAGTCCGAAGCCTACGCTGCAAGTGGCAAGCAATGCTGCCGAAAAGAAATTCTTCATTGTTTTCATATTGAGTTCCTCCATATTTTAATAGTTCTTTTCCCACTGGTCGCTTGATGAATAAGCAGGATTCTGCCGTAGCAGGTCGTTCGCTTTCATTTCGCTTTCGATGATAGGCATGTAGAGGTAAGGTTCGGTGCGCATCTTTGCGCTTACAGAAGCACCTCCAGCTGTATATTTGCGAGTCATCAGGCTCATCATTTCCCTGCTCACGTTTGGCATGGTCTTTCCCTGTTCGTTTTGGGATGCAAGTGTTGTGGTGTAGTCCACGTTTTCCATCTTGCGATAGCCATAGCGCATGAGGTCGTACCAGCGCTTGCCCTCGAAACAGAGTTCACGCAGACGCTCGCTCAGCACGAGGTTTTCCATGCGGTCCAACGTGTTGTAGTTACCCCATTTCAAAGAGTCGTTCGAAAGACTTCCTTCATAGATGGAGCGGTCGTTCACAGCCTTCACGAGGTTGAATGCCTGACGAAGCAGCGTGTCGTTTTCATCCACGGCAAGCTGAACCATCGCTTCGGCTTTCATCAGCATCACATCGGTCAGACGATACACAGGGTAGTTCTGGCGGAAGTTGGCGTAAGCACGGTCGCTTTCGCGATCCCTGCCGCTGGCAGCTCCAGGATTGCCAACCGACCAGTTGGTCTGAGTGATGAGTTTGCGAATGTCGTATGACTCATTGGATGTACCAGCTTTATAGACATTCTCCACGAAGCGGTAGTCACCATTTTTCTCATACACCATGTTCGTTCCGCGTGTGCCGAAGATGGAGGCAGCACGGAGGTAGCCGTAAGGTGAGTTGTTGCCAGCATATTTAAAATAGTATTGGCAAAGAGCGGTATTGCTGTTGTTTGAACCGTCGAATTGGAGTTCAAGGATGCTTTCTTCTGCATTCTGAACAATGAACAAGTCGTTGTAGGCTTCTCTTCCTTCAGCAAGAGGATATTCCTTTTCCTCAATCTGCAAGCGTCTGCTTTGGTGCTGAGCCTTCTTGGATTCAATCACCTTGTTGCTGTAGAAGATAGCTTGCTTATAATCTTCGGAATTCTTCATGACTGAAGCACGCCACAGATAGATGTCGGCAAGCAACGCATCCACGCCGTCCTTGTTGAACCAACCCACGCGACGCCAGTCATTATAAGCTTCAGCTGAGATGATGTCGGCTTCAGCTTCTTGCAAGTCTTTGATGCAGGAAGTGAGTACGGAGTCGGGAGACGACTGAGGCAGGCGCAAGTCCTGACTGCTGTTCATGTATGCCTTCGAAGAATAAGGCACGTCGCGGAAATTGCGCACCAAGTAGAAGTAGCAAAGTGAGCGAAGTGCTTTCATCTGAGCGCAGTCCGATTTCCAGTCGCCTTCCGTGTAAGAAGGGTCGATGTTGATGACTGCTTGCGATTTTTCCAAAACAATGTTGCAAATGTTAATCACCGAATAGAGCGAAGACCAGTTTGCGTAGTTGTTCGTAATCTGAATGTTGGCTGCATAGATTTCGTTCAGTGCCTCCGTGGTGGAGTTGCTGATGGAATTCACGAGCACCAACTCGTCGGAACGGAAGTCACCCCAAACAATCAGATGGGAAATCATGTCGGTGGAGAGCATACTCTTGTAGGCACCGTTCACCATCGAGGACACATCCGCTTTGGTCTGCCAGAAGTCCTCGTCAACAGTCTTGTTGTATGGCAGCAATTCTGTATCTACACAGGAACTGAGCATCAGACCTGCTGTTACTATGATGAATGAAAGTATCTTTTTCATAATCCTTCAGTTTTTAGAATCCTATGTTGATGTTTGCTGTGAAATACTTAGCACGTGGAGTCTTCGAATTATCGGTGGCAACACCCCATGAACCAACGCTGATTTCTGGGTCTGTACCGCTATACTTCGTCCAGCAATAGATGTTGTTGATGGAGAGGGAAGCCTTCAGGCTGGCAAGTCCCCAACGCTTCACTTGCTTGCTTGGGAAGCTGTACATCAGCTGCAAGTTCTGGAAACGAACGAATCCACCATCTTCAATGTAGCGGCTCGAACCCTGCCAGTTGTAGCCCGTGTTGTACATGGCACGTGGCATTGGCGTGTTGTCGCCATCCTTGCGCCAGCGCCAGTTCACAGTCGCGCTCTGGTTGTACGTGTCGTACATCTTTTCAATCTGCATACGGGCAAGGTTGAAAATCTTGTTGCCGAAGCGGAACATGAAACGTGCTTTCAGGCTCCAGTTGCCATACTTGAAGTTCAGGTTGAAACCACCGTTCACCTTTGGCAGAGAGTTGCCAAGATACACAATGTCGAGGGCATTGATTTGTCCGTCATGGTTGATGTCCTCATACATGGCATCACCGCCCTGGAACGTGTAAGTGGAGTTACCATCAGTATAGTTGTAAACCAAGTGCTGAGGAGTGCCCTGATTGGTCATCAGCACCTTGCCGTCTGTACCCACCACAACAGGGAAGGTTTTGCCAGCTGCCAGCTGCTCGTTAATCCAAGCCTCATACTGAGCTGCATTCAGGTTGTTCTCCTTCTTGTAATTCTCTAAGTAGTCGTAAGAATACTGATACACTCCCTTGTAGCGGAAGCCATACATCGAACCGAGAGGGTTGTTGAGCTGAACGCGGTTGAGCAAAGCACCGCGGGTCGTTGCTGCCCATTCAGAGTTGATAGAAGCCAAGACGGTTGGATCCATCTCCTTGATGAGGTTCTTGTTCTGAGCGATATTGAAGCTCAAGCCGAACGAGAACTTACCCTTCTTGATGATGTCTCTGGCATTGACGTTCAATTCCCAACCTTGGTTCGTCATTTCGCCCACATTCGCCCAGCTCATGGAGCCGAAACCTGTAGTGCGAGGAATTCCCACGTTCTGCATCAGCAGGTCCTTCGTGTCCTTATAATAATAGTCGAATTCGAAATTCAGTCTATTGTCGAGGAAACCGAGGTTGAAACCGAGGTTCACGCTGCTGGTCTTTTCCCAGCGCAAGTCATCCAGCTTCAGGGCATCGAGAGCGGCAGTGTTGGCAGCCGTGCTTCCCACGCCGTAGTAGCCTGCCGAAGTGGAGTAGGTGTTGAAGTAGAGGTAGTCAGCCGAAGGAGCGCGTCCGTTGATACCGTAGCTGGCACGCAAACCGAGAATCGACACCTTCACCTTGTCCATCAGTGGACGCATGAATGGTTCGTCGCTGATGTTGTAGCGCAGAGAAACGCCTGGGAAGTAAGCCCACTTGTGAGCTGGACCGAACTTCGAATTACCATCGGCACGGAGCGAGAAGCCCAAGCTGTAGCGTCCGTCCTTGTAGGAAGCATGCAAGTTGTAGAGCAAGTTCTGGTCAGCGGAGCGGCTGTTGCTGCTGTTCATGGCGCTGAGATAGCCGTCAGCCACAGTGGAAGTGATGCCACCAGGCAGTTGCTGCATCGTGTTGCTCTGTGCGCTGCTCTTCGACTTGTGGAACTCATACTGAGCCATCATCGTCAGGGAAATGTCCTCGTTGTTGAAGTGAGGAGTATAATTCAGACGGGTGCGGCTACCAATGCGGAAACGGTTGCTTTCCGAACTGATACTCTGGTTATAGACACCGCTCGTCCATGCGTTGGTTGCCAGCGATGCTGGATACCATGAAGGAGAGCTGTTCGAGTAAATATCGAAATCGATGCGCTGTTCAATGTTCAAGCGGTGAGAGTGGTCGTCAGTGCCCAAGAGTTCATACTTGAGCGTGAAGTCTGGAGTCAGACGGTATGTCGTTTCCTTCTGCCAAGCATTGTGGGCAATAGCCACTGGGTTGCCGAGCGCACGGATAGCACTCAGACGAGCGGAGGAGAAGTTGCCTGCGTATGGGTCGCCGCTCGGATTCATGATGTAGTATTCACCAGTGTCATTTCCGTTCGCATCCTGGCGATAAATCGACATGTTTGGAGCCATGTTCAGCGCCTTGCTGAGAAGGGTGTTCTTTTCTCTTCCATCCCAGTTACGATGATTGTTCGTGTAGGTGAGGGCGAAGTCGGTTGAGAAGCGGATGCGGTCGCTCACGTTGTAGTCCAATGCCAGACGAGTGGTGAAACGGTCGAGCTTCTGCTTGATGATGGTACCCGTCTGGTGGTCGTAACCTCCACTGATGCGGAACGTGGCGCGCTCACCACCACCCGTGAGGTTGAGGTTGTAGCTGTGCTGCTGACCAAACTGAGTCACTGCATCTACCCAGTCCGTGTTGTTGTTCCAGTTTTCATATTCTGCCCAGCTCTTGTCGTAGTTCAGTTCGGCGAGGCTTGTGGTTGCGCTTGACGACTGAGCAGGATTGTAGAATTCCTCCTTCATCATCATGGTGTAGTCGTCACCATTCAGCAGCTCGTAGCCCTTAGGCTGCCATGTGCCTGTGAACTTGTAGTCGAAGGTCACCTTTGTCTTGCCGCGAATACCGCGCTTCGTCGTAATCAGAATCACACCGTTTGCACCGTTAGCACCCCATACGGCTGTTGCAGCAGCGTCCTTCAGTACGGTGATGCTCTGGATGTCCTGTGTGTTCACCGAAAGCAGCGAGGCATATTCCTCTTCGCCTGCGTTCTGGAAGTCGAAGTTCTCGTCAGGATTGTCGAAGATTTTGTCGTTGACAACAATCAGTGGGTTCGCATCGCCCGTGATGGTGGTCACACCACGCAGACGCATCTGCGTTCCAGCACCGAGGTTACCTGAGTTGGCAACGATGTCGAGACCGGCAATCTCACCCTGCAAGGCTTCGTCGGCACTCGTGAAGGCAAGACCTTCCACGTCTTCCATGTTCATGGTCTGCTGTGCCACGGAGATTTCCTTCACTGGAATACTCAATCCGCCCGACTGTGTGCGGTTGGCTTTCACAACCACTTCCTGGATGGCAACGGCATCGCTGCCCATGATGATTTTGAATGTGCGCTTGTTGCCGATGTCGAGCACCTGTGTCTTGTTTCCCACGAAGGAAACAACGAGCTTGTTCTTTCCGCTCTTGATAGGCATAGAGAAGTTACCATTGGCATCTGTTGCGGTAGCATTGACAACACGATTATTGGCATCACGCTCCACCACATTTGCCATCATCACAGGGCCGAAGTCGTCCTCAACCGTACCCGAGATGCGGTTATTGGTCTGTGCCATTGCCATCTGCACCATCGTGCAGAGGAGCAGTGATATAGCAAATATCTTTTTCATACGATTTCTCTTTTTCTTTTTTAGCTGATAGGAAATACTTGAGTGTTTCGTCTTTTTCATTCCGTTCCCCTCGCCCTCAGGAGAAGGGTTGGGAGTGAAACTATCCTTTTTCCCTTACAGCTGGTTGATTGCTTTGCGTCGTGCATATTCCTTTTGAGCATTCTCTCTTGCAGCTTTCGTTGCCCATTCCGTGTCGAATCGCTTGTTGCGGTTGTTGTAGAGAGGCTCTGTAATCTCATGTACTGCACAGAACGAAGAGGTGGTAATTGCTGTAGCACTTCTTCTGTCTGCATTGAACCAGTAGTCGCGTGTCATGTAGTTCGTCAGCTTCGTTGGGTCGTTGGCATCCACCGTGTGCTCCACGCCTGCCAAGTCCTTCACCACTAACTTCTTGTTTCCACCCGAAACGCTCATGTCCAGCGAAACACCCACGTTGTCGTATGACAAGCTCTGGTAGGTTCCGCTTTCCACTCTGTTGTCAGCATAGACACTGATGCTCTGGAAGTGGTAGCGAGCAAAGTCACGCATTGCCTTCACCTTGGTCCAGAGTTCGCTCTTCATGGCTTCCACCTTGGCTTCGTCGGTTTCCACGATGCCCTGGTTATAAACCTCCTCAATGTCCGACCAGCTTGGAAGTCCTGCTTCGTATGCCTTCTGCATGGCTTCGTTGTCTGGAGCATAGAGGGTGTAGTTGTAAGTGTTGAACATCTTCACGTTCTCATCCAGGCAAGCCTGTTGCACTTTAGCGTTTCCGCTGCCGTAGGTGCTGGTGAAGATGGTGTATTGTTCCTGTTCGGTTGTGCCAAACTCGTTCTGGGTAGCGTCAATGCCAATCCAGCTCAGAATGTTTTCAGCAGCAAAACCTGCACAGAGCTGATAGAACTCGCTGAACTGGCTGTGGCTCGTCAGCACTTTCGACACACTCTCCTGTGGAGCCTGAATCACGTGGTCGATTCTGTACGCATGTCCGTTCTTCTCCTTGTAATCCACTTCAATCTTCGAAGGAGTGATGCCGTTGTAGAGCTGAGAAGCGCCATAGACGCTGTTGCCCACCTTGCCGCCGTCCACATAGATTTCTCCTCCATGCTTCGTCTTGTAGTAGCTGTTGGTCATACCAATCGAGTCGCCTTCTTCGAGGATGATGGTGTGGTAGTTCAGAATGTCGGTGAGAGCCGACTTGATGCGAGCCAGGTGGTTCTGGTTCGTCAAGCTCAATGTGGCAATCATGTCGCCCACTTCGCCCGTCTGCGAGTTGTACTTGTAAGTCTCGACTTTGAAAGCCTGCGAAGGAACCACATTGGTGTCGTACCAGAAGCGGATTACTTCCTGCTGAGTGTGGCCCAGAGTCGTTGGGTCGATATAATACTGGTTGAATGCTTCATCGTCTGGAATGAAGAATGCGTAGTTGGCACTCATTGCCAAGAGGTAGAAGCGGAAGTCGATGCCCAAGTAAGTGCGGTCCTGCACAGCCCAGTTCATCACGCGCATGTCGGGATAAGAAGAGGATGGTGCCAAAACAGCCTGATACTCGTCAGGGGCAATCATGTCTTTCAGAATATAGATGACACCGTTGTTGGCAAAGCGAATATCGTACTTGCCATCAGCTTTCGTCTGCAAGTAGCTCATGTTCATGCCCATGTTCTCGCTCGCATCGTTCGAAATGGTTGTGAACTTGCTTGGAACAGTGGCAGAGAACGAAGACTTCTGCAAGTTGCGCACGAAGGCAGTCAGAATCTGGCTGTTGGCAATGTGCAGCGAGTCGAGGTTCTCAAGCAGGTTTTCCTCAGTATTAGCTTTCTTGCCGTAGATGTCGATGAGGTAAGCACCAGCACCGCCTGGGAGGAAGTATTTCTTCACAGCGTTGTCGTCAGGGATGAACATCGCACCGATGTCGGTAATCGTGTTGTCTATGCCTGTCGTATAGTTGCTGGCAGGATAATACTGGTTCCAACCTGGGTCGTAGGAAAGAACCACCGAACTCGACAAGGTCTTTCCGTTAGGGTCAACAATCAGCGTTGCATTCTGCGAACGTGAACTCAGATAGCGTTTCTCGAAGATGGAGTCTATCTGCTCATATCCGTTCTGGATAGCCCACGCATTGTAGTTGTTAGTAATTGTTGCATTATAATAAGGTGCAGCATAGTAGTCCAAGATGTGGCTGAAGATGCTCGTGTTCGCATTGCGCGACAGCACGTCGGTCATGTTGCCTGGTGGAACCAGCACGTCCTTCACCTGATGGATGTAGCCGTTCTTACAAGTGATGTCGCTTGCAATCACTTGGTCGTCGAAGATGTAAGCACTGCCCTCCGTGTAAGGAGTACCCGTCAGGATGGCAAAGTCGCTTTGGTCACCGCTCACGGTGATGTTGTTGTTGAGCATGTGTTCACGAGTGAAGTGAACCAGCATAGGGCGAGTGGCATCGCTCACTAAATACATACCACCGCTTCTCTCGCGGTAGCGGTCCCAGTAGGAGTTGTTCTTTGGCAAGTCCTTGCCTGCTATGTGAGTCACGGAGTCAATCACGCTGATGCTCGTCTGGTGCTTCACAGCCTGTCCCTTCACCACTTCCGTCGTACCGTTCGACACGTTTGGAAGCATACTCAGCAGCAGTGCATTGTCAATCATCGACGAATACAACAGCAGTTTCTTCTGGGTGTTGCTCAGCTGATAGTAGCTCTGCACACCCCAAATGTTAGATTTGAAGAAGCGGTCGAAAGCCTCGTCGTTCGCTGGGAAGATGGTCTTACTACCCGTGCGACTGAGCGTTTCCATTTCGCCCAAATCGCTAATCAACATCTTGTAGGTGTTGAACGTGCCCTGCAAGCCATTTCGTTCAGGGTTCGACAATTCCTCATAAATGCTCTCGCCCAAGAAGCTTGGCTTGGAGTCGGCATCCACTTCTTCATACTTGTCCACACAGCTGTTCAGCAAGGCCAAACCAGCCAAGGGAATCAATAGAAAGAATTTTTTCATAAGGAGAATAGTTAGTTGAATTTAATTGTAATTTGCCGCAAATTTAAAAAAAAATTAAGAAACACAAAACATTGTTTAACGCATTGCGCGCATATATGAACTAATTTTAATGATTTTGAACGATTTTTTCTCCCATTCCATTCCTTTTCCTCCATTCCCTCCCTGTTCTGAAATATGCAATGATTATGCAAAAATCCCATCTCATCCATCATCCCAAACATTCTTCATCTTTACAGACTAAGGTAATCCAAAATCATCCTACTTTCATTCCTCCTTCACTAATTTTTTCCGATGAATTCGCCAAAAATTGCATTTTGTAGTGCGTCTAATCTTGTTCGTAAATGCGTCATGAAGATCCCCATCTGCTTCTACTCATGCTTTTCTTCGATGATGCCGATTCACTCTTTTGTTCGAATTGTATCGCCCATTTGATTTTACTGAAATGCCGAGCCCTCGTCGTTTTTCAAACGAGCCCTCGCTTGAGTTTCACCGAGCCCTCGCTTGAACGATAACGAGCCCTCGGCAACTTGTTGAATCCTAAAGAACGGTTCAGCCAATCCTCACATGCGCTTCTGAAAATCCCCAAAAGAAGTCCACTCAATCTCCACGGAGAGGGGAGATATAGGGTAGGAAAACTATCAGGATTGCATACTCCTCCCTTGAAGAGGTCGGAAGGGGACTTCCAACGTCCCGTTGTCCTCATGTTCCCTTTTTCTTCTTCATGTTCATTTGTGATAATTTGTTGACTTTTTTTGGTTATTGAAAAAATATCGCTACTTTTGCGATGTGAATTCAAAATATGTCGAACCCATAAAATAAGTGGTTGTGAATATGAAAGGAATAGTAGGTGAATTTACTTTAGTTTTTTCAGAGAAAGCTGGTAAAATAATCAGAAATTTTTTAGGAAACTTGTAGAACCTAAGATTACCATGAGATATATATTATTAACAATTCTTTCTCTGTTCCTTTTACACGGACTGTCGTGCTGTAGTAGTATGTATAAAAGGGGTGAAGATGATCACTATGACGCAATGATGTCTCACTTTTTGGAGGCACATTTAAGATACCCAAAAACGGGTGAAGATTTCTGTTATGGACTGTTCAAGGAGGACAGCGTTAATGATTTTCGTAGTTTTTTGAAGTTTGAGAGTGCGGTGTTGAATTATGATTTGACGCATGTGGATTTGAATCTCCTTTCTTATCAAAACTATTGCATACTACTTGACTCTTTGTGTCTTAGGAGACAGGAACTTATTTCTCATTTTGAAAATATTCCAGACTCTCACATAGTTGCTGTATTTCTCAGTGAAACGTCCTGGTTAGATATCTACCAAAACAGGAAATGGATACGGTTTGAAGAAAAGGACTCGATGCTATCCATGTACGATACGAAGCATAAGTATGAATATGTTACACCCAATCTGCTCCTGTTGGATGAAACATTTCTGAATCATCCTGAAAGAATGAAATTCGATATGAAAATCATTACGGAGCTAAATGAGCTGAACAGTCTGAAAATTTATAACAAGGATTCTATTTACTTCGACTATTTTAAAACAGAAAAGTCAGAAGAAGCACAGGAGATAAAACGAATGAAATCGCAAGGATACAAGGAATTACAAGCGAATGGAATGCTAAAGAACAAGAAAAACCGTGTCTTGCATTATGATAGGAAAGGAAAAATGAGGGATTTCCTCACTGGTGAATATGTCCCTATTCAGATTGTTCATAATGATACCATCATCAGCTATTTGGATAAAATGATGCAGAAAGACCCTCGTATTTCTTTTATTCACTTCCGTGCCATCTGTAATGAGTGAACTCTATATTTATTCCGCCAACGGGTATTAAAAAAATGAAAAACGGAGTAGAATTCTATTGAGGGGAAGACGGAAACTATTTTTTAATCATTACGTAAATGCTTGTCAACGATGCTTTGGAGCTTCGCTAAGTTCTGGGTGTTGTTGGCTGCCAAGATGCCAGAGGGTTCGGAGAGGGAAGGGAATTGCGCTTGGAGGTTGGTGATGACTCCGCCGGCTTCCATCAGAATGAGGGAAGCGGCTGCATAGTCCCAAGGGGAAAGACAGTATTCGAAGTAGAGTTCGCAACGCCCCATCGCGAGGTAGCAGAGTTCGGGTGCTGCTGCTCCGAAGCGACGCACATCGTTGCACTGCATGAAGGTATCAACAATGATGTCGGAACAGAGTTGTGCTGCCTCTTTGTGATAAACTGCCAAAGCTGTGCAGAACAAGGAATTGCTGAAAGCACGTGTGGACACATGGATGGGTTTGCCGTTCAGAAATGCGCCTTTGCCTTTCTCGGCTGAGAAGAGTTCGTTGGTGCGTGGCAGATAGACCACCGACAATTCCATATCTTTATTGTGCTGCAATCCCACGCAGATGGCGCATTGGTCAATGCCACGGCTGTAGTTGGCTGTTCCATCGATAGGGTCGATAATCCATGTATAGTCCTTGCCTAATTGATGCTTGTCTTCTTCTTCGCAGAGAAAACCGCTGCCAGGAAGCAAGGTGCTGAGTTCTTTCTTCAGAAATTCCTGCACAGCCATGTCGGACGATGTCACGATATTCGTGACACCATCTTTTTCTAAAATGTCGAATCCATCAGTTAGCATCAGCGAAGATGCTTGCTTGACGATTCCTATCAACTCGTTCATCATCGTCATGGTCTTTATCAATGATTCTCTTTTTCCTGACTTCGTCACCCTAA